>CAZSAT010000011.1:0-50888 GCA_964604675.1 uncultured Enterobacterales bacterium
CTCGTCTTCGTGTTCGAGACGACCCATCACGAAGGTTCCCGCGGGCACGTACCGCATGTCGGGATGCATGGCCTGCATCGCCTTCATCTCGGCTTCCGACGGGGGCGGGTTGTCCTGCGCGAGCTGCTGCCGGATGGTCTCGTCGCGGCTCTTGGCTTCGGCGACCGGATCGGTGGGCTCGGTGAAGGTGATGTAGAAACCGGCCAGGCCGACGAGGCCCACACCGATGCCGATGCCGGCGAGCACGTTCCGGAAGGTCTGAGGACCGGACGAGGCCTGGATGTCGGGATCGAAGGAGCGCTGGATGTCGGCGACCATGTCGTTGGCGGCCGGGTAGCGCTCCTCGGGGTTGGGGGACAGCGCGAGCTCGACGATGTTGTCGACGTGGGTCGGCAGATCGTCGCGGAGCTGGGTGGGCGAGAGGAAGGTGCCGCGGGGGGTCTGCCCGACGAGCAGCTCGTAGAAGATGACGCCCACGCTGAAGATGTCGGCCTGCGCGGTGCCGCGCGAGCCGAAGCCCGAGAGCTCCGGCGCGATGTAGGGGCCAGCCGCCGAGAAGCCACCCATCATCCGGCGGGTGCCGGCGTCGTCGTCGCCCAGACCCACGTCGAGCAGGTCGGCCAGGCCCATGTCGGTGACCTTGATCTTGCGAACGAGGTTCTTGCCGCCCGGCCCGGAGCGTTGGGTCTGCACCAGCACGTTGTCGGGGGTGAGGTTGCGGTGCACGAGCCCGGCTTCGTGGCCAGCCTGCAGCGCCTGCAGGATCTGGATCATGATCGTGCAGGCCTCCGACAGGGTGAAGACCTGGCCTGCGCCGATGTACTCGTCCATCAGCTGCCGGAGGCTCTGACCGTTGAAGTACTCCACCGTCAAGAAGGGCAGCTCGTTGTGGTTCGAGACCTCACCGAAGCGGATGAGCCCAGGGTGCCGCACCGCCTTCACGC
Source organism: uncultured Enterobacterales bacterium (assembly GCA_964604675.1). Classification (GTDB taxonomy): domain Bacteria; phylum Myxococcota_A; class UBA796; order UBA796; family CAJQPC01; genus CAZSAT01. The sequence continues at coordinate 945 of CAZSAT010000011.1, forward strand.
GGGCGATGTGCTCCTCGAGCTTCGCTGGATCGGCGCCGCTGTTGCGGACGAACTTCATCACCAGGTGCTTTCCGGACGCGATGTGGCGCGCCAGGTAGGTCACGCCGAGCTGCCCGCCGCCCAGGTGGTTCTCGATTTCGTACTTGCGGGCGATGACATCGCCTCGCCCGAAGGTCGGATTCCCGTCCACGCCAACAGCTCCCGGGGGGCTCTACTGCTACACGTCGGAAGCTATCACACGCGTCGGTCGCCGACGAAGAAGCGGACGAGCCCCGCGAACCGTCGGCGGAGGGCGCGGAAGCGCAGGTGCTCGCCGAGCAGCGTGTGGGTCACCAGGCCGACCCACAGCACCACCGCGGCGACGAGGCACCCCGCGCCGAGCGCGCCGGCGACCGAGATGCCCAGGAACGTGGGTCCCCAGGCGGCCAACAGGACGCTCCCGGAGACCAGCAGGGCCATCGCACACAGCGCCAGGGTGATGCGCAGCACGCCATCGCGCAAGGCGTCGCGGACGAGCTCGGCGTCGGGGTCGCGGGTGGTCACCTCGAGCGTGCCCGACTGCAGATCGGTCATCAGCTGGTTGAGCTGCGTGGGCAGCTCACGGAGTCCGCCGCGGGTCTGTGCAGCCAGCTTCAACAGATCCGCGGCCACGCGATCCGGTTGCAGCCGCTCGGCCGCCAACCGGCGCGCTTGCGGCTTGACGCGCTCGACGATGTCGTCGTCGGGGATCAGGGTGCGTGCGATGCCGTCGACCAGCGAGCATGCCCGAGCCAAGACGGCGAACTCCGGACGCAGCCGGATGCGGTAGCGCGCCGCCACAGCGACGAACTCCACCAACGAGGCGGTCTCCCCGAGCTCGGACAACGAGGCGCCGTGGTACTTGGTCATCAAGCGCTCGATCTCGGCGCGGAACGCTCGGAGGTCGACCCGTCCGTCGGTGCCCCCCGCGCCGTACACGGTCAGCGCGAGCGTCTCGGCGTCCTCGAAGACGAGCGCCGTGAAGCAGGCCACGAGCGTGTCCTGCATCTGGCGCGTCAGGGTGCCGCAGAGCCCGAAGTCGAGCCACGCAAGCCGCCCGTCGTCGATCAGCAGCAGGTTGCCGGGGTGGGGGTCACCATGGAAGAAGCCGTGATCGAACACCTGGGCGAAGGTCGCCTCGATGAGGATCTGCACCGCCTCGTCGGCTCGCGGATCGGCGGCGGTCACGGTCGACAACGGCGCCCCGTCCACCGCCTCCATCACCAACAGCCGGCTGGTGGACAGGCTGCGGTAGACGGCGGGTACGACCACCCGCGGCTCGTTGGCGAAGAGCAGGCGGAAGCGCTCGCAGTGGTCGGCCTCGGCGAGGAAGTCGAGCTCGTCCTTGAGCGCCTGCTCGAACTCCCTCACGATCGCCACCGGCGTGTAGAGGCCCGGGACCTCGAGCGTGCCCTCGGCCAGGTGCGCCAGGCTCGTGAGGATGTGCAGGTCGCTTCGCAGGATGTCGGCGATCCCCGGCCGCTGCACCTTCACCGCGACCCGTTCGCCATCGGCGAGCGTGGCCAGGTGCACCTGCGCGATGCTCGCCGACGCGATCGGCGTCTCGTCGAAGGTGGCGAAGCGGTCCTGGAGCGGCGCGTGCAGCTCCTCCTCCAGCAGGGTCTGGACCTCGTCCCAGGGCGCCGGCGGGACCTGATCCTGGAGCTTCTGGAGCTCGATCATCAGCTCGGCCGGCACCAGGTCGGGGCGCACGCTCAGCACCTGGCCGAGCTTCACGAAGGTCGGGCCGAGCTCCACGAGGACCAGCCGCGCCCGAACGGCCCATGGCCGCCCGTCGGCCTCCACGGGCCCCGTCGACAGGCCCAGGGCCTGGAGTGCGGATCCGAAGCCGTGGCGGGCCAGCACGGTGCTGATCTGCCGGACCCGACCGAGATCGCGGACGTCGACGTGGGGCACGAGCCGACCCTACACCCCGCGGCGCGCGGTTAGTCGCCGTCATGGCCCAGCTCTACTTCCGCCAGCTGCTCGCTGGCCGTGACTTCGGTCGGCAGAACCCCGTCGCCGCCCAGATGCAGAACTTCGTGTACGCCATCGGCGACCGCGACACCTCCGAGGCGGTGCTGGTCGACCCGGCCTGGGCGGTCGACGACCTGGTCGATGTGCTCACCGCCGACGGCATGAAGCTCACTGGGGCGCTGTGCACGCACTACCACCCCGATCACGTCGGCGGCACGATGTTCGGATTCACGGTCGAGGGCCTGCCCCGCCTGATGGCGAAGTCGCCGGTGCCGGTGCACTGCCACAAGCTCGAGGCCGAGGGCATCCGCAAGGTCACGGGCCTCTCGGACGGCGATCTCGTCAAGCACGACGGTGGGGACCGCCTGGCCGTGGGCGGCATCGAGATCGAGCTGCTCCATACGCCGGGTCACACGCCAGGCTCGATCTGTTTCCGGCTGAGCGATGCGCTCGTCGCCGGCGACACGCTGTTCCTCCAGGGCTGCGGACGGGTGGATCTGCCCGGCGGTGACCCCGCCGAGATGTACCGCACGCTGAAGGAACGTCTCGGGGGCCTGGCCGGCGACACGATGCTGTACCCCGGGCACGCCTACGGCGGTGAGCAGGCGGATCTGGCCACCGTGCGCCGCGTCAACCAGTACCTGGACCCCCAGTTCCTGGCGCAGTGGGCGCAGCAGCTGGGCCTGTCCTGACGGCAGCCGGTTAGCAGGCCGGCCCTCGGAGAAGCCCCATGTCGCAGAACTCGACGATCCGTTCCCGCGAGCAGGACTACAGCCAGTGGTACCTGGACGTCATCCGCGAGGCGAAGCTCGCCGACTACAGCCCGGTCAAGGGCTCGATGGTGCTCCGCCCGCACGGCTTCGCCATCTGGGAAGCGATGAAGGGCGATCTCGACGCCCGCTTCAAGGCCACGGGCCACGTCAACGCCTACTTCCCCTTGTTCATCCCGATGAGCTTCCTGTCGAAGGAGGCCGAGCACGTCGAGGGCTTCGCGAAGGAGTGCGCCGTGGTCACGCACCACCGGCTGCGGTCGGCGGAGGACGGCGGTGTGGAGCCGGACCCCGCCGCGAAGCTCGAGGAGCCGCTGATCGTGCGGCCGACCTCCGAGACCATCATCTGGCACATGTACGGCCAGTGGATCGACTCCTGGCGCGACCTGCCCATCCTGATCAACCAGTGGGCCAACGTGGTGCGCTGGGAGATGAAGACCCGGCCCTTCCTGCGCACGGCCGAGTTCCTCTGGCAGGAAGGCCACACGGCCCACGCCACCGAGCTCGAGGCGGTCGAGGAAGCGGAGCGCATGCTCGGTGTGTACGCTGACTTCGCCCGCGAGACCCTGGCCGTCCCGGTGGTCACGGGCATCAAGTCGAGCTCCGAGCGCTTCGCCGGCGCCGTCGAGACCTACACCATCGAAGCGATGATGCAGAACGGATGGGCGCTGCAGGCGGGCACCAGCCACTTCCTGGGTCAGAACTTCGCCCGCGCCTTCGACGTCACCTTCCAGAACGAGGAGGGCGAGCGCGACCTGGTCTGGGCCACCAGCTGGGGGGTCTCCACCCGGCTCGTGGGCGCCGTGATCATGACGCACTCCGACGACACGGGGCTCGTGCTCCCCCCCGCCCTGGCGCCGATCCAGGTCGTGGTGGTGCCGATCTGGCGCAAGGAGAAGGAACGCGAGGAGGTCCAGTCCTTCGCGCGCGACCTGGTCGGCCGCCTGGCGTCGGCGGGGGTCCGTGCCCACTGCGACGCGCGCGACAAGCTCAAGCCGGGCGCGAAGTACTTCGAGTGGGAGCGGAAGGGCGTGCCGCTCCGACTCGAGGTCGGTCCGCGCGACCTCGCCAAGCGTTCAGCCTTCGCGAAGCGCCGCACCGGCGGCGACAAGTTCGGCATCCACGAGGACGAGCTGGTCGCGACCGTGAACGACGTGCTGGACGGGATCCAGGAGGAGCTCCTGGAGAACGCGCTCGCAGCGCGCGCGGCGCGCACCTTCGAGGTCGACAGCTACGCCGCCTTCAAGGTCGCGCTCCGAGAGCAGGGCGGCTTCTACGTGGTGCCCTGGAAGGACGACGCCGCCAACGAGGCGACCATCAAGACGGAGACCAAGGCCACCTTGCGCTGCTACCCGATCGACCGGCAGGCCGAGGCCGCCGGCCGTCGGTGTTTCTTCAGCGACGAGCCTGCAACGCACATGGCGCTCTTCGCTCGTGCTTATTAGAGGCGCCAGCCTCTAGCACCGAGGCCGGCATGTCCTTTTCCGAGCGCGACGATCGGGTCGTAGCCACCATCAAGGGCCTGGCCATGGACGCTGTCCAGGCCGCCAGGTCCGGTCACCCGGGCATGCCCATGGGCACGGCGCATGCCGCCTGGGTGATGTGGCGTGACTTCTACAAGCACGATCCGACCGACCCGACCTGGCCGGATCGGGACCGCTTCGTGCTCTCGGCCGGTCACGGCTCGATGCTGCTCTACAGCTTGCTGCACCTCACCGGGTACGACCTGTCGCTCGACGACATCAAGCAGTTCCGCCAGTGGGGGAGCAAGACTCCGGGGCATCCGGAGGTCGGTCACACCGCCGGGGTGGAGACCACCACGGGGCCGCTCGGCCAGGGCTTCGCGAACGCGGTCGGCATGGCGATGGGCGAGCGGTGGCTCTCCGAGCGCTTCGGCAGCGATCTGGTCGACCACCGCACATGGTGCATCTGCGGCGACGGCGACCTCATGGAGGGCATCAGCGCCGAGGCGGCGAGCCTCGCCGGGCACCTGAAGCTCAACAAGCTCTGTGTGCTCTACGACGACAACCGCATCACGATCGACGGGTCCACGGATCTCACCTTCACCGAGGACCGTGGCAGGCGCTTCGAGGCCTACGGGTGGCACGTGGTCACCGTGGGCGATGGCCACGACTTCGAGGAGGTGCACGCCGCGTTGACCGCCGCGGTCGCCGACGACCGACCGTCGATGATCGTGTGCCGCACGCACATCGGCCACAGCTCCCCGAACTTCCAGGACACGAACACCTCGCATGGCGCCCCCCTCGGCGACGACGAGATCGTGCGCGTCAAGCAGGCTCTCGACTTCCCCGACCCGAGCGCGAGCTTCGTGGTGCTCGACGGCGTGTACGAGCACGGGCGAGGCAGCACCCTGCGCGGCCGGACGGCGCACCGCGCCTGGTCGGAGCGTCTGGCGGGTCACCCGAATCAGGCTGCATGGGGCACCTGGCACGCCGACACGCGCCTTCCGGACTCCGGCTGGCCGGTGTTCGAGGCCGGCCCCGTGCTCGCCACGCGCAAGTCGTCGGCCACCGTGCTCGGCTGCCTGCTCGAGGCCATGCCACAGCTGATGGGCGGCTCGGCCGACCTGACGGGCTCCAACGGCATCCCCAAGGGGCTCGAGCCGGTGCAGACCGATGACTGGGGCGGAAACCTGGTGCACTTCGGCGTGCGTGAGCACGCGATGGGCGCCATCGGCAACGGCCTGTCCCTGCACGGGGGCGTGCGCCCCTACAACGCCACCTTCCTCGCGTTCCACGACTACATGCGCCCGGCGGTCCGGCTGTCCGGGCTGATGAAGCAGCCGGTCATCTACGTCTACACCCACGACTCCGTCTTCCTCGGTGAGGACGGCCCGACCCACCAGCCGGTCGAGCACGTGATGGCGATGCGGCAGATCCCCAACCTCACGGTCATCCGTCCGGGCGACGCCAACGAGGTCTCGATGGCCTGGCGCGCGGCGATCGAGCGCACCGACGGCCCCACGGCCCTGGTGCTCACCCGCCAGGGGCTGCCCACTGTCGACCGCACCACCCATGGCGCCGCCGAGGGGGCCCTGAAGGGCGCTTACGTGCTGGCCGAGGCCGATGGCCACCTCGATCTCGTGATCCTCGCGAGCGGGTCCGAGGTGTCGCAAGCGCTCGAAGCACGCGAGACCCTCCAGCAGGAGGGGCACGGCGTCCGGGTGGTCAGCTTCCCGAGCTGGGAGATCTTCGACGATCAGGACGCTGCCTACAAGGCCTCGGTCTTGCCCGAGGGCGTGAAGCGGCTCAGCGTGGAGGCCGGTCGAACGATGGGCTGGGAACGCTACGTCGGGCTGGACGGCGCGATGGTCGGCTGGGACGACTTCGGCGTGTCCGCCCCCTGGGAGACCATCCGCAGCGAGCTCGGGCTCGATGCCGCCGCTGTCGTGAAGGCCGCGAGGGGCCTGCTCCAGTAGGCCCGCTCGGCTGGGACCCCACGGCGGGGGTCGTTCAGCCGAGGCGGCCTGCGCGCCGCTTGGCGCGGAAGATCACCCACAAGGCCTCGACGCCGTCGCGCCAGGTGATCTTCTTCCCCTCCTCGTAGGTACGGCCCGAGTAGCTGATCGGAACCTCGTAGACGGCGAGCCGCCGAGCCGCGACCTGCGCGGTGAACTCGGGCTCGAAGCCGAAGCGATCGCTCTCCAGATCCAGCTCGGCGAGCACCTCGCGCCGGAAGACCTTGTAGCAGGTCTCCATGTCGGTGAGGTTCAGGTTCGTGGCAAGGTTCGACAGCAAGGTGAGCGCCTTGTTGCCCAGGTAGTGGTGGAAGTAGAGGACGCGGTGAGGACCACCCAGGAAGCGGCTGCCGTAGACCACGTCCGCTCGGCCGTCGAGCAGGGGTTCGAGCAGGATCGGGTAGTCCTTCGGGTCGTACTCCAGATCGGCGTCCTGGATGATCACGATGTCCCCACGCGCTTCGGCAAAGCCGGTCCGGAGCGCCGCGCCCTTGCCGCGGTTCTCGGGATGCGCGACCACCCGGAGCCGGTCGATCTCGCCCTCCAGCCGGCGCAGGACCGCCAGGGTGCCGTCGCTCGAGCCGTCGTCCACCGCGATGATCTCCATGCGGTGGGGTTGGGCGGCGACGCGACGCAGGAGCACCTCCGCGAAGGTCTCCTCGTTGTACACGGGCACGACCACGCTCAGCAGGGGGTCGACGAGCGGCTTGGGCATGGCCGCAGGCTAACCAGCGGAGCGTCGCGGTGAGCGGCCGGCTCTATGGGGTGGCGCTCGGGATCGTGCTCACCGTGGCGGTCCTGGTGCGGCTCTCCAGCCCGAGCGTGCACTTCACGGACGGCGTGCTGGTGCCGGTCGACGCGGACGCGGCCTACCACATTCGCCGCGCGATGGCGTGGGTGGAGGGCTTTCCGTGGCCTCCGCTGTTCGATCCCTGGCTCGGCTACCCCGAGGGCGCCCACAACCCCTGGGCGCCCGGGTGGTCGGCGGCGCTCGCGGCCTTCGCCTGGGTGTGCGGGGCGGGGGATGTGGCCAGCTTCGGGTTCCAGGTCGGGCTCGCGGCGTTCCCGCTCGTCGTAGGGGTGCTCACGGTGGCCGTGGCGGCCGCCATGGCGCGTCGGCTCGCGGGCGATCGCGGGGGGCTGGTGGCCGGGGTGTGCGTGGCCCTGATGCCGCACCACGTGGCGGCGACCCAGTTCGCCCGCCCGGACCACAGCGGTGCGGAAGGCCTCTACCTGCTGCTGCTGGTGTCGGAAGCCAGCCGGCAGCGTCCGCGCACCTGGGCGCTCGCGCTCATCGCAGGCACGTCCTGCCTGGTCTGGGTGGGGGCCGTGGCCTACCTCGGGATCGTCGCGGCCGGACTCTTCGTGGCGTCGCTCCTCGTCGACCAAGGGCGGCTTGCACGAGCGGGCGTGCCGGGGCTGCTCGCAGGAGCGGCGGTGATGGCGCCGGTCGCGGTCCTGAACGGTCTGGAGGCGGGCCAGCCCTTCTCCTACGCCTTCTTGAGCGCCTTCCAGCCGGCGTTCCTCGCCGGGCTCGCTGCTGGAAGCGGGTGGCTCGTGCTCCTGGTGAGTCGGCCGCAGGTGCGTGCGCGCCTGCTCGTGGTCGGGGCGGTCGCCGGCCTCCTGGCCGTGGCGGTGCTCGGTCCCACCGCTGTCCAGGGCTGGGAGGAGTGGCTCCAGAAGGGCGACCCCTGGCTCGCCACCGTCACCGAGTTCCAGCCCTTCCTGAGGGGTCCTTTCTGGCGCCCCGATGCCTGGTCCGTGCCCACCCTCCTCCTGGGCTGGGCCTACCCAGCCATGCCCGTGGTCGCTCTGTGGCTGGGCTGGCAGGGCCTGCGTCAGCGGCGAGGCGGGTTGTGGGCACTGGCGGTCGCGGTGCTCGGCGGCTTCACCCTGTCGCTCCTGCAGAACCGCTTCGGCTACAGCCTCGCACCGGTGATGGGGGTCGCGCTCGGGGTGGCGCTCGCCGGCGTTCCGCTGGCCCCCGCACTCGCGCTGCTTCTCTTCGCCCAGCCGGTGGCGGAGCTGCAGATGGCCTACCTCATGCCGAAGACCCGCCAGAACCGGAAGCCCTGGACCTTCGAGGCCTACCGGTGGCTCGACGCTCACGTCGACGGACCGGCCGAGGACGCTCCCGCCTGGGGCGTCGGGGGCCGCTGGTGGCACGGCCACTGGCTGCCGCTCGTCGCCGGCCAACCCGAGCACATCGGTCACTTCGGGAGCTATGCCGGGGGCGTGCAGCGGTACCGGGACACCCAACAGATCCTGCACGAGGATGCCCGCACGCTCACGGCGTACATGGACCGCCACCACCTGCGTTACTGGGTCGTCGAGAGCTACGAGCTGCTCGAGCTGGAAGGGCCGCTCCGCACCCTGCTGGCGGGTGGCGGGGCGACGCCCGAGCGCCCCGCAGTCACCGGCTTGCGGGCGGTCTTCGCGTCCCGTGGGCGGGACCCCGGCGCCCCGCTCGAGACCCCGGGTGCCTGGGTGTACGAGCGCGTTCCCGGTGCGACCCTGACCGGCTGGGCCTTGCCCGGGGTGACCGTCGAGGTGCGCATCGGGCTGTACCTGTTGGGGAAGCGCTGGACGTGGTCGCACAGCACGGTCGCCGACGAGGACGGTCGGTTCGCGCTGACCGTGCCCTACGCCACGGGCCTGGAGGGCGGCGTGCCCACCTCGGACACCCTCCGTCTCGTGCGCGGCGACCGCGTCACGGAGTTTGCGCTTCCCGACGCTCTGGTCCGTGCTGGCGGCACGGTCGAGGTGCCCGGCCAGGCTTCGGAGGTCGCTGCCTGGATCGCCGTGCAAGCTCCCTAAAGCGCACGCTCTGGGGACCGAAGCGAGCCCAGGAGGCCCCTGTGGATCACCCCGTCTTCATCGCTGGCGCCGGTCGGTCCGGCACGACCCTGGCCGTCGACATGATCGGGCTGCACGAGGAGCTCTCTCCGCTCTACGAGACCGAGTTCGTGACCCGGCTCGCGATGATGATCTTCGGCCAGAAGCTCCCCTTCGAGGAGCTGCGCGTGCACGTGCGGAAGCTGATGGACCAATGGACCGTGTCCTTGCCGCACCGCCCCCACAACAAGCGGGAGCACGAGCGGTACCACCACGGTCCGCACCATGTGCTGTTCACGCGCGAGCTGGCGCTCCGGCGCACGGATCGCTTCCTCGCCGAGCTCGCGAGCGGGGTGGCACCGATCCGGGCCCTCGCGGCGCTCTGCGACGCGCTGTTCGCCGACCACGCCCGCAGGGACAGCAAGCGCATCGTGGTCAACAAGACGCCGAGCTACGTGCACATCCTGCCTGTGCTCGACGCGATGTACCCGGCGTCGAAGGTGGTTCACTGCGTCCGCGATGGCCGGGACGTCGCCTGCTCGGTGCTCTCTCGCCCGTGGGGGCCGCGCACCGTGGGCGAGGCTGCGCAGTGGTGGGCCCAGAAGGCCGGCGAGGCGGTGGCGTGGGGACGAGCCCACCCGGATCGCTACCTCGAGGTCCGGTACGAGGACCTGCTTCGCGCCCCACAGGACGAGCTCGCGCGTGTGCTCGAGTTCCTCGGCGTGGAGGCGCAGGCGACGGACATGCTCGCGCGCTACGGTCGTGAGATCCGCCTGGACACTGGACGGAGTGGCCGGTGGAAGACCCTGCCGGGCCAGGACCTCGCTGCGTTTCACGCCCGCGCTGGGGGCCTGCTCGAGCACTTCGGCTACGCGGCCTGAGCGGTCCCCTACAATCCGGGCGTGTTGCTGGTCCTGCACCTCGCCCTCGCCTCCGACGGGCTGCACCCCGCCACGCTCGCCCTCGCGCGGGCGGTCACCGCGTACACCAGCGGCGAACGGGCAGAAGCCATCGAGCGGCTGGAGGCGCTGACCTCGGCTCGCCCGTGGGATGACGACGCGCACTGGTGGCTCGCCCGGGCGTTGGTGGACGCCGGTCGCTTCGACCAGGCGGTCTCCTTGCTCGAGGGGCGGGCCGGGCGCGGCGTGCCCACGGCCGAGTTTCGGGCACTGGAGGGCATCGCCCGGATGGCCCTGCACGACCCCGACGGCGAACAGGTCGTGGTGGATGCCCTGCCAGCCCTGAGAGAGGGAGCGCTCCGCCGGGAGGCGCTCGCCACGCTGGGCGTGTCGCTCGCGTCTCGCGGTGAGGATGGACGCGCTGCCGGGGCGTTGGCGGCAGCCGGTGGCGACCCTCTGGTGGTCCTGGTTGGCGAGGTGGCGAACGCCCTGGACGCGTCGCACGAGCTGCTGGCGGTGCGGGTCACCGACGGCTTGCCCGAGGCGACCGTGGGCGTGCTTCGTGGCGGCGAACACTGGCGCGTGGACCTCCAGACGGGGCTGGGGCGGCGGGTGGCGGCGCCGCCTGCTGCGGGCGATCGACCTCGTTGTGGCCAGGGCACGGTCTGGACCCACGGCACGGCACGGAGCGGGCTGGCCGGCGTCTACCGAGAGCAGGGGGGGCGCGAGGAGCGGGTGGCCCGCACGCCGCTCGGGGCCACGGACTTCAGCCCGACGTGCAGCGACGGTGCGGTGTGGTTCCTCCGCCGGGTGGCCGGCGTCCAGTCGGTGCACCGCGTGGCGGATGAGGCCCACGAAGAGCGGGTCTGGACCCTGGGCACCCTGGCAGCCCTCGACGCGCGCGGCGACGAGGGGTTGTTGATCGGCACCGTGCTCGACGGGGAGCCCATCGGCTACTTCCTCCAGGAGCTGGAGGGTGAGCCCGTGCCCTTGTGGCAGAGCGACCTGCACTTCGGCGTGCCGCGATGGTGAAGCGCGAGTGGGCGGGCTGGCTCGTCGGCGTGCTGCTGTGTGCTCTGGCGACGTGGCAGTTCGACTGGCTGGGCGCTGGTCTCTTCGATCCGATCGTGCACGGCGAGAACGAGGACTGGGACTGGCAGCTCGGGCTCTACGAGGCCACCCGTCGCAGCCTGCTGGTCGATGGCGTCGCGCCCTTCTGGAATCCCTGGGTGCAGGGCGGCGTGCCGCTCTGGGCCAACCCGGAGATGCCGGGCCTCTACCCGGGCTTCCTCGCGGTCTTGGCGCTGGGCACCGAGGCGGGCCTCAAGCTCAACGCGCTCGCCCACCTCTGGCTGCTCGTCTGGGCGTGCTGGCTCGCCGGCCGCGAGCTGGGACTGCGGCCGGTGGCTGCCCATGGTGCGGGCCTCCTGACCCTCTGCTCCGCGTTCCTCCCCGGCTTCATCGCGTACGGGCACGTGATGTACCTGCCGCTCGGCTGGCTCCCGCTGGCGTGGGTCGCCCTGCGCAGGGGACGCTGGGCCTGGGCGGCCATGTGCCTCGCGATGCCGATGCTGGCGGGTGGACACTACCTCCTGGTGTACGGCGCGCTGTGGTTGGGGCTCGACGGCCTGCTCCGGGGCTTGCGGGCCGATCGGCTGCGGCTCCTGGCGGTACCGCTGGCCATCAACGGCGTGGCCCTGGGCCTGACGTGGCTCACGTGGCCGCTCCTGCTCGTGCTCGGGGTGGCGCTCGCCGCGCAGCGTCCCGACAAGCTGCGCCGGACGGTGGTGCCCGTGGTGTTCGCCGGGCTGCTCTGCGCCGGCCTGCTCGCGTGCCGCTTCGCCACGGCGCCCGCACTGTTCGAGCGCGCCGAGCGGCTCGCTGCCCAGACCTCGCTCTCCGTCGCCGACCCCTACACGCCGTGGCTCGCCTGGCAGGTGGTGACCGGCGCTGTCGAACGGCTGAGCGGTCACGAAGGCCAGAACGTCTTCTGGACCGGCGTCGGACCACTCCTGGGCTACGCGGGCTTGTGTTGGGCTGCCTGGGTGCGCCCGGCGTGGGGTGTCGCCGGGCTGGTCTGGTGGAACCTCGGCTGGGGGGGCTCCACGCCCGTCAACCTGCTCGAGGTGTTGCACCGCCTCCCGGGCTTCGACCACCTGCGCGTGGTCGAGCGCTACAGCCTGGTGTGGACGCTCTTCCTCGGCTGGGGGCTGGGCTGGCTGTTTACGCGCCTGCGTGGGCCGGTCAGCGCGCTCGCGGGAGCGTGTGCTGTGGCCTGGATCCTGTGGGTCGCGGCCCCGCGAGCGGCGATCGCCCAGCGGCTCGGGCCCGGTCCCGTCGCCGAGGTGGCCTCGGGAACCTACGTCCAGACCGACGACGAGCTCACCTCGTACCAGGCCCTCCGCGCGAACCGCGGGAAGCTCGACTGCTGGACGACCGCCTGGCTGGAGGACCCGGCGCCAGGCCTTCGCGCGGTCGGGAGCCAGGGCTACCGAGGCGAGGTGTGGCGCACCGACGGTGGGGCGGTCCAGGCGGAGTTGACTCCGGGGCGGGTCGAGGTGGTGCTGGCTGGCCCGGCGCGGGTGGTGGTGAACCAGAACGCCTTCCGCGGCTGGGAGGTCGATGGCCGCGCCGCCGACGCCGAGGACGGTCTGCTGGCCGCCGATCTCTCAGCGGGTGTTCACACCTTTCGCTACCGGCCGCCGGGCTTCGTGCCCGGCGCTCTGATCAGCGGGCTCGCCTTGGTGATCTGGGGCGTGCTCGTACGGAACAGAGCACGCGGCCCGGGAGCCAGTGGTAGCGGCCCTCGATGACGTACGGGCCTTCTCCCTGGGCGAGGAAGAGCGTGATGCGCACCCCGCCCGAGAGCTCCGGGTAGACCGCCGCCTCGGAGAAGTCGATGTAGCGCGGGACGAAGGCCTGGAGCGCCTTGTAGATGGCCTCTTTCATGGAGAAGCGCAGCACGGTGGCGGTCCAACGTCGCTCCGCGGGGAGGGCTTCCACCTCTGCCAGCTCGTCGTCGCGCAGCACACGGGGAGCGATGCCTTCTCGGGGAGGGTCGAGGTCCTCGAGGTCCACGCCCAGGCTCCAACCCCGGCGGCGGGCCGCCATCGCCACGGCCAGGCCGCGCTTGTGGCTGACCGAGCCGACGAAGCCGCGCGGCAGGATGGGCCCGCCGCGGGGGTCGACGAGCACGGGGCCCACGGGCTTGTCGGTGAGCCCTTCCAGCGCACGGCGCAGCGCGAGACGGCCGCCGACGAAGTCCATCCGCCGGAAGCCCTCCAGGTCGCGCGCGACCTCGGCCTCGGCCTCGTGCAGGTTCGAGAGCGCGGCTTCGGGGACGTCACCGAGCTCAGCAGGCAGAGAAACCCCCACCAGCATCCCGTAGGGGAGGGCTTCCTGGAGGACGGGGATGTAGGGGTGTGCCGACTCGTCGACGGGGGAGGCCGGATGGGCGGCGGTCCCGTGGAAACGCCGGAGTCGGTACGACACCGGGTAAGAGCTCATTCCTCGTCAGGATAGCGCGGATCGAGCGGCCGCCGCTGCCCCGCGCAGGCCCAGGTCGTCGTCGACCACTGCGCAGAGGGGAACGCGCTGGACGGTCTCCGACAGGCGGCCCTTCGCATGGAACGCGCGGATCGTGCTGTCGAGGCGATCGAGGATGCGCGGCACGATCCCGCCGCAGAGCCACACACCGCCGGAGGGGAGCATCGACAACGCGGCGTTTCCGGCGAAGGCGCCCAGGAGACGCGCGAAGTCGTCCACCGCCGCCCGCGCGGCCGGCAGCGCACTGGCGGTGACGTGCGCGGGCTGGTCGAGGGTGGGCGCATCGGCGTCTGAGGCACTGCGGGCCGCGTAGAGCGCGAGCAGCCCAGGCCCGCTCAAGACCCGCTCCCAGCTGACGTGCCCGTGCAGCCCGGCGAGCGTGCGCCAGAGGTCGAGGTCCTCGTGGGTACCTGGCGCAAGATCCATGTGCCCGGCCTCCGAGGGCAGCGTGAGCCAGCCGTGGCTCGTCGCCACCAGGGCGGCTTGTCCAAGGCCCGTGCCGGGTCCCACCGCGACCAACGTGGCCTTGCGATCGGGGAGCGGTCCAGCCAGGTGATGCCAGCTCCCCGCTCGCAGCTCCGGCACGCCGCGAACCGCCGCCGCGAAGTCGTTCAACAGCACGGTGGGAGCGCCCAGGGCACGCGCCAGGCTGGACTCGTCGAAGGCCCAGGGATGGTTCGTGAGTGCGGCTCGCCCACTCCGGACGGGGCCGGCCACGGCGACGCCAGCCGCGTCGAGCCCGCGACCGGCCAGCCAAGGTGCGGTGGCTGCGGCGAAGCTGGGACCCGAGGTGGGCAGCCGCTCGCGGTCGACCAACTGTCCGTCCTCGAACAGCGCCAGGCGGCAGTTCGTGCCGCCGATGTCAGCAGCGAGTACGCGCGCCACGGCGGCTCCTCCACGTGCCGCACCTACACCGCCGGGCAGCGCGGTTGATCCGCCCTCGGCGTCCCCAGCACGCACGCAGCGGCGTGCGGGACCCATGACGTGCCCAGGGCACGCCTGCGGCCCAGCGCACCGCCGGCTTTCGCCCGCTCGCCACTGCGCACGCACTGGAAACACCGACCATCGGCTCAACCTGCTTGCCCGACCGTGTATCCCGTCGACGCGGTAGGGTGCGAGGGTGCAACAGGACACGCGCGAGCTGTTTCGCCAGCTGGAGGCAGCGCTGGGGGATGGAGCGGCCGCGGGGGCGTTGGCGGAGCTTCGCCAGGTCGTTCAGACCCAGGAGCTCGCAGCGCTGACGGCGGACCGGTACCGCGAGCTCTACGAGCGCTCGCTGCAGCTCGTGGCCGTGCGTGGGCTCGAGCCCGTCGGCGACGAGATCCTGCACGGGATGATGGAGCTGGTCGGGGCGCGGCGTGGCTTTGTCGGGCTGCTGGAAGCGGACGAGGCCTGGTCCTTCCTGGTGGCCCGGCGCATGGACCGCGCCGACATCGACGACCCCACCGCCCAGGTGAGCCACTCGATCATCCGGCGTGCGTTGGAGCTCGGCGAGCCGCTGATCGTGCCGGATGCGCTCGATGGCCCGTTTGCATCGCACGTGTCGGTGACCGACCTCGCCCTGCGGAGCGTGGCGTGCCTCCCGGTTCGGCGTGGCGCTGCCGTGGTGGGCTTCGTCTACCTGGACAACGCACGCCAACCCGGCCTGTTCGACGATGCCGCAGCCGACGCGCTCTGCGCATGGCTTCCGGTCGTCGGCGAGGCCCTGGCGCGCGCGCTGGATGAGCGCCAGCGCGACGATCAACCACTCCCCGGCGTGCACACACGGCACCCCGCGCAGCGCGAACAGCTCCTGTACCTCGCCCGTGCGGCACGCTCGAACCTCCCGCTGATGCTCCTGGGAGAGGTCGGGACGGGCCGCGCCCTCATCGCGCGGAAGCTCCACGACGCCAGCCCGCGCGCCCACCAGCGCTTCGTGCGTCTGGACGCGCCGGAGGTCACGCCGGTGGCCTTCGAGCGGCTCCTGGGCCTGCAAGCCGCGGTGCAGCCCGGTGGCACCCTGTACGTGCACGAGGTGCATCGGCTTTCGGGCGTGTGCCAGGACCTGCTGCTCCAACGCCTCCGCCACGACGAGGGCCGTGAGCCGCTCCTTCGGCTGGTCGCCAGCATCAGCGCGGAGCCGTCCGCCGCGATGGGCGATCGCACCCTCTCCGACGATCTGTACTTCCGGTTGGCCACCGTGGTCGGGCGCCTCCTGCCTCTGCGGGACCGTCGGGAGGACATCCCGCTGCTGGCCCGGGTGATCCTCGACCGCATCTCGAAGGGGCGGCTCGAGCTCGACCCGCCTGGCCTCGCCGCTCTGCTGGCGCACGAGTGGCCGCGCAACCTCAGCGAGCTGGCGGAGGTGCTCGAGTCGGCCGCAGCGCGCACCAAGGGGCGCTGGGTGACCGACGCCGCGCTTGGGACGGTCGGTCGGACCCGCAAGCGTGGACCCGTGAGTGAGGAGGAGTTCCGTGAGGCCTGGACGCACGCTCGCGGTGACGTCGGGCGCTGCGCCGAGCTCTTGCGCGTGCACCGCAAGAGCGTGTTTCGGCTGAGGCGTCGCTTCCTGTCGTGAGGCTGCTGGTGTGCGCCGACCGGCTGTCCCGACGCGGTGGCGCCGATCAGCACCTGCTCGAGGTGATCGCCGCGCTCTCCGCGTCTCCGGTCTGGGCGGTGGGCAGGGTGGAGGGCGTGGCGGTGCCAGGGCGCGTCGTGAGGCTGCGCGGCCTCGGCGCAGGGGTCGCGGACGAGCGCCTGCAGGGTCTCGACGCGCTCATCGAGGCGGCGGACCTGATCTGGGTGCAGAACGTGATGAACCCCGTGGCGTTGCGACGGCTGACCGCGACCGGACGTGCGGTGGTGGTCGTGCAGGACCACCGGGTGTTCTGTCCCGGCCCCGGGCGAACGCTCCCCGACGCCACGGCCTGCCAGCGGCCGTTTGGCCTCACGAACTGTGAGATGTGCCTGCCAGACCGGGGCTACCGGGAGCGCCTCGTGAGCCTCACGGGCGCGCGGCTCGACGCGTTGCGTGCGGCCGCTCGTGTCGTGGTGTTGTCGCACTACATGCAGGACGAGCTGTCGGCCGCTGGTGTGGCCTCCGAGGTCGTGCCGCCCTGGGTGGAGGCAGTCGACGAGCCCGTTGCTGGCGACGGCTTCGTGGTCGGCGGCCGCCTGGTCGCCCACAAGGCTCCCGAGGTGGCCTCCGAGGCTTGCAGGCTGGCCGGCGCACACCTCAGCGTTGCGGGGGCGGGACGCCTGGCGTCGGCGCTGCGCGGAGAAGCCCTGGGTTGGCTGGAGGCCGCCGCGCTGAGGAAGGCCCTCAAAGGCGCCCGGGCGCTGTTGTTTCCCGGTCGGTGGCAGGAGCCTTTCGGCATCCTCGGTGTCGAGGCGCTGGCGGTCGGGACCCCGGTGATCGTCGGCGCCTCAGGTGGGGTGAACGACTGGGCAGACGCCGGGTGCCTCCGCGTCGCTCCAGGGGACGTGGCCGGCATGTCCGCCGCCGTGGCTTCGCTGCAGGCCGATCCTCGGCGCGCGCGTGCCCTGGGGGCAGAGGGGCAGGCGATGGTGCGCCAGCGCTTCGCTCGAGGACCGCTGGTCGCGCGCCTCAGGCGTCTTGCGGAGGACGTAGCAGACGGTCGATCGCGGCGCGCAGCTCGCTGATCTCTTCGGTGTGCAGGTCCCGGCCGGCCGATTGGTGCTTCCGGAAGGCGAGCGTGGTCGCAGCCACGACATACGCCTCCTGGTCGATGTGGGCCGGGAGCCAGTCCTCGCGCGTCCTGCGGACGTAGCTGGCCAGGATCGGGACGTGGACAGGCGGAATCAGGTGGTCTTCCCGTGCGAGCTCGGCCCGGATCATCACGCGCTCGTCCAGCAAGCAGAGCTGAAAGATCGCGAAGAGCAGGAGGAACTCGGCCCAGAACAGCACGAAGTCGGCGGCGACCAGCCGCCCGCCGGCGCCGAGCCGCTCGTCGGCCATCAACAGCCCGTTCCAGAGCGCGTGGATGGCCATCGCGGTGACGAGTCCGGCCGGCACGGCCGTCAGCCGCACCCTCCAGCCGCGAAGCTTCGCGAAGCCCACGGCGGCGCCGACCACGGAGGTCGCACACGCGTGCATCAGCGCCGAGTAGACGGTCCGCACCACGACGGTTCCGGCGTACGCCACCCAGTCGCCGCCGCTGCCGACCGAGATGAAGTAGAGGAAGTTCTCGGTCATGGCGAAGCCGAGTCCGGCCGCGGTCCCGTACACGAAGCCATCGGTGGTGTTGTCGAAGTGGCGCGACAGCGCGAGCACCAACAGCACCAGCGCCTTGGCGGGCTCCTCCACCAACGGCGCGATCAGCACCACGGTGAGGTCCGCAAGCCGCTCGGGGCTCAGGGTGGATTGCAGTGGCGTGATCATGGCGGTGGCCCCGAACAGGGAGAGCCCGGTTCCACCCACGGCCCCCCAACAGAAGACCGCCACGACCAACCAGATCGGCTCCCGGTCGTAGCGGTCGAGCCACCACACGAGCCACAACAGGACCAGGATGGGAGCGATCGCGAAGACCGCGCTCAGGGCGCCGACCACCAGGTGCATCGCCGGAGGCTACCCCGCGTAAGCTGTTTCCCTGTTGGAGGGGCCGGTCAAGCGATACCTTGGACCCATCTCGGAGGTCCCATGGGCATCATCCGTCGCATCAAGAAGCGGCTCCCCCTCGTCGGCGGTCGGAAGGACGTGCAGCCCACGCCGCCGCGCCCGGCCCCACGCCCCTGGACGCCGGCCGAAGAGGAGCCCGAGCCCGAGAGCGCCCGTGGCGACCAGGAGGTCGGGGCGTTCCTCGAGGCGTTCGTGAAGGAGCACAAGCTCGTGCTCTTCATGAAGGGCTCGCCGAAGCAACCCCAGTGCGGCTTCTCGGCCAACGCCGCGGCCATCCTCGGCGGCTACGGCGTCGACCTCACCCACTTCGACGTGCTGAGCGACATGGAGGTGCGCGAGGGTGTGAAGCAGTTCTCGAACTGGCCGACCATCCCCCAGATCTTCATCGGCGGTGAGTTCGTCGGCGGGTCGGACATCCTGTCCCAGCTCCACGAGAACGGTGAGCTCAAGGACCTCCTGGCCTGAGCAGCCGTCCCCCTGCGGGGCCGGCTCCGGGGCCGAGCGTGATGAGGCGGTCGGCCTGGGACCACAGCCCCGGATCGTGGTCGATGGCCACCACCGTGGCACCCCGGTCGCAGAGCGCGTGGAGCACCGTGCAGAGGCCGGCGACATCCTTGGGGTGAAGCCCGCCGGCTGGCTCGTCGAGCAGCAGGAGCGTCTCGGGGAGGTCGCGCTTCTTGCCCAGTGCCCGAGCGAGCTTCAGCCGCCGTGCCTCGCCGCCGGACAGGCTGCCCGTGGTCCGGCCCAGCGCGAGGTGGCCGAGGCCGAGCTCGGCGAGCGCCGTCAGCACGGGCTCGAGCGAGCGTAGCCCCGCCAACCGGTCGCGCGCTTCGCTCACGCTGCACGCGAGCCAGGCGCCGGCGTGCAGGCCTCGGTAGCGCACCTCGAGCACGGGCGCGTCGAAGCGCTGGCCCTCACAGCCTTCGCAGGACGTCCAGACCGGGGGGAGGTGGCCGAGGTCGATCTCCAGACGACCGGCCCCTGCGCACAGCTCGCAGCGGCCTCCCCTGGCCCCCAGCGAGAACCATCCCGGGCCCCACCCACGGACCTTCGCTTCCTTCGTGGCCGCAAACATCTTGCGCAGCGCGTCCCAGATGCCGGTCCAGGTGGCCACCGAGCTTCGACGGGCGTTGGTGGGCAGTCGCGCGTCGACGGCCACGACGCTTCGAAGCCCTTCGGCGCCGGAGACCGTGCAGGGTAGGGAAGGGCGGTTCGGATCGGCGGCCACGGCGCGGCCCAGTGCGTCGAACACCAGGCTGGACTTGCCCGACCCGGAGACGCCGCGGACGACCGTGAGGCCAGCACGGAGGAAGCTGACGCTCGGAATCTGGAGGGTACGACCGGCGACGTGCTGGAGCGTGAGCTCGGTCCCGGGACGTGGCTCGTGGGGGGGCAGGGCGGCGCGCCCGCTCAACCAGCGTGCCGTGGTGGTGTCGGCGGTCCCCAGCGCGCCTGGCGGGCCGGCGAACACGATCTGGCCGCCGTCCGGCCCGGCGCCTGGGCCGAGATCGATGACCAGGTCGGCCGCCTCGATCAGCGCGCGGTCGTGCTCGACGACCAGCACGCTGGCGCCCCCGGCGGTCAGCTCGGACAGCAAGGGCAAGAGCTGCTCCACGTCGTGGGGGTGCAGGCCGGCCGTCGGCTCGTCGAGGATGTACAGCACGCCTGCCAGGCGGCTGCCCGCGAGGTTCGCGAGGCGCAGACGCTGCACTTCGCCGTGGGACAAGGTGGGACCTGCGCGGTCGGGGCTCAGGTGCCCGAGGCCCACTCGCTCCAGCAGGGCGAGCCGGCGTGTGATCTCGGCGCGCAGCTTCGAGCTGTCTTCGGCGAGGTCGAGCGCGCTCAGCCAGGCTGGCTGGTCGCGCACTGGGAGGGCGCAGAGCGCGGGGAGGGTGTGGCCTCCGAGGTGCACGGAACGCCCGATCGGACCCAGCCTGGCCCCCGAGCACGCCTCGCAGGGCACCGGGGAGCGCCAGGCCTCCTCCGCGCCCACGCCCCGGCTTCGGAGCACGCCAGCTGCGCCCCCGAAGTCGCCCGCGCCGTGCACGAGCATCTCTCGCGTGGCGCTGGGCAGGTCGGCGAAGGGCGCGTCCAGATCCCAGCCGTGCCTCAGGGCCGCGCGCTCCAGGAGGTGCCACGCCCAGCGATCCCGCCGCCGACGCGACGGGATCCAGGCTGCGAGTGCGCCCTGGTTGACCGATCGTTGCGGAGCACGAACGAGCTTGCTCAGGTCGAGGGCCAGGGCGAGTCCGAGTCCGGCGCAGCGTTCGCAGGCGCCGGCTCGTGTGTCGAAGCTCAGGAGGTCGGGACGGGCCTCCGGCCAGGACGCGTCGCAGTGGCTGCACCAGGCCCGCTCCGAGAGCGCCACCTCGTGGTCGTCGATGAGCGCGATGAGGCGCCCGTCGCCAGCCTCCAGGGCGAGCTGCACGGCCTCCGCGATCCGGGACGCGCGGTCGGGTGCCACCTTGACGCGATCGACGACGACATCGAGATCGTGGGCGAGCCGAGCGTCGATCGTGCCGACCTCCTCCAGCCGTAGGATCCTCCCGTCGAGCCTCACCCGCACGAAGCCCGCACCCTGCAGGCCGTCGAGCTCCGTGTGCAGGCTGCCCGTGCGCCCTCGCAGCCTCGGCGCGAGCAGCGTGAGTCGGGTGCCGTTCGGCGCCGCCATCAGCCGCTCGCGGATCGCGTCCCGGCTGCGCGCCGTGACCGGCCGCGCGCAGGTCGGACACCGCTGTTGACCCTCGCGTGAGAACAAGAGGCGGAGGAGGGGCAAGAGGTCACTCAGGCCGCCCACGGTGGACCGGGGCCCCGTGCGCACCCGTTCGCGCTGCCCGATGCCCAGGGTTGGAGGCAAGCCGTCCAGGGTGTCGAAGTCGGGACGGCTGGTGCCCTGTCGTCCGGCGGAGAGCGCCTCCACGAGCCGTCGGCGTCCCTCGGCATGCAGCACGTCCCAGGCGAGCGTGGACTTCCCACATCCCGACACCCCGGTCATCACCACCAGTCGCCCGAGTGGGAGGTCCAGGTCGAGGCCGGCGAGGTTCCCCTCGCGGGCGCCACGGAGGCGCAGGTGACTCACCCGCTCGTCAGACCTGCTTCACGAGGCGCTTGATCTTGTAGCGCAGCGCCGGGCCGACCCGGAAGACCGCGCGGAAGCCCTCGTGTTCGTCGTCGGCGACGGCGAGGCTCGACTCCAGCGCGGCCACCTGCCCGTCGGGGAACTCGAAGCGGAGGATGATCTTGCCGTCGGACGGCGGGAGGATGCCGGGAAAGGGGAACACGCCCCGACGCAGGAAACGCTCCCAGTCGCGCTTGAGCGCTTCGTAGCTGGCCCAGCGCACCGTGGCATCGTCGGCGCCGAGCAGGATGGTGGGATCCTGCTGGAGCTCCTCGAGCTCGATCTCGGGGTCGATCTCCGGGAGGTCCTGGTCCGCCGGTGGCTTGCCGAGGCTGGAGCGGAGGGCGTCGCGGATCGACGCGCGACCGCGGGTCCGACCGATCTGGGCTCGGCTCCAGACGTCGCCAGACTGCGACACCGAGTCGAGCCAGCCGCCCTCGGAGTTGGGCGTGGACCAGGTGGAGTGGTCCCCGAGGAAGTCTTCCCAGGCGGCCTTGTCGGCCTCGTCCATCCACAGCACCCGGGCCGTGATCTCCGTCAGCCCGTCCGGCGCCGCCTTCCAGGCCTCGATGACGCGCACGCGCAGCTTGACGGTGCCGTGGTCGCCGAGGTCGAGGCGCACCTGCGCCGCGCTGCCGGGCCGGACGTCGCCCTTGGCGTGCAGCTTGAGCAGGTCGTACTCGAGCCAGTCGGTCGACCCGAAGCTGACGCTTCCCACTTCGTCGGTGAGCAGGAACGCTGATTGGACGTGGATTCTCGACACGTGGGCCCCCGAGGCACGACACCAGACCTCGACCTCAGGGTATCACGTCGTGCGGCGGCGGCATCGTGCCGATAGGAGCAAGGATGTTCGGCGTCGACCCGCAGCTCTTCCACCGCGGTCCGGTGCCTTCGGACGCGGCCCTGAAGCTGCGATGGCTCGGCGCGGCCGGTTTCGAGCTGCAGCTGGCCCAGCAGACCATCCTGCTCGACCCCTTCCTCACCCGCACCGGTCTGCTGCGCACCGGAGTCCGGCGCCTCCGACCGGACCGGCAGCTCATCCGACGGCACCTGCCCAGGGCGGACCAGGTGCTGGTGGGCCACGCACACTACGACCACGCGCTCGACGCGCCGGAGGTCTGTCGACAGACCGGCGCCCGCCTCATCGGCAGCCGCTCCGTCTGCAACGTGGGCCGCGCCTACGGGCTCCCCGAGGAACAGCTCGTGGAGACGCAGGGCGGGGAGGACATCGACTGCGACGGAGTGACGGTGCACGGCATGAAGAGCGAGCACGGGCGGGTGTACTTCGGTCGCGTGACGCTGCCAGGGAACATCCACGAGCCGCCCACGTGGCCGCCGCGCGTCTTCGACATGAAGCATGGCCAGGTGCTCAACTGGTACGTCGAGGGCGACGGGCTCCGCGTGATCCACATCGACAGCGCGGAGTTCTACGCCTCGGAGCTGCACGGACGGACGTGCGACGTGTTGTGCCTCTGCGCCATCGGGCGTGCGTGGCGCGATCGGTACGTGGAGGAGGCGATCGAGCTCATGCAGCCCAGGGTGGTGGTGGCGTGCCACTGGGACTGGTTCTTCCGCCCGCTCAGCCGCCCGATGTGGCCGCTCCCCGGAGTGGATCTGCAGGGCTTCGTGGCGGAGATCGAGGCCTGCGGCGTGCGGGCGGTGGTCCTCGACGCCCTCCAGCCCTACGGTCTCGCCAGGGCCTGACGCAGAGCGGGCACGAGGGCTCGCTCGCTCAGCCTCCGGGCCAGCAGCTGGAAGGCGGCGATGTCGATCGGGCGTGGCCGTCGGGGAGCGTCGCGGCCCGCCAGGTCACTGACCACCTTCAGGGCGGAGAACGGGCAGGGGCCGGCCGCCCGCCCCACCCCGGCCGCTTCCATGTCACACACGTGGTGTCCGGCGGCCCGCAGGGCGTCCCGTCGGGTCGCATCCCAGACGACCGAGGCGACGGTCACGAGGCTCGCGGAACGGGGGTGCAGGAGGGGGGCGCTGGGAACGACGCCACCACCCTCCAGCGAGACCTCGCTCGCCGACACCACGTCGCCCACCGCCAGCTCGTCGGTGAGGCTGCCGCAGGTGCCGATGCTCAGCACCCGCTCGGGCGCCCAACGCTTCACGGCGGCGGTCGTCCGCTCCTGCGCTCGCTCCGGCCCGACGCCACAGCGCAACACCGCCAGGAGCACCCCATCGAGGTGACCCCGGACGAGGCGACGACCGATGCGCTCACGCCCGTCGAGCTGGTCGATGAGCGGCCCGACCTCCGCGCGCAAGGCGCCGGCCACCAGGATCACGCCTCAGGCCTCCAGCGCCGCGAGGTCCTCGTCCGAGATGTCGGCGTTGTGGTGCACGTTCTGCACGTCGTCGCAGTCGTCGAGCAGGTCGACCAGGCGCAGGAAGCCGCTGACGTCGTCGCCGGCGAGGGTGACCGTGTTGTCGGGCACGAAGGTGACATCGGCGGTCTCGGCTTCGAAGCCGGCCTGGGCCAGCGCATCGCGAACCGACTCGAAGAGCCCCGGGTCGGTGACGACCTCGAAGTTGCCGCCCTCGGCACTCATGTCCTCCGCGTCGGCCTCGAGTGCCGCCATCATCACCTCGTCTTCGTCGTGCTCCGCGATGGGCACGACGATGACGCCCTTTCGCGCGAACATGTACGCCACGCAGCCCGACGTGCCGAGGCTGCCGTTGCCCTTGCTGAAGGCGTGCCGGATGTCGGCGGCTGCGCGGTTCCGGTTGTCGGTGAGCACCTCGATGAGCACCGCCACGCCGCCGGGGCCGTAGCCCTCCAGGAAGAACTCCTGGTAGTCGTCGCCTTGGAGCTCGCCGGCGCCCTTGGCGATGGCGCGCGTGACCGTGTCCTTCGGCACGCTGTTCTGGCGGCACTTGTCGACGGCGAGGCGCAGGCGCGCATTGGCGTCGACGTCGCTGCCGCCCATCTTCGAGGCGACCATGACCTCCTTGACGAGCTTCGTGAAGAGCTTGCCCCGGGCGACGTCCTGGGCGCCCTTGCGCCGCTTGATGTTCGCCCACTTGGAATGGCCTGCCATCGCCGGCGTCCTCTCTCTCGGTTCCGCCAGGGACGTAACGCGCCGAGCTGCGCTCAGGGGGCCCCGAGCCGGTCCGCCGCGGTGCTCAGGCCCTCGTACCCGGTGATGGCCGACACCTGCTTCAGCAAGCGAGCGGCCTCCTCCTGGCGCCCGGTGTCGCGGGCCGCGGCGGCGAGAGCGACCACGAGCGAGGGCTCCGGGTAGCGGTCGACAGCAGCCTTGAGCAGCTGGTACGCCTCCTCGGTCCGGTCCGCTTCGTCGAGCTGGGCCGCGAGCGACATCGTGGGTCGACCGTCGAGGGGAAAGCGCTCGGCGACCTCGTAGAGCGCGTCGATGCCCGCGCTCCGGCCCTTGGAGCTGCCGATGGCCATGGCGTGAGCGAGCCACAGGCTGACGTCGGTGTGGCGCTGGTTCCTGGCGCTCTCCAGCAGAGGTACGGCACCCTCGGCGTCGCCCGACGACAGCTTCAACAGGCCCAGCGTGGCCTGCACGTCGCTGTGGTCTGGAGCGAGCACCTGGGCGCGCTCCAGGGTGGCCTGTGCGTCGACGAGCGCACCGGTCTCCGCCTGCGCGTGCCCGAGTGCGAGCAACACCATCAGCGAGCGCGGGTAGCGTGCTTCGAGTGCCTCGAGGTCGTCGACCGTGACCGCCGCGGCGCCGCGCGACGCCGCCTGGCGGGCGGTGGACAGAGCCGCCTGACCCTGTGCGTCGATGACACCCCGCTCACGCTCGTCCACCATCTGCATCTCCAGGCGGAGCTGCGCGTTGGCCGGGTAGATCGCGAGGGCCGCCGCGAAGCTGTCGCGAGCTCCGGCCAGGTCGCCCTTGGCCAGCAGCGTGCTGCCGAGGGCCCCATGGAGCCGGGCCTCGTCGGGCACGGCCGCACACCCCTTGCGCAGGTAGTCCTCGGCCGAGTCCGGCTGGAAGGCCGCGAGCGCCAGGTACGCCTCGGGATCTTCGGGCACGGCGACCACGGCGCGACGGGCCACGGACACCGCCTGGTCGAGCTGCCCCAGTGCGATGTGCGAGGCGCCCAGCCCCGACCACGCCTCGGCGAGCGTGATGTCGAGCTCGAGGGCGCGACCGTAGGCCACGGTGGCCTCCACGAGCTCGCCCTCCGCTCGGTGGACCGCACCGAGCCCCATCCAGGACCGCGCGTGGTCCACGTCCAGGTCGAGGGCGGCGTCGTAGGCGGTGCGCGCGTCGTCGGCGCTCAAGGCTGCGCGTCCCAGGAGGTACAGCGCGTCGGGGTCGCCGGTCCAGTCGGTGGCGAGCTGGATGTACGCCTCCTGGGCGGTCAGGCCGAGCCCCAGGTTCATCAGGATGTCGATGAGCAGCTCGTGCGCGTCCACGTTGTGAGGCTCGACCTCGACCGTCGCCCGCGCCTCGTCGAGCGCGCCGAGCACGTCGCCGTGGTCCAACAGACGCTCGACCTCGGCGACGGTGGCGGTCGCAGACGGCACCAGGGTGAGCGCCAGGGCGATGGAGAAGATGAGGCCTCCAGGCGTGATAGGTTGCGGCGTCCGGAGGGCCGCGGCGAGCCATGACCCCTATCCCGAGCCTCCTCGTCCCGCTCGCCCTCGGCGTGGCCCATGCACAGGCGTTGCCGAGCGTCGCGGTGGTGGGGGCGCACATCGAGGGGCTCGACACGAGCGCGGGTGAGCAGCTCGCATCGGAGCTCGTCACCGCGCTCGAGTCCGGCGGCAAGGTGGACGCCCTGACCACCGACGAGGTGGCCGCCTTGCTGCGTGGCCGAGAAGAGCTGGTGCTCGACGAGCTGGCCGTGCGGCGCGGTGCAGCATCGCTCACCGACGGTCGAGCCCTGTACTCGCGCGCCGACTACGACGGTGCCATCCCATTGCTGGAGCGCGCGGCACGCCGGCTGCAGGACGGCCTGGTCGTCGTCGGGGAGCCTCGGGACCTGGTCGACGCCTGGCTCGAGCTGGGGGTTGCGCGCGCCAGCATCGGCGACGAGACGGGCGCGGTCGACGTCTGGTCGCAGGTGGCCGTGCTCGACCCGAGCCGCGCTCTGGACCCGGTCGCGTACCCGCCCAAGATGGTGGACCTCTTCCAAGAAGCCCGCGACGCCGTGCTCGCCGAGGACGGCGCGAACCTCAGCGTGCGGGTCGACGGCGGCGCCGAGGAGATCCTGGTCGATGGCCGCGTCGCGC
Source organism: uncultured Enterobacterales bacterium (assembly GCA_964604675.1). Classification (GTDB taxonomy): domain Bacteria; phylum Myxococcota_A; class UBA796; order UBA796; family CAJQPC01; genus CAZSAT01. Next base: position 27,416 of record CAZSAT010000011.1, read on the forward strand.
CTGGAGGCACGGCCGAGCGCCTGCCGCCGGGCCTGCACCACGTCTGGGTGCGCGGTCTGGGTGGGTCGCGTGGCTACGCGACCGTGGAGCTCCAGGCGGGAGAGTCCCGCGAGCTGGAGCTCGAGCTGGGTCCGGGTCGCTTCGGGCCCGAAGCGCAGAGCCCGGTGCAGCGCGCCATCCTCACCCAGGAGCTCTACCGAGCGCTCGGCGAGTACGCGGACGTCGACCTGGTGCTCGTCGCCGGCGAGACCGGGGAGGGCAGCGTCAGCCTCTGCCTCTACGCGCCGCGCTCGCGCAGCTTCTCCAAGGCGATGACCGGCGAGCATGGCGGCGACCCGGCCGGCACCATCGTCGACCTCGTGCCTGCCCTCACCGGCTACGTGAGCGAAGCGGGCAACATCCGAGCGGACCGCGTGTCGCCGCAGGTGCCCCCGATGTCCGTCGAGCACAACGTCGTCCTCCGCCAGATGCTCTTCGACCCGGAGCCGGCCATCGCGCCGGCCGTGGCCGTGGCCGTGGGCGACGACGGCGATGCGGAAGGAGGCTCACGGTGGCTCCTGTGGGCGGGCGCCGGAGCTGTGGTGGCCGGTGGTGGCGCCACGGCAGCCGTGCTGATGACCAGGGAGCCCACGGGCACCCTGATCTTCGGGCCGATCGAGTAGCCCTCGCGGACGCGGCCCGTCGGACCGGCTCAGTCGCCGAAGTCCACGACGACCTTGGTGGTCTCGTTGGCCTTGACCGTGACCTGCTTGGTCTGATCGAGGCCGAAGGACTCGTTGACCACACGAACGGTGTAGTGTCCGGCAGAGAGCTCGTAGCCCGCAAGGGGCGTGGTCTCGCTCAGGCGCTTGCCGTCGATGTAGACGTAGCCCCAGCCCTTGGTCGTGTTGAGGTTCAGCTTGCCGAGCGCTGCCGCACGCTTCTTCAGGCTGCGTTGTTGGGTCGACGAGGGCCCCTCGTCCGGAATGGCCAGATCGAAGGTGGCGGCCTCGTAGCCCTCGCGTGCGTAGCGCACGAGGTAGCTCTCGCCGCGCACGCCTTCGGTCCACGTCATGGGCGTTCGGCCGATGGTGCGGTTGTCGACGTACACCGAGGCGCCCGGGGGGTCGCTCTCGAAGCGGACCGAGAATGCATCGGCGTCGGTCGTTCCGGGCACCGTGCCGGCGGTGGCGTCTGGCCTGGGGTCCGGCGTTCGGTCGAGCGTGATCGGGAGCACGATCTCCCGGCCGGCCGCGACGTCCAGGCTGTGCTCCTGGGTCTCGTAGCCCTCGGCGCTCACCCGCAGCGTGCGCTCGCCCGGTTCGACCTCCGGCAGCTTCACCTCGCCACCGGAGCCGACCTGGACCTCGTCGAGGAAGACCAGGGCCCCGTCGGGCTCGATCCGCAGGGTCACGGCACCCGTGGTCGGGACGGCCGGCTCGACGGTCTGCGGCTCCGGCGTGGGGGTCACCGAGGCGGTGTGTGTGCGGCCGAAGAAGGACCACAGCAGCAGGCCCAGGAGCAGGACGATGACACCCGCAGCGAGGATCCGGCCCCGGTCGCTCGACGGCTGGCCAGCGATGGTGGCGGTCGTGTTCGTGCCCGCGCCGGGTGTGATGCGCCCGACCCCCTTCGGCAGCTCGGTGGCTTCCTCTTCCCACTCCGGGTCGAGATCGAGGTCCGGCGTGCGGGTGTGCAGGTCCTTGGCGAGCTCGCTCCCGCGCTGGAGTCGGTCCACCTCCTGTCCGCGTTCTTCGCTGAACAGCTCCTGCATGAAGAGCTCCAGGCTCTTCTGCGTGACCGTCGGGGTGCCCGGGTACATGTACTCCAGCAACGCGGCCTGGAAGGCGGCGGCGTCGATGTACCGGTCCTCCTGGTCGGCCGACAGCGCGCGCATCACGATCGCGTCCAGGCGCGGCGGGATGTTGGGGTTCAGCGACGAGGGAGGTCCGATGTCGACCGACTTGATCTTCTCGAGGGTCTTGATCTCGGAGTCGGTCTTGAAGAGGCGCCGTCCGGTCAGCATCTCGTAGAGGATGATGCCCAGGCTGAAGAGGTCCGACTGCTGTGAGACCGACTCACCGCGGGCCTGCTCCGGACTCATGTACTCGAACTTGCCCTTGAGCACTCCGTCCTTGGTGTTGTAGGCGGAGAAGCCGGCCTTGGCGATGCCGAAGTCGGCCATCTTCACTTCGGCGTCGTAGCTGACGAGCACATTGGACGGCGAGACGTCGCGGTGGATGATGTCCAACGCCTCGCCCTTCATGTTCCTCTTCTTGTGGGCGTAGTCGAGGGCCTTGGCCGCTTCGTGGGCGATGAAGACCGCGTACTCTTCGGGCAGGAGCTTCCGGCGGCCCGCCAGCTTGCGCAGGATCTGCTTGACGTCCTTGCCGTCGACCCACTCCATCGCGATGAAGTAGTTGTCGAAGAGCTTCCCGAAGTCGTAGATCTGCACGATGTTGGCGTGCTGCAGCGAGACGCTGATCTTCGCCTCGTCGATGAACATCGAGATGAAGTCCTCGTTGTCGGTCAGGTGCGCGAGGATGCGCTTGATGACGAGGGTCTTCTCGAAGCCGCCGTGGCTGTAGGTCTGCGCCTTGAAGATCTCCGCCATTCCGCCGACGGCGATCTTGTCCACCAGGTAGTACTTCCCGTACACCTCGGGCTCGAACTGGGCGGTCTCTCCCACGTCGACAAGCCTAACGAAGTCAGCCTCCGGTGTCGCCAGATGACCCGCCGTCGTCGGCGCTTCCGCCTCCGCCCCCTCCGTCGAAGTACGGGGCGAGGTCGTCACAGGTCCACTCGTCTTCCACGCGGTCGCCGTACTCGTCGCAGGTCTGGAGCTCGGTCTCGGACAGGCTGTCCTTCTTGTGGTCGTCGTAGCAGGCCTTCGTGTCGTCCTTGCTCCACTCGAACCCGCAGGTCTCCGCGTAGTCCGCGAAGGTCGTGCAGAGGTCCGCGCAGGGGTTCCTGCAGCCGGCAAGGACCCACAAGCTGACGAGCATCATCGACCTCCGAGAGGCGGCTTACCATGTCACGCCGGCGCGAGCCGGTCAACGCGCTACCCTGGCTGCATGGAGGTCCGTCTCGACCAGTTCGGTGTGCTGCAGATCGAGCCCACCGACCACTGCAACCTGAGCTGCTCGATGTGCTTGCCACACTTCGAGAGGCGGGAGCAGATCCATGGGGTGCCGAAGGGGCTGATGGACCTCGCGCTCTACCGCCGCATCGTGCGCGGGCTGAGGGAGGACGACTGCCGCTTCGACCACGTGATCTTCCAGTGGCTCGGCGATCCCAGCATCCACCCCGGGCTCGAGGAGATGGTCGCGGTCGCGCAGGACGAGCTCTACGGTCGCGTGGGCTACCTGCGCATCGACACGAACGCCATCCTCCTGACCCCCGAGCGCATGAAGCGGCTGGTGCAGGTGTACCAGCGGAGGCCGGAGCTGCCCCTGCTGGTCGTGTTCACCCTCGACGCGGTGACCGAGCCGACCTACCTGGCCGTGAAGGGGCAGGACGCCCTGGCGCGGGTGCGTCGCAACGTGCGGTCCTTCCTCATGGAGCGCGCGCGGCTCCAGGGCGACGTGCGCCTCAACGTGCAGCTGCAGTTCGTCGTTCAGCCGGGCAACGCCCACGAGGCGGGCGACTTCGTGCGGTACTGGGACGACACCCTGCGCTGCCACGGCCGCAGCCGCGGCTACTCCGAGATCATGCTGAAGCGGCTCAGCGTCGACGCCGGCGGTGCCGGGCAGGCCGAGGTCGACGACCTCTATGAGGCCACCTGTGAGCGCTTTCAGCTCGCCGAGCGCGTGCAGGAGCACGTGCACCTGAAGGTCTGGCGGGAGCGGGCGTGGGAGAGCACCGCGAACGAGGAGGCGGCGCCCCGGCAGCCGTGCCCCGGGCTCTGGATGACACCGGTCATCCGCCACGACGGGCGCCTGATGATGTGCTGCGCCGATCTGCCGGGCGAGCTGGAGCTCGGCGATCTCCGGGTCTCGACGTTCCGGGAGCTGTGGGAGTCCGAGGAGGCGGTGCGCCGCAGGCTCGCCCACGTGCGCGGAGCGTTCGACGAGGTCGGGCCATGCCTGAGCTGTGGCGGCATCAACTGGTACAAGACCCCGCCCGACATCGTTCGGAGCTGGCTCGACCGGGTCGGCGCGTCGGAGGCGTGGACCGACTATGCGAGCCGCATGGGGATCTGATCGCGGTGTCGCGGTTGAACAGAGAGCTGCGTCCCTGCGTGTGGGATTCCAGGCACTTGTGGATAGGCATGAATCCTGCTGGGTCCTTGCGCGTAGCGTTGTCCGCCTTCTGCGGTGTCCTACCCTCGCGCACCGGAGTCTCCCTTGCTCAGCCTGCTCTTCGCCCTCTCGCTCGACGCCCATGCTGACTCGCGCATCGTCTTCCGAACCGGCTCGCCGGTCCTGTTCTTCGTCGATGGCGATCAGGTGGCCTACAACTCGAAGCTGAAGCCCACAGCCGACGAGCTCGACGCCGGCCAGCACACCATCGAGGTGAAGAGCCTGCTCGGGCGCAGCCTGTACGTCGGCGAGCTGGATCTGCCGGTGCACACCGAGGTCGAGGCGATCTGGTCGGCCAGGGATCTGGAGATCGTCGACTCGCGTCCACTCGCTGACGACGTGGTCACCGACGAGCTGGAGCCCGAGCCCGAGCCGGCTCTCGCGCCGGAGCCCGAGCTCGAGCCCGCCTCGTCGGTCGATCCGTACCCCGCCGCACGCACGGTGCCGCCTCCTGCGCCCGAAGAGACGCTGCTCGCCTACGCCGAACTGCCCACCCATGCGGTGATGACGGAGGAGCCGAGCGCGCCTGTCCCGCCCGTCGTGCCGCCGCCAGTCCCCGCTGCGGCGGAGCCGCCGATGAACGAAGCGGTCGCGGTGCCCGGCGCGCCTGTCGAGCCTCCGCCGGTCGAGCCTGCGCCGGTCGCGTCTCGCGTCGATCAGGTGCGGGTGGCCCACCACGACATCCCTGCGGAGGCCTTCGTGGAGCCGGCGGTCATCCTGGGCAGCCAGGTCGGCGGTCCGGTGGAGCCCGAGCCCGAGGCCGGTCTCCTGACGGAAGCGGGGACCATCGCACTGGTGGTGCCCGAGGGCGATGGGCTCCGGCTCGCCCTCCAGTCCGACGGCACGGCCTTCGAGCTGCTGGTGAGCCAGGAGATGTTTGCGCTCGTCGACGCCGAGGGCGAGACGCGCATCACCTTCCCGTTGAGCGCTCTGGCCCCCGCCCCGGGCACGCTGCGCATCGACGTTGCCGGCGACCGGCAGGCGGGGGTCTGGATCGACGGCCGCCTGGAGGGGGTGCTCCGGCCCGGTGGTCCGGGCCTGGACCTGACCCTCGACGCGGGCGAGCACACCGTGATGGTGCGCGACGCCGACACCGGTGAGCTGCTCGAGGACCGCACGGTCACGGTGGAGGCTGGCGGTGATGTGGCGCTCGCGGTGGGCGCGAGCGCGCTGGGCAGCCTGTAGGGGGCGCAGCCAACCGCCTCGGCGGTGGGGGTTCAGCGTGCCCAGAAGGCACGCCGTGCGCTAGGACAGGAACCGCCGCTTGCTGAGCCGCTCGTTCTCCTTCTGGAGCGCGTCCTTCTGCGCCTGCGCGGCCTCGAGCTCGCTCTCGTAGCGGCCCGCCCGGTCGTGCACACGGTGCAGCTCGCCGTTGCACTCGGCGAGCTCGCGGGTCTTCTTCAGGATCTCGTCGCGGAGGCGCTCGGCTTCGACCTTCGCCGACTCGAGGGTGGCGGCGCTCTCCGCCCGCTGCCGTGACAGCTCCTGCTGGAGAGCGTCGCGCTCCCGCTGGCCGGCCGACAGCTCCGCGTCCTTCTTGTCGACCAGGCCGCGGCCTTCGGCCACCTGCTCGCGCAGCGTGCTCAGCTCGGCACGGAGGGCCGCGCGGCCTTCCCGTGCACGCTGGGCGTCGCCAGCCGCTGCGTTCAGCCGGTCTTCGCGATCCGAGAGCTCCTCGCGCAGGCCCGCCAGCTCCTGGCCGATGCGGTCCCGGTCGCGCGCCGTGCTCCGGAGCTCGGCGTCCTTCTTGGCAGCGTCGGCGCGCAGCGCGGTGAGCTGGTCGCGCAAGCTCCGCGCCTCGTCGTTGGCCGCTTCGCGTTCGGCCCCGAGCACCGCGACGGCTTCGCGCTTGAAGCCGGCCACCTCGTCGACGGCCCGGGCCAACCGTGCCGCAGTGCCCGTGAGCGCCGCCACCTGGTCGGCGAGGCGCGTGTTCGCCTCGCGCTTCTCGGCGACCTCGGCTTCGGCCTTGGCCACGAGCACAGCGAGGTGGGCCAGCTCGCCCTCGGCGTGGGTGAGCGCCGCGGCCAGCTCGGCCGCCTCCGGCAGGGGGAGGCTGGTCTTCTGCCGGACCGTGGCGGCTTCCACCCAGGCGAGGAGAGGTGCCTCGCACGCCGCACGCGAGAACCGCTCGCGCGCGAGCCGCCGGGCGTTCTTCCCCCGTCGTCGGACCTCGTCGGGGGTGAGCGACCTCAGCGCCTCCGCAACATCGTGCACGACCCAGCCGGCTTCGTGCTCGGCCAGCGTGGCGCTCAGCGCGTGGTGTGTTCCCGTGATGATCGGAAGCCCGCACGCCAGGTAGTCCAGCTGCCGGAAGGAGAGCGCGACCTCGCGCTCCGCGTTGGGCGTCATCACGTCGAGCGCTGCGGTGGCCCCGGCGTACAGGGTGTGCAGCTCCGTGTAGGGCACCGCGTCGAGAAAGCGCACAGGGGTGTCGGCCAGCTCCTTCCGCAGGTCCACCGTCCGCGCGTCTCCCACGGCGGGTCGACCGCCGACCACCACCACCTCGCCGTCCACCTCAGCGGCCCAGGACGCGGCAGCGCGCAGGGCGTCCTGCGGGGCCTGCCAAGGCCAGGAGACGCCGCCCATGATGAGCCGCGGCTTCTTCGGCACGCGCCGGCGGACCTCGACGCGGGGAGCGACGAGGGGCACCACCCGCCCGCTCTCGACACGCAGGTCCACCCCAGCGAGCACCATCAGGCCCTGGAAGAACCAGCGCTGGCGCGGATTCGAGAAGAGGAAGGCATCCCCCGCGTCCAGGGCGCGGAGCGTGCGCACCGCTTCGGTGGCCGTGGTGTCCTCGAAGACCGCCTCCAGCAACCGAGGCGCGAAGGCATCGACCAGCAGCGGCACGCCGAGGCCCGCGAGCCAGGGCGCCTCCTCGGGCTGGACACACACGATGCGGTCGGCTCGGGCAGCACCGGCGAGGCGGCGCAGCTCGGGCCCCGACCGGTAGGTGGACGGACCGCCGGGGACGTGGTCCTGGTCGCGGGTGAGCCACACCACCTCGTGCCCGGCTTCGGCCAGCGCCTGGCCGTGGTGCCACGCCCGAAGTGCGCCGCCAGAGACCGGGCGGTCATCGCGTGGGAGCCAGCCATGGAAGACGACGAGGACCTTCACCCGCGCATCGTACCCCGGCCTACCGACCCGGCCCGCTGGCTCGGGCTACCCTGCAGGGGTCAGCAGGCGAGCCGCCCCCGTGAACCCCGCAGCGCTGAAGCGCAACACCCGGATGTACCTCTCGCGGGCGCTCACCACCTCGCTGGCGCCGCCGGACTGGGTCAGCGTGAACCTCACCCTGCGGTGCAACCTGCACTGTTCGATGTGCACCACCTGCTACGACGTTCCCGACGAGCTCTCGACCGCGGAGGTGTTCGACCTGATCGACCAGGTCGCGCTGATGGGGGTGCGGATCTTCAACCCGCTCGGTGGCGAGCCCTTCGTGCGGATGGACCTGGAGGACATCCTGGCCTACGCGGCCCGGAAGGACTTCTACATCACGCTCACCACCAACGGCACGCTGATCACGAAGAAGCGTGCCGATCGGCTCGCTCGCATCCCGAGCGAACAGCTCCACCTGAACATCAGCTTCGACGGACCGCAGCCCATCCACGACCAGATCCGAGGGCGTGGCATGTATGGCCAGGCCATGCGCGGCTACCACAACGTCCGCGCGGCCGATGCCGCGGCCGGGAACCCCCGCCGCAAGGTGCTCGCCAACACCATCGTGCACGACAAGAACCTGGAAGACCTTCCGGCGCTCCTGGACGAGCAGGCCTCCGTGGGCTTCGACGGGGTGCAGCTGTTGAACCTGTTCCGTCACGGTTGGAACGCGCCGCACGACCCGGATGGCCTCTGGATCCATGACCACCGGTACCCGGCCCTGCAGGACCTGATGCACGAGCTCGTGGCGCGGGTCGAGGCCCAGGGCGCCTCGGGGTACCGCATCCTCAACTCGCGGCAGGACCTGGAGCTGGTGCTGCCGTACTACCGCGACGAGCTCAAGCCGCTGGAGGCTCCTTGTTGGGCGGGCTGGAAGGAGCTCTACATCAACGCCGACGGCACCGCCATCATGTGCGACGGCGAGCTCGAGTTCCTGAAGGGCAGCTTCGGCAACGTCCGTCAGCAGACGCTCAGGCAGATATGGAACAGCCCCGAGCTCCGTGCCCGCCGCCAGGTGGTGAAACAGTGCTCCACCCCCTGCATCCAGAACTGCTACTTGCGACGCGACTCGGACTCAGCTCGGCAGATCCTGAAGGGCGCGGCCACCTTGGTGGTGGACGAGCTCCGGGACCGTGTGCGGCGGAAGCGTCGCTCGAGCGAGGGCGTGCACCTCGATCGCGGCGTGCTCACCCTCGAGCTGTCGGACACGGGGCCCTGGCCCGAGGCCGCGGCCGCGCCCGCCCGACGTCACCACGAAGCCCTCGTCGGCGACAGCCCGGTGCCCTTCGAGCGCTGCTACGACGACCCCTTCGAGTTCTACGAGCTCCGCAACCGGCGGTACGTGCGCTTCGACCGGGGTTTCTTGGGCTTCGAGGTCGTTCGGAAGGTGGTCGAGGACCTGCAGGCCGCCCGGTTGAGCTTCCACGCTGTCCGCCTGGACTGGCGTGGCGAGCCGCTGATGCATCCCGAGTTCGTGCCGGTGCTGCGGTGGGTGCTGGAACAGATGTCCGCGACCGGCGTCTTTCGTGAGCTGCAGGTCCTGACGGACGCGCGGCTCTTGAACACCGAGATCTGCGACGTGGCGAGCTTCCACGGCGACGTGCGTCAGACCTGGATCCTGCACGGCAATGGCTTCGGGGCCTTCGAGGAGCAGTGCCTGCGAAACGTCGACTACCTGCTGCACGTGCGCAAGCCCGCCCAGCGCGTGGTCGCGAGCTGGCTCGTGGACGAGCCCCTCGACCCACACGGCTTCGTCGAGACCTGGCAGGAGCGGCTGCGGCAGCCGGTGCTGAGTGTGGGCCGCCTGCCCGAAGCAGGCGACGCGATCTGGTTCCGGCGCACCGACCACGAACACTTCGCGGAGAACGCTGCTGCCCGCGAACGGCTCGTCGAGCTCGCCGACGTCCTGGGGGTCGAGGCGGACCCCGGGGCGGACGTGCAGCCCCGGTGTCCCGGCCCCTTCTCCACCCCCGTGGTGAGCTGGGACGGCAAGCTGACCCTGTGCACGCGCGACCGAGGCTTGCAGAACCGTGTGGGTTCCGTGACCGACGACCGCCTGTCCCGACTCTGGCTGGAGGACCCGCGGATCGGCGAGGCCCGTCGCGAGGCGCGAGGCAAGGGTCTGCCCGGTCTGCCCGGGTGCCGCGACTGCCACTTTCCCTGTTCGTCGAACTACCGGCTCGCCGGCCGTGACGAAGGCGAAGGTCTCTGACTCAGAAGCTGCCCCAGCAGTACAGGCTACCGTCGCGGCGCACGCCACAGCTGTAGTCGGCGCCGGCGTCGATCTGGCGGAACAGGCCCGGGGGCGCGCTCGCCTGGCCGACGTCATCGAGCCCCCAGCAGGCCACGTGCCCGTCGTCGCCCAGCGCGCAGGCGTGCGAGCGTCCGGGGCTGATCAGCTCGAAGACCCCGGCCGGGGGCGCGAGCACCTCGGCGTCGTGCGCCGCCTCGTCGGCCCAGCAGACCGCCGAGCCCTGGGGGTCCAGGGCGCACGCGTGCCGGCCCCCCAGGCTTGGACGGACCTGCAGGTACGTCCCGGCGGGAAGCTCGGGAGCACCGTCCCAGCAGTCGAGCCTCTCGTCCTCGGCGATGGCGCAGCTCCACGCCCCCGTGCCGATGTCCAGGAAGGCCCCGCTCGCCGGCGCTTCGGAGTCCCCCCAGCACACGATCTCATCCGCGGTGTCGAGCGCGCAGGTCCGGCTCGCGCCGGCGCTGATCTCGGTGAAGGGGCCCTCCGGGGGGCTGGCCTGCCCCAACGCGTCCGAGCCCCAGCACACGGCGTCCCCCTGCTCGCTGAGTCCGCAGCTGTGGTCGATCCCGAGGCTCAAGGAGCTCAGCTCGACGTCGGGTGGGTCGGCCTTGCCGCTGTCGTTGGAACCCCAGCAGGCGGTCACGCCGTCGTAGCCCAGGGTGCACGCGTGGTCTTCGCCGACCGCCACCTGCACGAACCCGTCGCCAAAGGGGACCAACGAACAGGCGGTGAAGGTGACGAAGAGCACGAGGCCTCCTTGCACCTTCGACACCGCCACCGGTCGGGGGCGTTACCTGAGCGCATGCGTGTTGCCCACGTCACCGACCTCCACGTCATGCGTCCCCCGACGGCGCGCCAGCTGCTCGGCAAGCGCCTGCTGGGCACGGCCAACCTCTACCTGGGCGGTCGGCGCAGCCACTTCACCCGCGCGGCCCAGGAAGCCCTGGTGCAGGCCGTCGAGGAGCAGGCGCCCGATGCGGTCGTCTGCACGGGCGACCTGACCGCCCAGGGCACCCCCGAGGAGTTCGAGGCGGCGTGCGGGTTGTTGCGCCCGGTGTTCGCTGCGCGCCCGAGCATGGTGGTGCCGGGGAACCACGACACCTACACGGGCGATGCCGTGGCTTCGGGGGCGCTGGAGCACTACTTCGGGGAGTGGCTGGGGCAGGGAAGCTGGCCGCGCTTGCACCTCCTCGGGGAGGACGTCGCGGTGGTCGCGTTGCAGGTCTGCGAGCCGCGCATGGACTCGGCTGGTCGCGTGCCACAGGACCAGATCGACGGCCTGGCTGCCGTGTTCCAGGACCCCTCGATCGGCGACCGCGCGGTGTTCGTGGCCTTGCACTACCCCCTTCGCGGGCGCGGCGGCGAGCCCTACGGGCCCAGGGCCCGGGCGCTGTTCGGCGCCAGGGAGCTCGAAGCCGCGCTCGGCCCTCACGCCGGCCGACTGAGCGCGATCCTGCACGGGCACGAGCACCACGGCTTCCGCACCAGCGTGTCGCTCGGCGGCGTGGACGTGCCGATCCTGAACCCGGGTGCTGGCGGCTACGCGCACCTCCCCCACAAGCGCCGCACCGCGCACTTCACCGTGTACACGGTCGAGGCCGGCGGGCTGGCGGGGGTCGAGCGCTTCGCGTTCGACGGTCGTTGCTTCGAGCCCGAGGCGGGGGGCGCCTGGGCGACGGGCGGATAAGAGGAGCGCATGAGCCTGGATCCCCGACGCTTGATGGAAGAGGCTGCGCGCGAGCGGGTCGCTTGTGAGCTCATGGCCCGGGGCGGGAAGGGCACCTCGGGGCGCTTCGTGAGGGTCGACCGTGCGGGCGTGGTCGTCGTGGCCGACGACGCGGTGTTCGCGGGTGGAGAGGACCTGCGGGTCTGGTTCCAGCTCGATGGCAAGCCCTTCACCTTCTCCTGCTCGGTGCTCCGCGTCGGCGTGCCGGTCCCCGACAGGTCCCAGGCAGGCCTGATGCTCGGCTTCGTGGATGGCTTCGAGGAAGCGTCCGCTCGCGAGGTCCAGGCGGGGCTCGCGCTCACGATCCTGCCGCCATCTGGGCGTGGTCTGGAGCTCCTGGAGAGCGACGTGAGGGTCGTCGACCTGCGCGCCGAGGAGCTCTCCTTCGCCGTGCCGCGGAGCGAGACCCTGAAGTTCCTCGAGGGGGGCGAGGTGCGGGTTCGCTTCACCCGACCGGGTCGCGCGGAACACCTGGTCGCGGGGGAGGTCACGCGCCTCGCGCCCGGCGAAGGCCACTACCTCTACTGCGTGCGCTTCTCCGGGGTCGCCGACCCCTCCAAGCACCTCCAGGTGCTGCAGGACTTCGCGAGCATCGTCAGCGGCTGAGCTCCTGCGCGAGCAGGAAGGCCATCTCGAGCGACTGCGTGCCGTTCAAGCGCGGATCGCAGAAGGTCTGGTAGTTCCGCGGCAGGTGGTGTTCTTCCAGGGCCTGGGAGCCGCCCGTGCACTCGGTGACCGCCTCCCCGGTCAGCTCGAAGTGAACCCCACCCAGGTGCGTCCCATGTTCCTCGTGCACCTTCGCGGCGGTGGAGAGCTCGCTCAGGATCGCGTCGAAGGGCCGGGTCTTCAGGCCCTCGTCCGTGTTGATGGTGTTCCCGTGCATGGGATCGCAGCTCCACACCGGTGAGAGCCCAGCCCGCCGTACGGCGTCGATGTGCCGCGGCAGGAGCTCGGCGACACGGTCGGCACCGTACCGGGTGATCAGCGTCAGGCGGCCGGGGTCGTCGTTCGGGTCGAGGGCCCGGATGACGTCCACGAGCTCGTCGGGATCCATGGTCGGCCCGCACTTGAGTCCGATCGGGTTCGCGATGCCGCGGAAGTACTCGATGTGCGCCCCTTCCAGCTGGCGTGTGCGGTCACCGATCCAGAGGAAGTGCGCGCCCAGGTTGTAGGCACGCCCGTCGACCAGCCCGGTCTGGGCCTCCTCGTACGCGAGCAGCAGCCCCTCGTGGGAGGTGTAGAGCTCCACGGTGCGCAGCGTGTCGTCGAGGTCCGCACCCATCGCGCCCATGAAGTCGAGCGTGTCGAGCAGGCGACCGACCACCTGCTCGTAGTCGTCGCGCCGCGCGTGGTCCTTCACGAAGCCCAGCGTCCAGTGCTCCGGATGGCGCAGGTCGGCGAAGCCGCCGTGGAGGAGCGCTCGCACGTAGTTCAGGGTGGCGGCCGAGTGGTGGTAGGCCTCGACCAGCCGACGCGGGTCGGGCACGCGCTGGCCGATGTCGTAGCTGTTGACGTGGTCACCCCGGTAGCTGTGGACCTGGCGGCCATCCACGACCTCGAAGGGCTTGCTGCGGGGCTTGGCGTATTGGCCGGCCAGCCGGCCCACCCGCACGACCGGCAGGCGAGCCCCCCAGGTCAGCACCAGGCTCATCTGGAGCAGGATCTTGAGCTTGGCCTCGATCGGGGCCCGTGCGCAGTCGGCGAAGCGCTCGGCGCAGTCGCCGCCCTGGAGCAGGAAGCGCTCCCCGCGCGCCGCTTCAGCGAGCCGCGCCTTCAGCGCATCGACTTCGCCGGGGTGCACCAGGGGCGGAAGCCCGGCCACGTGCTCCAGCGCGTCTGCCAGGGACCGTGGACTGGCGTAGTCCGGCTGTTGTCGGATCGGGTGGTCGCGCCAGGAAGAGGGGGTCCAGCTCATCCGGCACGTCTATCGCGAGAGCACCGCCACGCACTCCGCGGTGGCGCGGTCCCACACCCGCAGGCGATGGTCGGCCGCGACGGTCACCAGGAGCGACCCGTTGGGGCTGCCGGCGAGCGGCGTCTCGCCAGGCGCCGCGCGGGGGCCGCCACCCTCTCGGGCCACCCCGAACACCTCGGTTCCGTCGAGCAACCAGGGGTCGCCCGCGCCATGCCCGAACGCGCGGGACAGGTGCGTGGGCACCTGACCGGCCGCCGACCCCGTTCCATCGGCGACGTCCCACGTCCAGATGCGGTCACCGCGCATCCAGGCGTGGAGGCGGTCGCCGTCGGGGGACCACGAGAGCGCGTAGAAGTCCCCGGGCGCAGCCTGCAGGACCTGCGCCCCACCCCGCTCCAGATCCCAGATCCGCGGTGAGCGGTCGAGGCCGCCCGTGGCCAGCCGCCCGCCGGCGCTCCATGCAGCAGGCGCTTCGCCGCCCTGGAGCCGCAGGTCGTCTTCGCGCCCATCGACCCAGCGGAGACGGCTGTCGCCCGAGACGCCGACCCAGAGCCGGCCGTGCGGGCCGAACGACAGCTGCGGTGCCCCCCCGAACACACCGTCGTCGAGGTGCCGACCCGAGCGGGGCTCGAGCAGGCGGAACCCCTGGTCCCGGCCGAGCGCGAGCCGGTCGCCTTCGGGAGCGAGGGCCAGACGGTGGACCCGGCTCGGTTCCAACGCCGCACTGCGGGAGGTGGACCAGTCCGCCGTGGACCACCAGCGGAGCTGGCCGCGGCGCGCCTCGAGGAGTGTGTCGTCGTCGAGGAACACCGCGTCGACCAGCTCGCCGACGCGCTCGAAGCCCGTCAGCGGCTCGTCGGGCAAGGTGGTCCAGACCCGCAGCACATCACCCTCGAGCACCGCCAGCCGCGACCCGTCTGGCGAGAAGCCGAGCTCGACGACCGCTGCGTCGGGGCGTGCGGCCGAGACGATCGTGCTGGCGTCATCGAGGAGGTTCGTGACGACCACGCGCCCATCGTCCGCCCCCCAGACCAACCGGTCCCCGTGCAGGTCGAGGGCCAACACGTTGCCTTCGCCGTGCACGGTGCGTGTGCTGGTCTCGGTGCGTGAGCGGAGGACCACGCCGGCCCGCCCCATGGCGGCACCGTACCAGCGCTCGCCGATCGCGAGGTCCCACGCCCGCCCCCCCAACGGAGTCTCTTCCGTGGCGTCGCCCGCCTCGAAGCGGAGCACGTCACCCGCGAGCAGCTGACCGTCGGGGGTGAGCGCGAGGCGCTGGGCATCCAGGGTGACGGGCGTGTCGCCGTTGACGTACAAGAGCGACGTGGGCGTGTCGGTCCCCGGCCTGGGATCGCGCGGCGTCGAGCCCCACGCGGCGAGGCCTTCGGAGGTCCAGGCCAGCTCCGCGATGTGCTTCAGCGGCACACGTGGGCCCTCCACCTCAGAACCGTCGGGGGCGAAGCCGGTCACCTTGGGGCCCATGGCCGCCCACAGGATGCCGTCGGGGCCCCACACGAGCGCCTGGGCCGGCTGGGCGCCTGGATGCACGGCGAGCACGCCTCCCGTGTGAGCGTCCCAGACCGCCACGCCACCGCCTGCACGTCCGGTCGCGATCCGTTGGCCGTCGGGGTGCCAGGCGAGCGAGCCAGCCGCGCTCACCGCGACGTGTTGGCTGCAGGCCGCCGCCCCCACCTGCGGGGGTGGCTCGCGCTCGGGGGCCTTGGTGCACGCCCAGAAGAGCGCGATCACCCGCGGCGACGCCGCACGGCGAGGCCGACCAGGAGGGCGAGGAAGCCAGCGGCGCCGGAGGCGGAGCCGGTGGTGCACCGGCAGCCGGGACCGCCGGTGACGTTGGCGTCGAAGGGCACGCACGCCTCGGTACTGCCGGGGCTGCCGTAGTTGCAGTCCTCGGCCTCGTCGTCGCCCTTGGCAAACTCCTGCGAGAAACCGGCTTCGCACCACGCGCCCTGGTCGTCGTTGTCGAGCGCCGGATCCGAGGATCCCTCGAGGTCGAAGATCAGCGAGTGGCCCTGCCGCACGCCCTGCGCATCGAGGTCGTAGGTCATCGCGTCGACCTCGACCTGGCCGAGCCCTGTCTCCGCGTCGATGCAGACCAGGGCGACGTAGCGCTTGCCCGTGTTGGGGAGGCTGATGCCTGCAGGCAGCTCGTCGCCGGTGCACACCACCGGGGAGCCGGTGTCGAGCCCGCGCTCCTCGCCGAACAGGCAGCCGCCGTCGGTCACGACCAGGCTCTGGTCGGGCTCCAGCGAGAGGTCGCCGAGCGGGGTGACGTCGGCATCGTCGGGGGCGGGCACGCCGTCGTCGTCGTCGTCGTAGACCCACAGGTCGCAGCCGCCGAGCTCGAAGGTGTCGGTCGAGACGTTGGTGATCTCGAGCCACTCGGCGAGCCCAGCCGGGTTGGCCATGAGCTCCGTGAAGACCACGTCGCCGGCACCAGGACTGGCGTAGCTGGCGCACGCATTGAGCGCGCTCGGGGTGGCGCGCACCGGGTTGCCGTCGTCGTCGCTGATCTCCGAGTCGGCGCCGGCGAGGCACCACATCGCGAGGTCGTCGTTCTCGGTCGGGTCGTAGGCGGCTGGCGAGAGCTGCGCCGAGCAGTTCACGTCGTCGCCGCACCGGTCGTCGAACTGGGCCCAGTCGAGCGGCGCCGTGTCGACCACGCCGCCGTCGCAGAGCAGGTGCAGCCAGCGCTCTTCGCTGTTCGACTGCGACAGGCCGGAGTACGAGCCGACTGCGCCGGTGTAGGCCAGCTCCCCACGCGAGAACACGAAGTGGTCGCCGTCCGCGATGTCGAGCTGCGCACCCTCGATGAGCTTCTCGTCGCTGACGCACGCCTCGTCCGTCCCATCGGCGCACTCGCCGATGGCCAGGTAGCAGCCAGCCAGGTTGCAGCTGTCGCCGAGCCCGGCCAGCTCGATCCATTCATCGGCGGAGCCGGGAGGGTCGGCCATCAGCTCGCTGAAGATGACCTGGCCTGCACCGCAGAGTGGGCCCGTCTCGAAACAGGTGTTCGCACCCGCAGGGGTGCCGTTGGCCTCGGTGCCCGCCTGATCGAGGTAGAGGTCGTCCGGCGAGGCGATGCACCAGGCGTCCAGGCTGTCGTTGGCGTCGTCGTCGAGCTCGTCGGGCGCCAGGCTCACCGTGCAGCTCTCGGCGTAGCAGTCGCCGTCGAAGATGTCCCAGTCGTAGGGTGCGGCGTCGACCAGGGTCTTTCCACAGGTGATGGAGAGGGTCTCTTCGCTCGAGTTGTTGAACTGCAACGACGGGTAGTAGTAGACCGGCTGGGTGATGCAGCCGCCGTGCGCGTCGACCTCGACGCAGTAGTCGGTGCTGTCCGTTCCGGGGCGGTAGCCGAGCACGGCGTAGCTGCCGGGCGCGATCTCCACCGTGCCGCTCACGGTGTGCTCGTTGGTGGAGCTGTCCTTGCCGCCCTCCGACAAGACACAGCCGTCGAGATCCCAGGTGCTGGAGGTCGGGTTGTGGACCTCGAACCACTCGCGCGTGTCGGTCGACGGCGCGATGACGAGCTCGGTGATGATCAGCTCGCCGGCTCCGGGAGCAGCGGCGAACGCGGTGAGGGCGAGGGTCGTAAGCATCAGAACCTCCACTCCGCCGTGGCGCGAAGGATCCCGTAGGGGGCCCCCGGCTCGGCGGTGGTGGTGTCGGAGTCGGAGTCGGAGGAGACGCAGCTCCCGGTCGTGGCGGGCAGCCCCGCTCGGCTGCATTCGTCGGCCCAGTCCGCGGCGTCGTCGGCGAGGTCCTGGCCGAGGGTGCCGCGGAGGGAGATGCGCACCCGCTTCTCGGGGAGGCGCTGGTCGAGCTGGAGGTAGCTCTCGAGGTAGCGGTCGCCGTGCGACGAGTGCACGCTCTCGTCGAGGTACTTGACCCGGCCCGTGATCGCGGTGTCGTCGAGCACCCACACCTTGGCCTTGAACCAGGTGTAGTGGCCGATCTGGTACCAGGCCTCGCACGGGCCGACGCCGTCCAGCGTCGGGTACAGGAGCCCCGTGTCCTCGTAGAAGCGCTTGTAGAATGCGGCGAGGTTCACGTTGGGGATGTCGAAGTACCAGGTCTCGAGGCCCCAGGTCTTCTTGGCGCCGGCCCGCTCGGTGACCTCCAAGACCTCGTAGTCCTCCTCGGAGAGCCCCTCGAACTCGTCGTAGTCGCCACCGTAGATGCGGCCGCGGCCGTTCCGTGACAGGTCGCGGTTCTTGACCTCGGCGAAGCCGGACGCGTTCCACGCCTGGCCCTCCGTCCACGTGAGGCGCCCATAGGCTTCGGCGTTCCAGCGGGCCACGCTGATGTTCTGCCAGATGTCGCCGCGGGTGCGGAGCGACAGCTTCTCGGTGAGCTCGACGGTGGCCTTGGCCAGCGCACCCTGCTCGTCCCGATCCCGGTAGCCGTTGACTTCGTCGGCGTTCGAGGTGCCGCGGGCGTGGGGGTTGTCGTAGTCCACGTCGTAGCGGCGCACGGTCAGGTCCAGCTCGCCCCAGGCCGGATCGAACACCGTCTGGGCCGAGTAGGCGTTCCCGCCGGTGAAGCTGTGGGCGAACTCGCCGTACACGTCGGCGAAGCCCAGGCCGTAGCTTCCGTGCAGTCCAGCGGCGCCGAAGGTGTCGGCGATGGGGTAGCCGCCCCGCAGCACGATGTCGTAGCGGTCGTCCACGCCCTCGATGATGGTCCGGTCCATGCGACCAGCCCACGCCGTGGCTCCGATGGCCGTGTGGCCGTCGAAGCGCCACGTGACGTCGGAGCCCAGCAGGTCTTCCCGGTACACGTCGGGGATGGTGATGTAGGTGGCTCGCTGGAACGAGCCCTCGGAATCCTCCAGGTAGACGCGCGGGCTGGACAGCTCGTCGACCTCGGGGTCCACCTGGTCGCCTTCGCCGATGCCCAGGTCGTACTGGTAGACGTCGTAGCGGTTGCTCGAGACGAAGAGCGTGGCGTCGACCGACCCGGCGCCCAGGTAGTCGGACTGCACGCGCACGGCGCTTCCGAACAAGCCCTTCTTGCTGCGGAACCGCTCGGCGCCGGAGATGCCGGTGTCCTTGTACCAGCCTTGCGGGTGCCGACGGCTGGTGCGGTCGAAGGTGAGCCCGTTGCCGAAGCCGATCGTGTAGCTGCCGACGATGGCGCCGACCTTGGGCTTCTCGACCGCGGCGTAGGCCTTCGCGAGGGTGAAGGTGGGCGTGCCCCAGCTGGCGTAGAGATCGCCGCGGTCCTCGTCGAACTGGACCTGCTTGATGTCTTCCTGCGCGTAGCCGGCCACGCCGAAGGACCAGTCGCGCTGGTAGGTCAGGGTCTGCTTCAGGTAGGTGGCCGGGAGCGTGTCGTAGCCGAGCTGGCCCACCGTGTGGCTCTTGTTGGCGTGGTCGTCGTCCGAGAGCGGGTCGACCTCTTCGAACTCCATCACCGTG
The DNA here is from genome assembly GCA_964604675.1 of uncultured Enterobacterales bacterium. Classification (GTDB taxonomy): domain Bacteria; phylum Myxococcota_A; class UBA796; order UBA796; family CAJQPC01; genus CAZSAT01. Next base: position 46,188 of record CAZSAT010000011.1, read on the forward strand.
CGGAGCCGCGTGACCCCTCGGACCGCCGACGCCTCGGGACGTTCGACCTTCACGAACGGCGCGACCTGGCTCAGCACCTCCGGGCTCACCCCGACGATGGCCAGGAGCTCGTCGAGATCCCGGAACGAGCCCTTGTCACGCCGGGTCTGGGCGATCCGGGCGGCGGTCTCCCAGCTGACCCCGGGGAGGTCGAAGAGCTCGCCACGACGGGCCCGGTTGAGATCGACGGGCTCTTCGAGCAGCTCCACGAGCGTCTCGTAGTCGTCGTCGGTCAACAAGCCGTCGCGGTAGAGCTGGTCCAGATCGTCGATGTCGTCGACGAGGACCGCGCCCGGGTAGATCCGGGCCTCGGCGACCGGCGACAGGGCCAGCGCGCAGAGCGCCAGCGCGAGGGGGCTACGGCGCATCCGCAAGATCCCAGAGCTCCGTGAAGACCCGTGAGTACTCGCTGGCCACGGCCGGGTCGGCCAACAGCAGCAGGTTCTCGTGGTGCAAGGTGTTGGCGAAGTCGGTGAAGTTGAAGGAGCCCGTGAGGACCGTGCGTCCGTCGAGCACCGCGAACTTGTGGTGCATGATGCCGCCGGCCGACAGGCCGCCGGTCAGCCGGACCTCGACGCCGCTCTGTGCGAGCCGCGTGAAGGTGGCCTGCATGCCGTTGCCGGGGTCCCAGTACTGACCCTCGTCCCCCAGCACCCGCACGACGGCGCCGCGGAGGGCGGCGTTCTCCATGGCGTTGCCGATCCCTTCGTGGGTGAAGGTGTAGATCGCGACGTCCACCGACTCGACCGAGGCGTCGATCTCGCTGACCAGCACGTCGGCCAGGGCCGGTTCGCCATCGCTGGTGAAGAACGCCTCACGCGACGAGCAGCCCGCTGCAAGCGTCAAGGTGAGAGCGAGGTGGGCCGTCATGGAGCCGCCAGAGGTGCCGGTCGCAGCTGCCATAACACCCATCAGTTTCCTGGCGGGCCCCACAGGAGATCGCGCAGGCCGCTCGCTCGGAGCACGGGGTCGTCGACGCCTGCGGACAGGACGTCGCCGGACCCCGCCACGAGCACGCTTCGGCGGGCTCGGGTGACGCCGGTGTAGAGCAGCTCCCGGGTGAGCACGCGCGTTGGGGCCTCGGGCAGGACGAGCACGACCTGATCGACCTCGCTCCCCTGGGCCTTGTGCACGGTCATCGCGAACACGGGCTCGTGGGCCGGCAGGCGTGCAGGATGCAGCGCACGCAAGCCCCCGCGGTGGGGAAACCAGGCGCGGAGCGAAGCGGTGTCGGGGTCACGCGCGAGCACGCCCACGTCGCCGTTGAAGAGGCCCAGTCCGTAGTCGTTGCGCGTGATGAGGACCGGCAGCCCCGGGTAGTGGCGACCCTCGGGCGCGAGCAGCCCGGCCTGGGCCAGCCAGCGCGCGGCAAGTCGGTTCAGCGTCTCGACGCCGCGTGGACCGCGGCGATGGGCACAGAGGAGGCGGAACCGACCGAGGGCCTCCAGCGCGGTCACGGGGTCGGGCGCCACGCAGAGATCGCGGTACCCGGCCACGAGGAGCTCGCGAAGCCGGCCGATCTCGTCGAGCTCGAGGAGCTGCAGATCATCGTAGACCCGCCCCTCGGGATGGAAGGTGCGCTCGTGCCGGAGGAGCTGGCGCGCCAGCTCACTTCTCCCGGCACGGATGGCGCGGGCCAGCGTGCCGATGCCGCTGGTCTCGTCGAAGCGGTAGGTACGCGTGAGCTGGACGAGGCTGTCCTGCAGGCCCGGCGCTGCGGGCACGGCGGGCGGGCCGCTCGGCGTGGTCATGGGCAGGGCGGCCTGCGGGCTGGGAGCGTCACCAGCACCCAGCGTCCCCGGATCGTCGAGCCGCGCCGTCAGCCGAGCGTCGAGCAGGCCGAGCCGGGCGCGCAGCTCGGCGGAGGCACCCCGTGGGGTGAGTCCAGCTCCGCAGAGATCGGCGAGCACGGTGCCCGCCTCCACGCTGGCCAGCTGATCCCGGTCGCCGATCAGCACGAGCCGCGCGTTCGCCGGGACCGCCTCGACCAGCTTCGTCATCAGCGCCAGGTCGACCATCGAGCACTCGTCCACCACGACCAGGTCGACCGGGAGGGGGTCGGCGCCGTCGTGACGGAAGCGCGTGGGGTGGTCCGGTTGCCAGCCCAGCGCTCGGTGGATCGTGGATGCGGTGGTCGGCATCGCCAGGCGGATGGCCGGATCGACGGGGAGGGTGTCGATCTGGGCTTGCACGCTCTCGGCCATGCGGGCGGCCGCCTTGCCGGTGGGGGCGAGGAGCGCGATGCGCGCGGTGGGCCGTTGCTCCAACACGAGGGCGAGCAGCCGCACCACGGTGGTGGTCTTCCCCGTGCCTGGCCCCCCGGTGATGATGGCGAGCTGGCGCACGAGCGCGACGGCCGCCGCGAGCATCTGGTGGCCGCCACCCTCGAAGAGCCGGGCGAGACCGGACGCCGCGATCTCCGCGTCGACCTCGCAGAATCCCTTCGAACGTGCGACGAGCGCCGCGGCCAGCCGCTCCTGGTAGCGCCAGTGCCGGTAGAGGTAGAGCCGATCGCCCTGGAGCACGAGGGGGGTGAGGCCCGAACCGTCGCCGACCAGGTCGCTGGCGGCGAGCGACGATCGCCAGGCCGCGATCTCGGGCCAGGGGAGGGTGGAGGTCTCGTCCCCCTCCTCCAAGCGCACCGCGTCCTCGATGGCCGACAGCTCGACGCAGACGTGGCCCACCCCGGGGGCTCGGCTCGCAAGGGCAGCAGCCAAGAGCACCGGCTCGGGTGTGTCGGGAACGAGACGGCCCAGGGCCTTGGCCAGGTGGACATCCACCGCGCTCAGCACGCCTGCGCTTCGCCAGATGGAGAGGCTCATCGCCCCCGCTCCAGCAGAGCGTCCAGCGCCAGCACCTGGGCTGTGGGTGGCCGATCGAAGAACACGCCGCCGCCGTCGGGGTGCATGCCGCGCAGGAACGCGTACCAGCACCCGCCGAGGTGGCGGTCGGGGTCGTAGCCAGCCTGTCGCCAGCGCAGGTAGCGGTGCAGCGCGAGGGTGTAGAGCAGGTACTGCAGGGGGTAGTGGTGGTCCGCCATGGCACCCGCCAGGCGGTCGGGCGCGTAGCAACCGCGGGTGTCGCCGAGGTGGTTCGACTTGTAGTCAGCGATCACCCAGCGTTCACCGACGCGCGCCAGCAGGTCGATGCTGCCGGTCACGAAGCCCTGGAAGGGCGGTGCCGGCAGCGCGGCCAGCCGCTCGGCGTAGCCGTCGGGCAGTCCGGGCCCAGGGTGTTCGGCGAGCACCGCGGCCAGCGCCGCCGTGTTCACCCGTGCGAGCTGGGCCTCGAGACCGCCCGCAGCTGGGTACAGGAAGTCCATCTCGCGCACGGTGTGGTGGAGGTCCATCAGCCGCACGCCTGTGCCGTCGAGAGGCGCCGAGCAGATCTCGTCGAGCCCGTCGAGCACGAGCGGGAGCCACTCGTGCTCGATGCGCGCCTCGTCGAGGTGGCGCAGGACCACGTGGGCATCGCGGGGCGCCGCGAAGTCGATGTCTTCGAGAACACCGTGGAAGAAGAGCCCGGCCGTGGCACCGCGGGGAAACCCAGCCAGCAGCACGGGTGGACCCCCTGCAGGCTCGGGCCGAGCATGGCCCGTGCCCTGGTCCACCTCCATCCGGACCTTGCTCCCGGCGTGCACGAGGCCGGTGAAGCTGGTGCGCCGCCAGCCAGTGTCGAGCGTTGGGCGGGCGGCGATCGGGATGCCCAGCGGCTCCGAGGGCGGGCGCTTCGCCTCCCACCGAATGGCGTCTCCCGCCTGGGCGGTGCTCAGCTCGATGCGGCCCGCGGAGGCGGAGGCCAGCTTGTGCAGCTCGGCGCGCAGGGCCTCGTCGTCGAGGCCCGTGAACCGCTCCGAGGTGGCGGCCAGCCGCGCCGCGGGGCTGGGGTGCTCGCCCGCGTCCTGGTGCAGGGTCCAGGCCAGGGCCGACAGCTCGGCCTGGTACAGCGCGCCCCAGTACAGCACGCACCGATGGCGCGCGCGGGTGAGCGCCACGTAGAGCTTCCGGACGTTCTCGGCGCGGTGCTCTTCAGCGAGCCAGGCCAGGTGCTTTGGCTTGTTCCGCGAGCCCAGGTCGATCTTCACGCTGCGGTCGAGTCGGTCGTGGAAGACGAGGTACTCGGTGTCGTCGGCGCGCGGGGCCTGGGGATCCCAGAGGAAGGGACAGAACACGATGGGGTACTCGAGGCCCTTCGCCCGGTGCACCGTGACGATCTCGATCGCGTCGGCGTCGGTCTCGAGGCGCAGCTCACGGGCCACGTCGTCGCCTCGCGCGCCCTGCTTCTGGCGCTCAAGCCAACGCCGGAGGCGCGCCGGGCCGAGGCCCTGCTCGACGCTAGCTCGATGGAGGATCTCGGCGAGGTGCAGCAGGTTGGTCACCCGTCGCTCGCCGTCCTGGTGCTCGAGCAGGCGCTTGCCCACTCCCAGCTCGGCGAGCAGCGCCCGGAACATCGGTGCGAAGCCCTGGCGATGCCACTGCCGGTTCCACGCCCGGAAGCGCTCGACGTGGTCGTCCCATCGGCGCTCGTCGCGCTCCAGCTCGACCAGATCGTGAGCGTCGATGCCCAGCAGGCGGGTGGCCAGGGCCGCGCGGAGGGCCGTGGCGTGACCGGGCTCGCCGATGGCGCGCACTTCGCCGGCCAGGTCGCGCACGGGAAGCTGCG
>CAZSAT010000011.1:50898-90936 GCA_964604675.1 uncultured Enterobacterales bacterium
TGGCGCGCAGCACGAGCCCCAGCTCCAACGCGTCGTTGGTCTCGAAGACGCTGTCGGCGCTGCGGAGCACGCTGGGGATGCCCACGACTCGGAGCGCGTCCTGCACGAGCCGTGCTTGCCGGTTCGTCGCCGTGAGCACGGCGACATCGCGCGGGGCGACCTCGCGCCAACCGGGATCATCGTCTTCCCCCACGCGGATCCGAGGTCGAGCGTTGAGGAGGTGGGCGATGTCCCGCGCCACCATCCTGGGCAGGTGGGTGAGCGCCCAGGACTTGCGCACCTGGCCGTGCTTGGCGGTGTTCTTGTGGGGCCCGTCGTCCACGCGAGGCACGAAGCGGATGCTGAGGGGTGCGCCCGCCAGCCCAGCGAGCCGCCCCTCTTCGTGGGCTGCACGAACCTTGGGGTAGGTGATGTCCTCGAGCACGAAGGGGTGGCGGAGGCCCGGCCGGGCGAAGACGTGCTCGACCGCCTCGACCAGCCCCTCGTCGGAGCGCCAGTTGACCTTCTGCGTGGACGTGGCGTGCGCATCGTGGCGCGCGTCCAGGTAGGCGAAGACGTCGGCACCGCGGAAGGCGTAGATGGCCTGCTTGGGGTCGCCGATCAGGTAGAGGAAGCCCCTGGCTGCCCCCGGCTCGTGGTGGAACGCTCGACGGAAGATGGCGTATTGCACGGCATCCGTGTCCTGGAACTCGTCGATGAGGGCGGCGCTGTACTGGCTGGTGATCGCATCGCGCAGCCGTGGCCCGCGGGCGGGGTCGGCCATCGCGTCGTCGAGCTGGGCCAACAGGTCGTCGAAGGTCTGCACACCGAGCGCGTGCTTCCTGCGAGGCAGCTCGTCCCGGAGGAAGGCCACGAAGTCCAGCTTCATGCGGAGCAGCCGGGCGGCCAGATCGGGGGTCTGTTCCTGCTCGGCGGCCCACATGGACGCGCAGGCTTCGTGCACGGGGTGGTCCGGGACCCTCGCACCCGCCTTCACCCACTTCGCCATGTGGTCCGGGGTGAGCAGCTCGAAGGCCGGGTCGAGCATCTCGCCCGGGCGGGCGTCACCGGTGACGAAGGCCTCGAGGGCCCCGATGGCCTGCTCCCGGGCCTCCAGGTTGTAGACCGGCCAGCGCAGCTTCGCCCAGCGGAAGCTGTCGCGGATCGCGGGCTCCTCGCGGCTCCAGATCTGCTTGAGACGTGAGCGCGCGGACTCCCAGTGCCCGAAGGTGAGCTGGGTTGCCCGTGGCACCTCGGCGGGCAGCACCTGCGCGCGCGGATGGCTCGTGACCTTCCTGGCGAGTCGGACCAGGCTCGACGGTCCGAAGCCGACGTCGTCGAGGTAGCGCAAGAAGGGCGGCGGCGCCGCGTGCACCCTCCGCGCCCAGAAGTCTCGTACGAGGTCGTCCACCAGCTCGCCCGGATCGCTCACGAGCTCGGCCTCGAAGTCCGCGCCCGACTCGAAGGCGTTCTGCTGGAGCATGCGACGGCAGAACCCGTGGATGGTGCTGATGGCCGCTTCGTCGAAACACGTCACGGCCAGCTCCAGGCGGCGCCGTGCGGCCCCGAGGCCGTCGTGGGTGCGGGCGTGATCCACCAGGGCAGCGAGCTCCTCGTCCTCGGGGAGCTCGCGGGTGTCTTCCGCGTGGAGCAGCACCGCTGCCGCGGCCCGAAGCCGTGCGCGGATCCGATCGCGAAGCTCGGTGGTGGCGGCGTCGGTGAAGGTGACCACCAGGATCTGATCGACGGTGAAGGACTGCTCGACGATGAGCTGCAGGTACAGCGTGGTGATGTTGTAGGTCTTGCCGGTGCCGGCGGAGGCCTCCACCAGCCAGGTGCCTGGGACGAGCGCGTCCATCAGAGCTGGCCTTCTGCGACCAGGCGGTCGACGGAACCCCAGAGGTCCATGGCGAGGCGGTGGAAGGTTCGGTTCGGCGGGAGCTCCAGCTCGCCCGGCAGGTGGTAGTCCCGATCGTAGGGGGCCGCGCCGCCGAAGAAGCGCTGGTGGTAGGGGTCCGAACTCTCGCCATCGGCGTGGAAGGGGTCCCACGCCCCTGCGGCGTTGAAGCCGGCGTTGTGTTGGAACCGAGGGTCGTCGATGGACGCGTCAGGCTCCGAGCGCCTGGCCTTGTCGAACTCCTGTGCCACGCGGCGGTACCAGGCACGGCTCGTCTCGGGGAAGAAGAGCCGTGGCTGCTGGAGGCCTTCCCAGTACAAGCGCGTGAGTGCGACCAACACGGCGGTGGCCTGCTGAGGTTGGACCGCCCTCAGCACGAGCACGCTGACGGCGCCCCCCTGGCGCGGTCGTCCCACGAGGGTGGAGGGGCCGGGCGCCACCAGGCACATGGCGAGGTGACGCACCCAGAGCCGCAGCACATGCCGCGCGCGCAAGTGGCCGAACCGATGCATCACCTGGCCGCCGACGAAGCGATCGCTCACCTGGCCCGAGAAGCGCGTGCCGTCGAAGTCGACGTTCACCACCACGTCCTCGAGGCGGCCACCGCGTCGGCGGGCCACCACCGCCTCGGCGATGGCGACCGCACGCGCGCGTTCGTCGTCGTGCACCAGCTGTCCCGGAGCCCCAGCGGGGAGCAGCCCGCGGGCCTGGAGCAGGGGGCGGGTCTCGATGACGCCCTCGTCGAGGATGAGGCGCAGGAGCTCGTTGCCGACCTCCCAGCGGGCAACGCCGCTGAGCTGGCTCGGTTCCCGGTCGTCGAGCAAGAGCTCGTCTTCGTCGAAGCGGAGCCCGAGACGGCGCCTGAGCAACCACCGGACGGGGCTCTCCAGGAACTTCATCAGGTCGCCGAGGGTGACGGCACGCTCCACCCCCGGAAGCTCGGGGAGCGGGCGCCTCAGGAGCGGCGGTGCCGCCACCCGGTGGAGGCCCTGAACGGCCTTCGCTCCGTCGAGCCAGCGCGCGTCCCAGCTCTGGAGGCGGCGTACCGGGTCGCGATCCGGTCCGCCGTAGAGCACGGGCGAGAAGGGCTGGAGCGGGTGCCGTGTCCTCAACTGGCGCACCAACAGGCGCCCGTCCTCGGGTAGGAAGCCCTCCTCCAACACGTCGAAGAGCTCGCCCACGGGCACCGCCGGCGCGATGGCCTTGTTGTTCTTCCAGCCCGTGTAGAGCACCAGCAGCCGGTCGCGCGCAGCCAGCACCGCTTCGAGGAAGAGGTAACGGTCGTCATCGCGCGGGCTTCGGTCGCCGGGGCGCCGCCTCGAGCGCATGAGGTCGAAGCCCAGGCGGTGTTCGGCCCGAGGAAAGGCGGCGTCGTCCATGCCCAGGAGCGCCACGACACGAAACGGAATCGAGCGCATGGGGACGAGTGCGCAGAAGGTGACACCGCCCGACGAGAGCCCCGAGCTGCCCGCCGGTTCCGCAAACGCGCCCTCGATCATGTTGCGCGCCACCTCCCGCGGTACCGGCGCTTCGAAGCCGGCGGCGTCAGCGCGCTCCGCGAGCCCTTTCAGCACGCCGCGCACCGCCTGGTGGTCGAAGAGGGCGTCGCCCTTGGCGTCGATGAGGCGGTCCGCGGCCTCGGCGAGCCGCTCGCACCAGGCAGCGATCGGCACCGGACCGGTCAGGGTCTGCAGCGTGTGCGTGAGCGCTTCGACGAAGTCTGCGAAGCGACCCAGGAGCCGCGCGTCCCCTCCTTCGATCTCGTCGTAGGGCAGCACGCCGGCGAAGAGCGCCGCACCCTGCGCCGGCGCCGCGTAGCCGAGCAGGAGCCGGTCCAGGCCGAAGCGCCAGGTGTTCTGGGCTTCGGCCGGCTGACCGTGGGCGGCGCGGTGTTCGGCGTCGAGCCCCCAGCGGACGCCGCTGTCGCGCACCCACCTGGCCACCGCGTCGAGCTCGTCGACGAGGATCTCGAAGCGCGCACACACCGGCTCCATGCAGAGCAGGTCGTGCACCTCGTTGGCCGTGACACGCCCACCGACGAGGTCCATCACCCGAAGGAGCACCTCGGCGACGCCGTTGTCCTTGCGCAGGCTGCGGTCGGCGATCCGGTAGGGAATGGCGCCGGCCGGAGCCGGCCCGGGAGGTGCGTCGGGGTCGCTGGCCACCGGGTCGAAGGCTGCCCGGACCAGGGGCGCGAAGCCCTCGACATCCGGGCACATGACCACCACGTCGCGCGGCTGCAGCGTGGGGTCGGACTCGAACAGGCTTCGGAGCTGGTCGCGAAGGACCTCGACCTGCCGCATGGGCCCGTGGCACGCGTGCAGGGTGATGCTCGTGTCGCTGACGGGCACCTGCACGCGCGGCGTGTCGGGATCGCGTCCACGGTGGCGGAGGTGCATGACGTCGGCCTGCAGACGGTGCAGGAGCGAGTCCTCCGCGGGGGCGACGAAGTGCTCCGAGTCCAGAGCGTCCAGCTCGGTGAGCGCGTCCTGGAACTCCCGACCGATCCGTCCGAGCGAGGCGAGGAGGGGGTGGCCCTGCTCCACGTGCACCAGAGCGGGGTCGTCGATGCCCAGTGAGGCGGCGGCGGCGAGGGCCTGCTTGGCGGGGCGCGTGTCGGCAAACCAGCGGTTGGACGGCTGCAGCACGAAGAGGTGGACCTCCGAGCGCTCCCCGAGGGCGCGGAGCAGCTCCAGGTAGAAGGGCGGCAGGGTGGAGAGGCCGAAGAGGCAAAGGCGCGCCGGGAGGTCGAGCGGAGCCGGTGCCTTCAGCCGCGCGACGAAGGCCCTGGCCGCGTCGCCCAGATGGGGTGCGGCCATGCTCTCGCGGAGTGCCCGCCAGAGCCGAGGCTGCCAGGGATCCTGCTGTTCGGGCGTGTCCCACGCGCGGAGCATGTCGCGGCGGTAGGTGATGTAGCGGTCGAAGACCCCGGCGATGCGCTGGGCGAGTTGCCACGCCTTGCGGCCGTAGGGCTCGCCGTCCAGGTACGCCGCGAGCGGTGCGAACGCCGGGTCGTCGAGGTGGCGGGGCACCTGGCCCAGCACCGAGAAGATGAGGTGGTCGGGTCGCCAGCGTTCGCTGACCTCGCCGACGTCGAGGACCTCGTCGAAGCGATCGGCCAGGAAGCGCGCGGGAAAGGGGAAGTCGACATGGGCGCAGACGCCGAGCCGCTGCGCCAGCTCCATCGACACCCAGCGCTCCAGTCCCCGGCTGGGGATGGCCACCACCTCGCGGGCGAAGGGGTCCGACTGGGGCTCTGCGAGCACGTCGCACAGCGCGTCGGCGAGCAACTCGGCCCGGTTCGATCGGTGGACGTAGAACCCCATGGTGAGGCGCTAACCGGGGTTCTCGGGCTGGGGAGACCAGAATCTGTCCGCCCGCGGTCAGTCCACCAGGCCGAGCCGAGCGGCCTGACTCGCCATCAGCCGGCGCACCTCGCCGCGGTCCAGGCGAAGCAGCTCCGGCTGGTTGGCCTGCACCCAGGCGAGCAGCTCGGGTTGACTGCCCGGCTCGCGCGCCAGGCTGTCGACGCCGTACTGGCAGTCCTCGGTCACCTCCTCGTCGGGCACGTCGAAGGCGGGCAGCGTGACCGGCTCGAGCGGCTCACCTGCAGCCATGCGCTCCTCGTCCAGGCAGACGCTCGCGCTCTGGACCCCGGCGATCCGCGTGTTCCAGGGCTCGAGTCCGAAGAGCTCGCACACGAGCTTCAGGGTGGAGGCGTTGTCGAGGTCGTCGTCGATCACGCCCTGCTTCACCCACGGACCCACGAAGACCGTCGGCACGCGGAAGCCCATCTGGTCGAAGCCCTCGTCGGCGTGATCGTCGGGCGTGGTGGGTGGCGGCACGTGGTCGTAGAAGCCGCCATGCTCGTCGTAGGTGATCACGAGCAGGCAGCGCTCCCAGGCAGGGGACTGGGCGAGGGCCTCGTAGATGGTCGCGAGGAACATCTGTCCGAGCCCTGGATGGTGCGGCGGGTGGTCGTCGTTGTAGCTGAAGCCTGGATCGATCCAGGTGAAGGCGGGAAGTCGGCCCCCTTCCGCGGCGTCGAAGAAGTCCTCGAGCAGGGCGATGCGGGTGTCGTCCCAGGTGTTGGCCAACAGCCCGAGAAACGGCACGTCGGTGTAGTAGTACGCCCAGTCCAGCCCCGCGGCGTCCAGCTGCGTGTACACGTTCTCCGACTGGAGGGCCCCCTCCTGGACGTCGTTGCCCTTTCGACCGTCGCTGGTGCCCGCGTGGCCATAGAAGCGGTTCGGCCAGGTCGGCCCCATCACCGAGCAGAAGAAGTGGTGCGGGAGGCAGTAGGCGTCCGCGAGGGCGTAGTGCACGGGCAGGTCGTCGCGGTTGTAGTAGCCGAGCGCCTCCGACGCGATGTCCGCGCCATGACGCTTCTCGTGCTCCGACGCGAAGCCGTCCATGGCGCCATCGTTGAACTGGTCGTGCGAGTCGCCCCAGCCGTGGGGTGGGTCGGCCTGGCAGTCGAGGTCGAGGTGGTGGACCTGCACCGGCGTGCCGTCGGTCAGGGGGTTCTCCTCGGCGCCGGTCAGGCCATCGACGTCGTCGCGCCCCTCCGCGGCGGTGAGGCTGCCGAGGTAGTGGTCGAACGAACGGTTCTCCATCATCACCACGATGACGTGATCGATCCGTCCCGGCTCCGTCGCGGAGTCGCCGCCTGGTTCGCCCTTGCAAGCGGGAAGGGACGCGCCGGCGAGGCCAGCGGCGCCGCTGCGGAGGACGGTGCGGCGGGTGGGTCGAGCCATGGTGTCTCCCAGTGGCCCTTCGCATAGCATTCCGTCGCCGGGGTAGGAGGGGTAGGCTCAGGCGGTGTTTGTACGCTTGGTCCTGGTCTTTGCAGGCCTCGTGCTGGGGCTGGCGTGCGGTGAAGCCGCGCTCCGCGCCAGCTACGCGACCCTCCCGAGCCTCGCGGCCGGCAAGCAGGCGGGCTTTGCGGTCTCGGTCTTCGAAGCGCTCGAGCGGCAGCAGCCGCGCGAGGACGGCGCCGGCCGCTGCCACCACGTGCAGGCATCGGGCGCTTCGCCGTCGCTCCGGCTGACCCGCGTCGGCCAGGGCCCCGAGCTGGAGCTGTGGTTCGCGGGCGACAGCGTGACGGAGGCTTTCGGGGTCACGCCGAGCCAGGGCTTCGCGCGCCGCCTGGCGGACGTGGTGGCCGCTCAGCTCGAGGTGACCGTGGTGCTCCGCAACCTCGCGTTCAGCGCGGCTGGCTACTGCGGGGCGCTCAATGCGGTGCACCAGGAGCTGACGGTGTCACGGCCCGACCTGGTGGTCGTGGTGGTGACCGGCGACGATCTCGAGGACCGCGCCATGGTGCGCGTGAGCGACGGGGTCATCGCCTTTCCGTCCACCATCGAGGGGCGCGTGCTCCGGTTCGCGGCGCGACGGAGCTACCTGGTGAACCTCGCGTGGTTCACCCGGCTCCGTCGGGTCGAGAAGTCGCCTCGTCGCTTCGTCGGGCACGGTGGGCAGCACGACTTCGTGGAGGCCCAGCGGCAGCTCGATGTGGCTGTCGAAAGGGCCGGTGGGCGCACCCTCAGGGTGGTGCTTCCTGCCCCTGGACAGGCCTTCTGCCGGCCTTCGAAGCGCGCCACCGCGCGCTGCAACTGGATGGCGTCGGACCTCGATCTGATGGCCAACCTGCTCATCGACGCCGGGGCGGACGTGGCCGATCTGCGCGGTGTCTGGGACGGTGAGGAGGAGCCGCCGTGCATCCCGTCGGAAGCCGACGCCGCCCGACAGGGCACCCTCGCCATCCACCCCCACGCGGAGGGTCACGCCGCCGTGGCGAACGCGCTCGCGCCTGCGCTGCTCGCGGCGGTCAGGCGCTGATCAGGAGCCAGGCTCTCCGCACGCGAGCCACCAGCTCAGCCGTGTGCGGTCGTCGTCGGTGACGCCTCCAGCGGGCGGCATGGACGGGTTCTCGCCCGCGGCACGCGCCAGGATGCGGTCGGACCACGCCCACGCGTCGTCCACGGTGTCGAACACGACCTCCTCGGGCGCGCCGTAGCGGTTGGTGGCCGTGGACGCGTGGCACCCTTGGCACGACTCGGTGAGGAAGCCGCGCCCCCAGCTGTTCCACGTGACCGTCATGGCCTCGGAGCACGGATCGCTGGTGTCGAGGGCGGCGTCGGTGTCGGTGACGACCTGTGTGTCGGCCGGAGCGCCATCGCGCTCCTGGCTCGTGTCAGCGGCCCCTTCGGACGGGGCGCCCGTGCACGCCAGCAGCCAGACCAGCACGGCTCAGCTCGCTCCGGCGGAAGTGATGTCCTGCTCGAGCACCGCCTGGTCGAGCACCGCCTGGTCGTCGTCGAGCTGGTGGGTGCGCGGCAGCTGCCCCTCGCCGCGTTCGCGTCGGAGCGTGTCCCACCGGCGGGACAGGTCCTCGAGGGCCTCGGCGAGCTCCTCCGAGTCGGCGGCGGCCTGTCGGATCTCGTGGGCCCGGTGGAAGTCGAGCGGCCCGAAGTCGTGCTCCGCCTGGAAGCGCACGTCGGCGTCGTTGCGCATCCAGTCGCCGCTCGCGTGGATCAGGATCTTGAGGCTGTCGATGGCGTCGTCCTTGCGTCGGAGCACGCCCAGGAACTCGTCGGCCAGCCGCACCACCCGGTGACCCCGTGGGAAGCGCCACGTGTCCGCCCAGCTCGCGACGGGAGCGCGGTTCGAGGGCGGCGGGATGACGTTGGACGCCACGATGAGCTCGGCGCCTTCGTAGGCCAGGATGTCGTTCGGCACGTTGTTGATGACCCCCCCGTCCACGTACCGCTCGTCGCCCAGCGTGGTCGGCGTGAAGGGGGGCAGCGAGCCGCTGGCGCGCACCCCGAAGCCGAGCGTGCCGCTTCGGATGGTGCGCTGGGCCTTGTGGTGCAGCTCGGTGACCACCGGGAACAGGGGCACCGCCAGGTTCTCCAAGCGCACCGAGCCGAGCTCGGTGTCGACCCAGCGTCGCAAGAACTCGCCGCTGAGCCAGCCGCGCGTGCCGGCGCGCTCCAGGCCGCGGACGTGGTCGAGGAGCTGGGCCAGGCCATCGAGTCCCCGGGCACAATAGAACGCGCCCACGGTCGTTCCGACGCTCGCGCCGCTGACCATGTCGATGGGCACACCGCGCGCTTCGATGGCCTCCAAGAGCGCCAGGTGAGCGAAGCCGAGCGCGGCGCCGCCGCCGAGGGCGAGTCCCACGCGGCGGTCGCTCACAGCGCGGGCAAGTCGCTGCACGTGGGCTCGGTGCTCCGGTGGGCACGGCCCGCCACGACGTGCGGCCTCGAGCACCGATCGCGGGAGACGCACGGCGCCACGTGCGACCCGGCGGGTCGCCAGGAGCTGGTCGGCCTGGGCGGGGTCGGGCACGACGGCGATCACCAGGAGCGGTGCGCTGGTCTCCGAGATGTCGTCCGGGACCTCGTCGCCGGGCTCCAACAACAGCGCGATCTTGTGCACGTGCCCCTTGAGCGCGTCGGTCAGGGCGCGGCGCGGTCGCGCCACGAGCACGAAGTCGGTGTCGGCGCCGTGCAGCTGCTCCCCGGCGTCGACCAGGGTCTGGCCGGCGTCGTCGGACGACACGGTCTTCCAGGACCCGGTCATCACCGTGCCCTCACCCTCGTGCACCACGGTGACGCCGTCGTCGAAGTCGCTGCTGAGGGCCTGCGCGAGCCAGCAGGTCAGGGTGTGCACGGGGTGGTCGGAGCCGCCCGTCAGCAGCACCACCTCCGCGGGATCCGAGAGGATCGCGGGCACGGCGCGCTCGGGAGGGAGCAGATCCCGTCGTGCCTGGATCACGGCGCGGCGGAAGGAGTCGGAGACCTCGAGGAGCTGCTGGTAGCGCTGTGGCTCGAGGCACAACAACCGGGTGGGCTCCAGGGTCACGACGTCGTAGGGCGAGCGTTCGTTGGTGATGACCTCGACGTCGCCGACGACCTGGTCGGGTCCGGGGCAGTCCAGCGCGTCCCACGCGTCGGTGCCGACCGGTTGGTACGACGGGCCACGCGGCAGCCGCCGCTGGAGTCGCCCCCGCACGACGATCGCGATGCGACCGGGGTGCTCGCCTCGGGCCCAGATCACCCGGCCAGCGGGCAGATCGGCCTCGAGATCGCCCTTGCTCGGCTCGAACCACGCCCCCTCGAACATGCTCCACAGCAGGCGGGTGGGCACGTGGCGGAGGCACGAGTTGCGACGCACGGCGCTCGCGAGGCGCGGCATGAGGCGGTGGAGCGCCGCGAGCCTCGTGAGCATCCGTCCGATGGTGCTCGGCCGCCGTTCCGCCAGCTCGCGCAGGTGGTCGAGTCGGAGCAGGTGCAAGCGGCAGTCCCGCTCGGCGCTGGCGCCGGAGGTGTGGTTGCCGGTCAGGCAGTCTTCGCCGAAGAGGCTTCGAGGTCCAAGCGCATAGCTGATCGGGGCCCTTCGGAGCTCCGGGCGGTGGGTGATGGCGACGAGGCCCCACTCCACCAGGTAGAGGCCCTGGCTCGGGCGCTCGATGTGGGTGATGCGGTCGCCGCCCTCCACGTCGACCCGCCGCATGCACGCCTCGAGCATGGGGTAGTCCGCGTCCTCGAGATCCTTGCGCAGGTCCCAGCAGTTGCGCAGCAGCGACAGTCGGTGTCGTCTCGCGTCCTCGGCACTCACTCGCTCTCCCGCCCTGCCTCGGCCGATCCTGTCACAAGGCCAGTCCGAAGACCAGGAACACGGCGCCCGCCTCCGTGCCTGCCGACCCGTCCCGGTGCGCGCCGACGGCGAGGTCGCCGGTGGCATCGTCGTCCAGCAAGCCGCCGGCCAGGGCCTGGCCAGCGTACGCGCCGCCATCTCCGTGGAGCACCAGGGCGGCCGCGTCCTCCAGCGATGTGCTGCCCTCCACCGGACCCGACACCAGCCAGATCGTGCCGGAGCCGGCGCCGTTCTCGTCGGCGTCGGGGCTGCCCACGGCGAGGTCGGGCAGGCCATCCCCCGACTGGTCGGGCACCACGGCGAGGCTGCTGCCCGCGTAGCTGTAGGCGCGCTGGCCGAGCAGCGTCGCGTCGGCCGCGCTCAGGTAGTAGGCGCCATCGGTCGGCCCGTGGAACACGTAGACGGCCCCGGCGTCGGCTTCACCCTCGTCGGCGCCGGGCGCGCCGGCCAGCACGTCCGCGTAGCCGTCGCCGTTCAGGTCGCCACCGGCCAGTCCCCATCCGGCGCCGTCACCGGCCACGCCGGCGAGCTTCAGGTCGGCATCCGAGGCGAGGACCGCGGTGCCGTAGCTGGCGCCGAAGCGGTACACGGCGCCAGCGTCGTCCCCGCCCGCTCGGTGGGCGGGCGCTCCCACGAGCAGCTCGGCGAGGCCGTCGCCGTCGGTGTCGGGCAGGCCGACCACCGCGGCGCCGAAGGCATCGTCGTCGTCCTCCGCCGTGATGGTGACGAGCGCGTCACCGGGCGTCGTACCCCCCTCGATGATCTGGACCTCCCCTCCGTGGCCAGCCGTGGGCGCGCCGACGACGAGCTCCGCGTAGCCGTCGCTGGTGCCGTCCGACACCAAGGCCACCGCCGAGCCGAGCTCTCCGGTCCCGGACCACGACGCGTCGGCGTCGCTCAGCCGCTCCGCCGTCGGCGGACCCAGCAGGAGGTACGCGCTGGCTGCGCCAGGCGCTCCGATCAGCACGTCGTGCAGACCGTCCCCGTCGACGTCCGCCCCCGACGCCACCGCGGCGCCTGCAGCGCCGTCCTCCTCGACGCCGCGGTGCGTGCTCCCGCGGTCGGCGAGGTCGCCGCCGTCGTCGACCGGGCCGCGGAGCGTGTAGATGCCCCCGACGTCGCCGGTGGCGCCGTCGTCGAGGTCGTCCGCGCCGACGATCAGGTCGGCGTCGCCGTCGCCGTTCACCTCACCGGTGGCCAGCGCACTCCCGGCGCGGGTGTGGCTGGCCTCTCCGAGCAGGGTCTCGTCGGCGGCCTCCGAGAGCACGAGCTCGCCGGCGAGGGCGCAGCCGTTCAGGGTGCCGTCGCAGTCGTTGTCGACCCCGTCGTTGCACTGTTCGTCCTCGTCGGGGTTGGCGTCGGGGTGATCGTCGTCGCAGTCTCCGCCCTGCTCCGTCCAGTCGGGTCCGGGTTCGCCGCACGAGGTCGTGGCCGTGGCGTCTTCGCCGAAGCCGTCGTCGTCCCGGTCCTGGTACCAGGTGGAGCCCCCCTCCACGTCGCCGTCGTCCACGACGCCGTCGCAGTCCTGGTCGCGTCCGTCGCAGGTCTCCTCGGCGCCTGGGTGCACGTCGGCCGCCTCGTCGTCGCAGTCACCGAGGTCGGCGGCGAAGCCGTCGCGCACCTCACACGCCTCGATCGTGCTCTCGGTGGTGCCCCAGCCGTCGCCGTCGGCGTCGCGGTACCAGGTGAGCTCACCCTGCGCGCCCGCCTCGTCCGTCTCGCCGTCGCAGTCGTTGTCGAGGCCGTCGCAACGCTCGGTGGCCTCGGGGTGCGCCAGGGGGTTGTCGTCGTCGCAGTCGTCGGCGTAGTAGCCGTCGTCGTCGGCGTCCCCCGTGTCCACGCCACCCTCGACGCTGACCGGAGCGCAGGCCAGCCACCACGCGAACATGCAGCCTCCTCGAACGCAGACCATACTCGGGCGACGAGGAGGTACCGCATGATCCTGAGCTGGTCCGTGGCGCTCGCGCTGGAGCCGATGAACCTGGACGCTGGCGTGGCCGTCGACGGCTACGACGTGGTGGCCTACTTCGAGGACGCGGTCGCCACGGCCGGCAGCCCGGACCACGTGTCGCTGTACGGGGGCGCCACGTGGCGCTTTGCGAGCGCGGAACACCGGGCGGTGTTCGAGGCGGAGCCAGAGCGCTTCGTGCCACGCTTTGGCGGCTACTGTGCCTGGGCGGTGAGCCAGGGGCGGACGGCGGACATCGATCCGACCGCCTGGACGGTGGTGGAGGGGGCGCTGTACCTGAACTACTCGCCCGACATCCAGGCCAAGTGGCGGGCCGACACGGAGGCGCACATCGCGCTCGGCGAGGCCAACTGGCCGAAGCTCCTCGCCGGCGAGTTGCCGGCGAAGTGAGTCATGGTTCGCGCCCCCGGATCCAGACGCGGTCGGGCGCCGCCAGCACGGATGGGTCCTCCAGGGGGTCCTCCGACACGAGCATCAAGCTCGCGTCCTTGCCCACCTCGACGGACCCGAGGTGCTCCAGTCCCCAGAAGCTCGCGGGGGCGGTGGTGCCCATCGCCAGGATCTCGGCGGGGGAGAAGCCAGCCTCGGCCAACAGTGCGAGCTCCTGGTCGTCCACACCCGCGGTCGACGTGTTCCCGAAGTCGGTGCCGTAGAGCACGACCGCGCCGCGTGCGTGCAGCTCGGCGAGGTTTTCTCGGGCGGCCGCCGAACCCCCGAACGCGCGGAGGGTGGAGATGACGGCGCGCTCGGACCAGAGGGCGCACGACTGGGCACCGAGCGGCTCGGTCGGTGTGTGGGCGAGCACGTCGGCGCCTGCCTGCGCGGCTCGGAGCGCGCTCTCGTCGCCCAGCGCATGGCTCGCCACCGGCAGATCGACGGCGTGCGCAGCAGCGACGGTGGCCGCCAGGGTGTCGTCGTCCAGCACCGGCTCCGAGGTGACCGGGAGCTTCACCAGCCGTGCCCCCGCGCCGACCAGGTCGGCGACCGCCTGCTCGGCACCGGCGGCGTCCGAGACCTCCAGGCCGTAGCCGGCGGCACCCCATCCCTGCGTCGGGTAGCCCTGTTCTGCGGTGATCATCGGGCCGGACGCGAGGACCTCCAGGTCGTCGGGCAGGGTGTCGAGGAAGCTCACCGGGGAGGCGAGGTCCACGGCGGCCGCGATCCCGCCGCGAGCCATGTCGGCGGCGCGGGGGAGGTAGGCGAGGTGCACGTGGCTGTCGATGAAGGCTGGGGCGAGGTAGTGCCCGTCGCCGGCGACCTCCGTGGCACCCGACGCGTCCAGATCCGAACCGAGCGCCACGATGCTGCCGCCGGCGAGCTCGATGTCGACAGGGTCGGTGGTTCCGGGCAGCAAGACCTCGCGCAGCACGACGTGCGGTGTGTCCAGGGATCGCGTCGCCGCCGTCGGGGACGGCGTCGAGGCGCAAGCGAGCAGGGCCAACAGGATCGTCATGCACCTCCTTCGTGACGGCGACCCGAAGGGATCACCTGCCAGGCCCTGGACGCGTCAAGGGGGCCCAGGTCGTAGAATGGCCTGGGAAAAGGCAGGAAGACATCCCAAACCAGCTCGCCGACGGCCGCTACACGCTCGGGGACGTGCTCGGCACGGGTGCGTGTGCCACGGTGTACCGGGCCCAGGACACCATGCTGGGCGTCCAACGAGCGGTGAAGATCATCGCGGCCACGGGCTCTGCTCGGCACAAGCAGCTCGCCGAGCGGCTCGTCATCGAGGCGCGCGCGATGGCTCGGCTCAGCCACCCGAACATCCTCCGGGTGTACGACATCGGCGTCGACGGCGCGTTCCACTACGTCGTCATGGATCTGGCCGTGGGCGGCTCGCTCGGGCAGCTGGTGGACGTCCGCGGCGCGCTGGCTCCTCAGCTGGCCCTTCGCTACTGCGTGCAGGTGCTGAGCGCGTTGGCGGCCGCCCACGCGCAGGGCGTCATCCACCGCGACGTGAAGCCCCAGAACATCCTGCTGTCCGAGAGCCACGCCGCCCTGCTCGCGGACTTCGGCATCGCGATGCTCGCGAACGACGACGCGTTGCGCTCCACGCGCACGAACGTGGGCATGGGGTCGTTCGCCTACATGGCGCCCGAACAGCGCGTGAACGCGCGGCATGTCGCGCCGTCGGCGGATCTGTACGGCGTGGCCTGCACCTTGTACAACCTCCTCACGGGGGCGTCGCCGATCGACCTGTTCGCGGTGACCGACCGGGCGAGCGATCGGTGGCAGGGGCTGCCGAACGACCTCATCGACATCCTGCAGCAGGCGCTCCGCTACGACCCGAGCGAGCGCTACCAGGACGCACGGGCCATGGCGGCCGACATGCGGGTGGCGCTCGAGGGCGCGTCGAGCACGCCGCTGGCAGCCTTCGACCCCCTCGACCCGCACAACTTCCCCGAGCCCAGCAAGCGCTTCGTCACGGCCGAGCACCGCATCGTGATGCCGCGGCGCGAGGAGCTCCCAGGGCCACCCGCGGCCGAGTTCAAGAAGTCGTTGACCTTCCTCGACGTCGCCGAGGCCGTGGCCTACCCGACGTTGGTCGCTCCGGGCGCGGCACGGGGGGACACTGCCTTCCTCGCGCCGCCCGCGGACGAGCCGGCCTCGGCGCCCGCCGGCGTCGATCCGCCCATCGACGTTGCCGCCTGGCAGGAGTCGCCACCCGGGGACGACCCGGGCCCGGGCATGGCGCGGTGGCTGGTGGCGGTCATGGTCCTCGTCAGTGTGGGCGCGGCCGCCGTGTCGATCTGGAACCCGCAGCGGCAGCTCCCGGCCGCGGACGAAGCTCCACCGTCAGCCACCCCGGTGCCCTCCGTGGCGCTGGTCGACCTGCCCGAAACACCCACCGATCCGGGAGCCGACGGAGTCTCCGAGGCGCTGCCCGACGTGCCACCCCCCGAGGCGCTCGTCGAGCCTGCGCGCAGGCCCGAGGCCGGGCCGGAACCGCTGCCGACCGCCGAGCACGAGGCCCCAGCCGCCGAGCCCGCAGGAGCGGTGCCCTCGGAACCACCGTCGGCTGCGCCCGCGCCGAGCTCGGAGGCGTCGCTCCTAGACCCGCCTTTCGGGGCCTGGGGTGGCTCGATGGACGGTCAGCTGGCCACCTGGGTGCTCACCGGAAGCCACGAACGCGTGCAGGGAACCTTCACGCTCGACAACGGCGGAGGCGGTGAAGCCACCGAGGACGTGGCGGGGCACTACGACCCCAGGACCCGCACCCTGGTGCTCCATGACGAGACCGGCCGCTACGACATCGTCGTGCGCGAGGACGGCCGTGGCTTCGACGGGCGGTATTCCTGGGACGGCGGGCAGAACGTGCGCTCGGTGAACGGCTGGAGAACGGGCGGATGATGGCGTGGATCGGCCTCGCAACCGCCGCCCAGTGGACCGTGGACGTCGGCGGCCGGGTCGTCAGCAGCAGCGACGGCGGCGACAACGCTCCGGTGCTCAGCGGTGGCGTGTCCGCGCCCCTGTCCCCCTGGCTCGGGTTCGAGCCGTCGGCTGTGCTCGGGGCTGGCCCCGGAGGCGCGATCGCACTGTTCGCCCTCGACGCTCGCATCGGATCGGAGGGTGGACTGGGCGGTCTCCTCGGAGCGCAGGGCGGGGTGGATGGCGCCGTCGGCGCCCGCCTGACGGCCGGAGCGTCCTACGAGTGGGAGCGGGACGAGCGGCTGAGGCCCCGGGCCGCGGCGCGGGTGTCGTTGGGCGCCGGGCTGGACCCCGCGGCCTTGCTCACGGTGGGCTTCCGCATCGCGGCACCCCCGGCGGTCCTCGAGCCCCCGGTGGTCGTGGAGGAGGAGGTCAAGCCGCCCATCGCTCCGCTCGACGCCAACCCCGACGACGCGCTCGTCTTCGTGCCGCATCCGATCTGCGAGTGGCTCCCCGCGGAGGAGGCGCTGGAGATCCTGCAGCACCTCGAGCCGGGAGACCCCGTGCGGGTGGTGGCTCCCGGCTACCTGCCCGCCGAGATCAGGGTGGTGGAGGGCGGCCCCACGGAGCCCGTGCCGGTGCCGCTGAAGCCTGCGCCGAGCCAGGGCACCGTGGTGGTGGTCGCCCAGCCGGGGGACGACGTCTTCGTGGACGGTCGCCAGATCCCGGTGGGGACGGACGGGCTGGCGATCCTCACCGCGCCGGAAGGACCTCACCGCGTCGAGGTCAAGGGTGCGGGTCGCGTGGTGGACCTGACCACGGCTGTCGGCGATGGCTACGCGGCCTGGGTTCGCAGCCCGCCACCCGATCGGCTCATCATCCAGTTCGAGGTGGGCTCCTCGGTGCTCACAGCACAGGCGCAGCGGGACATCGCCTTCTACGCCGAGACGGTGGGGAACTGGGGCTTCGAGCTCCAGGGCAGCTTCTCCCCAGAAGGCGACTTCGGCGCGAACCAGAAGCTCGCTCGGGCGCGGGGCAAGGAGGTGCAGCGCGCCATGACGGGGGCCGGCATCCCGCGCGACCGCATCGAGATCGTGCCCCCACCCGAGGTGCCCGAGGAGATGGAGACTGCGAACCAACGGAGCTGCATCATCGTGCCCATCTCGCGTGGGTGGGAGGACGGATGATCCTGTGGATCGGACTGGCCTTGGCGGGCACACCGATGGTGGTGCAGCAGGGCGACACCGTCACCGCGCTCGCGGATCGTCTGGGCGATCCCGACCTCGCCGAGGCCATCCGAACCCTGAACGAGCTGCACACCGACGAGCTGGAGCCGGGGCAGATCCTGCTCATCCCCGGTCCAGGGTCCGAAGCGCGGGAGGCACGGGTGGTCTCGCTCTCCGGACAGGGCAGCGTCACCCTGGCGAGCGGGGAGCGCCTGAACCTGGTGACCGGCGCGCCGCTCCCCACGGGCGCCACGGTCTGCGTCGACGAGGACGCCTTCGCGACCATCCGGCTCTCGGTCGCGCTCGACAGCCCCAACCACGACGACGTGGCGCTGTTTCCCCAGACCTGCCTCTCGGTCGATGCCTTGACCGCCGAGCCGGGACGGCGCAGCTCGCTGATCCGCGTGGCCACCGGTGAGGTCAGCGTGATCAGCGTGGACGACGACCCGGGCACCGTCACGGTCGTCACGCCCACCGCGGTCGCCACGGGGGACGCGGGCGGGTTTCGCGTGGCGGTGGAGGAGGGCGCCACGCGCACCGAGGCCGTGAGCCACGACGTCACGGTCTACGGGGAGGGTGCGCGGCTCGACCTCGCGGCGGGACAGGCGACGCGCATCGCCGAAGGCTCGGCTCCGGAGGCTCCTACGATGTTGCTGCGTGCCGGCGTGCTGGTGCGCCCGGAGGACGGCTCCGTGCTCCGGGCGCCAGACTTCCGTTGGACCGAGATCCGACGCGCGCTCTACTACCGGGTCGAGATCGCGACCTCGCCCGACTTCGCCGAGGTGGTGGTGGCGCAGACGGTGCCCACCGAGTCCTGGGACCCCGGTCGCCTCTACGTGCCCTACCGGGTGCCGGGGCTCTGGTGGCGTGTCGCGCCCATCGACAAGGTCGGCTTCGTGGGCGTGCCCAGCGAGCCATCGTTCCTCAGCTTCCCGGCGGGGGTCGGCCCGTGATCGTGTTGTTGGGTGCGCTGGCGCTGGCGGAGGGGGATGCGCTCTCCGGCCTCGACGTGCGGGCGCTGACCGGGCTCGGAGTCGATGTGCTCCGAGACGGGGAGGAGCTGAGCTGGAGCGGCGACGGGTCGCTCACCGTGTACGACGCGTCCGACGCCCTGGTCGCCGTGCTGGCCGACCAGGACAGCGTGGTGCTCGACGCCGGCGTGTACAGCCTGGCGCTCTCGCACGACGAGAGCAGCTGGGACGTGAGCGTGGTCGGAGCCAGCGGCGGACGGGTCTTCGCCACCAGCTGGTACCTCGACGACGGGGGCCTCGACACGGCCCACCAGCACGACGTCGACCTCTACGCCTGGGTGAGCGGCCAGGACGCAGACGGCGTCATCGAGGTCAGCTTCGACGGCTCAGCCGGCTTCACGTGGGAGCTCAGCGCCGACACCGTCGGGCTCGAAGGCCGCAGCGAGGCGCTCGACGGGACCCGCTTCGAAGGTGATGTTCCGCTCTACCTGGCCTCTCCGGAGCGGGCGGCGCACGACCTGGCCGCGCCCACCACCAGCGGGGGCCTGAGCTACGCCGCCGGCGATCAGGCGTGCTCGGCGCTCGCGCCGTCGGTGCTCACGGGACGTTTTCGCTTCGAGACGGACGTCGAGGCGCGGCTCCATGTGGTCTGCGACCTGAGCGGCGATGGCGTGGCCGACGTGAGCGACGGGACCGATCTGCACCTCGCCGCGCTCGTGACGCCAGGCGAGACCGAGCTGGCGTGGGACGGCCTGGACGCCGACGAAGCCGCCGTGGCGGCCGGCGCCCTGAGCTGCGACGGTTGGCTCACGGTCGGCGAGTTGCACCTGGTGGCGAGCGATCTCGAGACCGTGTCGGAGCTTCGAGCCCGCCTCGAGGACGCCGCCGGGGGCAGCGCAGCCCTCGCCCTGTATTGGGACGACACCGAGGTGGGCGGCACCTCGAGTGGGCCGTCGGGGGGCTCCCGCGGCTGGGGCAGCTACGCCGCTGGGTCGGTCGGCGACGAGGCTCGGTTGGACACGTGGACCTGGGCCGAGTCCCTCGACCTCGGGACCGCTGCGATCGACGTCTACGACGCCGCCACCGACAGCGACGGCGACGGTCTCGCGGACATCGACGAGCTCTGCTCGCACGGCTCCGACCCGGATTCGTCGGACGGCGATGGGGATGGCTTGTCGGACGGTGACGAGGTCGCCCTCGGCAGCGACCCGGCCGACGGCGACACCGACGGCGACGGGCAGGACGACCTGACCGAGAGCGTGCGCGGCGACACCGACGCCGACGGCACCGACGACCTGCTCGACACCGACGACGACGGGGACACCCAGCTCAGCGCGGACGAGCTGGGGCGCGACAGCGATGGAGACGGCGTCGACGACGCGCTCGAAGCGGACGACGACGCCGACGGGATCGACAGCGCGGACGAGCTCGCACTCGGCGGCGACCCGACCGACCCCGACGACGACGGCGACGGCGTGCCCACCGCGGACGAAGGTCGCGGCGACACCGACGATGACGGCACGGAGGACTGGCTCGACGACGACGACGATGGCGACGGTGTGCCCACGTCGGACGAGCTGGGGCTCGACAGCGATGGAGACGGCACCTCCGATCACCTCGAGGCGGACGATGACGACGATGGCGTGAGCACCGCCGAGGAGCTGCTGACCGCCGGCATGGATCCCACCGACCCCGACGACGATGGCGACGGCGTCTCCACCGCGGACGAGACCGCGCTCGGCGGGGACCCGACCGACGCCGACGACGACGGCGACGGCACGCCGACCGCGGACGAGGGCCGCGTCGACACCGATGGCGACGGGGTGGAGGACTGGCTCGACGACGACGACGACGGCGACGGCCAGGCGAGTGCATCGGAGTCCGGCGACACCGACGGCGACGGCGTGGTCGACCGCCTCGACGACGACGATGACGGGGACGGCCGGAGCACGGCGGACGAGACCGCGACGGGCACCGATCCCTACGACGGCGACGACGACGGCGACGGGCGGGAGGGCGCCGACGAGCTGGCTGCTGGCGGAGACCCCTTCGACGCCGACGACGATGGCGACGGCATCGACACCGTCGACGAGGTGGACGGGGACTCCGACGGTGACGGCACGGAGGACTGGCTCGACGCCGACGACGACGGCGACGGCGTGCCGACGGTGGACGAGGGTCGCGACGATCCCGACACGGACGGGGTGCCGGCGTACCTCGACGACGACAGCGACGGCGACGGCATCTCCGACGCGGACGAGGGCGGCGTGGACACCGACGCCGACGGTGTGCCGGACTTCCTCGACACCGACAGCGACGACGACGGGGTCGAGGACATCGACGAGGGCGACGCCGACACCGACGGCGACGGCACGCCGGATCGCGTGGACGACGACGACGACGGCGACGGTGTCTCGACCGCGGTCGAGGGAGACGGCGACACCGACGGCGACGGCCGGCCGGACCACCTCGACCGAGACAGCGATGGCGACGGGCTGCTCGACGAGGACGAGGCCGGACAGGACCTCGACGGCAACGGGGTCGACGACCGGATCGAGCACGCGGATCGCGACGGCGATGGGCTGGATGCTGCCGACGAGGCGTTGCTGGAGCTCGATCCAGACGACCCGGACACCGACGCCGACGGGCGGGGGGATGGCGTGGAGGTGGGGAACCTGGACGCTCCCACCGACACCGACGACGACGGCACGATCGACCCCTTGGACCCCGACGACGACGGCGACGGGCTGCCGAGCGCCGACGAGCCCGGAGACCTCGACGCCGATGGCACGCCCGATGCGGAGCAGCTCGACGTCGACGGGGACGGCTTCGGGGACGGCGAGGAGGGCGCCGACGACCCCGATGGCGACGGGCTTCCCAGCTACTTCGACCTCGACGCCGACGGCGACGGCGCCCTCGACGAGGACGAGGACGACGACTGCGACGGCGACGGTGTGCTGGGCTTCCTCGAGGCCGACGACGACGCGGACACCGTCGGCACGGCCTGGGAGGTCGACGGCGACACCGACGGCGACGGCCTGGCCGATCGTTGCGATCCCGACGACGATGGCGACGGCATCTCGACCGCCGACGAGGCCAGCTGGCCCGCCGATGTGGATGCGGACGGCGTGCCGAACTGGCTCGACGAAGACAGCGATGGCGACGGTGACCTGGATCGCGACGAAGGCGACGGAGACTTCGACGGCGATGGCTACCCCGACTACCTCGATCCGGATGACCCCGACGCCGGCAGCTACTACGGAGGGGCGCTGTCCTGCGCGACCGGTGGCGCGGTCGGCGGAAGCTGGATGGTCCTCTTCGTCCTGCTGACCCGGCGGCGCCGATGATGTGGCTCATGGGCGCGGCCACCGCGGCCACCTGGCCCGGGGACGAGGACTTCAGCCTGCCGCCGCTCTCTGCGGAGCTGTACCGGCCCGTGGTCGACGGTGTGGGGTTGTCGGTGGATGGCGCGGACGCCGGAGAGGGTGCCGTGGCCGATCTGGTCTGGACCCACCAGCCCCTCGTGTTTCGACGCGACGCCGGCGACACCGTGGCGCTGGTCGGCGACCTCGTGGGCGCCAGCATCGCAGCAGCGGGAAGGGCGGGTCCCGTGCGTTTGGAGGGCTACGTCCCTGTGTACGTGGTCGTCGCGTCCGATCTCGGAGCCGGGTCGGCGGTCGGAGATGCCTGGCTTGGCGCGTCGCTGCCCCGGACCCTCGGGTCCGTGGCCGTCGCCCCCGTCGGGCGCGTGGGCCTTCCGCTCGGAGGCGACGCCTGGGCGCTGGGGGCCGGCGGATGGGCGGGGGAGCTGGGCTTGAACGCCTCGTGGCGGGGACCTGTTGCGGTCGGCCTAAACACGGGACTCACCCTCGTGGCGGACGAGGTCGCAGCCAACGTCGTCGTCGGCGACAGCCTCTGGGTCCGTGGGGGCACGAGCTACCTGCGCGACCACTGGCGCGTGGGGCTCGAGGGGGTGCTGCGCACGCCGCTCTCCGCCTTCTTCGTCGCCGATGGCAACACGCCTGTCGAAGCGATGCTGAGCGGCGGGTGGAGGGCGCTCCGCATCGGCGTCGGAGCGGGCGTTCTACCGGGGGTCGGCAGCCCCGCCTGGCGGTTGGTCGTCGGCGCTGGGACCGGCTGACAGCCACCGTTCGGCGGTGGCGCGCTGCCCGGTGGTGAGGCCGACAGGCCAGGCGAGGGCGGCCTCGAGCAGGACCGGATCCTCCAGAGCGAGTCCCGCGGACCAGAGCACGAAGGGCTGGCGGTTGCCGGTGTCGAGCACGGCTCGGGGCGTGACGGTCACCATCGTCTCGGCTCGGGACAGCACCGCGGAGCGCCCCTCGAGGCGCGCGAGGAAGGGCGCCGCGGCGGGGTGGTCGGCCACGCGCTCCAGCTCGGTTGTGGGCAGGCCGGAGAGCGCCGCGAGCCACCCCAGGCGTGCCCGTGCGAGGGCGGCCTCGTCTTCGGGCAAGGGCCCCCGCAGGGCGACCTCCAGGTGCTTGATGGCGTCGTCGAGGTCGCCCTCGAGCCACTCCAGCCACCCCTGCCGCGCGACGGCCCGTGCGTTCCCGTCCTCGAGCAAGGCAGCCTGGACCCACGCGTCCTGGGCGGCACGGTAGCGTCCTCCGGCGAGGTGCACGTCGCCCTCGGCCAGCCACTGCTCCACGGCGCTGGGTTCCGATGACGGCGGGGTGGGCACAGGGGTGCTGCACGCCAGCATCAGCGGGAGCGCGAGATCCACGCGGTAGCCTCCTCGCGGGTGTAGTGGCTCTGCACCTCCCACTGTGCGCCCCAGGTTCCGCCGATGCGGACCGCTCCGCCGCCGAGGCAGACCGCCCCCGCGAAGCTGACCCATCGTCCGCGCCGGGTGGCGCTGGGCTCGCCGTCGGCTTCCTGCACCAACCAGACGCCCGTGGCCAGCCCGCCGAGCCCGAACGTGAGGAGGGGCACCCCGACGGCGAGCGCGCGGCGGCGGTCGGCGCTGAGCGCCTCGAAGGTCGCGGTGTCGCCGACGAGGTAGGCGAAGCTGTGGGTGTCGACGATCCGACCGTCTGGCACGACGACGGCCCAGCCGGGGTTGGGCTCCAGCTCGCTCGCCTCCAGGTCGACGATCGAGAGCTCGGCGCCGAGTGCCAGGGCGACGAGCGCGATCACAGGCCCTCCACCCACGCTCGGAGGTCCGCCAGCTCTTCCGTGAACGGCGCCTGCACCGCAGGGAAGCGGAAGCCGGTCTTCGGATCGAGGTCGAAGGCGGTCACCCGGAAGCTGATCGCAAAGCGCTCGCGCTTCCACTGGGCGAAGCAGGTGAGCTTCACGAAGCGCTCCACGTGGGCAGCGAAGGCCTTGGCGTCGCCTCGGTAGTGCGCCTCGAAGCGTGGCCAGAGGGTGCGGAACATCTCGAGCGGGTCCTGCGCCTTCTGCACGAACGCGTAGAGCAGCTGGTCGAGGATCTCGAAGGGCATCAGATCGGCTTCGTCGGTCTGCTGGTGCTCCGGCGGTCGAAGTTCCGCAGTGGGCGCCTGGACGTTCACGGCGTCGAGCGCGTCGTAGCCGTGGAAGGACCTGGCCCAGCGGAGCCAGAGCGTGACGAGCGACTTGGGCACGTCGGCGATCGGCGCGACGCCTCCCGAGGTGTCGCCATCCATCGTGGTGTAGCCGACGGCCGCCTCGGACTTGTTGGAGGTGGACAACAACAGGGCGCGACGTCGGTTGGCCAGCATCCAGATGAAGCTGCCTCGCAGCCGCGCCTGAACGTTCTGCAGGGTGAGGTCGTCGACCGGGTCGTCCCAGCTCAGTGCGGTGCCGGAGGCCTCTTCACAGAGCTGCCGGTGCAGGGAGAAGGCCTCCTGGAGATCGACCTCGTGGTGGGTGGCACCGACGGACTCGGCCAGACCCCGAGCGGCCTCCCGGGTGGTGTGTCCGGAGTTCGAGGTGGACAGGTACGCTGTGAGGAGGGTCCGGGCGACGATGGACCGAAGCTCGTCATCGCTGGCGTCGGGGTGCTCGTACCGCAGCATGCGGTGTACGATCAGGGCGACCATGGCGGAGTCCCGTCCGCCGGAGAGCGCCAGCGCGATGGCCTGGATGCCGGTCTTGTTCGTGTAGTCGCGCAGGGCCAGCGCGAGCGCCAACTCCAGCTCGAGGTGGGGGAGGTCTCGTTCCGTGATGCGCCCGATGCGGGGCTCGAGCCACGCCAGGCTGGGGTCCGCCGTGGTGCTCACCGAGGGGCTCCAGTACGGTTCGTCGGCAGGGGCCGGGGCGGCCGTGCGGTAGTCGCCCGGCAGCTCCAGCAGGGTCGGCGTGGGGCCGTACCCTCCGGCGTCCAGCTCCTCGGCCTGCTCGCGCCAGGAGCCTTCCTCGCGGCGGGCGAGTCGAAGGGCCTCGAGATCGACCACGCGGTCGACCACCTCCACCCGCTCCCGAAACAGGAAGCGTCGACCCTCCTCGACGATGCGTCCGTTCTCCGCGATGATCAGGCTGCCGTCGAAGACGAGGCGCGTGGCGTCGCAGCCCAGCAGGCTCGCGTAGGCGTAGGCGCAGTGGTCCTCGCGGCTGACCTGCTCGATCATGCGTTGGCGCGTGCGGTGCTTGCCGATCACGAACCACGACGCCGAGGGGTTCAGCAGGACCTCCGCCCCCGACAGGGCCGCTACCGACCCCGGGCGGAGCCCCTTCCAGCCGTCTTCGCAGATCTCGAGTGCAAAGCGGCCCAGCCCACGCGCCGAGAAGACCAGGCTGCCGAGCGGCACACGCTGGCCGTCGGGCGTCTTGTAGGTGTCGACCCGTCCGCGACGCCAGCCCTGGAACCAGCGGTTCTCGTACTCGACGTCGCCGGTGGCGAGGTTCTCCTTCGCCACGAAGGCGCGCACCTCGCCGTCGGCCACGACCGCCATGGCGTTCAGCAAGACACCACGCCAGGTGATCGGCAGGCCGACGAGCGCCACGAGGCCCTCGGTTGCCGGAGCCAGCGCGCGGAGGCTCTCGAAGCTCCGCTCCAGCGTGCCGCGGCGGGGGAGGCGGTCGCCCAGGCTGTAGCCGCTCAGCCCCATCTCGGGAAAGAGCACCAGCCGCGCCCCCCTGCGCGTCGTCTCGGCCAGCGCCTCGCGGGTTCGCTCGAGGTTGCCTGCCCAGTCGCCGACCGTCTGGTTCTGCGAGACCACGGCGAGGTGGCAGGACAGGGGTTCGTGCGAGGACATGGGCTCCGCCTATCGTGGACGCGCACCTACAGGTTAAGCGACCGCGGGAGTGCCCATGGATCCGAGCCAGCTTTCGGCCTTCGACGACGCGCAGCGGCGAGGCTGGAGCTTGCTCAAGGAACTCGTGGACAGCCTCGAGGCTGGCATGAGCGAGGCCGACATCGCCGCGCAGGCGCGCAGCCGTGCCAGCGCCCAGGGCTTCGATCGCTGGTTCCACCCTCCCGAGGTTCAGCTTGGCGCCAACACGCGCAACACCGACATCTGGAAGACCCCCAAGGCCGGAAACGTGCTGGCGCCCGGCGAGCTCGTGATCCTCACCCTCGGACCCGGGCACGCCGACGCCTACGCCGATGTCGGCACCACGGTCAGCTTCGGGCGCGACGAACCGGCGATCGTCGAGCACGCACGCGAGTGTGTGCGCGCCATGTGCGGCTTCACGAGCCGCTGGAAGACGGTCGGCGAGATCTACGTGTACGCCCGGGCGTACGCGACCAACCACTGCCTCGACCTGCTCTCACCGCGGTCCGTCGGGCATGCGCTCCTGCCGAAGGCGGGCCTGCTCGAGGCAGGCTTCCCGCAGAGCGCCCACTTCGTGACCTGGCTGCGTCGGCACCAGGTGCACTTCTTGAATCCCCGCCGCCTGTCGGGGATGTGGGCCTACCGTCCGCTGCTCGGCGACGGGGACGGCGCCGCGGCCTTCGAGGAGGTCATCTACGTGGTCGACGACGAGAAGCGGGTGCTGGGGCGCGACAGCGTCGAGCAGATCGGCACGCTGTAGCACACCGACCGGATCAGCGCTGGGGGATGGCCGCGTCGTTGTACGCGCTGCCATCGAGGTAGAGCGGACCGGTGCCGTTCAGGGTCCGGTAGACCTGGTAGCTGCTCATCACCCGCTTCACGTAGTGGCGGGTCTCCCGGTAGGGGATCTCCTCCACGTACTCGTCGGTCGGTCGCATGCCCTCCGACAGCCACTTCTTCACGTTGCCTTCCCCGGCGTTGTAGCCGGGCACCGCGAGGTACGGATTGCCAGAGAAGTAGTCGAACAGGTAGTCCAGGTAGCGCGCGCCGATGCGCAGGTTGAGGGCTGGGTCGAAGAGCTTGTCGAGGTCCGAGATCGAGATGCCCAGCCAGCGCGCCACGTTGCGTCCGGTGGTGGGCATGAGCTGGGAGAGCCCGCGCGCTCCGGCGTGGGACACGATGCGGGGGTTGAAGTCGCTCTCCTCGCGCACCAGCGCCAGGAACACGTAGGGGTCCCAGCTGTAGGTCTTCGTCGCGGCCTCCAGCTCGGTGCCGTACTTCAGCGGGTAGGCCTCGACGAGCACCTTCTCCCGCTGCCACATGCTGTTGATGTCGACCGTGAGCAGGTAGTGGTGCAGGGCCTCGTGGGCGTGGAGGAAGTCCCGCTCCTTGCGAAGCGAGGTCAACAAGGCCACCTCGTTGGGCTCCAGCAGGTCGCGGGAGACCGAGTCGAAGCTGGCCTTCGCCTCCTGCTCCAGGCCGAGCCGCCACAGGGCGAAGCCCTGCTCGACGGCCGGCTCGCGCAGGAAGTCGACGCGCACGTTCCACGGCTCGTCGGTGACCACCGGCCGCTGCAAGCCCTCGAGCACCTCGGGTGCCAGGACACGCAGCCGGTTGGCGGCTTGCTGTGCGTAGTAGCTGTAGGGGTGATCGGTGACCAGGCGCGTGAACCCTTCGACCGCACGCGCCACCGCCACCGGGTCGGTCACGCTGAGCGCCGGCTGGGTGACGTCGGGCCAGACCTGCCACCGGGCCTGCCAGTACATCGCCGCCCGGTAGTGCACCGGGTCGACCTTGATGGGCAGCTCCTCCAGCGCACGGCCGACCCAGCTCAGCGCGCTCTCGGTGTCGCCTTCGAGGTAGGCCCCCCACGCCAGGCGCCAGAAGCCCTCGCCGGCCAGATCGCCGTCGGGGTAGCGCGCCACCTGGTCGGCCCAGAGGGCTCGCGCTCCGGCCAGGTCGCCGGCCTCCTGGGTGGCGATGCCGGCCAGCGCCAGGCCGTCGTCGGCGTAGCTGTGGTCCGGGTAGAGCTCGGCGATGGCCGCGTAGTGCGTGGCGGCGGTCGCCCAGGCTTTCTTGCGCTCCTCCGCCTTGCCCGTGAGGTACAACATCTTCGGCCCGCGCTCGTCGTCGACCCCTCGGCAGCTCCGTCCCCACGGCCCCAGGTGGCTCGCCGACTTGGTCAGGTTGTTCTGGCGGAAGTGCGAGCGACCGTAGACGAACCAGAAGCGGCAGGCCTCCGGGCTCGGCTCGGTCACCTGGCCCACGTAGGGCTCGAGCATCTTCACCGCAGTGGAGAAGCCC
The DNA here is from genome assembly GCA_964604675.1 of uncultured Enterobacterales bacterium. GTDB lineage: Bacteria > Myxococcota_A > UBA796 > UBA796 > CAJQPC01 > CAZSAT01. The sequence goes on from CAZSAT010000011.1 coordinate 78,492, forward strand.
CAGCCGTTCATCTGCTTCTCGGCGCGCGGCGTGATCTCCTGCCAGGTCGCCTTGCGCCCGTACCCCTCGAGCAGCTGGTCGACCTCGGAGGCCACGTCGCTGGTGCTGTAGTGGGACCAGGCGCGGCGGAGCAAGGTGTAGCTGCGCTCGGAGCCGACTCCCTCCAGCTTGGCAAGTGCGAGCAGCGCCAGATCGCTGCCCTCGGACGGGTCGGGACGGGCAAGCAGCTCTTCGTAGACCCCACGCGCTTCTGCGGTGCGACCGAGCTCGCGCAGGGTCTCTGCTCGGACCACGGCGGCCCGTGCACCCAGCACGCTGTCGCCGTCGATGGCGGCGAGCTCACCCGCCGCCTCCAGGGGCTCACCCAGGGCGAGCAGGATCTCCGCCAGCGTGAGCTGCACGTAGTCGAGCGGGATGCCCTCGGTCCCTCGGAGGATGTCGATGTAGGGCTCGCCTTCCCCAGCGCGCCCCGCGTGGACCAGAGACCAGGCGGTGAGGAAGGCATGATCATCGACCTGGTGCCCGGCCAGATCCGCCGTGCCGACCGCGAGCAGGCGAGCTGCGGCGTCCGCGTGGTTGCGCTCGGCCAGTGCGTCACGCGTGGCGTCGTCGAGATCGAGCGGTGGAGCGAGCATGTCCGCCGGCAGGTCGATCGTCAGGGGTGCCGATCCGGCGGCCCGAGGCGCGAGCGCCTGAGCATCCAGGCTGAGGGTGAGCGCCCAGGTCAGCACGATGGCACCTCGTAAGTCTTGACATGCCTAACCTCGGCCGGGCTTCCGGCCTTCCGTTTGGCGGTCTATGATCGCGACGTGCTGGCGCCCTTCGACCATCTGGCGGCGTTCGGGCTCCGGGTACGGGGCTACCGCAGCCGCTACCTGGACACGCCGCAGGGCCGGATCCACGTCTTCGAGAAGCGCCGTCCCGGCAAGCACCCGCCCCTGCTGGTGCTGCACGGGCTGAGCTCCCAGGGCTCGCACCACCTGCCGCTCCTCCGGCGGCTGCACGGCTTCGGGCGCGTGATCCTGCCGGACTTCCCAGGTCATGGCCGAAGTGAGCATCCCGAGGCGGGCATGGAGCACGAGCTGCTCCGGCAGAGCATGCTCGCCATCGTCGACCAGGTGGTGGACGAACCCTGCGTGGTCTACGGCACGAGCCTCGGGGGCCTGGCGGGCCTGCGGCTCGCCGCGGAGCGGCCGGAGCTGGTGCGAGCCCTCATCGTGGCGTCGCCGGCCGGTGCGCCGATGGAGGCGGAGCAGCTGAAGCGCTTCCTCGCCCGCTTCCGGATCGAGGACGCCGAGGCGGCCCTGGAGTTCATCGACCGGCTGTTCCACAAGCGCCCGCCGCTCGCACGCCTGTGGGCCTCGGGGGTGCAGCGAGCGTTCGCGAGCCACGGCGTGACGGATCTGCTGGCGCGGGTGGTGCCGGGCGACATGCTCAGCGACGACGAGCTCGCCCGTGTGTCGGCGCCCCTGACCGTGATCTGGGGCCAGTCCGACCGCATCCTGCTCGACGAGCACCGGCACTGGTTCCGGGAGAGGTTGCCCCACGCGCGCTGGGTGGAACCCCGGCGTGCCGGGCATGCGCCCTTCGTCGACATGCCGCGCATGGTCGCGAGCGTGCTGCACGAGGCGGTCGCACAGCTCTGATCCCTCACTCGATGACCATCACGTAGATGCGCTTGTAGTCCTTCGTGGCTTCGTCGGCGCGCCCCTGCGCGGCGACGGCCAGGTAGGTCCGCCCGTCGGTGCCGACGACCACGTCGAGGTCACCGTTGCCCACCGTGCCCGTGTCGATCCGTGTGGCCGACGCGGGGTTGCCGACGCGCACGGTGTAGACCGGGTCGTAGGCGTCGTCGTCATCCTTGACGTAGACGATGCCCTGCCCATCGGGGGTCCACTGGGGACCGTCGTGGTTCATGACCACACCCTCGACCTGCAGCCGCGGCGTGCCGCCGTCCACCGACATCACGTAGAGGTCGAAGCGCTGCGCTTCGGCGTGGTTCGAGTAGAAGGCGAGCTGGGCGCCATCGGGCGAGAAGCTGGGCCGGGTCTGGGTTCGTGACCACGTCGTGATCGGCGCCGGGGCCGGGTAGTCGATGTCGGGCACCAGGTAGACGTTGTCGCCGGTGCGCGTGTGCCCCACGAAGGCCAGGCTGCGGCTGTCGGGGGACCAGGTCACGTAGAGCTCGCTCGAGGTGGGGTCGCCCGTGATCTGGCGGGGTGCTGCTGCGAGGTCCGCCACGCTCAACAGGTAGACGTCGCCCTGTCCGGTGCGGGCGCTCGAGAAGGCGATGTGCTGGCCGTCCGGGCTCCAAGCGGCGCCGCCATCGGCTCCGGGGGCGGCGGCGATGGGGCTGCCGGTCTCGAGGTAGAGATCGTAGTCGCGGTCGGTGCCGCTCGCGGAGGTCAACAGGGTGCCCAACGACGCGGGCGACCAGGCGAGCTCGTGCACCACCATCTGAGGCGGGCCACCGGAGAAACCCGCGGTGAGGCTCGAGCTCCCGACCGTGACAGGCTCGACCTTCTGCGGATCCGCGCCCGGCGCCTGGACGTACTGCTCCACCACCTTGAGGTCGTGGTAGTTGACCTCGTAGGCGAGGCGTCCACCGTCGGGACTCCACTTGGGCGCCTGGCAGTTGCCTTCGTAGGCCGGTGAGAAGGGACCCGCCCCTCCCGCGAACGCGGCCGCCGTGACGATCGTGAGCATCAACCTCTCCTATAGGCCCAGGGACACCTGGGCGAGCAGGCGGAAGCCCGTCGCCGCGAAGGACCCCTCGTCGACGGTGAAGGGCACGGCACCGTCTCCGCCAGCCACGACCGTGGCCTCGCCGGCGAGCGGCACCTGCCCCACCGCCTGGTCCACCACCATGCGCACGCCGAAGCCGTGAGCGTTCACCCGTCCGCCCCGACGCCAGTCCACCGCCAGCTCGGCGAAGGGGATGTGGGCGCGGCCCACCGCATAGACCGTGCCGTCGCCGTCGAAGTCGTCCTTGGGAGCCGTGCAGGCGTAGCCGTCCAGGGCGCGGCGGCACGAGAGGGGGACGCCGGGCACGGAACCGTAGCGCCAACCGACCATGGGACGAATGGCGAGCGGGCCTCCCACCATGAGCTCGCGCCCGGCGCGCAGCCCGCCGGTCCAGGCACCTGGGTGGCTCTGGAGGCTCCCGTCCGCGATCCAGCTCCGGAAGGCGTGATCGACCACGCCGCCCACGAGCCAGCCCGCGACCGGCTGGGTGAAGCCAGCCTGGACCTCCAGTCCGGGGCGGAGATCGGGCACCCGCGCGCTGCCGAGGGTGCCGAGGCCCAGGCCCAGGTCGACCCGAGCGACCTGGAGGGCAGCGAAGCCCTGCGCGCCGACTGCGGCTTGCGGCAGGGCAACGGTCTGGCGTTCTCCTGCCGTGACCTGCACGCTCACACCGTTGATCAGGTAGCTCCCTGCGGGCAGCGACACGCTCAGGGGCAGGTCCTGCTTCCGGGCCTTCCAGCGCGTGGCCACCTCGTCCACGTGCTGCTTCTGGCTGGGGTCGAGCAGCACGCTGGTGGCCTCGAGCTGGAGGAAGGTCACCAGGTCGTCGCGGGGGCCCTCGACGACCACGCCACCCCAGCTCCGGCGAAGCTGGGCCGCGAAGGGGGCCGCCTGGTCGGGTCCGCCGAGCGCCACGGTGCGCTCGGCCGCCTCCAGGGCGCCGAGCATGTCGCCGGCGTCCGAGCGGACCTGGGCCAGCGCCCACCACACCCGCGGGTCCTCCACGCCGTCACCCTGAAGTGCGAGGTCCAGCTCCCGCAGCGCGTCGCCCGTCCAGCCCTTCTTGGCGAAGAGCTCGGCCTGCGCCAGGTGATGGTCGACGGCCTCGCTCGCCAGGGCGAGGGTGCCCATGAAGACGATCATCCCAGCTCCATGGCGTGGCAGGCCACGCGCTGTCCGGTGGCGCGCACGTGGAGCGCGGGACGCTCACCCACGCACTGTGGCAGCGCAGTCGGGCAGGCCCCCACGAGGGCACAGCCGGCGGAGCCCCGCCCCGCGGCGTCGCCGTTCAGGGCATCGGGAGCGTCCAGCAGTCCGGCAGCGTGGAGGAGGGCGCGGGTGTAGGGGTGGTGGTCCTCCCGGCCCAGCCGCGTCACGTCGAAGACCTCGACGATCCGGCCCGCGTGCATCACGGCGATGCGTTCGCAGGCGTACGCCACGAGGGGGAGGTCGTGACTCACCAGCACCACGGCCCGCTCGCCCGGCGTCCCCACGACGAGATCCACGAGGTCCGCCTTGAGGGCCGCATCGAGCCCTGCGGTGGGTTCGTCGGCGACCAGGAGCTCGGGTTGGGCCAGCAACAGCCGTCCGAGCCCGACGCGGCGCTGCTCGCCGCCGCTCAGGTCCTTCGGCCGGGCGTCGAGTCGCGGCGTGAGGCCCAGGCGGTCCGCGGTGCTGGCGACGAGGGTGTCCGGGTCGGCGTCGGGCTGGTGCAGCACGGCGGACTCGAGGAGGTGCTGCCGGACGGACAGCCCAGGGTTCAGCATGGCTCGGGGGTCCTGGAAGAGCACCTGAAAGCGTCGCCGCCACCGGCGCAGCTCGGAGCCCTTCATGACCCCGAGATCCCGGCCCAGGACCTGCACGGAGCCTGCGTCGAAGGGCATGAGCCCCAGCGCCGCACGCACCAGGGTGGTCTTTCCGCTCCCGCTCTCGCCGACGATCCCCAGGCGTTCGCCGGCCGCGACCTCGAGATCCACGCCATCGACCGCGGTCAGTCCGGGGCCGGCACGCCAGCGGCGAGCGCGAAAGCGTTTCACGAGCCCCCGGATCACCAAGGCACTCATCCCAGGGTCCCCCCGGCGATGCGGGCGGTGGCGGCGAGCAGAGCGCGAGCGGGCTCGCTGGCGAGGGACTCCAGGTCGGCCACGGAGCATTGTTCGACGATCGAACCCTCGTGCATCACGAGCACCCGGTCGGCGTGCCGGCGGACGACGCGGAGGTCGTGGGTGATGAGGAGCACCCCCACGCCCCCCTTCGCGACCTCGGCCAGCTCCTCCAGGATCCCTTCCTGCACGGTCGGGTCGAGCCCGGTGGTGGGCTCGTCGGCCACGAGGAACTGCGCGCCCCTTGCGAGCGCGCAGGCGATGCTGGCCCGCTGGGCCATGCCCCCGCTCAGCTCGTGGGCAAAGAGGGTGGCGACTCTGTCAGGACGCGCGAAGCCGGCGCGGCGCAGCCAAGGCCGAGGGTCGCCTGGGCGCTCGGCCAGGACGAGGCACTCACTGACGAGGTCGCCGATGGACCAGAGCGGGTCCAGTCCACCTCGGGCGTCCTGCGGCAGGTAGCCGAGGACAGGTCCGTGCAAGCTGCTCCAGCCCTCCTCGAAGGGGCACGTCAGGGCACCGTCGACCCGGATCTCCAAGGACCCCGCGGTGACGCCTGGGCGCACCGAGGTCAGGCCGAGCAGCGCGCGTGCAGTCATCGTCTTGCCGCTTCCGCTCGCTCCCACGAGGGCGACGAGCTCGCCGGGCGCGACGTCCAAGGACGCACGTCGGACCAGCACGCTGCTGCCCGCACGGACCTCGAGGTCGCGGAGGCGGATCATCGCTCGTCCAGCCGCTGCGAGGCGCCGAGAGCGGCCACGAGCACGCTCCAGAGGGCCAGCGCTGGCGCGGCCGTTGCCCAGGCATTGGCGTCGGGAACACCCCACTCGAAGCCCATCATGTTGCCCCAGCTCGGGGTCGGCTCCTGCACGCCGAAGCCGGCCGTGGCCCCGAACGCGCCGATGTAGGACAGCGTGGTCTCCACGAGGAGCAGGAAGGCGAACAGCTGCAGGGCGTGACGGGCGGCCAGCCTGCTCGTGTTCACCCAGAGCAGGTGGTAGCCGAGGATGCGGGCGGGGTGCACGCCGTGTGCCTCCGCGGCCAGCACGAACTCGGCGCGTCGGAAGGCCTGCATGCGGGCGTAGACCTCCTCGCCCACCGTAGGGGCGTACGCCACGCCCGCTGCCACGGCCAGGGTCCAGACCGAGTTTCCGTAGATGGCGCACGCGAGGAGCACGAGCACGAAGCGCGGCACGCTGGCCACCACGGTGAAGACGTAGCGGCAGGCGACCGCGACGAGGCCACCGGACCATCCGGCGAGCGCGCCGGCCGCCAGGCCCAGGCCCAGGGCCACGCAGGCGGCGGCGACCCCCGGCCCGACGAACGCGCGTGAGCCGGTGACCAGGCGCCAGAACACGTCGCGGCCGAGGTGGTCGGTGCCCAGCCAGTGCGCCGCGGAGGGTCCGGCCGAGGCGTGGGTGATGTCGACGTCGCCCACCACGTCGTAGCCGCTCACCAGGGCCAGGAGCCACATGGCGGCCACGAGGCCGAGGGCCAGCCAGGAGGCTCTCACGGTGCCCTCGAGAGGCGCGGGTCGACCGTGATGCGGGCGACGTCACTCGCCAGCCGGGCGCCGCACACGAGCGCGCCGGCCACGACGCCGATCCCGAGTGCGAGCGGGTAGTCGCGCAGGCGACACGCCTGCCAGAGGAGCGAGCCCAGACCGCCGACGTGCAGCACGGTCTCGACCACCACCAGCCCACCGACGAAGAAGCTGGCACGCCCTCCGGCGATGGTGGCCAAGGGAGCGAGCAGCGCGCGCAGCAGGTGGGGTCCGAGTGCCACCCCGCGCACGCGCAGCGCCTCCACGAAGGAGGCTCGCTGGATGCGGAGGAGCTCGTCTTCCAGCGCAGCGTGGATCTCCCCGAGCGCGCTGCTGCCCACCGCCAGCACCGAGATCGCGAGCAGCGTCTTCAGCCAGCTGTCTTCATCGGGCAGCGCGAACCAGGCGGGGCGCGCGATCTGGCCGCCTTCCATCAAGCCGAAGGCGGCCTCGTTCAGCCCGGCCATCAAGAGCCACGCGAGCAGGAAGACCGGCGTGACGCTCAGCGCCTGGACCAGCCGACGCGTGGCGCTGCGTCGGCCGGCCGTCCACCAGGCGAGGCCGAGCCCGCCTGTGAGCGACAGGACCAAGGCGCCGCCGACGAGCACCAGGCTTCGTGCCAGCGCTGGCAGCACCAGCTCGGTCACCGCCTGGCCCGGCCGGTAGGTGAGGGACTCGCCGAGGTCACCGCCCATGGCGTCGACGGTCCACGCCAGCCAGCGACTGAGCACGGGCTCGTCCAGCCGCCAGGCCTCCACCAGGGCAGCCCGGAGGACGGGGTCGTCGCTGATCAGATCGGCGGCGTCGCCTGGCGCGGAGGCGAGCAGGATCTGCAGGAGCAGCGCTACCCCGGCAAGGGCGGCGACGAAGGCGCCGAGGGCCGCGAGGACCGCGAGGACGAGCTCCCGCCGCACAAGTTCAGTTCATCCGCCACTGGTTCACGAAGGTGAAGAAGTAGAAGGGGTGGATGACGACGTCGCTGACCCGCGTCGAGAGCGCCGCGTAGCTGTCCAGCGTCCAGAGGAAGATCATCGGCTGGTCCTGGGCCACCACGGCGTGCAGCTCGCGGAGCGCCGCCTTCTTGGCGAAGGGGTCGCTGGCGTCTCTCGCGGTGTCGAGCAGCTCGTCTACCCGCTCGCTCTCGTAGCCGCCGAAGTTGCGCAAGCCGTCAGAGTGCAGCTGCTCGTGCACGTCTTCGTTCCGGTCGAAGGACCACTGGGACAGGATCGCGTCGAAGTCGCGTTCGCGCCAGACCCGGGACTTCCACGCGGCCTCGTCGAGGAAGTCCACCGAGACCTCCACCCCGTGGTTCTGGAGCTGGCTCTGGAGGTTGATCACCACCTCCTGGCTGCTCTCGAGGGTCTGGTGGGCGTTGAGGGTGAAGGTGAGCGCTTCACCGTCGCGCATCCAGGCCCCCGAGCTGTTGTCGAAGCCCGCCTCCTGCAGCAGCCGTGACGCCTCGCCGGGGTCGTAGCCGTCGTAGGGCACGTCGTGGTTGTAGAACGGGGAGCTCTTCACGAAGGGACCGCTGAGCACCTCTCCCGTGCCCACGGGGGCGAGCAGGGCGTCGACGTCGATGAGCATCGACAGCGCACTGCGCACGCGCACGTCGTCGAACGGCGCCCGTTCGAGGTTGAAGCCGACGTACCACCAGGAGTTGGTCTGGTAGGGGTAGAGCTCCACCTTGCGGTTGTTCTGGAGCACGGCGAGATCGCGCGGGAGGACGCGGACCAGCGCCTCGAGGCTCTCGTAGAGCAGGAGCTTGGCCTGGTAGTTCTTGTCGGACACCTCGCGCATGACCAGCTCGGAGATCCCCACGCCGCCGTCGAAGGTGCTGTGAGGGGTGAAGCTGATCGAGTTGTCGTCGTTGAAGCGTGCGAGTCGGTACGGGCCGCTTCCCACCGGGTTGGTCCGGAAGGCGTCGGACCGGCTGACGGTGGTGCTGTCGAAGGCGTGCCTGGGCAGGATCTTGAAGTAGAGCTTGTCCTCGGGCGTGGCCTGCGGCGTGGTGAACGTGAGGCGCACGGTGCCGCTGTCCACCGCGGTGGCTTCGTCGATCCACGACACCCGCCCCGCTTCGGTGGAGAGGGTGTCGTCGTCGCGCATCGCCTCGATCGTGAAGACCACGTCGTCGGCGGTGACGGGCTGGCCGTCGTGCCAACGAAGGTCGGGCTTCAGCGACAGCTCCATGCTCAGCTGATCGTCCGCCAGAGAGGCGTAGGCCACCAGCGCGGGGCTGGTCGCCAGGTCCTGGTCGTCGGTGTAGAGGCCGGAGAACAGGAGCTCGTTGACCCTGGCCTCGGACATCGTGGTCGTGAACAAGGGGTTCACGATCGCCGGGGCGAGGTCCTCGGCGTAGCGCAGGCCCTGGCCGGCGGCGGGAAGCGCCACGAGGGCGACCCCCACGAGTGCGGCTGCTGCGAACGTCTTGCGTGCCACCTTCTCAGTTCTCCTTGCTGTCGCCCTGACGGTCCAGCCCCTCGAGGACGGCGAGGTCCCCGACGAGCTCGTCCACGCCGGCCACAGTGGGCAGCAGGTCGGTGAGGACCTGCAGAGCGTCCAACGCTTCGCGAGTATGCCCCGTGCGGAGGTTCGCCTCCGCGAGAGCTGCGTAAAGTCCCGGGGCGTTGACGGGGCTCACCTCGCGGGGATGCTCGAGATCGAGCGCGAGCTGAGCGTAGGCCTGGGCCTGGCGTGGATGCCCGGCCCGAAGAGCCTGGCGCGCGCGGTCCAAGAGGACCTGGGCCCGGAATCCCGGCACGAGCCGGAGCTGCAGGAGCAGCTCGCGACCCTCGTCGGAGACTTCGTCGTGCAGGCGCTTGGCCCAGGGGTCGAGCTTGGCGTCGAGGGCCCGAACCCAGGAGCGCGCCGCTTCGGCTTCGTCGGCGTCACCAGCCTCGAGCGACAGCCCGAGCGGCTGCCAGACCGAAGCGGCGTCGCAGGCACCCTGGTCGTCGAGCGCGGGGCAGGGCGAGAACAGCACGGCCGCGAGGCCTTCGACCGTGCCTGCGGCGGCGCGGTGGGCGGTGGCGAGGGTGCGGTGCGCCATCGGATCGTGGAACAGCCGTTCGTGACCGTCGGCGTGCTCGCGGAGCACCGGGCTGCTGGCTCCGTCGCCCAGGTCACCAGCGTCGCCGTTGCCACGCCCGTCGATGTGAGCCTGCACGCGCTGCAGCCAGAAGTTGCCGTCGGGGGACGGTGCGTTCCCCGGGGGAGTGCCTGCCAGCGCGAGCGCGGCGCCGCGGATGTCGTCGTCGTCCGCACCCGACGCCCGGTGCAGCCAGCCTCGAGCGGTCTCCTGGTCACCGGCGTCCCACGCCGCGAGCCCGACGAAGAAGGGCAGGGCCGATCCCTCGGGCAGGCCGCTCCGGGCCTCCCAGCGCTTGCCGAGGCGCTGCCAGGCCTCGGCCTCGATGCGGGCCAGATCGTCGTGCAAGGCGGCCCGGGCCGCCGCGCCGCGCCGACCGGCCGTGGAGCCGTTGCCCTCGAGGCGGACGAGGTCGTGGTTGTGCACCATCACCCAGCCCGCCCGGTCATCGGCGATGGCGTCGGTGAAGCGGGCCGGGGAGCGGGCGATGGTCGCCACCCAGGTCCGATCGAGGGGGCCGAGCTCCTCGACGGTGTCCTCCGCAGCGTTCTCGCACGCTACGAGCGCGAGTGCGAACACCATGGTCGGCTACTCGCCTTCGTAGGTGGCGCCGGACGACTGGCTTCGGTCCGGGTACTGGCCGGGATCGATGTCCGCCTCGGTCCCGGAGACGCGGATGGTGTCTTCCTTGAGCACGATGGGCTCGAGCAGCAGCTCGCCGCGCTTGTAGTAGAGGCTGGTGTCGGCGATGTGGTAGCCGACCTTGAAGGCTTCGACCGAGTAGTCGGACTTCTTGTCGAGCTTGACGCGCTCGCCGGCCTCGTCACGCAGGTAGTCGATGGTGAACGCGCCCGCCTGGTCGCTGACGAGCTGCACGTTGCCTGGCTCGACGGTGATGATCACGCGCTCGAGGGCCTGCCCGTTGCGGTCGACGATGGTGCCGCTGATCTGGTGCGACGCACAGCCCACGGTGGCGAGGAGCAAGACACTGGTGACCAGGACGCGCTTCACTGGAGCCTCGCCAGGGTCTCACGGAGCAGCTCCACCTTCTGCTCACCGGTCGCGGCGAGATCGCTCCGCCGGTCGCCGGTGTAGCGGATGTAGGCCTCCCAGGCATCGATGGCCTGCTGGAGAAGCTCCGTGTCGTTGGGGTTGTCGTAGAAGAGCCCCTGCCAGCCGGCGGCCTGGACCTCGTAGATCTCCGCCTTGGTGTCGAACATCAGCTCGGGCGGAATCCGGGCCCAGTACTGCTCCGCGCTGCGGCTCTTGTCGAGCGCGGACTGCCAGGCCTTCTGGTTCGCGAGCAGCTTGCCCTGCTTCGCGAGGTAGACCGGGTTGTAGTGGTTCTCGGGAAGCGCCATCAGCTGGTCGAGGTACCGACCCATGCCGCGGCTGTCGCCGTTGCGCTCGGCGTTCATCAAGAGCAGTGCGCGCGAGCGGGTGTAGGCCGCGTCGCGGGTCTCCACCATCTCGAGCATCATGATCTCCGACGCGCTCAAGCGACCGGAAGCCGCCTTGTCCCGGTAGATCTCCACGTCGGTGGTCTCGAAGTCCTGGTCGTCCTCGAGGTCGAACGACGCATCTGCGATCGGGTCGTCGCTCCAGTCCATCGCGGTGACCGAGCGCGTCGACGTGCTCGGCGCGTCACTCCCCGCCCGGTACGAGCTGCCGTTCCCGGTCGAGCTCCCCCGTGACGACGAAGCCTGCGACCCCGATGAGCGGGTCGTGGACGAGGACGAACCGCGCGTGGCAGCGCCGCTGCCGGTGGTGGTCACGAGCTCGGGCGCAGCGCGGGCCGCGAGGGTGCGGTCCTCGACCTCCTCGACCTCCTCGACCTCCTCGACCTCCTCGACCTCCTCGGGTTCCGGCTGTGGCGCGGCGAGTGCCGGTGGCTCGGGTTCGACCGGCTCCACGACCGCGACCGCTTCCGGCTCGTCGTCACCGCCGAAGATCAGGAGCGCCATGGCCGCGATGGTCGCGAGCACGATGCCGCCGGCCAGCAGCAGCGGCAGCAGCGCAACCTTCTTCTTCTCCGGCGGCTCGTCCTGGACGCCGAAGGTGGGGGGGGCGATGGCTGGCGGGGCCAGCTCGGCGGGCACCGGCTGCGCGCGGGACACGGGTGGCGGCAGGGCCTGCCCCCGGAGGCCCGGTTCGGGCGCCGAAGGTGGCGGCACCGCGGCAACGGGCACCGGAGCGGCGACGGGCGGAGGGGCTGCCTCGTCGACCAGCCGGGTGACGGGGCGACCTGGAGGGGGCGGGCCTGGCTGGGGCAGGGCGGCCGTGACCTCGTCGTTGCCCACGGGGGCCGCCGCTACGGGCGGCACGGGTGCGGCTGCGACCTGGGGCAGCGGGGCCGGCGTGCCCGGTGAGACGGGCACCGGCGGGGGCCCGTCCATCTCCGGCGTGAGCGTTGGGCTGGAGCGCAGCTGCGGGTCGCCGACACCGGCTGGCATCGGCGGTGCCGGGGGGATCGACGCGGCCTTCGAAGCCGGTGCGATCAGGGTAGCGTCGGCTGGCCCCACCGCGGCTTCCTGGAAGTCGGTCGCCGGCTCGTCGATCGACTCCACCTCGGGCACCGGCGGTAGCGCCGTCGTGGACCGCTCCCGCGCGGCCCGTTCCGCCAGCGCGGCGGCGGCGAGGGCAGCGGTGGTCGAGGGATCCACGGGGTCGATGCGCGTGGGGGGATCCTCGTCGGCCGGTCCGCCGGCCTCCGAGCCACGATCGATCTGGATGGGACGCGCGGTCTGCACGACCGGTGGTGCCTTGGCGGGGGCGGACGGTGGGCGCACGCGGGTGTGGGTGCCGTCGTCGTCCAGCACGGGGCGCAGCATGCGCTTGACGTCGGCCGCCGTCCTGATACCGCTTTCGGTAACCAGCAAGTGGCCCTCAGGAAGCATCGGCTGCAGCCGCTCGCTGGTCGCCAACGATGTCTCAAATGTATTCAGATCCCGATTATTAACCCCGATCACG
>CAZSAT010000012.1:0-88611 GCA_964604675.1 uncultured Enterobacterales bacterium
TCGCGAAGGAGTAGTTCGCCATCAGCCCGCGAAGGTCCTCGCGCAGCACGAAGGCCCGTTGGTAGCGGTGCCTCGGGTTCAGCGAGAGCGCGCGGTAGAGCACCTTGTCCAGACCGGGCATGCGCTGCTTCACGTCTTCCAGGGCCTGGGACACCTCGGCGCGCCGGATGCGGTGGATGGTCTGGAGGTTGGACTCCGCGCGGAAGAGCGGCTTCAGCGTGAGCAGCTCGTAGAGGATGCTGCCGAGCGCGAAGACGTCGGAGGCCGGGCTGAGCTTCTGATCCGGGTGCGTCTGCTCAGGAGACAGGTACTCCATGCGCGTGGGCACGGGGCCCGCCACGCCGCCATGGGGCAACGAGGTGGGGGAGCGCGTGAGCGCGTAGCCGCCGACCAGCACCTTCGCCTTGTTGGTCACCACCAGGTGTTCGGGCGACAGGCCGAGGTGCAGCACGTTCTTGGCGCCAGTGCCCCGGCCGGGACGACCATGAAGCGCCTCGAGGCCGTTGCAGACCTGCGTGGCGAGGTGCAGGAACACGTTCTGGGGCAGCGGCTGGCCTTGTTGGCGGCACCAGGACAAGATGCGGTCGATGTGCACGCCGTCCACGTCGGCCTGCACGATCAGCCGCTCGTCCTCGATCGAGACCCAGTCCAGGACCTGCACCAGGTACGGGTGGCGCACACCCAGAAGGTCCTTCACACGGGCTTCCACGCTCGCGAGCCGTCCGCGGTCGCGGAGGATGTACGGCAGGATGCGCCGCACCACCACCGGCTCCTCACCCGCCTCCGTGCGGCGCGTGCCCGAGTAGGTCTCGGCGATACCACCCGCTCCGAGCTTGCGCTGGAGTGTCAGGTTGCCGAGAGTCCTCGGAAGCAGGAACATGCAGTCCTCGTGCGAGCGGCCGCGGAAGCACGGGAGGGTAGCAAGGGCCTCGGTCCTGGTCAACTGGCGGCCGCACCGCTCGGACCGGGGCTTGCCGGCGCCGATCGCGCTTGCCAGGATAGGCACGGCATCCATGGGTTTCTGGGACTCCATCAAGAAGGCCACCGAAGGGCTGCTGGACCGCATCGACGCGGTAGACGCGGAAGTCCGCTCGGATCCCAGGTCCGAAGCGCGCCGCATGGCCCGCGAGCGCCTCGCGGAGGACGACAGCGACGCGCCCACCTGGGCCGAGCCCGAGCCAGCGACCGACGAGCTGCAGCTCCTCGACGACGAGCTCCTCGAGCTGGACGACGACGCCGACGAGCCGCACCAGGACCCCGCCGCCGGGTCGGGCGCCATCCTCGAGGCGGAGCTCGGCCCCCCTCCCGACGACACCTGGCGTGGGCAGGCGGTGGTCGCCCCCGCGGCGCAGCAGGCGCCCATGGAGCCGCTCGACAGCGCCGAGCCGTCCGTGGCATCGACCGATGAGGTCGCGCCCTCGACGGTGGACGAACCGCCGGATGACGTCACGGCCCACGAGCGTGCCGACCCGCCGGACCCAACGCTGCTGGACCTGGCGGATCGCCCCGACGAGCCCCTGGTATCGAGCACGATGGACACCCTGCCCCTCGCCCCCCCGACCGAACCGTCGGCCGCGGCCCTCGCGGGGCGGGAACCGGTCGAGGAGCGGGAGCCGCTCCCGGAGCCGGAGTCGAGCGACGACCTCGAGGCCCCCGACGTCGCCCTCACGCCCGGTGTCGTCTACGTAGCGGAGACGGCGGCCCAGCTCTCCGACCTGCCCACCGAGCTCCCGGCCGACGTCGACGACGAGCTGGTGGTCGAGGACGACGAGCTGCTCGAGCCCCAGCCCGAAGCGCCGGCTGAGCTCCCGGACGCCACGGGAGACCTGGACGAGGACGTCGTAGGCCAGGCCGAGGACGTGGCCGACCCCCTGTCGGACGACGTCGACGAGACCGTCGTGCGGGTCCGGCCGGCCGGGGACGAGCACGACGACCTGACCGCGGTGGTGGAGCCCGTGGACCGGGAGATCACGGCGTCGGGCAACGAGGAGACCACGGACTCGGGCACCGTGGAGGTGGAGCTCACCGAAGCCGTGGAGCGCATCGACGAGCCCGAGCTCGACGGCCCCCGCTACCGCAACAGCCTCGACGTGGACGACGACGAGGTGGTGCGTGTGCTTCGGGTCGAGAACTACCCGCACCTGGGCGACGTGCCCGACACCTTGCTCTACGAGCTGTCGAGGACCGAAGAAGATCTGATGCGCCGGGCGTCCTTCGTGGGCTCGGCCTTCTCGGACCTCATGCACCGTGTGGTGCCGGGCGCGGATCTGTGGCAAGCGGCCATCTGGGTGACGGGAATGCACCACGACCCGATGGTGCTCGAGGGCATGCGACGGGTCGACGACGAGTCCACCGATGCGTCGGCCCGTTGGCTCGGCTGGTCGGTGTGGCCCTACGCGAGCGAGCTGCTGGGTGCCTCGGAGGGGCTGAGCGACCCGGCCCAGATCCGGCTGGCCATCGAGGCCCTCGAGGTCGCGGTCAGGACCCGCGACGAGGTCATCGCGTCCGGGCCCGACTCCATGGGTGTCGAGAGCGTGCGCTACCCGGTGGAAGCACAGGGCATCTTCAAGCGTCCCGGCTTCCGGTGGTTGCACTCCTAGTCCTCTCCTGCGCCGCGACGTTCCGCGGCGTCGTCGACACGGGTCCTCCCGTGCGGCTGCTCGCCCCGGCCGGGCCGTCGGTCCGCCTGGTGCTCGAGGGCGACCACACCGCACTCGGCCGTCTCGATGGATTCTCTGTGGACGCCAGCGGTCCGAGGCTCTTGGGACGGATCTGGGTGAGGAACTGGACGGTCGTGGCCGCCGAGGATGGCAGCGCACCCTACGTGGGGCCGCTCCGTGTGACCGGGCAGAAGCTGATGGTCGAGGATGCCGGGAGCGGCCAGATCGTCGAGGTGGTGGGCGCGGAAGGACTGGCCGCCCACGCGGATCTGCGGGTGCTGGTGGTCGGCTACGTCGTCGCGCCGCAGGTGGTCCAGGTGATGCGGTGGGAGCTCCTCGAGGCCAGGTGACAAGCCCGCAAACACGGTGAGCGCGCGCGTGGACACGGCATAGGGGCCCTCCACCTGGAGGTGCCCATGTCCCGCCCCCTCGCCCTGCTCAGCGTCTCGGACAAGACCGGCATCGGCGAGCTCGCCGCAGGCCTGCACGAGCTCGGCTACGAGATCCTCTCCACCGGTGGTACGTCCAAGGCCATCCACGCCGCCGGGGTGCCCGTCACCAAGGTCTCGGACTTCACGGGCGCGCCGGAGATCTTCGGCGGTCGTGTGAAGACCCTGCACCCCAAGGTGCACGGGGGCATCCTCGGCATGCGGGACCGGGACGGGACGGAGGCCGACGAGCGGGGCATCCGATGGATCGATCTGGTCGCGGTGAACCTGTACCCCTTCGAGGCCACCGTGAAGGCCGGTGCCGACGTGGCGACGGCGATGGAGAAGGTGGACATCGGCGGGCCCTGCATGGTGCGCGCCGCTGCCAAGAACCACGCCGACGTGGTGGTGGTGACCGATCCCGCCGACTACGGCCCGGTGCTGGCTGGCCTGCGGGCGGGTTCGGTGGATGCCCAGGCCCGCACCCGGCTGGCGGTGAAGGCCTTCCGGCACACCGCCTGCTACGACGCCCTCATCTCGGGCTGGCTCGCCGACCAGGGCGGCTCCGGTGAGCCGGAGGAAGGCGCGCTGCCGGTCCGCAAGATCCAGGAGCTGCGCTACGGCGAGAACCCGCACCAGTCGGCGGGCTTCTACGCCGACCCGCTCGCCACCGGGCGCAACCTGGCGCGGGCCACCGTGCACCAGGGCAAGCCGCTCTCCTACAACAACCTCGCGGACCTCGACTCGGCCCTGCGTTGTGTCTTCGACTTCTCCGAGCCCGCCTGCGTCATCGTGAAGCACGGGAACCCGTGTGGCGCAGCGGTCCACGTCGACGGACTGTCCACCGCCTTCGAGCTCGCCCTCTCGGCGGACCCGGTCAGCGCGTTCGGCTCGATCGTCGTCTTCAACCGGAAGGTCGAGGTGGACGACGTGCGCACGATGCGCAAGAGCCGGCTCTTCATCGAGGTGGTGAGCGCGCCTGGGTTTTCGCCAGAGGCCCTGGACCTGCTTCAGCGTCGGGAGCGTCTCCGCGTGCTCGAGCTGCCGTCCGACTGGGCGCGGACGCGGCCTTCGGCGACCGACGCCAAGCGCGTCCAGGGGGGCTGGCTTCTGCAGGACTGGGACCTGGGCGCCGACATCGCATGGGACGTTCCCACCGAGCGGCAGCCGACCGACGACGAGGGCCGCGCGCTGCGCTTCGCCTGGATTGCGTGCCGGCACGTGCGGTCCAACGCCATCGTGCTCGCGCGTGAGGTGCCTGGAGGGGCCGTGTTGAACGGCGTCGGAGCGGGGCAGATGAGCCGCGTCGACTCCGTGGAGCTGGCGCTGAAGAAGGCCACCCGCGACGTGGAGGGGAGCGTGCTCGCGAGCGACGCGTTCTTCCCGTTCCCGGATGGGCCCAGGGCCGCGGCACGGGCGGGTGTGACGGCCATCATCCAGCCCGGCGGCAGCAAGAAGGACCCCGAGGTGGTCGCCGCGGTCAACGAGCACGGAGTCGCCATGGTGATGACCGGCGTGCGCCACTTCCGGCACTGAGCCGCGAGGCGGTGTCTCAGCCAGCCGTGCGCAGCCGCATGGCCTGGGCTTCTTGCGCTGCCGCGGCCTCGCCGTCACCGAGCGCCCTGAACGCGGCTGCGGCGACTTCGTGCAGCGCGCGCGTGCTCGCGCCGCTTGCGAGCGCCCTCTCCGCCGCGGTGATGGCACCACTCGGATCCCCCGTGACGAGGCGAGTGTGCGCGAGGAGCGTGAGCGTGGTCACGTCCCCGAGCACGCGAGCCTGCTCCTCGGCGAGGGCCAGGACCTGGTCGGGCTCCCCGTCCTCGAAGGTCAGCCAGTGGCCGATCAGCGGCCCTGCTGCCGCGGCGGCCGCGACCTCGAAGCGTCGGTGGTGGTCGCCCAGGGCGCTGGCCGCCCACGTGGACGCCTTGGCGGGAAGTCCGGCGGCCAGGGTGGCCTGCGCGGCGACATCGATGAGCTCGGGTCGCTGGCCGGCGTTGGCCCAGGTCTCCAGGAGCGCGAGCGCCGCATCCGGGTCGCCGCTGAGCATCAGCGCCTGGGCGCGCAGCTCGTCGGCTCGCCACCATCCGGCCATCACGGCGTCGAGCGCCTCCAGATCCGCCAACGCACCCGAGGCGTCCCTGCGGTCGAGATCGAGCTCGGCTCGCTCCGCGTGCACCGTCGCGGCCAGCGCCGGGGGCAGGTCGCTGTTCAGGGCCTCCGCCAGCGCGGCGTCTGCCTGGGACGGCCGGCCCGTCGCCCGGTAGAGACGCGCCTTCGCCCGCGCTGTGGCGAGCCCCGACGGCGCAGCGACGAGGAGCTCCTCCGCTGTCCGATAGTCACCGCGAAGCATGGCCGCGCGGGCCCGCTGGGCATCCGAGCCGGTGCTCCGGAGCGCGGTGTCCGCGCCCACGACATCGTGCAGCTCCAGCAGTGCCTCCACCCGTGCGGCGCCGCCGCCGCCGGCTTCGTCGAAGCGGCCGAGGGCTTCGACCATGTCCTGGATGTCGCCGGACAACACATAGCGGTCCACGAACGCCAGGCCCGCGTCGAGTCCGCTCGCCTGGTCCACGGCCTGGTCTGCGGCCTCGCGCAGCGCGAGGTAGTCCACGGCCTCGGGGGGCGGCGCCTCGAGAGGCGCTGGTGGGGCCAGGTCCTCGAGGGGTGTTGGAGGCGGTGGCGCGGGATCCGAGCAGGACAGGACGAGGAACAACCACATGCCTCGTTTGTACAATCGCCGGAGTCTGGAGAAAAGGGTGCCCGCGCTGATCGACATCTCGCCAACCGTCTCGCCGCGCACCGCGGTCTGGCCTGGGGACGTCGCCTTTCGGCGTGACGTGGCCCTCGACATGGCGCGCGGCGACCACCTCACCCTCTCCGCGATCACCACCACCACGCACGTGGGTGCTCACGCCGACGCGCCGAGCCACTATGCGCGCGACGGCGTGGCCATCGCCGAAC
This sequence comes from uncultured Enterobacterales bacterium, assembly GCA_964604675.1. GTDB lineage: Bacteria > Myxococcota_A > UBA796 > UBA796 > CAJQPC01 > CAZSAT01. The sequence continues at coordinate 6,047 of CAZSAT010000012.1, forward strand.
GCTCGCTCGCTCCCTACTACGGCCTCTGCCAGGTGGTGCGTGCGCGCGTTCCGGCGGGGGAACGCCTCCGGCCGCAACACCTGCCCCAAGCCATCGTCGCCCCCCGCGTGCTCTTCGCCACCGGCAGCTTTCCGGATCCCGAGCGCTTCGACGAGGACTTCGCGAGCCTGTCCCCGGCGCTCATCGCGCTGCTCGCCCAGCGGGGCGTGGTCCTGGTTGGAATCGACACGCCGAGCATCGACCCCTTCTCCAGCAAGCTCTTGGAGAGCCACGGCGCCATCGCGCGGCACGACCTGGCCATCCTGGAGGGCCTGGTGCTCGAGCACGTGGAGCCCGGCTGCTACACGCTCGCCGCGTTCCCCTTGAAGCTGGAGGGCGCAGACGCCTCGCCGGTGCGGGCCGTGTTGATCAGCTGATCAGGGCCACGACCTTCAGCTCGACCGCGATCGGTGTGGGCAACGAGCGCACCTCGACGGTGGTGCGCGTCGGCCCGACCGGACCGAGAACCTCGGCGTACACGCGGTTGAAGGTGGCGAAGTCCCGCTCCATGTCGATCAGGAAGCAGGTCACGTCGCAGACCTGCTCCAGGCTTGCACCGCTCTGCTCCAGGATGCGCTTCACGTTCTCCAGCACGGCGCGGGTCTGCGCCTCGGTGTCGTAGTCGAGGGTCACGCCATCCTCGTCCCACACCGGGCCGCCAGGGATGGCGTCGGTCACGGGCTGCCGCGGGCCCACCCCGGAGAGGTACAGGAACGGACCCGCCCGACGAGCGTGTGGGTAGGCCCCCACGGGCTTGGGAGCGGTGTCCGCCGTGGCATCCACGCGCGCATCGTCGGCCTTGGCCACCCCAGGAGCCGGCGAAGCGGCCGGCTCCTGGCCCACGGCCTCGGCGCCTTCTGCCGCCAGCACGGACCGATCCCCGCCGTAGACCTCGACGTCGTCTTCGTCGAACTCCTGATCGAGGGCGGCCGAGGCGTTGGGCTCCAGGGTGATCACCGCGCCGCCCGTGCCGTAGAGGGGCGCGTAGGCGAGCACCTCGCCGGCGTACCGGTTGTGTTGGCCAAGGGCCGCCGCGAGCCACCAGATCGCCTTGAAGCGCGAGTCGGCATTCGCTTCACGGGTGAACTGCCGAGCGAGCTGGGAGACGTCCTCGAGGCGCCCGTCGCCGAAGAACTCCAGGATCTTCCGGTTCCACTCGTCGTCCTTCAGCGAGCTGATCCGGTCGTCGGCGGGGGCCACCTCGGTGGTGTGCATCCGGTTGGACAGCGCGGTGACCGCCACGGCCACCGCGCGCCGATCGCCCAGGGCATCGGCGGCGGCCTTCCCGAGCACGAGGGTCTCGCCACGGTCTGCATACATGTTGCAGCTGGTCATGGTCACGGGACGGGCGTTGTCGGGGTTCAGGAGCTTGCACGCCACGATCGAGCCGGTGTCGATGGGGAAGCCGTGGTAGCTCACGGTGCGGGCGTGCAGCCCTCGCCTCTGTGCGGCGCGGACGTAGGCCGCAGCGTAGTCGGCGTCGACGCGGAAGCGGTAGTCGATGGATCCCAGCTCGTGGAACTCCTGGTCGACGTGGGTCCACACCGGCTCCGGGTCCGCCTGGACCTGGTGCCCGATCACGCTCGGCCAGCGGGTGGAGTAGAAGACCAGCACCTCGGCGCCGACGCGGTCGAGGAAGCCGCGCGCGTGGGTCAGCGCCGCGTTCAGGGCGCCCCAGCCCGCGTTCTGTTCGGGGGCGAGCAGGACCTGCGGGTGGCCAGGGACCACGAGACCGCCGACGAAGGGCATCAGGCGCCTCCCCGGCGCGGGTCCCACTCGACGACCGCGTTGCCGGTGCCGATGACGTTGCCGTAGCCGTGCACCTCGGCGGGGTACTCCGGGAAGCCGAGGGCGGCGATGAGCCACGTCAGGCTGCCCTCCTTGCACTCGCTGACGGCCTGCTCGATGAAGTCCGGCATCTCGTCGAGCAGCTGCCGACTGCGGCCGGCGCGCATGTGGCCGAGCACCCTCATGTCCCAGAGGTACTGGTTGTGGTTGTAGACGTGCTCGCAGCTCATGTCCTCCGGCAGCTCCGGCTCCTCGGTGAAGTGGCGGTGCGACAGCGAGTTCGACGCCAGCAGCAGGACCCGCTTTCCGCTGGCCGCGATGGCACGGCGCGTGGCCTCGCCGAGCGCGACCATCTGGGCCTCCCCGACGTCGTTGGAGAAGGTGTAGTAGGCGCGGTTCGACGAGATGCAGACGATGGGGATGTCCCACTCGGGCCGCACGAGGTGGCAGCTCGTGATGGTGCCGTAGTCCACGCGGAACTGGGGGTTGCGCATCATCTTGGTCGTGAGGCCCGCTGCGGCCGCCTCGTCGCAGATGGCCTCGGACAACGCGACGTCGACGTCGAGTGCGTAGCGGTAGCGGAACAGGTTGGGGAAGACCGGATCGACGCTCAGGCTCTCGAAGTGCGGCACCCCCAGGAAGTGGTGCCCGACGGTGGTGCGCCAGTGAGGGGAGTGCACGACGATTGCGTCGTAGGGCCGGTCCTCGAGGCTCTTGCGTGCGCGCTCGTAGCCCCACCGCAGGACCTCCCATCCGCCCTCGGAGCGGGGTTCGTTCTGCGGCGCGTTCTCGGCGTACACGAGGTGCGGGGGATGCGGTGCCAGCATCCCAGCGACGATCTCACCCATGGTGTCCCTCAGTGGTCGTGGTGGCCGCCCGGGCCATGTGCGTGCCCGTGCGCCAGCTCTTCGGTGGTGGGATCACGCACCTCCACGAGCTCGATGTGGAAGTGCAAGCGCTGACCGGCCAGCGGGTGGTTCGGGTCCAAGGTGACCCCCTCATCGGTGAAGCCTGCGATCCAGAACGGCGTGGGCTGGCCCTCGTCGTCAGAACCGACCACCTGCAGGCCGAGCTCGAGCTCAGCACCTTCGGGGAAGGCGTTGCGCGGGACGTCGAAGGCCACGCCGTCGCCCAGCCCGTAGGCATCGGCCGGCTCGATCACGACGTCGAACACGTCGCCGGCTGCCCGGCCGGCGATCGCGTCCTCGAGCCCGGGCACGATCTGTCCGGTGCCATGCAGGTAGGGAAGGGGATCGGCGTCGTTGTGGTCGAGGACCTCGCCCGCGTCGTTCTTCAGGGTGTAGCGGATGGAGACGACCTTGCCGTCGGAAGCGGTGGGGAGGGCCATGGAAGGCTCCTTCGTGTCGGGTTCAGAGCTTGATGCAGATGTTTCGTGCTTCGGAGAAGAAGGCCAGGGAGAGCGCGCCTCCCTCGCGGCCGACGCCGCTGTCCTTCATGCCCCCGAAGGGTACGCGGAGGTCGCGCAGGAGCCAGGTGTTCACCCAGACCATGCCCGTCTCGAGGGCCTGTGCCACACGGTGCGCACGGCCGAGGTCGCGGGTCCACACGCTGGCGGCCAGGCCGTAGCGAACCCCGTTGGCGATCGCGATGGCTTCCGCTTCCGTGTCGAACACGTGCAGCGTGCACACCGGACCGAAGATCTCCTCGGTGGACGTGCGGCTCTCTGGCGAGAGGTCCGCGAGGATGGTGGGCTCGAGGTACCAACCGCGGCAGTGTTCGGGCAGCTGGTCGGGGCGCCTGCCCCCGGTCAGCGTGGTCGCGCCCTCGCTCCGCGCCAGGCGCACGTAGCTCTCCACCTTCTTCAGGTGGGCCTGTGAGATGAGCGCCCCATGCTCGGTGGCGGGATCGCTCGGGTCTCCGATGACACGCGCACGTGTGTGGGCCACGAAGCGCTCGACGAAGGCCTCGTAGAGCGCGCGCTGAACGAGCACGCGGCTCCCACAGAGGCAGACCTGGCCCTGGTTGGTGAAGGCCGCGCGCGCGGCGCCGGCCGCGGCGGTCTCCAGATCGGCGTCGTCGAACACGATCGTGGCGTTCTTCCCGCCCAGCTCCAGAGACAGCTTCTTGAAGTCGGGGGCGGCGGCTGCGGCCACGCGCTTGCCGGTGGCGGTCCCGCCTGTGAAGCTCACGGCGTCGACGTCGGGGTGCGCCGTCAAGGGGCCGCCTGCGCCCTCACCGTCGCCCTGCAGGAGGTTGAACACCCCGGCCGGCAGCCCCACGTCGTGCAGGATCTGGGCAAGCGCGTTGGCTGTGAGGGGGGTCATCTCGCTGGGCTTGGCGACGATGGTGTTGCCCATCGCGAGCGCCGGCGCGGTCTTCCAGCTCAGCAGGTACAGCGGCAGGTTCCAGGGCGTGATCAGCGCGCACACTCCCACCGCGCGTCGGTGGGTGTAGTTCAGCGCGCCTGGCATGGCATAGGACTCGGACCCGGCGTGACGGACCGCGCCTGCGAAGAAGCGGAAGTTGGCCACGGCCCGTGGGATGTCGATGCTGCCCGCGGTCTTGACGGGCTTGCCGGTGTCGATGCTCTCCAGCTCGATGAGCTCGGGCATGCGGTCTTCGATGGCCTCGGCGACCTCGTCGAGCAAGTCCGCCCGCTCGGACACGGTGAAGCTGCCCCAGGGCCCACCCAGCGCGCGCTTCGCGGCGGCCACGGCCGCGTCGACATCGGCCTGGCTGCTTCTCGGGATGCGCGCGATCAAGGCTCCGGTGCCCGGAGCGTAGTCGTTTACGTACCGGCCGTCTGCCGGCGCGACCCAGGCACCGTCGATGTAGTTCTCGAGGCTCGGGATCACGCGCTTCTCCCGTAGGGGGTCCAGTCGATCCATCGGTCGGTGTCGGGATCCCACTCGTCCCAGGTGTCGATCTGCCCCAGCCTGGCCAGGTAGGGCGGTGGCACGACGCCGGGCACCAGGAAGGCCTTCTGCCGGTGCAGCGGGTAGGGGTTGCGCAACTCGAAGCCGAGCACGCCGAGCACCGCGCGCGCCACGTACCAGGTGGCTTGCGCGTTCCAGCCGTGCGCGATCTTGATGACCACCCCCAGGCCCTCGGGGAAGTCGGGGTGCACGATGGCGAGTCCGAGCAGGCCGTCGGCGCCCTCCTTGGCCACGACCGCGCCTTCGCAGGCCTTCAGGATGGTGCTGTCGACGCGGTTGAAGCCACCGACGAGGTCGGGCTGCGAGACCATGGCTCGCCAGATCCAGTCGTCGTCCCGGTGCCTGGCGAGCCACGCGAAGGAGCGCGCGAGCTCGCTCACGGTGTTCGACACGGTGGGGAGTCCGCAGCCGTCACGGGCCGTGCGCAGCGGGCTCCAGTCGTCGCCCAGCGCCTGTCGCAGCACACCGAGGTAGCCCTGGAAGAAGTCGTGGGTCGGCAGCATGTACCCCGCACGGGACCAGCCCTTGGCCCGGCAACCCGCCAGGATCGCCGCGTGCTCACCCGAGCAGCAGTGGTACCAGCGCCTGGGACGCCGCACCTGGCGTCCGAACTGCACCAGGGGAACGTCCAGAGGGGTCTGCATCAGGCCCCAGTCCCGCTCGGAGAGCAGGCTCTGCGCCGCGGCGACGTGCTCGGTGGTGCCGTTGTGGCTCGAACACGCGATGGCCTTCTGGGTCCAGTCGAGCTCGGCGAGCTCGTCGACGAAGACCTTGATCATCAAGGGCTTCATCATCGAGCGGCCGTAGCACAGCACGTTCCCGCCGAAGCTGTGCACGATGCGATCGCCGCTCGCCCACGCCACGGCACCGTGGATCGTGGTCTCGCTCACCCCGTGACGCCGGTAGTCGACCAGCGGTTCCCAGGCGACCTCACGTCCCGTGGGCAGTCCCTCGATCTGCTCGCCCAGAGGAGAGGTGGGGTACAGATCGCTTCCCGGCTGTCCCGCTCTCACCGCGCGTCCTCGAGCCGCGGGATCACGTGGTCGACGAAGGCGCGCATGTTGTCGCAGACCCGTGCGGAGTCGTGGTTGAAGAAGTCGAACCACAACATCAGGCGGTCTGCCGGGTGGAAGCGCTCGCGTGCCTGGGCGGCCACCTCGTCGGCGTTCCCGATCAGGGCGTTCGACGCGGCCCGCTCGACCTTCGCGGGATCGAGCGTGCCCTCCAAGGCGGTCCAATAGGCGCCGAGTGCGGCCCGGGCCTCAAGGTGTGCTCGGGCGCTCCGCTCGGAGGGCGAGAGACCGGGCTGTTCGTTCAGGAAGACGAAGCTGGTGCGGGGCATGTAGTGCCGCTCCCAGGGACCACCGTCGGGGTGGTAGCACGCGGCCATGCGCCGGTGTGTGGCCTCGATCACGTCGGGTCGTGTGATCGAGAGGTTGAAGACCTGCACGGGCAGGAGCTGGTTGCAGAGCGCCTGCACGCGGGGGTCGTGGCTGCCGGCGACGAGCTGGATCAGCTCCCGACGCCACTCGGCCGGTACGATGCGCAAGGGCTCGAAGGCCCAGCGGTGCGGGACCTCGACCGCGCTGGGGGAACCGCCCGCCGCCGCCTGGACGCGCTCCCAGTCACCATCGCTGCGGAAGTTGGCGCGGGTGAGCACGGTTGGGGGCACGTCGTCGGACGAGAAGGTGTGGCCGGCCAGCGCCTTCAAGAAGACCGTGCAGGCCTCCGCGAAGACCTGGCCGCGCAGAGCGGGCCAGGCGGCTTCCTCGACCGCTGAGCGCGGCACGATGCCGTACGCCCGGTTCATGAACTCGAAGCGCCCGGCGGAGAAGCCGAAGTGAAGACGTCGGGTCTCCCGCTCGTCCAGCCCGTGCAGGCTCGCGAAGGTGGCCAGCCGCTCGGCCGCGGCGACCGGACCGCCACCCTGCACGATGTTCTCGACCGCGGACCCCACCTCGATCCGAGAGGTCCTGGCGAAGACCTTGTGCGCGAGCTGCAGGATGTCGGTGTTCAGGCCGATCTCCCCCTGCCAGTGCGGGACCACCGGCCTGGCGTGCAGCTTCTGGACCTGTGTCGAGAGGTGCGCACAGGCCACCCAGGCGGTGTCGAAGCCGAGCTCGTCGGCGACCACGACCTGCTCGAAGAAGTTCTCGAGCATCCGCGCTTCCGACGGTGTCACGCCGTCGACGGGGGTCTGGCTGATGGAGAAGAAGATGTCGTAGCGCATCGAAGAGCCCGTATCGGGTTCGGTTAGGGCGCGTGCATGGCCAGACGCAAGAAGAAGCAGCCGCCGCCCACCTCGCCGGAAGGTGCGGCCACCACGTCGCTCGGCGGCCTGCTCGCCGGGCTCGGGCTCGAAGCCAGCGCCCCCGTCGACGGGCCGGTCGCCGAGCCCGAGGGCCCGCCGGCGCTCGACCTCGCGGGCCAGCCGAAGCTGGTGCTGCGGATGGAGCGCAAGGGTCGGGGCGGAAAGACCGTGACCCTGCTCGAGAAGCTCCGGGCCGACGACGATCAGCGCAAGGAGCTGGCCCGACGGCTCGCCAAGGCGCTGGGCACCGGCGTCCGGGTCGAGGGCGATGTCCTGGTGGTTCAGGGCGACGTCCGCGACCGCCTGCGTACCTGGCTGCGGTCGGAAGGCGTGCGGAAGCTCGTGGGCTGAGGGCGCGCTCGTCAAGGGCCTGTCAGGTGACTGTCACCTGTCTGTCGTCGGGCGGTCGATCAGGTCTGCGGCCGACTATCGGAGGATCGTGACACAGCCCGCACCCGCGCTGCCCCTCAGAGCACACCAGCTGCTGCTGGAGCTGGCGGTGATCGAATCCAAGCTCGCCGTGAAGGGTGTCCAGGCCGTGGGCGTGGCCCTCGTGGGCGTGCTCGCCCTGGTTCGAGGGCGCGGGTTCTACGGATGGCTCCGGCGTGCGGAGCGGTTCGAGGCGGAGCTCGACACCTACGGCCTGGCGCGTCGCCTGCCCATCGGCTCGTCGCTTCCCGGCGTGATCGGGCTGCCCCGCATGCCGCGTCTCAGCCGGCGGCACGTTCGCGCCGATGCCCTCCTGCTCACCGCCAAGGCCACCCTCGACAGCCTGGTGGCGTGCGGGTGCGCCGTGCTCGCGCCCCTGGCGGTGTTGATCGCCCCGCTCGAGACGGAGCGCGGTCGCGTGTTCTTCTCGACCCTGGTGCTCGGCTCAGCCCTCGACGAGCTGGTCGACCTCTACGCCTGAGGGCGCCGCCTCCGGGCAAGGCCGAGGAGCGCCACGACCGAGAGCCAGCCCAGCCGCGCGGGCGACGAGGCGCAGGACAGTCCGGTGACGCCGTCGACGTACCAGGGCGAGATCCAGACCCGCTCCTCGCGGCCGTCTTCGTACACGTAGCGAACGCGTACGTAGGTCCACGTCTCCGGCGCCGGATGCCAGTAGTCCTCGAGCTCGGTGCCGATCTTGGCGGCCGCGATCTCGAAGTCCGGAGAGATGCGCTCGATGCGGGTCCAAGGCGCGTCGGTGCTGCCGATGTCCACGTACAGGTCGAGCGGGACCTCCTCGTACGGGATGAGCTCGCCGGGAAGCCAGCGGTGCCCCGACTTGCCCTCGGCGTAGACCTCCAGCTCGGGCCGCGGCCCGCTGGTCGCCACCGTACGGCGGGCCTCGAACGCGTCAAACAGGTCGTCGACGTCCATCGGCGGGCGCAAGAGCACGCCGGTCAACCCACCGCCGGTGTACTGGGACGTGGGCGTGTCGCCCACACCGTCGTTGTCGGCGTCGTCCCACTCGCTGGTGGGGCCGCCACCGTCCTCGAGGGTGCCGGGCCGGCTGTCGTGGCCGTCGGTGCCGCCTACGAAGCCCAGGCGGAAGCCCAGGTCGAGCGCCTTCTGCACCGTGCCGTCGGGTTCGTAGCTGCGGTTGGCGTTGATGCGCCAGTCGCAGTTGACGCGGTCGACGTCGACGCACTCCGAGCTCCCGTGGGAGCTGTAGACCTCGACGAGGTACTCCCAGTCGGCGTCCTTGCTCTTCTTGCTCCAGTCCACGTCGCCGGGTGGGTAGTACGCGGGGTGGTGCGTGAAGTGCATCCAGCGCACGGCGTCGCACTGGCTCTCGGCGAAGGCCATGGCCTCGCGGAACTCTTCGGTGGAGGGTGCCGCTGCGTCGCGGGTCTGCTCGTAGACCGCCTCGGTGTATTCCTGGCTCGAGGTGGTTCGGTCGGCGCCGGGGACCCGGTACTCTTCGCAGGCCGTGGGCTCCGCGAGCACCACCGTGCGGTGCCCGTTGTCTTCCTTCCGCTCGTACCCGAGCAGCGGCAGCACCCAGCTCTCGTCCTCGCCGTTGGCCACCAGCTCCTGCTGCCCTTCCCAGATCTCGTAGGCGGGGCCCGTCCAGCCCTCCGGGTAGTAGAGGTCGTATTCCGAGTGGTCCGTGTTGGCCGCGAAGTCGATGTCGGCGTCTTCTGCGGCCTCCATGAAGATCTCGCCGGGCACGTCGCCGATGTGTTGACACTCGTTCTCGGGGTCCTCGCAGCCGTCCATCGAGTAGCGGGTGTGGGCGTGCAGATCGCCCCAGTACCAGCGACCGTGCTCGAGGTCGTCGTAGGCGGACGGGTAGTCGCTGTAGTCGTTGCCGCAGCCCGAGGCGAGCACGAGGATGGCGAACAGCGACTGGATCGGTGCCTCCAGTACGATGCTACCAAATCGAGCGGGGGTGCGGAGCGTGCTCAGATGGACCTCATCCGACCGCCGTCGACGGGCAGCGAGACGCCGCGGATGGCGCCGGCCGCGGGTGAGCAGAGGAAGACCACGGCCGCTGCGGTCTCCTCCGGTCGGATCAGGCGCCCTTCCGGGACCTGTCCGAGCCAGGCTGCCAGCACGCCCTCGGGGGTGCCACCGGTGCGCGCCGCGATCCCCTCCCGCAGGCCCACGAGCCGGTCGGTGTCGGTGAAGCCTGGGAGCACGTTGTTGACGGTGACCCCAGGCGGCAGCTCGCTCGAGAGGGTCTTCGCCCAACCGGCCATGGCGCCACGGGTGGTGTTCGACACGCCGAGGTTCGGGATGGGCTCGCGCACCGAGGTCGAGACCACGTTCACGATCCGTCCGTAGCCCGCGGCGGCCATGCCCGGGACGGTGAGCTGGGCCAGCCTGTGGGCGGCCAGGACGTGCCGCTCGAAGGCGACGCGGAACGCGTCGAGGCCGGCCTCGAGCAGCGGTCCGCCGGGGGGACCGCCGGTGTTGTTGACGAGGATGTGCAAGGGGCCCGCTTCCAACAGGGCGCCAATGGCGTCGTCCAACGCTTCCGGATCCTGCAGGTCCGCGACCACGGGCACGGCGCCGGTCTCACGGGCCAGGGTGGCGAGCTTGTCGACGCTCCGAGCCAACGCGAAGACGGTGGCGCCCTCGGCGGCAAGCGCCACGGCCGTGGCGCGTCCGATGCCCTTGCTCGCGCCGCAGACCAGGGCGCGTCGTCCTTGCAGTTCCATGGCGGCCGCCTATCCCGCGAAGCCGTAGAAGTCGGGGTTTCGCAGAGGCGGGAGGTAGGCGCGCGGCAGGAGCAGGGTGCGCGCCGCCCACAACTCGCGGAACACCCGGTAGTTGGTGGTCAGGTCGAGGTAGTCGACCCCGCTCGACCCGCCCGTTCCGATGCGTCGGCCGATGGTTCGCTCCACCATGCGCGCGTGCCGGTGCCGCCACAGCACGAGCTGCTCCTCGAGCTCGACCACCGTGTCGACCAGCGTGCGCGGCCAGGCGAGCAGAGGGAGGTGACGGTAGCTCTCCAGGAAGAGCACGGCCGCTCGGATGCGCACCAGCCGCGCGCGCTCGGGCTCCGGCGCGTCCTCCGCTTCGAGGTAGGCACGCGCCTGCTTCCTCAGCCCGGAGAACTTGCTCTCGAGGCCGTCGGGGTCCGCGTCGGGGAGGTCCTTCATCCGGTCGAACTGGCTCGCGTGCATCGTGCGGAGGCCGTCGAGGTAGCGCTCGACGAAGTCGGCCACGACCACGACGTCTCCCTCCTGATCGGGGGTGGAACCCTCGATGGGGGTGCGGAACAACCAGCGGTGCAGAGACGCCCGGAGGCTCAGCTCGCTGCGCGCTCCTTCGATCCTGGCCCACGCCAAGGCGCCTGCGGGCGAGTGCTCGGCGAGGGCGCGGATGTGTTCCATGGCGTCCGCCTTGCCATAGGTGTGCCGCTGGGTGGTCTCCTCGAGGCCGAGCAGGATCTCGATCTCCCGCATCTGGAAGCTCTGGAAGCCGCTGGCTGGGATGAGCTTGTCGCGGAAGTCGAGGAAGTCCTGGGGGGTGAGGGTCTCCATCACCTCGAAGCTCGACACGCACAGCTTCAGGATGGCGTTGATCCGGTTCAGGTGGTGCACCACGTGCGGCACCCGTTCTTCGGCCAAGGGGTTCTCGAGCTCGTCGCGCGCGAGGCGCAGCTCGCGCAGGATGAGCTTGAACCAGAGCTCGGAGACCTGGTGGACCAGGATGAAGTGCAGCTCGTCCGGGAGGAGCCGGTCTTCGTCGTTGTCCAATCCGCCCTGGAGCGCCAGCAGCTCGGCCAGCTTCAAGTAGTCCCAGTAGACAGGTGTGCCGCTCATCACGCCTCCGGGCCGTGTTAGGCGCCGACATGACCCCTATCGGCCTGGCGCTCACGTTCACAGCCTGCGCCGACGCGGAGCCGGCGCTCGTTCGTGACCGCACCCCTCGCGTCGCGGGCGTCGCCGCCGCGGTCCCGACGGCAGGTCCGACGCGGGTGCTGGTGACCTCCCTGGAGCCCGCGCAGGATGCCGTGCTCGCCCCGCGACTCGGGGGCACCGTGGTCGAGCGGGTGGTGGAGCCGGGCGCCGACGTCGCCCGCGACGCGGCCTTGTTGCGCCTCGATGCGCGGGAGCTCCGTGCGCAGCTGGACCTGGCCAGCGCCGGAGTGCTCGATGCCCGAGCGCAGCTGGCCGAGGCCGAGCGCCGCCTGGAGCGGCTGGCCGCGTTGGGTGACGCGGCGAGCGAGGCGGACGTCGATGCGGCCCGGACCGCCGTGGAACGCCTGGAGGTCGGGGTCGACGCCAAGCTCGCCCAGCACTCCCTGGCCGAGGTGCAGCTGAGTCACATGACCCTCCGTGCCCCCTTCGACGGCACGCTCGCGCTCCTCGCGCCGGAGCGCGGCGAGGTCGTGGGGCCCGGCACCCCCGTGGCCCGTGTGGTCTCGCGGGACGAGCGCGTGGTGCGCGTCGGCCTGCTGGAAGACGAGGTGATGGCGGTGGACGGGACGCGGTTCTCGGTCGCAGGGCAGGGGGCGGTGTGGCCAGCGAGCCTTCGGCACGTCGCCCCGGCCGCCGACCCACGCACGCTGACCTGGGAGGCGGAGCTCGGCGTCGATGCCGATGTGCCCGCCGGCCTCACGGTCGAGGTGAACGTGGTGCTGCCCGTCCCGGACGGCACCGTGGTGCTGCCGGTGGCGGCGCTGCGCGGGTCCACTGTCGCGGTGGTCGAGGACGGCGTGGTCGTCGAGCACGACGTGGTCGTGCAGGCCGAGCAGGCGAGCACCGTGTGGGTCACCGGGGTGGACGCGGGCGACTCCGTCGTGATCCGGGGACCCGAGCTGGCCGACGGCACCCGGGTCGTGGCGGTCGAGCAGGTCCCATGAAGCGCGTTCTCCAGCTCACGCTGGACAACCCGGTGTTCTTGAACCTCACCTTCTGGGCGGTGTGTCTCTGGGGCGTGCTGGCCTGGAACCGCCTCCCGAAGGAGGAGTTCCCCCAGGTGAGCGTCGACAAGATCGGCGTGTTCAGCGTGTGGCCGGGTGCCGGTCCGCGCGACGTCGACGAGCGCCTCATGCGTCCCATCGCCGACGCGATCGAGGGCGTGGAGGGTCTCGAGCACGTGCACAGCGACAGCCGGGAGGGCCTGGGCCAGCTCAGCATCGAGCTGACCGGGAGCACCGACGTCGACGCCGCGCGGGACGAGGTCGAGCGGGCCGTCACGGGCATCGAGCTGCCCGCCGGGGCCTTCGAGGCCGACGTTCGGGTGCTGCGTCTGCGTGTGCCGATCCTTCAGGTGGGGCTGACCGGCGACATCCGCCAGGTGCACCTGGCGGAGCGTCTCGCCGAGGCCATCACGGCGGTTCCCGGTGTGAAGGAGGTCCAGCTCCGCGGCTACGCGGTCGGTGTGGTCCGCGTCGACCTCGACCCGAAGCAGCTCGCCGCACGGCGTCTCGGACCGGCTGAGGTGGCCGCGGCCATCGAAGCGGCTGGACTCGCTCTGCCCGGCGGGGAGGTGAGCCTGGAGGGCCAGCGGGTGCTCGTCCGGTCCGAGACGGCCCTCGCCGAGGTCGCCGATGTCGCCGCGGTCGCCCTGGGATCGGACGGCGCGAACGCGCTGACGGTCGGCGATCTCGGATCGGTGTTCCTCGACTGGCGCGACCCCAGCGTGCTGAGGTTCGTGGACGGCCAGCCCGCGATCATGTTGGAAGTGGAGCGGGAGGACGAAGCGGACAGCGTGGAGGTCGCTGCCGAGATCTACGAGTGGATCGAAGCCGAGCGGACCGCGCTGCCCGCCGGGATGGGCCTCCGGGGGCTCGACGACTCGGCGCGCGCGGTCTCCGACCGACTCCGCGTGCTCGGCCAGAACGGCCTCGCGGGCCTGGCGCTCGTGGCCGCCACGCTGTGGTTCTTCATCGGCGGGCGATCGGCGATGATCGTGTTGTGGGGCGTGCCCGTCGCCTTCCTCGGTGCCTTCGGGCTGATGCAGGTCGCCGGCCACACGGTCAACATCATCTCCACCTTCGCGCTGCTCATCGTGACGGGCATCGTGGTCGACGATGCGGTGATCATCGTGGAGAACGTGCGCCGCCACCTCGAGCTGGGCAAGGAACGGCTGCAGGCGGTCGCGGACGGCACCCGGGAGGTCTTCGGCGCCGTGTTCAGCTCCACGGCGACCACCTGCCTGGCCTTCGCACCGATGGCCATGCTCGACGGTGCGGTCGGGCGGGTGATGAGCATCATCCCGGCGATCGTGTTCTTCGCCCTCGCCGCTTCGCTCTTCGAAGCCTTCATCGTGCTCCCCGGTCACCTCGCCGAGCACGCGCCTCGGAGCGCCCCGGGGGAGGCAGGCCCGATCCGCGCGCTGAAGCGCCTCTACGCGCCGCTGCTGGATCACCTCGTGGCCCCCCGTCGACGCTACGTCGCGTTCGCCACCCTCGTGGTGCTCTTCGCCGGCATCCTTGGCGCCGGCAGCCTGCTGCGGCGAACGCTTCAGACCGAAGGCTCGCCGTATTGGTACCTGGTCAACGTGGACCTGCCGCCGTCCGCCGATCTCGCCGACACGGTCGACACCGTGCAGCGCTTGGACGAGTGGGTCGCCGAGCATGGCGAGGGCCTGGTCATCTGGACCCGAGGGCTCGCGGGCTTCCAGCCGGACCCACAGGACTTCCCGGGGTGGGGTGCGCACAGGGGGCAGCTCAAGATCGGCTTCGACAACGAGCCCGAGGTCTTCGAGGCGGTGCCGGCCTTCATGGACGACCTCCGAGCCTGGGTGGCGGAGCAGCCCGAGATCGTCGACCTGGCGGCCCGCACCGTCGAGGGTGGGCCCCCTGCCGGGCTGCCGATCGACGTGAAGGTGCGCGGTCGGGCGGAAGGAGAGGTCGCTGCGGTCTCGCAAGCGCTGATCGCCCACCTCGAGGGCCGTCCCGGTGTGACCGATGTGCGCTCGGAGGCCGGCCAGGGGCCCGAGGAGCTGGTCGTCGAGGTCGATCCGCAGCGGGCCGCCTTCTTCGGGCTCCGACAGGCCCAGGTTGCCGCGGCGGTGCGGGCAGCTCTCGACGGGCTCGTCGCGGTCGAGATGCCCCTGGACGCGGAGACCACCGAGGTCGTGGTGCGCGTGGCCGGCACCGACGGCGATCTGCAACGCGTGCGCGACCTGGTGCTCGCGAGCCCGGACGGCCGCCTGCCACGGCTGGGCCAGCTGGCCACCCTGACGCGGACACGCGGCGAGGCCCGCATCCGCCGTGTGGATGGCCGGCTCGCGGTTCGGCTGACCGCCGGCATCGACGAGGCGCTGACCACGCCGGAAACCGAGCGGTCGGCGCTGGACGCCGCGGCCGCGGAACTCACCAGGCTCCACCCCGGCGTGGACCTGTTCTACGGCGGCCAGGTGGCGGACACCGAGAAGAGCTTCTCCCAGCTCCCTGCGGCGGTGATGCTCAGCCTGGGGCTGATGTACTTCGTCCTGGCGCTCCAGTTCCGGAGCTACGTGCAGCCGCTCATCATCCTCTCGGCGGTTCCGCTCGGACTCGCCGGCATGATCCTGGGCTTGTTGTTGCTGGACATGGACCTGAGCTTCATCGCCGCGGTGGGAGCGGTGGGGCTGGTCGGCATCGTGGTGAACGACTCCCTGGTGCTGATCGACTTCATCAACCGGCGTCGACGCGCCGGGGACGACCCGGTGACAGCGGTCCGTGAAGCGAGCCTGACCCGGCTGCGCCCGATTTTGATCACCACGATCAGCACCGTGCTCGGCCTGCTACCCCTGGCCCTCGGGCTCGCTGGTGAAGAACCGCTGCTGGCGCCGATGGCCGTCAGCATTGCCTTCGGGCTGTCCGTGGCCACGGCCGGGATCCTCGTGGTGGTGCCGGTGCTCTACCTGATCCTGGAGGATCTGCGCGTCCTGACCGGCGCCATCAGGGTTAGGCGGAAGGCATGATGAGCACGGCCGAGGTCCTGACCGCCTTCCGTCCCGCGTCCTGGCGGATCCGCACCCTGCACGGTGAGCACAGCGGCGCCGGCGAAGGCGGGGGCTTGCAACAGGAGATGGACGAGCGCGGCACGTCGCTGCTCGTCGGGCTCTTGCACGCGGACCCCGGCATCCAGTCCCTGGTGCTCGAGGATGGCGGCGTCGTGCTCACCTTGGAGCGCAACGGCGTGGGCGCCCACCTTGCGGTGGCCTGGCCGGGCGGTGAGGTGCTCGAGGAGCACCTCCCGATCGAGGCGAGCGCGGAGCTGGCGGCGCCTCATGCGCCCCGGTTCATGCCGGATCCGACCACCCGGGCGCCGGCGCTGCAGCTCTTGGCGGACCCCGACCTTGCGGTGTTCGCCTGCCACACCGGCGAGGGCCTGGCGTGGTTCTCGGCCGGTCGGCACGGCGACGGCCCCGGCGCACTTCCCTTGTTGGGCGCGCTTCCGGCCCACGGTGGTCTCGGGGCCGCCAGCTTCCGGGAGCGCTTCGGTGTCAGCCACAACCTGGTCGGCGGTGCCATGGCTGGGGCGATCGCCAGCCTCGACTACGTGACCGCCCTCGCCGAAGCCGGCTTCCTGGCCTTCTACGGCGCGGGTGGTGTGCCCCTGGAGTTCGTCGACCAGGCGGTGCACGCGCTCGCGCGCCGGCTCGGTGGTCGGCCCTGGGGGGCGAACCTGTTGCACAACCCCAACGAGCCGGCGGCGGAGCTCGCGGTGGCCAGGCTGTACGTGGAGGCCGGCGTCTCGTACGCGTCGGCGTCGGCCTACATGGGGCTCACGCCAGCCCTGCTGGTCTACCGGTACAGCGGTCGCGCACACGGTGCTCCGCGCTTCCTCTTCGCGAAGATCTCCCGGCCGGAGGTGGCCCGTCACTTCCTGGCGCCGCCTCCGCAGCGCCTGCTGGACGGCTGCTTGGAGCGCGGCGAGCTCACGGCCGAGGAGGCGGCCGTCGCGGCGAACCAGCCGATGGCCGACGCGATCACGTGTGAAGCCGACTCCGGGGGCCACACCGACAGCCGTCCGCTGCCCGTGCTCGTGCCCCTCATTCGGCGCCAGGTGCAGCGAGCTGCGCTGGACCAGGACTGGGCCTCCCGCGGCATCACTGTCTCGGTCGGGGCCGCGGGAGGCATCGGAACGCCAGCGTCCATCGCCGGCGCGCTCGCCCTGGGCGCGGACTACGTGCTGTGCGGATCGGTGCTCCAGGCCACCGCCGAGGCCGGCACCAGCCGGCTCGTGAAGGAGATGCTGGCCGGCGCCGGCATGGCCGACGTGGCCCGAGGCCCCGCTCCAGACATGTTCGAGCTGGGGGCCGAGGTGCAGGTGCTCTCCCGCGGCAGCCTCTACGCCCAGCGCAGCAAGAAGCTGCACGCCCTGTACAAGGCCCACAAGCGCTGGGAGGACGTTCCGGATGCGGACCGGAAGAAGGTCGAGAAGACCATCCTCAAGCAGAGCTTCGACGACGTCTGGGCCCTCTGCGAGGCCTACTGGGGAGAGCGCGACCCGGCCCAGCTCGAACGTGCCGCCACCGACGGTCGGCACAAGATGGCCCTGGTCTTTCGTTGGTACCTCGGCATGACCAGTCGATGGGCGCGTCAAGGCGACGCGGACCGGAAGAAGGACTTCCAGATCTGGTGCGGACCCTCCATGGGTGCGTTCAACGACTGGGCCCTGGGCTCCTCCCTGGAACCCGTCGAGGCGCGGACCACGGTGGGCGTGTGCGAAGCCCTGCTCACGGGAGCGCTCCTCATCGAGCGAAGCCGCGCACTCGCGGCGCAAGGGCTGCACGTGCCCGACGAGGTCGCATCCTGGCGGCCGTGATCGCGCTCTGGGCGTGCACGGATGCTGTGCCCGAACCCCCGGAGGATGTCGCGGTCTACACGCAGGTGATCGCCGAGCTCAAGGCCGAGCCGGAGACCGCCATGTCTCGGTGCGACGGGCTCTCGGATGCGGGCACCCGGGGAGACTGTCAGCTCCTGGTGGCACGACGGGCCGTGCGCGGTCCGAGCTCCGTCCCGACGGAGTGGTGCGACCGCGTCAACGAGGGGCTGTGGCGCCATGAGTGTTTCTTCGAGGCGGCCGAGACGCTTCGACGCCGAGGGCGAAGCGAAGACGCGGCCGCGGCGTGCCTGCTGTCCGGCGACTTCGTGAACGACTGCGCCCAGCACCTCTGGCAGACCCCGGTGCACCGCCTGTTCCAGGGCGACGCGACAGGGTTCGCGGCCCTGTACCCGGAGGCGCTCGCGATCTACGAGCGCTGGGTTCCAGCGCTGTCGGAGGCTACGGATCTGGACCAGCGCTTCTGGTCCCGGTTCTGGGAGCAGGGCTTCTTGAGCTGGGGGCGCGACGAGGCGCACTGCGAGGGCCTGCCCGCCGAGGTCCTGGCCCGCTGCACCCAGGCGGTCGCCGTGACCCGACCGCCACCGATCCATCCAGACGGTCCTGCGCCCGTTAGGCCGAAGCGATGATCCTTGTCCTTGCCCTCGCCCACGCCGGCGACACGCCCGCGTTCGACACCGATGTCAGCGCGGGAGTGTTGGCGGGCAGCGTGCTGGGGGAGTGGCCGGTGGCGGGCTTCGGGCTGGGCTGGCAGGGTCGGTACGACGCCTTCGTCGGCTCCGATGACCCCGGCCCCCGGGTCGGGCTGTCGGTCTTCGCCGCCGGCTCGGCCTTGCTGCAGCAGGAGCGGGAGGAGGTCCTGAGCGATGGCTCCGTGGAGCGCGAGACCTTCGACTGGGTGCACTACGGCGTGCTCGCGCTCATCCGCTACGACCCGGAGTTGCGCTGGGGAGGCACCTTCGGCATGGGCTTCTCGCGCTTCGATCTCGACGACTACTACGACGGTCCCCATGCCGTGCCCTTGTTGACGATGGAGGGCGGCGCGCGGCGTGCGCTCGATGCAGAGCGGCGCTTCTTCCTCGATCTTGGCGTGCGCACGTCCTGGGGTCAGGATCGGTCCGCGCTCGACGCGACGCTCACCGACTGGTGGACGCTGCATGGCAGCCTCGCGGTGGGCGCTCACCTCTGACTTGACGAGGCTCGTGGTCTGCGGCGACCCTGCGTCCGTGCTCGCCTTGTTCGTCATCTTGTCCTGCGACAACAGCTGCATCCACCTCTGCCAGCAGTACGAGGCCTTCCTCGACCGCTGCGGCTACGGCTGGGCCAGCTGGTTCCGGGCGGAGGGCTGGGAGTCGATCGAGGACTGCTACGACGCCCACTGGGAGGCGGAGGAGTCCCAGCAAGCGACGTGCGAGACGCAGGCGGTCGATTGGTCCGAGCGCGGCTGCGACGAGGTCAGCGCGTACGCCGAGTAGCTGCGGGACACGCCACCAGCACGGTGTTCACGGCAGGTTCTCGGCCCGCGCCTTGTCGTCGAAGATGCAGGCATCGACCGATCCCTCCTCCGATCCGCTGGTCGCCTCCCACTGCCAGGTGAGCGCTCCGGTCGCGTCCCAGCACTGCACGAAGTCGACGATCGCGCCCTCGAAGAAGGTCTCGTTGACCACCGCGTCGGCGCGTCCAGCCCCGGTCTCGTCGAAGCGCGCACGGATGCTCGCGTCCACGTCGTCGCCGAGCGTGTCGGAGCTGCGGTACTCGAAGTCGCCACCGCCGTCCGGATCCGCGCCGAACCACCAGTCCGCGCTG
The DNA here is from genome assembly GCA_964604675.1 of uncultured Enterobacterales bacterium. Lineage (GTDB taxonomy): Bacteria > Myxococcota_A > UBA796 > UBA796 > CAJQPC01 > CAZSAT01. The sequence goes on from CAZSAT010000012.1 coordinate 25,111, forward strand.
GCCGGCTGCGCGCCGAAGCCGAAGGCCACGTCCTGGGCCTCGACGAGCACCTCGCCGTCGCCGCTCGAGTCGTAGGTCACGGTGACCACGCCCTCGCCCGGCTGATCGTCGAAGCGGTACTGCTGCGCCACGTCCCAGTCGAAGGCACCGACCCCCGTGCTGATCGCCTCGGCACCTCCGTAGTGGTACCCGTCCAGCAGCGGCTCCCAGGGTCCGTCAACGCTCTCGGCGACCGAGAAGGTCCAGGCGTAGTAGGCCCCGGTGCCGGATCGGCTCATCTCGCCCAGCAGCCAGGCGCCCGGGGCGAGGTCCCAGGCGCCGGGACCCCACCGGCGGTAGTCGGTGTCGCGTTCGGTGGGTGCCACGGCGCGCACCACATCGGTGGTCGCGGTGGTCTGGGCCAACAGGTTGTCGGTGCCCTCCAGGCTGCAGACGGTCAGGGTGTAGAGCGAGGCGACGTCGTCGCCGATCGCACCACAGCCCGGCGAGCCCGGGTAGGTCGCCGCGAGCTGCTCGCGGCCCGGTAGCGCTGCGAGGAAGTCCGCGTCCTCGAGGAAGACCTCGTTGGACAGCGACGCCCCGCATCCGATGAGCCAGACCACCATCAGAAGCGGTAGCCCATCGCGAGGTAGCCGGCCGACAGGCCGAAGCCTCGCGTCTCCTCGTCGACCGCGTAGGGCACGTAGGTGCTCTGGAGCTCGAGCTCCAGCTGGAAGCGTCCGGGCTGCCAGCCGAGTCGTCCGACGAGCCCAGGTGCAAACGCGGTCATGGACTGGGTCGGCACCGCCTGCTCTTCGTCGAAGCTGCGCTCGGCCCACAGCAGGCCCACACGCAGGCCACCTGCAGCCTCGAAGGCCTTCCAGCTCGCGGCGTAGCCGAACCCGACCGCCCCTGTGACGTAGGTGAGGCCGACGGGAACGTCCGGCACGCTGGTGATCTGCAGCTCCGAGCGGCCCCCACCCCACGCGAGGTCGGCCGACGTCCAGGTGCGCCCCTCGAGGGCCTGCCGACGGACGGAGAGCCCCACGGCGGGCACGCGCGGCAGGTAGCTCGACGCGAAGGTGGCGTTGCTCGCCCCGATGGATCCCCACAGGATCCGCGCGGAGGTCCGAGGCATGCGAGCTTCCCGCGCGAGCTCTTCCATGCTGCCCTTGGCGAGGTCGTTCTCGTACTCGACCGCGTGGAAGTCCTCGCCGAGCAGCTCGGTGACCTCGCCCTCCCAGGCCACCACGTCGGCCACCACGAGGTGGGTGGGGAAGCGCTGCTGGACCAGGTAGCGCCCCGGCCGAACGGCCAGCTTCATCGGGGTGCCTTCCGCCCGGATCTCACCCACGAACGCCTTCCGCGTGGCGTCGAACACGCTGAAGTCGCCGTGCAGCTGGTCGCCGAAGCCCAGGAACGCGCGATCGGAGTCGAGCTCGGTGAGCACCACGGCGCCGGTCCCCGCGAGGTCCCACTCGAAGGTCGGGTGCTGGGTGCCGCTCCGGGTCGTGGAGGTGCGCAACACGGTCTGGTGGTAGACGTGCTCGTAGGCCTCGGACAGGGTGACGTGTCCGTCGTCGTCGGCGTCGGCTGCACCGTGCAGGCCGCTGACCAGGAAGTAGGTGAAGTAGGAGCCACCGATCTCGTCGCTCTCCTGGCTCGCCTCGTCGCCCGTCGAGCTGGTGATCACCACGGTCCCCGAGGCTTCCAGGCGCTCGGTCACGTCGAACACGAAGCCCGGTGCTCGGCTGCCGCCCTTCGTGCGCGTCAGCGTGCCCGACTGGCACGCGTCGAGCAAGGCCACCTTCACGTCGGCGCCCGACCGCTCGAGCAGGGCGTCGATCTCGTCGTAGCTCAGCTCGGTTCGCCCGAGCTGCAGCCCGTTCTCGTCCGCGTGGCCCGAGTAGTAGAAGAGGAACACCACCTCGTCGCCCCGATCTTGGGACCACGCGATGTCGTCCTGGACCTCTCCCATGGCTCGAAGCAGCTGGTTGCGGGTGGCGCCCAGGTAGACACGGCTGTCCGCTTCGTGGAAGCCGCCCATCAGCGTCAGGACCTCGTTGACCTTCTCGGCGTCGCGCTCGGCGTAGTACAGCGGCCGACCCGACTCCGCGCCGAGGTTGTTGCCCGCGAGGATGGCGATGCGTCGCACACCGGCCAGCGCGGGTTGGGCGGTGAGCACGGTCATGACGAGCACGACGAGCGTGCGGAAGGACCACCTCACGGGCTCTTCTCCACCCGCACCACGTCCACGGCGTCGTCGGTCAGCGGCAGCTCCAGCAGGGCAGCGTGGCCGCCGCCCTCGAAGCTCAGCTCCACCAGGTCCACCGCTTCGCCCACGCTCCCGACTCCGAAGACCCCCACGAACACCTCGGGTCCAGGCGCGTCGTCCAAGGCCACGCTGAAGTCGAGCAGCTGGCGGCCGCCCGGGATGACCTCGCCGGGTGGTCCCTGCTCGTCCTCGGGGAAGAAGACCGTGATCGTTCCGGTGCCGTCCACGTTGACGATGACGAGGCTGTCCAGGCCGTCGGCCCGGTAGGAGAACTGCACGCGGTCGCCGGGCGCCAGGGTCTCGCCGTCGACGCCGGGCCGGACCTCGCCGTCCTTGTCGACGAAGAAGTCGAGGTCCGCATGCCCCTTCGTGCCGTGGGTGCCCGGCTCGGGCGAGCGGATCGCCACCATGGCGAGGGCTGCCACCGTCAGCGGCACCAGGACGGCGAACACGCCACGCCACCAGGGTGCCTTGTCCGGTGGCCGCTCGGCGGGCGGCTCCTCCACGCGGTGGCTCGCCGCACGGAGCGCAGCGAAGTCGAACGCCGGAAGCGGCTCCGCGGCGACCTCCCGCTCGAAGGCGGCCAACCGCTCGTCGTGGGCGCGGGGGAGCTCGCCGGACGACATCCGTCCGAGCTCGAGGCGCGACACACCGTCGTGGCGCTCGAGATCGATCACGACATCACCCAGAACAGCACGAGCAACACGGCGGCAGCGCTCGTCACCGGGGCCGACTCCAGCACCCGGCGGGCGCGCTTGTAGAACGCGTCGATGCGCTTTCGCAGGGTCGGCTGGGACATGCCGAGCAGCTCCCCGACCTCCTTCCGCGACAGCTCGTCGAAGAAGAGGTGGATGACGATGGCCTGGGTCTCCTCGTCGCATCCAGCCAGCAGGGTGCGCACCGTGCGCTCGTCGTCCTTGGCACCCCCCGCGTGCTGCGTGTGTTCCTCGCCGAGGATGTCTTCGCGGTTGACGTGGTGTTTGGCTCGGCGGGACCGCCGGTTGCGGATCTGGTTCAGGCACCAGTTGGTGCTGATCCGGTACATCCACGTCAGCGGGCTGGACTCGTCCCGGAAGGTGTCCCAGCTGCGGATGACTCGTGCGAAGGTCTCCTGCACGGCGTCGTGGGCATCCTCGTCGTTGCCCATGATGCGCCGGCAGCGGTTGTAGAGGATCGGACCGTACTGCTCGTAGAGCACCTGGACCTCGGCCTCGGTCGCCGGCATGCATCGCCTCCTTCAACCACCAGACCCGCGAGGGACGGGGAGGTGAAAGAGATTCTCGCTCAGTCGGCGACGCCGTGCGTGTGGAACCGGCCCGAGAGCGCTCGCCATCCGCTGGTGGCAGGGCCTGTCGGCCTACGCGCCGAGCAGGTCGGCGGGCTCCCTCAGGCCGCGCAGCCTCGCAGCGATCCAGATCACGCTCGCTCCCGTGACCACGGTGACGAGTGCGAAGTGCCCCGCATAGCCCAGGGCGTCGGCGGAGAACCCCGCCAAGGCACCCGTGAGCCCGGTGCCGAGCACCACCACGCTCGCCTGCGCCGTGTAGTCGCTGCCCTCGTGGCGGACGCGGCAGGCATCCATCATCACGGTGAACAGGGCCGCGGTGGCGAGGCCACCGAAGAAGGTGTCGGCGCTGGTGACCAGGTAGAGCACCGGCGTGCTCGTGTAGCCGAGGGCCGGGAGGAGGTAGCCGGCCACCCCGAGGGTCTGGAGGGCGCCGAAGCCGATCAGCGCACGTGTCCGTCCGAACCGCGCCACACCGAAGCCGCCCAGCAGGGCGCCGACGAGGCCGGCGGTGAAGCCCACGGTGCCCAGCATGAGGCCGAGGTCGGCCAGGTCGAGCCCGAGATCGATCAGCAGGGGCTTGGACATGCCGCTCGCCATGGCGTCGGGCCCCTTGTACGCGACCAGCACGAGGAGCCAGCGCCCGATGCCGGGCCGTCGCAGCAGGGCCAGGCCGGCCCGAAGCGTGGGCCGCTCGGCGGCGAGGAACGGCGCCTCGCGGTGCAGCGCGATGGGCACGGTGGCGAGAGCGAGCAGGCCAGCCATCACGGAAAACGTCGCGGCCCAACCCCAGCGTTCGAACGCCACCAGGAGGGCGCCACCGCCGACGATCATGCCCACCCGGTACCCAGCCACCTGCACGCCGTTGCCGGGGCCGCGCTCGGACGGGCTCAGGAGGCTGACCGCGAGTCCGTCGGTCGCGATGTCCTGGGTGGCGGCGAGGAGGTTGGTGATCAGCACCGCGCCGATCAGCACGGGGACCACGCTGTCTGCGGGTTCGAGGGCCGCGAGGGTGGCCATGGCGAGCACGGCGCCGGCCTGCAGCGGCAGGATCCAGCTCTTGCGCCGCCCCACGCGCTCGGAGCCGTGGCGATCGACGAGAGGCGCCCAGAGGAACTTCAGGGCCCAGGGCGCGGCGAGCAGGCTGGTGAGCCCGATCGCGCCCAGCGACATGCCCTCCTGCCGGAGCACCGCCGGGAGGGCCTGGGTGAAGAAGCCGAAGGGCAGGCCCTGTGAGAGGTACAGCGTGGCGAGCAGCGCCAGCTTGGACGAGGTGGTCAAGCTCGCCGCTCGGGGCGTTCGGCGTCCGTTGCGAAGATGGCGGCGAGCTGTGCTTCCGCCTCTTCGCGCGTCACCGCGCGGAGCACCGACTTGAGCTGCTCGTCTGGCACGGCGAGGCCCCCGAGCACCTGCTTCGAGACCATCTTCATGCGCCCCAGCGCCGCCTTCGGCCTCCCGGAGCTCGTCTCGACGGCGTCCCAGTACGCCATGAGCGCCCTGAGCCGCTCCACCGGGCTGGGCCCAACGACCTCCTCGCCGCGCAGCCACGCGCCGATGTGCCCGCAGAGCCATGGGTCGCGCATCGCGCCACGGCCCACCATCACCCCCGCGCAGCCCGTGTCCCGCAGCATGGCCTCGGCGCTGGCCAGGTCCACCACGTCGCCGTTGCCCACCACCGGCACCTCGACGGCGTCCACGGTCTCGGCGATCTTGTCGACCTGCCGCTCGCCGCCGTAGCCGTCTGCCCGGGTGCGCCAGTGCACCACCAGGGCCTCGGCACCCTCCGCCACGCAGATCCGTCCCACCTCGGGGGCATTGCGTGCGCCGGCATCGAAGCCGGAGCGCATCTTGACGGTGAGCGGCAGCGTGGTGGCCGCCCGGACGGCACGCACGATGGCGCCAGCCAGTGCCGGCTCGCGCATCAGGGCAGACCCGCCGGAGTTCCGGCAGACCTTCTTCGAGGGACAGCCCATGTTGATGTCGACCAGGTCGGCGCCGAGATCCTCCACCACCCGGGCGGCCTCGGCCATCACGGCCGGGTCTCTTCCGTAGAGCTGCACGCTCACCGGGTGCTCGTCGCCGTCGATGGCGGCGGTCTCCCACATCCTTCCACGGCCCGCTCGGAGGGCTGACGAGGCCACGAACTCGGTGGAGGTCAGGCCGGGTCGTCCGAGCTCGCGCACCAGGCGACGGAAGGGGAGGTCGGTCACCCCCTCCATGGGTGCGAGCGCCACGGCGGGCGCGATGCGCAGGTCGCGCACCGCGTACCAGGTCGGCAGACCGCGTGGTCCGGGTGGCGCCGAGTAGGGCATGCAGCGTTTCTAACGGGATAGGCCTGCACGATGCTGTTCTGGTTCCTCGCTTGCGGCCCGAAGGCCGCACCAGCCGACTGGACCGACATCTCCGACGAGGTGGCCGTGTTCGGCACCGAGGCCGAGCTGGCGCTCGGTGATGCCCGTCCCTTCGACGGTGAGCCGGTGACGCTGGCGGAGCAGGCCTTCGCCGAGGCGGAGCTGACCTTGGCCAGGATGAAGCAGGGAGGGCCCGAGCTCCTCGGCTGGGTGGAGCAGGTCCAGGCCCTGTGCGCCGTAGCCAGCGAAGAGCCCGCGCTGCGGGCGGCGTCCGCCGCTCGCCTCGGAGACGCGGCCAGGCTGGCGTGGGAGCAGGTGCTGTTGGCCGACGCGCCGCCGCTGCCCGAGGACCTCGCCGGCGCCGCGGAGCACGAGAAGAGCGAGCTCCGCGCTGTCTACTACCAGCTCGGTCTCGAGGCCTACCGCGCGGCCCAGAGCGCTGCGGAGGCGGGGGACCCCTGGCATGCCCACGCGGCCTGGGGCCTGCGGCAGCTCAGAGGATAGAGGCGCGCATGCAGCCCAAGGCACGAGCCGTCGACGAGCAGGGCCGCCTGCTCGACCAGTCCCAGCCCACCCGCTTCCTCGCCGAGGCGGCGCCCGACGGCACCACGCGCCTGGCGGTGGCCGTGCCCGCCGAGCGCCTCCAGGCCGTGCATGCCGCGATGGTCGACCTGCTGCAGGCGCCGCTCGGCGTGCTCTACGTCCAGCTGGTCGACCGCCAGGCGGGGCAGCAGCACGAAGAGCCCAAGCGCTTCGTCGGGGTCGACCTGCAGCCCGCGTCGGTTCACGAGGCCATCGCGTCGGCTGCCGGCCTGGTCTATGGCGACGGGCGTCACCAGCTCTGGGTCAAGGGCGCTCGAGGTGCGCAGATCATCCTCGATGAGCTCGGCATGATCTGGACCTACCCCGACGACCCCAGCTTCCGCGAAGCGCTCGCGCGGCTGGGCGTCGACGAGGGCGACGCGCCGTCGATCGGGGAGGCCGACTACGTGCGCGTGGAGCTGGTCGCCGAGGCGGACGTCCAGGAGGCGGCCCTGATCGCGCGGTTGGGGCTGCAGGAGCTGCCGGGCGGGTACCGGTAAGAGGCTCGGCCTCACTCCTTCAGCTGTTCGGCCAGCCAGCCGGGCAGCCCGATGTGGCCGATCTGTTCGAGCTGGGCCTCGATCCAGTCCACGTGCTCCTCTTCGCTGACGAGGATGGACTCGAGCAGGTGACGGGTGCCGTTGTCGGCCCGGTCGCGGCACAGCGCGATGGCGGTGTTGAGCCGTGGCAGCGCGTCGTGCTCGAGCTTCAGGTCGAGCTCGAGCATCTCCTGGGGGTCCTCGCCGATGTTGACCTTGCCCAGACGCTGCACGTTCGGGAGTCCGCCCAGGAACAGGATCCGTTCGATGAGCTCGTCGGCGTGCTTCATCTCGTCGATCGACTCGTGCCGCACCTTCGCAGCGAGCCGCGCGTAGCCCCAGTTCGCGTACATCTTGGCGTGCAGGAAGTACTGGTTGATCGCCGTGAGCTCGGCGGTCAGGACCTCGTTGAGCGCGGTGACGATCTCGCTGTCGAGGTGACGACCCATGATGACCTCCGGAGGTGGAGGTCTAACCAGCCCACGTCAGCGCGTCGGCTCCTGCCGTCCGCTCCGGCGGTCCTGCACGGCCTGGCGATGGCCCTCCAGGAGCTCCAGGATCTGCTTGCAGCAGCTCCCACAGTCGGTGCCGGCACGGAGGGCGTCGCCGACGTCCTTGAGGCTCTGGCAGCCGTCTTCCACGGCGTGGCGGATGTCCCTGTCGGTCTTGCCTTCGCAGATGCAGACGATCACGAGCCACCTCCAACGGAACCTGAACGTCGTGTGCCGTTGTGATGATACTGATAGTCAATTTCAACTAGGGCGCGCAACCCCTTGCGGATCTTTCTCGGGCGAGGCACCCGACGTGCAAGCTCAGCTGCGGCGTCGGAGCCCCAACGCCAGGAGCGCGAGCCAAGCCACGCGTGCGCTTCCAGCGGCCTCACAGCCGCACCCGCCGTCGATGGCGCACGCGTCTTCCTGCCGATCGAGCACGCCGTCGCAGTCGTTGTCGATGTTGGAACCACAGGCCTCGGGCGCGTCGGGGTGGATCTGCCGGTCCCAGTCGTTGCAGTCGCCGTCGTCTTCGGTGAACCCGTCGCCGTCGCGGTCCTGGGCCGAACCTGTCGCGTAGCCGTCCACGCCGTCGCAGTTGGTGTCGCTCCCGTCCCCGTTCACGTCGTCGGCGCCAGGATGCACCTCGGGGTCCTGGTCGTCGCAGTCCTCGGCGTCCTCGCTGCCTCCGGCCCAGCCGTCCCCGTCGGCGTCGTGGTCGTTCGCGCCGTCGCAGTCGCTGTCCACGCCGTCGTACCAGGTCTCGTCCGCTCCCGGGTGCACGCTGGCGTCGTCGTCGTCGCAGTCTCCCGTGGACTCCGCGTAGCCGTCGCCGTCGTCGTCGCTGACCTCCGCATCAGGGCCCCCGAAGCTCCCGATGTCGCTGCGGGTGCCGTCGAGATCGATGATCGCCGTCGAGCCGGCGTCGATGCAGGGCGAGCCCGACAAGAGGCCGAGCGCGTCGTTGTCGGCGCCGTCGGCGGAGAGCGCCGCGTAGACCGGGTCGGCGGACAGGTTGCCGTCCGCGCCGGCCAGGTCGCCCAGCGCCCCCCAGTCGCTCCCGTTGCCCCAAGCGTTGGCATGGCTCACCGAGACGGTGCCGGACTCGGCCGCGAAGCCGCCCGCCGTGTTGGCGACCGCGTTCACGTTCACGACCGTCCCGCCCGACCCATCGCTCACGAACAGTCCACGCTCGTTGTCGACGAGGTCGGCGTTCTCCAGCACCAGGTCGGTGTTGTCCCCGCCGAAGGTGGCGCCCGCGCCGCTGTTCGCGATGGCGACGAGGTTCGCGATGCGGAGATCGGCCGCGTCGCGCACGATCAACCCCTCGGAGTTGCTCGCCAGGTGCAGGCGGATCGCGGTGCTCTGCCGCACGCCCTCGAGCCGAACGCCCACGTCGTGGCCGCGGACCTGGAGGTCGCGCAGGGCGACGGTGCCACCCAGTGAGGTCACCGCCGAGCCGGCGTTGGCTTCGAAGTCGACCTCGTCGAGCGACAGCGCGGCGTCCTCGGTGTGGAGCGTGGCGCCCGATGTGGTCGCGTTGGCTTCCAGGCGACTCCCGTCGAGGCTCACCGTTCCACCGCGGACGACCGCAGCGCCCCCCAAGGACGCCTGGTTGCCAGAGAAGGGGCTAGCCGACGCTCGGAGCACGCTCCCTTCCGAAGCGATCGCGCCGCCCTCCGTGCCGGCCTCGTTGTCGATCCAGCTGACCCGCACCGCCTCCACCGTGCTGTCGAGCGCGTCGAGCGCGCCCCCCGTGGTCTCCGCTCGGTTCCGCTCGAAGGTGACGTCGGTGAGGTCGACCCGGCTGTCCGTCGCTCTTAGGGCTCCTCCCTGGCGCCCGTGGTTGTCGGACAGCACCGCGTCCTCCAGGGTCAGGTCGCCGCTCTCCACCCACAGCGCCGTGCTGGAGAACCCCACCACCGCAACCCCCCGAAGGGCGAGCGCGCCGCCGACCTGGTCGACCGCTGTGTCCGCAGCCGCCAAGGTGAGGTCGCTCACGGTGACGCTGGCGCCGCCGAGGAAGGTGATCACGGCAGGGGTCTTCGCAGCGCCGACGCTCACCTGAGAGGCGCCGGCGCCCACGATGGACAGGTCGCGCGCCCCGAGCCGCAGGCTCTCTTCGTAGAGGCCCGCGGTGACCTGGATGACGTCGCCGTCGCGGGCCTCGTCGACGGCGCTCTGGATGCTGGTGAAGTCGCCGCCACCGCTGGCGTCGACCCGGATGGTGCCTGCGAGCGCGCCGCGAACCGACACCAGTACGAGCAGCGCGGACATGAGGTCGTCCCGATGAGCGGTCTCAGCGGCGGCACCGCCTTGCGAGCGAGGCGCCGCACGTGTCTTATACACTCCTCGGTACCACCCCGCCCCGGCGGGAGGACCGACGGAGGCCGTACCGATGTGGATGTCCCTGTGCTTGCTGCTCGCCTGCTCGGGCGGTGAGGCCGAGCCCGAGGTGCCGGCCGTGGACCCGGCAGCCGCGGCGGTTCAGAGCGCCGAGAGTGCGCTGCGGCAGGGGGACCTCGCCGCGGCGGATGCTTCCTTCCAGGAGGCCCTCACCACCTCACCCGGCAACGTCGACGCCGCTGTCGGAGCTTCGTACCTGGCGATGCTCTCCGGTGACCTGTCGGCGGCCGACGCGCTGCTGGCGGCGGCCGAGGCAAGCGCTGGCGACCGCGTCGGTGAGCTCGAGGTCCGACGTGCCCTGCTGGCCGTCGAAGCGGGGGACATGGGCGCCGTCCGCACCCACGGCGAAGCGTCCGCGCTCCCCCAGGGCCAGCTGCTCGCGGCCGAAGCCGCCATGGCGGGGGCCGACGTCGACGGCGCCCTCGCCCTGCTCGAGCAGGCCGCCGCCGGAAGCGGTGGCGCAGCGGACACCGCCAAGCACTACCTGGAGCTCCTGAACCACGACGACTTCGGGCGTGCGGCGGTCGCGGAGCTGTACGCACTCTGGGCGATGGGCAGCCGCGAGGCGGCCGCCAGGTCGGCGCCGGGTGTGGTGGCCGATCTCGACGACGCGGCGGAAGACAAGGGTGCGGAGCTGCTCTTCTGGGCAGGGCGCGCCGCGTCGGTGGGGGAGGCCGAGGCGGCGGCCCATCTCCTGGCGGCCATCGACGGCAAGCCGCCCGGCCAGGCCTGGCGCGTGAACGCGACCCAGACCCTCGTCGAGTGTGCTGACGGGAACGTGCAAGCCTGCGCCTCGGGCTTGGAGACCGTCGACCTGGTCGCCACCGACTCCGCGGCGCTCCACACCCGGGCCACGGCGGCGGTCGCGCTCGGGCGATCGGACGCGGAAGGTGGCAAGGCCTTGCTCACGGACCATCCGGGGGAGTCGACCGCGCGGGCGGCCCTGGAGCTGGGCGATCTCGAGCTCGCGCGTAAGCTGGCGCCGGCTGGGCTGTTCAGTGACCACCTGGCTGCGAGGTGAGCGTGAAGCGGACGATCCTGACGGGCCTGGCCATCGCGGTGCTGGGCGCCCCCGTGTCGGCGGACGCGAAGCGAGACAAGGACGGCGGCACCCGGGTCTACGTGCGCGTGGTCGACGAGAGTGGCGGTCCCATTCCGACCGCGGTCATCCGGCACCCCGCGGAGCAGGACCGCCACCGGGTGAACTCGGTGGATGGCACGTGGGACGAAGAGGTGCTCTACATGCCGGATGGCACCGAGCTCGTCTTCGAGCCCGGGCTGATGCTCACGCTCGAGGTCTCGGCGCCGAGCTTCGAGACCAAGGTGGTCCAGTACCAGGTACGCCGCCGCCGGAACCGCTTCGACGTCGAGCTCGTCGAGCTGGAGATCGAGGAGTCGGTCATCGAGCCGCCGAAGATCCAGTTCGGCACCGACAGCCCCCGCGACACCACCGGCGCTCCGCCGGCCAACTAAGGCGAGGTCTCCATGCGATCCCTTCTGCTGGCGCTCGCGCTCGTCCCCTTTGCCCAGGCTGGCGACGCCGGGGACTACGCCCGCCTGTTTCCCCTGCATCCGTGCAGCGACGGCTGGGCGGGCTGTGTGGTCGACGGCGACGTGTACGACGCCGACGCCGCACGAGACGGCGCCGGCTACCCGATGCCGGCCGACCTCCGCTTCGGCTGGTTCGATCTCAGCGACACCGTGGCCACGAGCCCCTTCACCGGGCTGAGTGACTACAGCGCCGTGCCCGTCGCCGTGGCGGCTGCTCCCGAGCCCAGACAGGTTCGCCCCGAAGCCGCCGAGCCCGCGCGCCGGGACATCGCGGCGAACCCCACCGCGAACGACCCTGCGCCCGAGGTCGTGGCGTCCACCTCCACGAGGTCGAGCGGCTCCAGCAGCTACGAGCCACCCAGCACCGCCACCCGTGCCACCCCTTCGCGCAAGGGCGGCTCGTCCTACGACGGCGCCGCGTCGTCCGGGTCGTCCGGCGCGTCCGGCTCGGGGTCTTCCGTCACCGAGGACTACGGCTCGGCGCGCTCCATCGCGAGCTACGCGAGCGAGCCCGCGACGGGCACGGCCGCCGAGCTCTCCGAACCCGCGGCCACACCCCGCGCCGCGAGCACGGTCGACCCCTTCGCAGTCGAGGAACAACAAGCCACCTTCGCGACGCAGGGCAGCGACCTGAAGCCGGCCTTCGAGGAAGCCGTGCCCTCTGCGCCGCCCATCGCGTCCAACCCCCTCGCCGTCGAGGAGGCCGCTCCGGTGGTCGCCTCGGTGGAGCCGGTCGACGACGAACCCATCGATCTCCCGGTCAAGATCGACCAGACGCCGCAGGTCTTCGATGACTCGTGCGACGACCTGAAGCCGCTGCAGCCACAAGCGGTGATGGGACGGCTCCGCGCCGGCCAGATCGGGTGCCTGGAGGATGCGTTCGGTGCCGCGGGGAGCCAGACCGACAAGGACGCGATCAGCCGCGTGTTGATGGTCAACGCCGAGGCGGCGGACGACAAGCGCTCCTGGGAGAAGCTCGTCAAGCGCCACCTCGACGAGGTCGATCGCTCGGATCCCGAGATCTGCTTCAGCTACGCGCTGCACCTGTCCAAGGGCTCGGTCGGCCGCGCCTACGGCGTGATCAAGTGGGCTGACTACGCCCTCGAGAACAAGACCGTGTGGACCGGGTCGACCTACAAGGCGCGGGTCTACGCGCTGTACAAGCTGAAGGCCGAAGCCGCCACGCGGCTGTGGGAGGACGCGGCTCAGAAGGTCGTCGACGGCAAGGGCGACCGGGACGCGCTCCAGTCCGACGAGGAACAGCGGCGGGGCATCGCAAAGACCTATGCGCTCGAGTGGCTGACCTACGCCCGGCAGTCCGGTCAGAAGACCTCCGAGCCGATGGCGCTGTGCGTCTCCGCCGCGGGCAACAAGAAGTTCTGCGGGGAGTGATGCTCTTCGTCGCGTTGTGGGGATGCAGCGGCGAGGCGCCGGACGCGGTCGACGCGCCGGTCGCGCCCCTCGTGGATGCGTCGCTCCTGGCCGCGGCCTGGCAGATCGAAGCCGCACCGCTCGACGTGATGGGCGCCCTCACGAGCGACCGGGGTTGGCGGGCCTTCTACAGCCGTGACTACGACGCCGCGCTCGCCGCTGGGTCCTCGGACACCCTCGCAGCGCGCGTGCATGCCGAGCGCTTCGCCCTGTACCGCCAGGCGTCGCTCCTGCAGGCCAACGCCATCCGCGCCACCTACGGTGCCGATCAGCGCCGGGAAGGGGACCCCGCCGAGGTGGACTACCTGCTCGCGGTCGCCGCCGTCGTGCACGGCGACCTGGACGAGGCGCGCGCGCTGTTGTCCTCGAGCCGCGACGGCTGGGCGCCCGAGGTGTCGGAAGCCGCCGCAGCATGGGACGCGCGCCTCGCGCAGGAGGCGGTCGTGCTCGACGCGATCAGCCTCCCGATGCCGGAAGACGTGGCGCCGTGGTCGCTCGCAGAGACCGTGGGCGAGCTGTCGGTGCAGGTGGTCGATCCCACCGCGGTGCTCGCGTTGGGTGCGGCCGAGTACCGGGCCGCGATGGCCCTCGGCGGGGTCGAGGCGGTGATGGCGCCCTGGACCCTGGCCCTCGATCCGGCGACCACCAGCGCCGCCGAGCTCGGTCTGCACGCGCGGTTCCTGAGCGCCTGGCCCAGCGCCGGCGACGCGGTCTTCGCGGCAGCCGCCCGCCAGGGCAGCAGCGCGGTTGCGGCCCACGCCGGCACCTCGCTCCTCGCCGCGGCGATCGCGCCGTGCGTGGAGGGGGGCTTCGACCTCGTCTGCATCGGCGAGGCCTCGGCCGGGCTGAGCCACCAGATCGAGGCGGCGATGACCGAGGCCGCAGGCGAGGAGCAGCGGGACCACCGCGACCTCGCGAACCTCGCGCGCGTGGGGGTGCTGCGCGCCGCCGCGCGCCTCGCTGAGGCCGACGGTGAGCGGGAGACGAGCGGCCGGTTGATGGTGGAGGCTCTCGACCGCAGCCTCGGTCCTGCGGCCGACCCGACGTTCTTCATGTCCCTCGCTGCGTGGGACGCGCAGAACCGGAATGCGGTGCGCGCCCAGGAACTGGTGCACCCCCTCACCGAGCGCTTCGAAGGGGTCGCCTGGGCACGAAGCTCCCTCGACGCACTACACTTGCGTGTCTCCCGTGATGCCGGTCCCGGCCTCCCCATGCACTGAGCCATGACGAACACCTTCACCCGCGCACTGCTTTCGCTCGCTGCCGTGGCCGCTGTGGCCACCACCGGCGCGAGGTTGACCTACTACGAGGAGTCGCTGCCGGGGACGCTGAACCCCATCTACGCGTCCTCGATGGTCGACTACCGCGTCGACGAGTTGATCTTCGACCGCCTCTACTACCACTCGCCCATCACCAACGAGCTCACGTCTCGGCTGGTGGAGACCTGGGAGGTGGCCGAGTCCGGGCAGGCCGTCCGGCTGACGCTGCGCCGCGACGCCAAGTGGCACGACGGCTCGGGCCTGAGCGCGGAGGACGTCTGCTTCACGGTCGACGCCATGCTCGACAGCGGCACCACGAGCCCGATCGCCGAGGGCTACCGCGCCGAGCTGTCGGGCTGCGAGGTGGAGGGCAAGAACGTCGCCCTGGTGCGCTTCAAGAAGGTCTTCCACAACCCCTTGAACCGCCTGAGCTTCTACGTGCTCCCGAAGCACGCGCTCACCGACACCGCTGTCCCACCGGACCACGAGTTCTCGATCCGCCCCATCGGCACCGGATCGATGAAGGCCTCCATGGGCCGAAGCGGCGTGAGCTTCGAGGCCTTCAAGAACGGCCACCACAGCCCCGGCGTCGACCTGATGCTCCAGGAGGGCAACGACCCGCTGGTGCAGGTCAAGACCCTGATGCAGGACGGTGTGCAGGGCATCGTCGCGGTCCCGCCCGGACGGCGTCCGGACGTCACGGCGTCGGATCTGTTGGCGCTCAAGTCCTACGACCTTCGGAGCTGGTGGTACGTCGCCGTGAACCCGGCCAAGCCGTACCTGAAGGACAAGCGCGTACGCCAGGCCCTCGACAAGCTGATCGACCGCACCGATCTGCGGCAGCTCAGCCTCGGCATCGCGCCCGACGAGAACAACTCGCCCTGCGAGTTCATCTCCGGACCGTTCGTGCAGTCGTCGCCCTATTACAACCGGTCGGTGCCCACCCAGCCTCGATCCGATCGAGAGGCGGCCTTCGCACTGTTGAAGGAGGCCGGCCTCACCCAGGAGGGTGGTCGCTGGCACTACAAGGGGCAGCCCATCACGCTCCGCATCGGCATGAAGGCCCCGCTGGACAACGAGGCCCCGGACCTGCTGAGCCAACTCGGAAACCAGCTCGGTGCCGCAGGCTTCGACCGCCAGACCCACAAGATCTCCACCGACGACTGGAACACCAAGGTCGAGACCGGCCAGATGAACGACTACGACCTGCTGATCGGCAAGTGGTCGTTCGGCCTGGTCGAAGACGTCAACGCGCTCTTCCACACCCGGAAGGGGAACCGCGGCTCCAAGAACATCTTCAACTTCACCAACACCCAGGTCGATGTGTTGCTCGCGCAGTACGACGCGGCACGCACCGACACCCAGGCCCAGGATGCCTACCACCAGCTCCACGAGACCCTGGCGGGCGAGCTTCCATACCTGTTCCTGTGGAAGCTCGACACGAAGAGCGCCTGGCGAACGGAGGTTCGGGGCACCACCATCGCGCCGTACTACTATTGGACCGAAGTCGACGCCTGGACCTACAACCCCTGAACCGGCGGTAGGCCCCCGATGAAGCGCTGGTGGATCCGGCCGGCGGTGCGTCTCGTCGCGGCGACCTTGTTGCCCGTGCTCGTGCCGCTCGTCATCACGGGCTTCATCTGGGCCCTGCCCGGCGACCCCGCGTCGTTGATCTGTCCGCCAGAGGTCTGCTCCGGCACCGAGGAGCTCGCGCGTCGTTGGAACCTCGACGGTGGGCCGTGGAACTTCTTCTCGGCCTGGCTGTCGGGGGCGGTTCAGGGTGACTTCGGCCGCTCCTGGCGCCTCCTGCAAGGCGCGCCCGTCGCCGACCTGCTGTGGGCATCCTTGCCCCTGACTGCGGCGTTGGTGAGCGTGGCGTTCGTGCTGGTGCTCGTCGGCGCGCTCGGCGCTGCAACGCGCTGGCTGCCGGACTGGGCGGATGGCCCGCTGGAAGCGGTGGGCCTGGTCCCCGTGCTGGTGCTCGCGCTCTCGGTTGCGGCCACGGTCACCATGAGCTTCGGTGCTCGAGCCTTCGAAGCCGAAGCGGTCGTCGTCAAGGTCGTGCTCGGCGCGCTGGCACTCGGGCTCGCGGACGCTGCGCTGTCGGGCACGGTCATCGGCGTGCGCAGCCAGGTCGAGGACGAGCGGCGGCAGCGGTACGTGCGCATGGCTGCGCTGCGCGGAGAAGGGGAGCTGCAGAACGCCCTGCCCAACGTGCTTCCCGCGCTCGTCGGCCAGCTGCGCGCCCGGACCCTGCACCTGCTGAGTGGTGCGGTGGTGGTCGAGGTCGTGTTGCAGCTCGAGGGGCTCGGCGATCTGCTCTGGGGTGGCACGCTCGTGCAGGACTTCGGTGTGGTGTTGGCAGCGGCCTTCGGGTTCTCGCTCTTGAGTGCCGTGCTGCTGGCGGGTCAGGCGCTGATCGAGATCCTGGTCGCCTTGCACGTGCGTCGCTCGCCAGCCGTGGGGGCCGTGTGAGGTTCGGCGCCGCGGTGCTGGGAGCCACCCTGCTGATCGCCGTGATCGCCTTGGGCGTGGGCGCTCCCGAGCACCTCTCGGACCCGCAGCTCGACGCCGTGTTGGCGTCACCGCTGGAGCAGCTTCCCCTGGGCACCGACGAGCGTGGCCGGCCGCTCATCGACTATGCCCGACAGGGGGCGGGGATCGTCGCGGGGCCCGCCCTGCTCGCGGGCTTGTTGGTCGCTCTGTTCTCGACGCTCGGCGGGCTTGCCGCGTGCATCTCGCCGCGCACCGAGGCGGTGCTCGCTGGGCTCGGTGAGGTCGTCGGCGCGCTGCCCCGCATGGTGGTGATCCTGGTGGTGGCGCTGGTCGTGCCGCGTGAGAGCCGCAGCCTGTGGCCCATCGCCCTCACGTGGGCCTTGCTCGCGACACCCGGCGCCATGGACGAAGCGGCGGCGGTGGCGCGCAGGCTGGGCGGCGCCCGGTTCGTGGAGGCCTTGCGGGCCCACGGCTTCTCGTCGCCCCGCATCCTGCTGGTCCACCTCGTCGGCTACAACCTCCGGCCGGTGGTCGTTCGCCAGGGCCTCGAGACCATGATGCAGGTGGTCTTCCTGGAGATCGCCCTGTCCTACCTCGCCCTCGCCGACAACCAGCCGAGCCTGACCCACAGCGACAGCACACGGAGCTGGGCCGCCATCCTGGACCTCGGCTACAAGGTCATTCTCGACCTGGACGCCTGGCACGCGCTCTGGACGGGGCTCGGGTTGCTGGCCATGGTCGCCGGCGCCGTGGTCTCCCTGCGCTTCGCCACGCGGGCTCGCTGATGGGTGCGCTGGTCGAGCTGCGAGACCTCTCGGTGCACTACGGCGACAAGGTGCTCGTGCAGGGCGTGAGCCTGGGCGTCGAGGAGGGCAGCGTGACCGCGGTCATGGGGCCATCCGGCTCGGGCAAGAGCCTGACCGCACGCGTCGCCATGGGCTACGTCGACGAGGGGCTGCGGGTCGCGACCGGCTCGCTGCGCTACCCGGCGCACAGCGACCGGGACTGGCTCTCCGGGGTGGCGGGCGGCCCCCCCCGCGCCCACGCCCGCCTGCGCCGGGCCACGCGGGTTCTGCGCGGTGGGTGGCTGAGCTACTCGCCGCAGGCCGCGTTCTCCGCGCTGAATCCGGGTCGAACCCTCGGTCGGCAGCTGGCCCTGTCGATGTCCCGCCGCGTCGAGCCACCGGCGTCGCCCGCGCGCGAGCTCGGTCGCCTCCTGGAGCGCGTCGGGCTCGATCTCGACGCGGCCAGGGCGCTCCCGTCCGAGCTCTCCGGTGGGCAGTGCCAGCGGGCAGCTCTGGCGGTGGCGATGGCCCCGGCTCCGAGCCTCGTGCTGGCGGACGAACCGGAGACCGGCTTGGACCCCGTGCTCACACGGGTGGTGACGGAGTTGCTCCTGGACGTCTGCAAGGAAGAAGGCTGCGGGCTGCTGTTGATCTCCCACCACGACGACACGGTCGAACGCATCGCCGACCGCGTGGTCCGGCTGGGAGCCCACGCGTGATCTGCGAAGCCCGGGACCTCCACAAGACCTTCGTGCAGGCGGGCACCTTCCCCTGGTCGCCGAGGCGGGAGGTTCCTGCCGTTCGTGGCGTCGACCTGACGGTCGCCCCCGGCGAGGTGGTCGCGCTCGTCGGTCAGTCCGGATCCGGCAAGACCACGCTGGCCCGGATGGTGCTCGGTCTCGAGGAACCGGACCAGGGGACCATCGACCTGGAGGGTGTGCGCTGGCATGGCCTGTCCGAGCGCGCTCGCCAGCCTCGGCGCGTCCGGTACCAGTACGTACCGCAAGATGCGCTCAGCGCGCTCGATCCCCAGCAGACCGTGCTGGAGCACGTCGAGGAGACCCTCCGTGTGTTGGTCGGGTGCGACCGCCACGACGCGCGAGCTCGTGCGATGGCCATGCTCGAGCGGCTCGGCTTGCCGGCGCGCGCCAACAGCCTGCCGCGGCAACTCTCCGGCGGCGAGCAGCGCAGGGTCACCCTGGCACGGGTGCTCGCGCTCGAGCCGCGACTCGTGGTGGCCGACGAGCCCACCTCCGGCTTGGAGCCGGATCGGCGCCAGGCGGTGCTTCGCGACCTGGTCGGCAACCTTCCGGAGAGCGCGGGGTGTATTCTCGTGACGCACGAGATGGCCGCTGCGCGCGCCTGGGCGCATCGCGCCCTGGTGATGCTCGGCGGTCGGGTCATCGAGGAGGTGGACCTGCGCCGCGACGAGCCGACCCACCCCTACGCGAAGCTGTTGTTCGCGCCCTGGGATCATGACGTGCCCGATGCGCCCCTCGCCACCAGCGGGTGCCCGTGGCGTCACGGCTGTCCCCTGATGGACGACGCTCTTGCCGACACCTGTGCGCGTGGGCTACCTGCGCTGACGCCGCTCTCTCCGGGCCACGGCGTGGCCTGTCATTTCCATCACCGGAGTTCCTCATGAGGAGCCTTCTGGTCGTTCACACGCTGCTCTTCGCGCTCCCGGCCTTCGCTGGCGAGCGCGAGTCGGCCGAACACACCCAGCGCTTCGAGGAGATGCAGCGGCTGGCGTCACGTGGCGCCTGGGCAGGCGTGGAGCGCGCTTTCCTGGCCATCGAGGAGCTCGAGGACGAGGGCGAGGTCCTCACCTACGACGACTTCTGGCTCGGTGCCCAGTCGGCCCGCGCCCTCGGCCACATGGCGCACTGCCGGAGCCGCCTGGCCCGAGCGGCACAGCTCGACGGAACCACCGACGTGATCACCTGGCTCGAGGAGGTCGACGGTGCCTATGGTCCGGTCGACCTGGGCTACGACCGCTCCCTGACCGCCGAGCTGACGGTGGCCGCGATGCCCTTCGCCACCGATCAGCGGGCCGCCATCGCGTGGGCCCAGGAAGGCCTCGTCGACTCCCGCGCCTTCGACGGCCTGCTCCCCGCAGGGGAATACACCTTGGGCGAGACCGCTTTCACCGTGGTGGCTGGCGGAGACACGGTGAAGGTGTACCTGGACCCGTACGACGGGCGGAACACGGGCGGCGAGGACGACGGCTTTGCCTTCGCATTCGTCGGCCCGCGTGCCCACGTGGGCGCGGCCTTCACGAGCATCGGGGATCCGGTGCGCAGCGACAGCATCCAGCCCCCGGGCTGGGGCGGCGCCGGCGCGCGTGCTGGCGTAGGCCTCGAGGTGGGGCTGCCGCGGCGCTTCGGCGTGGCGGCGGAGGTCGGGTACCACGGCTTGTTCCTGGGTGGCGACGGCCAGACCGAAGGCGGCGTCACCCACCTCGGCTACGGGGCGCTCGGCCCGACCTACCGCCCAGCCGACAAGATCTGGCTGGGGGTCTCGGGCATCCTGGCCGCGGGCACGGCCCGCGCGGTCGGGGTCTACGATCTCGACCAGGTCAACCAGGACTGCCCCTTCGGCAGCGACTCGCCCGACTGCGCGTTCGTGTCGTCCATCCAGGAGGATCGGCGGGGCGAGATGCCGTGGGACACCAACGCATTCCAGCCCGGCGGCGCCTCCGCGTCGGTCTCGTATGCGGCCTTCGAGCTCACCGATGAGCTCGCCGGCGTCATCACCCTCCAGGGGGGGCTCTTGCTGGACCCCTACCGGAACTGCCCCTTCGGGCAGCTCGGGTTCGGCATCGGGCCCACCCTACCCAGCACCGAAGAGGTCCGGTGATAGAGCTCCTGAGCTGTCTGCTCGTAGCCCAGGCCGCGGAGGTGTCCTCCCGTGACGGCGGGCATGTCCAGAACCCCCAGTGGAGCGACGACGGCTCCTACCTCGCCTACGAGGTCAACGATCTGAGCGACACCGTGGAGCTGTTCGTGGTCGAGGTGGTGTCGGGGTCGGCGCGTACACCGCGCGAGCTCGAGGTCCCGGGCACCGGAGGCGGCTTCGCGGGCGGCGGTTTTGCGGCCGCGCCACACTGGGCCGACAAGCCCCAACAGATGGTCATCTACGAAGGATCCAATGCGGGCGGAACCGTGCGGCTCTACTACGCGAACCCGGCCGGCGGCGCCCCCAACGAGATCCTGACCTCCAACCAGATCGGCGGGAACCTCGGGTTTCCGTCCATGGCGGCGGACGGTTCGAAGCTCGCCTTCGTCTCGGACAGCGCAGGCCGCGGCGACATCTTCATCTGGGAGCTGTCCAACAACGCGGTGACCTCGATCTTCCCCACCGACGCGCCGGAGCACTTCCCGACCTTTGGCGATGGCGCGTCCGATCGACTCGTCTTCACCCGGAAGAACGGCGGGACCGAGGACCTCTTCTCCTGGAACGGGAGCACCACCCCGCCGCTGAAGGGTGGGAACGGTGATCAGACTCGCCCCACGCTGGTCGGCGAGAAGGTCGTCTACTTCACATCCGAGCGCGGTGACGGCCACTGGGACATCGCGGTCACGTCGTCGGAGCCTGGCGGCAAGCGGAGCATCATCGCGCGCGACGTGAAGCTTCCGTCGCGGGGC
Source organism: uncultured Enterobacterales bacterium (assembly GCA_964604675.1). GTDB lineage: Bacteria > Myxococcota_A > UBA796 > UBA796 > CAJQPC01 > CAZSAT01. The sequence continues at coordinate 46,188 of CAZSAT010000012.1, forward strand.
ACGCCCGCGGTCACGCCCGATGGGCGGTCCGTAGCCTGGGTGAGCGCCGATCCGTCCCAGAGCCACCAGGTGAGCTTCACGCGGCTCGACGGCTCGTCGACGAGCACCCTGGACACCGGTCTCGTCAGCGCTGGAGAGCCCGCGGTCACCACTGCGAGTGGCAAGGTCTGGCTCGCGTTCACGGCGCTTCCCTCGGCCGGGAGCGACTGGCGCAAGCTGCACGTCGTCGACGTCACGGGAAGCTTCTAGCTCGATCGGGCGGGGCTCTCGGGGGTGGGGCGCTGCCTCGCTCACGCAGCCAGCGCCGTCGTCGGGCATACTCCTGCCCATGTTTCTCTGGTTGGCCTGCACCTCCTCCGACGTCAGCGTGCTCGAGCCCGACTCCGCGGCGCCGGCCGACACCTCTCCGCAGGTGGACACGTCCAGCGTCGACAGCGGGCAGCCGCCCGACAGCGCCGCACCCGGCGACACCGAGGACACCGCGCCGGTGGCGGTGGACACCGGGGAGAAGCCGGACCCACCGCCCTGCGCCGACCGCACCGGCTGGCCCGCGGACCATCAGAAGCTCGCCGACGCCAACCTCAGCGGAGTGACCGAGGGTTGGACCGTGAACGAGTACGCGCCCAGCTATCGGAAGCAGGCCCAGGACGGTGCCTGGTACGACCTGCGGCAGTTCTACGGCGACGTCCTGGTCGTGCAGCTCGCCGCGGGCTGGTGTCCCTACTGCACCGCCGACGCCGGCGCCTACGAGTCGCTGTACCAGACGTGGTCCGAGCACTGCTTCACCTTCGTGACCGTGCTCGGTGAGACCGGCGCCTACCAGAACGCCGACGTGGAGTACGCGTCGGCCTGGGCCTCCGCCTACGGGCTGAGCCACCCGGTGCTGGCCGACCCCGAGCAGGATCTTGCCGAGTCGCTCGACAGCAGCGCCGTTCCGCAGTTCTTCGTGATCGATCGGAGCTTCAAGGTGAGGGCCTACTTCTCTGGTGAGACCGACCCGGCGTACCTCGAGCAGTACATCCAGGCGCTCGTGGACGACCCGCTGCCCTACTGAGGTCGGATCTCGAGTGCGAGCGGGCAGTGGTCGGAGCCGAGGACGTGGGGCTCGTGCCACGAGCGGCAGCGCGGGGCCAGCTCCTCGGACACCCAGAAGTGGTCGAGCCGCCAGCCCACGTTGCGTTCGCGGCTGCCGGCCCGGTTGGACCACCAGGTGTAGTGATCGGGATCCGGCTCGTCGCGACGGAACACGTCGACCAGCCCCGACTGCTCGAAGTGGTCGAGCCAGGCTCGCTCCTCGGGCAGGAAGCCGCTCGTTCGCTTGTTGTTGGCGGGCCGCGCGAGATCGACCGGTCGGTGGCACGTGTTGAGGTCGCCGCACACGATGGCTTCGCGGCCAGCCAGCCGGAGGCCATGCACCTGGCCGAGCACGGCGGCGTAGCTCTGCAGCTTCCGCGACACGTGCTCCCCGCCGCGCCCCCCGTTGGGAAAGTAGCCGTTGACCAGCACCGTGCCGTCCTCGAGCCCGGCGACGAGGAAGCGGCCTTCCTCGTCGAAGGGAGGCACGCCGAGCTCGCGCACGCCTGTGAGGGGCACGCGGCTCGCGATGGCCACGCCCGACCAGCCCTTCCGGGTGCGTGCGTGGCTCCAGTGCCACGTGTAGCCGGACAGGGCCGCCAGCTCGAGCGGGAGCTGGGCATCCCCCATCCGGGTCTCCTGCAGGCAGACCACGTCGGCATCGGCCTGTCGGAACCAGTCGACGAAGCCCTTTCGAAGCGCGGCGCGCAGGCCGTTGACGTTCCACGAGTAGAGGGTCACGCCAGGCTCAGCCGAGCTCGCGGACGGCGTCGAGCACGTCGTCGACGTGGAAGCGGTCCTGGCCCTTGAGCTTGCGCTTCACGCGGACCTTGGGCCAGGTCTGCCGCACGATGCCCGCCTCGTCGATCAAGAACGTTGCGCGCTGGATGCCCATGTAGGTGCGCCCGTAGTTCGTCTTCTCGACCCAGCAGCCGTAGGCTTCGATGACCGTCTTGTCGGGGTCGGAGAGGAGCTGGAAGTTCAGGTCGTGCTTGGCCACGAAGCTGCAGTGCCGCTTCAAGCTGTCGGCGCTGAGCCCGAGCACGACGGTGTTTCTGGCCGCGAACTGCTCTTGCAGATCGCGGAAGCCCTTGGCCTCGGTGGTGCAGCCCGGCGTGTCGTCCTTCGGGTAGGTGTAGAGCACGACGCGCCGACCGCGCAGATCAGCGAGCGTGACGTCGCTGCCGTCGTGTGCGGGCAGGGTGAACGAGGGTGCGGTGGCACCCACCTCGACAGCGGACATTGGACCTCCTGAGCCCACGGTCCTAACCGGGCTGTCCCTCCGTGAAGAAGGCGGTGAGCTCATCCTTCTGCTGGGCCGCATCCTCGAAGCCCAGACGCTCGATCGCGGCGGTGTAGGCGCGGTCGAAGAGCAGGAAGCTGAGCAGGTCGGCGTCGGACGATGGGCCGTCTTCTCGGGCAGCGATGACCTTGAGGAGCCGGCCCGTGGGCCCGTGGGCGTCCATGCGGGCGAACACCTCGGCGGCGACCCGCCCGAGGTCTTCTCGAGGGCGCACGAGCAAGGTCTCGACGCGGCAGTAGGGCGTGCCGCGGCGGTGTCCGAGATCGGCGTTGAGCGTGTCCATGAAGGCGGCGCCGTACGTGCGCTCGCCCCACGCGAACAGCGCGTTGTACTGCTCGACCCGGTGCAGGTCCGCTTCGACAGGGTCGAGCATCAGGGCGTCGAGGGCCTTTCCGGCGAGGTAGGTCATGTTCGGCCGGCTCTCCCTCGCGGCCGCCAGCGCGGACTCGCTCCTCACCGACAAGGCGCGCTTGACGCCGAGCACCAGCACCTTGTCGGCGCCCATGCGAAGGGCCGGTGTCAGCGGCGTGTTCTGCCGGAGGGAGCCGTCCACGTGGAAGCGTCCTTCGACCTCCACCGGCGGGAACACGAAGGGGATCGCGGCGCTCGCGAGCACGTGCTGCGGGCCGATTCGGGTGCGGCGGACGACCGAGCCCGGGTAGGGGAGGAAGCCGTCACTGCCCGGCTGGTGGCGGTCGACGAAGTACACGGTGCGGCCGGTCGCGATCTCGCACGTGGTGACGCAGAAGGCTTCCAGGCGTCCGGATGCAAGCCGAGCGCGAAGCCCCTCGTGAGGAAAGCGCTGCCGGATGACCCGTTGCAGCTTCTGGTTGTCCAGGAGCGCGGGCTGCCGGTCCATGGGGAGCTGGCGACGGAAGAGGTAGAACGGGCTCGTGAGCAGGCGCGTGGCGCGGAAGCTCATCACCTGGGCGGGCTCGAGCTCCTTCCAGAACCTGCTCATCTCGCGGACCGAGGCCTCGCCGAAGCCGCAGCCGGCGTACCAGGCCCCGTTGATGGCGCCCACACTGGTTCCGCAGATGATCTGGATGGGCGGGCGGCGGCCGAGCCGTGGTCCGAGCCGGGTGCCGATCCATCGGACCACGCCCGCTTCGTAGGCACCACGCGCGCCGCCGCCAGAGAGCACGATGGCGATGCGGGGGTGGTCCATGCCTCCCAGGATGCCAGACTTCTTCTCGGGAGCGGGTCAGTCCGCCTCGAGGTCGACGTGCCGCGCCTCGGGCACCTCGCTCCGGACCTTCGCCTCCAGACGGTCGACCTCGTCCCCCAGCGCATCCGTGATCCGATTGGCATAGCTCACGAGCAGCTCGGCGAGGTCGTCGGCGTTCGCGAGCCCGTCGTAGACCGCGTGCAGGTCGCCCAGCTCGCTCAGGTGACGGCGGGCGATGGCGCGCCCGTCGAACTCCACCTCGGCCTTGAAGCGTACTGCGTCGGCGCCGATCCGAGTGGCCTTGACGTCGAGCACACCATGGACGACCGGATCGTCGGCGATGACGTGCACGAGCCGCTCGCGGACCTCCGGGCGCACCGCCTTGCCGAGGAGCTGGCTGCGGTTCTTGCGCACGAGGAAGATGGCCACGCCACCCAACAAGGCCGCGATGAGGAGGGACGCGATGCCATCGAAGTAGAGGCTGCCGGTGAGCTGGCCGAGCCCGATCGACCCGGCCGCGAGGAGCACCCCGAACACCGCTGCGCTGTCCTCGAGGAGCACGGCGACGGCCATTGGATCCGGCCCCTCCCGGACGTAGGTCCAGAACGGTACCCCGGCCTTGGCCGCCTGCTTCCGGATGGCCACTGTCGCCACGCCCAGCGCGTAGCCTTCCACGACGACGGCAAAGGCCAGGATGCCCAGCGCCACACCGGGCGACTCGATGGGCTCCGGGTGCAAGAGCGTGTGCACACCGTGGTACGCCGTGACCCCGCAGCCGAGGAAGAAGATGCCGACGGCGCTGATCAGCGACCAGACGAACTGCTCGCCACCGTACCCGTACGGGTGGTCCTCGTCGGGGGGGAGCTCGGACTGCTTGATGCCGAGCGCCAACAACGACTGGTTGCCCACGTCGGCGAGGCTGTGGATGCCCTCGCTCAAGAGCGCGCCGGATCCCGTCATCGCGAAGCCCACGAACTTGGCCACCATCACGAGGCTGTTGCCCGCAATGGCTGTGTAGACGGCCTTGGTGCTGCCACTTGCCATGGACGGTCGGATAACCCCAGGCATGCTCTTCGCGCTTGTTCTGGCCCACGCCGCCGACCTCCAGTTCTCGTACACGCCCAACCCGGGGCCGAATGAGCAGCCAGCTCTGCTGCTCACGCCTTCGCGGGACGTACGGGAGCTGCACATGGCGTGCACGCTCGGGGGACAGCTCGACGAACGCACCCTGACCGATCTGCCAGCGGGCGTGCAACAACGTGTCGACCTGCTGCGCGATCCGGCCATCACCAGCGCGAGCTGCGGCCTGCGAACGGTCTTCCAGGATGGCTACGTCGAGCTGTTCGAGGCCGAGGTGGGGTGGAGCTTCGGCGGAGGCCTCTCGGTGGATCTGCTGCACGCGAGCGCGGACCTCGACGCCCACACCTTGACCTTCTCGGTGACCGCCCCCGTCGATCATGCCGAGGTGGTCGCCTACGGGGCCCACCGCGTCGAGCTCGGTCGGGCCCGAATCGGTCTGGCCGATGGTCCGGGCGCCGTGACGGTCCCCTGGGTGGGCGACCCCGCGGACGTGGTCTTGCTCGACGTCAAGGTGGTGGATGGCGCGGGTGCCTGGGCGAGCTTCACCTACAGCCCCTGGTTCCTGGAGATCCCCCACGACGACGTGCTCTTCGCCACCAACATGGCAGACGTTCCGGCGGACGAGGCCTGGAAGCTCGAGCGCACGCTGCAGGAGCTGAACGAGGTGCTCGAGAAGTACGGCGACGTGGTCCCCGTGCAGCTCTACATCGGCGGATGCACCGACACCGTGGGGGACGCGGGGCACAACCAGGACCTCTCCAATCGGCGTGCCCGCGCCATCGCGACCTGGCTCCGCACCCACGGCTACGCGGGCCCGATCTACTACAACGGCTTCGGGGAGCGGTGGCTCGCCGTGCCGACCGGAGACGGCGTGGACGAGCAACGCAACCGGCGCGCGGTCTACATGGTCGGTGCGAACCCGCCGCCGCCCTCCACGGGCGTGCCGACGGTGCGCTGGAGCGAGCTGTAGCCAACTCCGGCTACAGGAAGCCGAGCCCGATCTCCTTCTCTCCGAGCGCAGTTCCGACCGTGAGGAACACGGCGCCCTGGTTGTCGGAGACGTTGACGGTGGTGTCACTGTCGCTGACCTCGAAGGTCATCGAGCGCGCGTTGGCCTGGTAGCCCAGGCTGACCAGGATGTTGGGCTGCACCATCGCATCCACCATGACCAGCACCCCCCGGTCCACGGGCCACGGGGACCAGGTGACCGCAGCTTCGGCATACGCGCTCAGGATGCCGCGGTGCAGCGACGCTCCGACGCCCGTCCGTCCGCCTTTCACGGGAAAGTTCAGCAGCTCCGGTGTGGTTCGCGTGTCGTCGGCGTAGCGGAACAGCACGGCGTTCGAGGTGTGGTACCAGGCGCCGCCATGGAGGTTCGCGAAGCCACCCACGCCATAGCGATAGCGTGCGCCGAGCTGCCAGTCCGTGCGCCGATCGTTGAAGTCGTCGCCACCGATCTCCACCGAATAGCCGAGCGCACGCGCGCGCAGATCGATGCCGACCGGCCCGTTCATGGGCCAGATGTCCGCGCTCGCGTAGCCACCAAACCCGCCGGACCCGAGTCCGGCCGTGAACGCCGCGTCGTTCGGGACATCCAGGCCATCGCCCCCAGCGCCCAGGTCGTAGTCCTGGGACATGAAGGTGAAGCCGAACCTTGCCGACAGCCACCGATCGTAGCCGAGCCCGGCGCCTGCGCCGCCTCCACCGCCGGTGTTGGCTACCGGGGCGCTACCGAAGGGACGGGCCGCCGGCGCGGGCGTCACTGGGGTTGTGGTGGGGGACCCCACCGCCGGGGTGGGTGCCGTGAGCGTGGGCGCTGCGGCGGGCGCGACGACCGGTGCGGCCGCGACCACGGGCTCGGGCTGCGCCTCGTCGAGGGTGAGCACCGGCATGGCCTGCCGCAAGGTGTCGAGCGCGGCGGCTTCGAAGCCTGTGCCCAGGGTGTACCAGGCGCTCAAGCCGACGCCGTCCGGGAGCTGCCACGTGGGTGCGGAGGCCTCCAGCTCACCGATGCGCGCGCGCAGCACCACCGGGCCGACCGCCGATCCGGCGCTGTAGGTGACGAGCGCCGCACCCTCGTCGCCCGTGTCCACCTCGGGAGGCAGGGTGCCGTCGCCGATCGGCACACCGAGCGAGACGACCTGGTCGGGCACCGGCAGCCCCAAGGCGTCGACGGCGACCACGCGAACGGGGAGCTCTCCGCCAGAGGTGACGAAGGCGCCGGTGCCCCAGATGCGCAGCTTCGCGGCGGGCAGGCCGGTGGCCGCGACCACCGGGTGGGCCTCGACGCTGATGGTGTCGGCCTTGACGTAGAACTTCTGGCTGTAGGTGCCGTCCTGGTTGTCGCGCAGCGAGCCGCTCTTCGACGCGCCCTGGGCTCGGACGACGACCTTCCGACCCGGAAGGGCCGTGCCTTCGGCGTCTTTGAGCCGAGCGGTGACCGCCACGCTCCGCGTGCCCTCCTCGAGGCTGTCGGGATCCGAAGAGAGCGACATCCGCGGCATCCCGGGAGCGCCGCTCGCGGGCAGGCTCACCTCGGCTCCATCGAGGCTGGCCTTCACGAAGAAGCTGCCCTCGGGCACCTGCACGTCGATCGCGTACCAACCGCCTCCGAGCTCCGTCGCCGTCGGGTTGCCAGGCGCCTTCACCGTGGGGGCCGCACCGGTGCGCGCGCTCCCGTCGGCGTTCGACGCGGCGAGCAGGAAGCGGAAGGTGCTGCCGACCGGCAGGCTGAGGCTCGTCGGAAGCGGCGCGAACGCGAGCTGAGCGCTTGCACCGGTCTCCACGGGCACCGTGGTGGTGGTCGCCGTGCCGGCCGCGTCTGCGCTGACGAGCGTGGCTGAGTGCAGGGCAGGGGACACGTCCATGTCGAAGGCAGCGGTGCCTGCTGGGGAGGCCTTGACCGGACCGTGCTCTCGGCCGTCGACCTTCAGCACGTTCTGGCTCCCTGCGGGGGCCTGCACGGTCTGGCTCGTGCGCACGAGCACGGGGACGGTGATCGAGGCGACGACCAGCTGCGGCGCGGTCAGGTCGGTGACGGTCAGGAGCGCTGCCACCGGCTCCTCGAGGTCGTCCGGTGCGGTGTACCGGGCCACCCAGCCTCCGTCGCCGGAGGGCACGGCGTCGGTGACCGACCCCACGCTCGCGGCCAGCCGGAGTCGCCGCGCTGCCGGTGGGAGGTGCTCGGCGCCATCGGGCAGGATCTTCACGCGCACGCCGTCGCCACCGACCGGATGTTCGGGCGGATCGAGGGCGATGGCGAAGGTGCCGGACGCTGCGGGAACCACGGGCACCTCGGCCGGTTCGTCGGCGCGGACCGTGCCGCGAACGCTGAGCGTGAGGCCCACGCTGCCTGCCTCGCGCACCGCTTCCGGGGTGAAGCCGAGTGTCCACGTGCCGTCGGCGTCGCGCACGGGCAGGGTGGTGACCTTGCCGCTCTCGGTCTTCACCTTCAAGCGGTCGGTGGGGCCAGCGCCCTCCACGAACACCTGGAGCAGAGCCTCGGATTGCCCATCGGCAACCACGGGGCCCTGCACGAGCAGGGACACGGGGCCAGCGAAGGCCGTCCCCAAGAGGGCGGACATCAACACAAGAAGCAGCGGCATGTGCTCAGCCTATCGGGGGCGGCACGCTCGGCGGCGGTCCGCCTGTAGGACGCTCGTCAATCCTCGAGCTCGACGTCCGCCCCGTCGGAGGAGAAGTCCACTCCTGGGAGCACGGCTTCGATGTCTTCGTCCATCGGAACGCGCGACCCGGAGGACACGACCTCCAGACCCGGCGCCAGGAGCGTGATGCTGGGCAGACCGGGCCAGCGGCTGTAGACCTCGCCGTCGGCATCGGACAGCACGGGGAAGGTGAGCCCGGAGCCATCCGCCATCTCGATCAGGTCGTCCTGGTCGGGCGGGTTCTGCTGGGCGTCCTGGTACCAGGTGTTGAGCACCATCAGGCCCTCTTCACCGTAGCTGTCGTAGACGTTCGCGAGGTCACCGACCTCGCTGGTGCAGGTGCCTCACCAGAAGGCCCCCACCGTGATGAGGACCGCGTACTCACAGAAGTCGTAGAGCTTGACCTGCTGGCCGAACTGATCGACGAGCGAGAAGTCCTGCACGATGTCGCCGACGCTCGTTCCGGTGGCCTCGGGGTCGGGGTCGCAGCGCTGGATCGACCATCCACCGTCGTAGGGGAAGTTCTGGTCGTCGAGCGGATCGGTGCCGGCGCCGTACTCGGTCCCATCGTCGACGCCGTCCCCGTCGGTGTCAGCGGAGTCGGGATCGGTGCCGAGCTCCGCTTCCTCGGTCGCGACGAGTCCGTCGCCGTCGTCGTCGAACGCCATCTCGACCACCGCTGGATCGCAAGCGGTCAGAACCGTCAAGGCTCCGAGGCCAAACAGAGCGCGCATCATCGTGCCTCCCGGGCCTGGCTATCGTACTCTCTCGGTGGCCGCTGTGAAAGGGATTCACGCATGAAAGCTCGCGCCATTCGCCTCCGCATGCGCGCTGGCGCGGCCGTCATCGACCCCGGATGGTACGGACTCGCGCTCGGGTTCGGGGCCACGCCCGCCGCGTGGCCGCGGCTCCACGGTGTGGAACGGCGTCGGAACCTGTCCTATGGCCCCTTGCCGGAACACCGTGCGGACGTGTACCGCCCTCGTGGCGCCGCAGGTCCGTTGCCGGTGTGTGTGTACGTGCATGGCGGCGGCTTCCGCATCCTCAGCAAGGACACCCACTGGCTCTTTGGCCTGATGTTCGCCCGCCGCGGGTACCTCGTGGTCAACCTGAACTACCGGCTGGCGCCGGCCCATCCCTACCCTGCGGCGGTGGAGGACGTGGCGCGCGGCGTGCGGTGGGCTGTCGAGCAGGCCAGCGCGTGGGGAGGCGACCCGACGCGCGTCGTGCTCGCTGGCGAATCCGCGGGTGCGAACCTCGTCACGGCGGTCGCGGTCGGCGCCGCCTACGACCGCCCGGAGCCGTGGGCCCAGGAGCTGGCAGGGCTGGACCTGAAGGCTGTGTTGCCCTTCTGCGGCTTGCACCAGGTGAGCGATACCGAGCGCTTCGACCGTGCGATCCCCTGGTATGCCCGCGACCGGATCGTGGAGTGCGAGGACGTGTACCTGCAGCCGGACTCCGCGCTCGGCCCTGGCGGGGTGGAGCTCGCCAGCCCCTTGTTGGTGCTGGAACGGCGCGAGCTGCCGGCTCGACCGCTCCCTGCATTCTTCCTCCCGGTGGGCACCGGCGATCCCCTCGAGGCGGACAACGAGCGGCTGGCGAAGGCTCTGCGTGCGCTGGGGGTCGACGTGGAGGAGCGCACCTACGACGGGGAGATCCACGCCTTCCAGGCGCTCCTCTGGCGCTCCGCAGCGCGCGCCTGCTGGCGCCACGCCTTCGCCTTCCTGGAGCGCCACGTGCCGGCTCCTTGAGGCGGAGGGCCGCCCCGTGTTTGGATCGGGGGGCGCGACGCGGAGGCACGTTGACGACAGGAGGGGCTCGGGAGGAGCCGGCGGGAGGCGTCCGCCTGCACGTGCACGCCCTGGCTGTGCTCGCGCGGATGGGCGACAAGCCCCTGGTGGACGAGGTTCCGGCCGCGACGCTCGCTCGTGACGCGCTGGCCCTTGCTCGCTGGTTGCAAGAGCGCGGCGAGGGGGTGGTGGCCTTCAGGTTGACCCGCGACCCACGCCTCGTGGTCGCGCTGCTCGGGGCGATGTGTTCGGGACGCACCTTCCTCGCCCTCGATCCAGAGCTCCCGGACGCTCGGCAGCGGCAGTTGCTGGACGATGCCTGCGCCTCGCTGTTGATCTGCGACGGCGCAGGCCCGGGTGGGCCGACCGAGATCGCTTCGTGGCCCGAGCTCGAGCCCGGCACGCCCACCACGCAGGCCGCCGACGTGGACGTGGCGGTGCTGATGTACACCTCCGGCACCACCGGGCGGCCCAAGGGGGTGCAGTTGACCCACGAGGGGCTGCTCGCCGCCGTGCAGGGGCTCTGCGAAGCCTGGGAGCTGGACGCCCACGCCAGGCTCCCGGCCCTCTCCAGCGTCGCCTTCGACATGGCCTTGCTCGAGCTGCTCGTGCCGCTCGTGGTGGGGGCGCACCTGTGCCTCTGCAGCCGTGAGACCGCCCGCGACGGGCGTGCGCTGGCTCGGGTCCTGCGAGACCGCACCCACCTGGTCGCCACGCCGACCACCCTCCGGGCGCTCGTGCGGTCGGGTTGGCAGCCACCGGGCCCCGTGAAGGTGTTGTCGGGCGGAGAGGCCCTCGAGCGTGAGCTCGTGGATGCGCTCCAAGCGAGAGGCTGTGTGGTGTTCAACGGGTATGGGCCCGCGGAAGCCACGATCTGTGCGCTGGTGGACCGCGTGGAGCAGGGCCCGGTGACCATCGGGCGGCCGCTGCCGGGCGTCACCGCGCAGGTGATCGACGGTCAGCTCGCGCTGGGCGGGCCGGCGCTCGCCCGGGGCTACCAGGGGGACACGCTGCTGACCGCCAGCCGCTTCGTCCGTGTGGACGGGTGCCGGGTGTACCTCACGGGTGACCGCGTGGAACAGCGCGACGACGGGCGCTTCACCTTCCTGGGTCGCGTGGACGATCAGGTGAAGATCCGCGGCAACCGGATCGAGCCGGCGGAGGTGGAGGCGGCGCTTCGGGCGGTGCACGGGATCCGCGAAGGCGCCGTGGTCGTGGACCGCGGGGTCGCCACGCGGCTCGTCGCGTTCTATGCCGGCGACGTCGCGCCCGACGTGGTGCGGAGCGCCCTGCGGGCAGTGCTCCCCGCGCCGGCCGTTCCGGCCCTCGTGTTGAAGCGTCTGGAGTTGCCGGTCTCCGCCAACGGCAAGATCGACCGGCAGGCGCTCGTCGTGCCGCGGCGCCCGGCGGCCTTGGGCTCCCCGGAGCCGGCTGCGACCGAGGACGAGGAGCGCCTGGTGGCCCGAGCGACGGCCTTGCTCGGTGCACCGGTCGGGGTGCTCGACGACCTCTTCGCCCTGGGGCTCGACAGCCTGCAGGTCGTCGAGCTCTGTGAGGACGAAGCCTTCGCACCTCGGGACGTGTACAGGTCGGGCCAGCTGAGGGCCCTGGCACGGATCGAGCGAGCCGTGGTGTCGGCGGGAGCCGTCGACGGCGCACCGGCCACGCCTCCCCAGAGCGCGCTGGTGCTGCTCCACGCCCTCGATGCCGAACACGGCGCGTTGCGGGTGGCCGCCACCCTCACCGTCAGCCACCGGTCGACCCACGAGGTGGTCACGGCCATGGGCACCGTGCTGGGCCGCCACGCCAGCCTGCGGACGGTGGTGCGCCAAGGTCGGCAGGTCGTGCTCCCGGACGGGCCCGTGCTGCACGGCTGGCCCGCGGACGTGGACGCGCTGGCGCGGACGCTGCATCCAGTGGATGGGCCGGTGGCCGCCTGGGCGGTTCGAACGATCGATGGCGTCGTCGAGGTCCTGCTGGTCGTCCACCACGTGGCGGTCGACTGGCGCTCCCTGGGGGTGGTCGCGGTCGAGCTGGACGCAGCGCTCCGCGGTCGTGAGCTCCCCCCGCCGCTCCACCTCGCCGCCTTTGCAGCGCGCCAGCCGCGTGGCGAGGTCGAGGTGCAAGCCCTCGCCAGGACGCTGGACGAGGCGCCGGTGCTCGGCCTCCCGGCTGGCCGCGGCACGGGCGTTGGCCAGCTCGTGGTCGCCGTCGACAGGCCGGAGGGGCCCGGCACCGAGCTCGCTCGCTGGCTCGCCCGGACCGCCGCTGCGCTCTTCTCCGAGACCGGCCAGCTCGATCAGGTCCTCGGCACCCTCGCCGACCTGCGCCGTTCCGGGGAGGACCACCTGGTCGGATTCTGCGCGAACCCGATCCCGGTCCGTGTGCGGCTGGATGCGGCGGGCACTCTTGGGGACGTCGGGCGGGTCGTCGCGCTGGCTCTCCGGGAGGCCATGGCCTGGCAGGACGTGCCCTTCGCCACCCTCCAACGTGCGCGCGCGACGCCCGGGCCGCTGCGTGTGTGTGTCGCCGTCCAGGATCGGCCGCCGTCCGGTGAGGTCACCTTGACCGAGTGGCCGTCGGAGTCCGTGGCCTATGACCTGCTGATCGAGGTGCTCCGGGGGGCCGGGGGCCGTCGCTTGAAGCTGAGCTGGCGCCGTCCGGCGCTCGACGATGCTGCCGCGGAGCGGCTGGTGGCGGCCATCTCACGGGCGCCGGACGTGGCCGAGCACCTGGGCGACCGTGCGCCGTGGCTGCCCGTGACCGAGGCGCGCCTGCTGGAGCTCGGGTCGGTCCGCGATGCGGCGGTGGCACGCCGCACCCGTGCCGATGGTCAGGTCGTCACGGTGGGCTGGTACGTGCCCGTGCCGCACGCCCCGCGCGTGCCGCCAGCCGCGGGCGAGCTCGACCACCTGATCCCGGTCGCGCGCTTGCCGCTCACCGTCACGGGGCACCTGGATCTGGGCGCCCTGCACGCGGTGGCCGACGCGCCTCCCCACGCCAGGCCGTGGTCGCCCCCGGCCACGCCGGCCCGCCTCGCGCGACCCGCCCCCTCGCCGCCTCCGGGCGCGCCATCGGCGTCGCAGGCGGGCCCGAGCCTCTTGGAAGCGGAACCGCTGGTGCTGCCGGCCGGTGCCCCGCGCACCCTGGCCGAGGTGCTCGAGCGCGCGGCGCAGGGGGCTCGCAGCGTGGTGCACGTGGAGGAACGCGACGTACGCGTGGCGTGGACGGATCTTCTCGGCGATGCGCAGCGCGTGGCTGGCGGTCTGGCTGCGGCCGGGATCCGTCGCGGCGACGAGGTGGTGGTCGTGGTCGGTGCCAGTCGGCACGCGTTGCCGGCGATCTGGGGGTGTCTCCTCGCCGGTGTCGCAGCGGTGCCCCTCGCGCGGCCCCCCGACTACGTCACGTCGACCGCGGCCCTGGAACGGCTCCGGGTCGTGTGGGAGAGCCTCGGGAAGCCGCCGGTGCTCGTGCCCCCCGGGGACGCACCGACGGGGACCCTCGCAGGAGCTGTGTTGCTCGATCTGGGGAGCTTGTTGTGGTCCGAGCCCGCGCCACCGACCTGCCAGCCCGAGGACATCGCGGTGCTGCTGCTCACCTCGGGCAGCACCGGTGTCCCGAAGCCGGTCGTGCAGACCCACGAGAGCGTGATCGCCTTCTTGGAGAGCTACACCCAGCGCCACGGCTTCGGCGCTGGAGACGTGTACCTGAACTGGCTCGGGCTCGACCACGTGGCCCCCTTGTTCATGGTGCACTTCACCGCCGCCTACCATGGCGGCGAGCAGGTCAACGCGCCCTTCGCGGGGCTCCTCGCACGGCCGGCCTCGGGGCTCGAGCAGATCCATCGGCACCGCGCCACCACGACCTTCGCGCCGAACTTCGTGTTCGGGCTCCTGGCCGAGGCGGCCGAGGCCGCGGTGCCCGGCTCCCTCGACCTGTCGTGCTTCGACAAGGTCACCAACGGGGGCGAGAGCATCGTGCCGCGCACGGCACGTCGCTTCCTCGTCGCCCTGGGCGCCCACGGGCTGCCCGAACACGCCATGGTGCCCATCTGGGGCATGTCGGAGACCTGCTCGGCGACCATCACGAGCCTGGACTTCCGGCTCGCCGGCACCGACGACGCCGACCCCTTCACGGCGCTGGGAGGACCTACGCCCGGCTTCGCGCTTCGCATCGTCGACGAGCTGGGTGCGGTGGTGCCGAGGGGGGTGGTCGGTCGCCTCGAGGTGCGTGGTCCGCAGGTCACCCCGGGCTACCTCCGGCGTCCCGACGCCAACGCCGAGTCCTTCGGTGAGGGCGGTTGGTTCGACACCGGGGATCTGGGCTTCGTCGACGACGGTGGGCTCACCCTCACGGGTCGCGCGAAGGACGTGATCATCGTGCACGGGGTGAACTTCTACAGCCACGAGATCGAAGCGGTCGTCGACGCCACCGAGGGCGTTCGCAGGAGCTTCTCGGCGGCTGTGGCCCACCGAGAGCCGGGCGATGAGACCGACCGGTTGGTGGTCTTCTACGTCCCGGAGTCCACGGCCCCACCGGAGCTCGAGGCGGAGCTGGTCGCCCGGATCCACGGAGGCGCGGGCATCACGCCGTCGCGGTTGGTCGCGGTTGAAGCCCGCGACATCCCCAAGACCGCCATCGGCAAGATCCAGCGCTCGAAGCTCCGTGAACGCCTCGTCGCTGGCGCATTCCCGGATCCAGGCGCCCGGCCCGCCTGGACGTTCCGCGCGGTGTGGCGGCCGCGCCGTGTGCGTCGCGAGCGTTCGCGCGGCGCAACGGTCGTCGGTTCGCTCGACGAGCTGGCCATGGCGCCGGGCACCGCGGTGGTCGACCTCCGGGCGCTGGCGGGGGGCGATCTCCACAGCCTGCTCGGCATCGTCTGGGAGCATGCGGAACGCCTCCGGGACGAGGTGGAGCCCGAGCTCCTCGTGGTGACCCGGGGCGCGCTCGGCGACGACGCCGTGTGCCCTGGTGGGGCGGCGCTCGCGGGTGCGTTGAGCTGCCTGGGGCAGGAGCGGCCCGGCCTCCGGGCGCGGCTCCTGGACCTGCCCCCAGCTCCGGACCCCCGCGAGAGCGCCTGGATCGTGCAGGAGCTCTCGGAGCTCGGCCGGCACGAGCCCGAGGTGCTTCGGCGCGGCGGCTGTCGTCTGGTCCGTCGGCTCGTGCCGGGCCAGCTCCCTGCAGGCCCACTCCCTTGGTCCGATGGCGACGGGGTCGTCATCAGCGGTGCGCTGGGCGGCGTGGGGCGTGTGCTGCTCGACGTGCTCGCGGATCGCCGGCTGCGGGTGC
This sequence comes from uncultured Enterobacterales bacterium, assembly GCA_964604675.1. Taxonomy (GTDB): domain Bacteria; phylum Myxococcota_A; class UBA796; order UBA796; family CAJQPC01; genus CAZSAT01. Next base: position 61,557 of record CAZSAT010000012.1, read on the forward strand.
TGGCGCTCGGGCGGAGCGCGGAGCCCGACCTCGCCGGCGTGCCGTCCCGGTTGGAGGTGAGCTACGCGCCGTGCGATCTCGGCACCGGCGCCGTCGACGCGATCGTGAGGGACTGGGAAGGAGGGCGGCCCGCGGTGGCGTTCTTCCACCTGGCCGCGCAGATGCCGGTCGTGCCCTTGTCCGAGCAGACCGTCGAGCTGGTTCGGGACGTGCTGCGGCCTCGGAGTGCTGGCACCGACGCGCTCGCGCGGCTGGCGCTCGAACGGGACGCGATCTGGGTCGACTTCGGGTCCGTCAACGAGTTCCTCGGGGGCTTCGGCGTGTCGGCGTACGCGGCCGGCTGTCGCTACGGGGAGGCGCGCATGGCGGTGCACAGGGCACGTGGAGGCCGTGGCCAGAGGCTGATCTGGACCGCGTGGCAGGACCGCGGGGTCACCGCTGGCCTCGACGTGCGGTCGGCGAACCGACGTCGCGGCTTCCACGCCATCGACCGGGAGGCTGGCGCGGAGGACCTCCGGGCGGCGCTGGCGGACGGCGGCGACTGGGTGCTGGGTCTGGACGCAACGTCCGCGCCCACACGGGCGCTCGTGCAGGGGGCGCCCTTGACCCTGCTCGGCCACACGTCGGCGGGAAGCGACGGCTTCGGCACGGCGTGGAGGCTCGTCGAGGAGCCGTCCGTCCGTGAAGAGCGGCCCGCGGTGGCCCCGCTCCGAGGCGAGGTCGAGCGGCAGGTGGCGGCGATCTGGTGCGAGGTCCTCGGTCGCAGCGAGGTGGGGGCCGACGTCAGCTTCTTCGAGCTGGGTGGCCACTCGCTGTTGCTGGTGGAGGTGCAGGCGAGGCTCGAGCAGGCGTTTGCACGCCCGGTCCCGGCCGCCGAGCTGTTTCGGAACCCGACCGTTCGGGCGCTGGCCCGCCACCTCGCGGGTGACGATGCGCCGCCGCCGCCGGACCGCGCTCGCTCACGCGCGGACCGCATGAAGGCGCGCACGCGAACGCTCCGGGGGCGCCGCCGTGGTTGACGTGAACGCGCTGTCCCAGGATCAGGCCCTGGAGGGGGCGGTGGCCGTCGTAGGACTGGCCTGCCGCTTGCCGGGGTCGCCGGACGTCGCGAGCTTCTGGGAGGGGCTCCTCGCGGGTCGCGACGGCATCCGTCACTTCACGCGGCACGAGCTGCTGGAGGCCGGGCACGCCGAGGAGTCGGTCGACCGACCGGGCTTCGTCGGAGCCAAGGGCTGGCTGGCCCACGCCGACTGCTTCGACGCGGGCTTCTTCGGCATGAGCCCGCGGGAGGCGCAGCTGACCGACCCCCAGCACCGCGTGTTCCTCGAGCTGTGCTGGGCGGTGTTCGAAGATGCCGCCATCGACCCCGCCAGGCTCGACGTGCCCGTGGGGGTGTACGGGGCGTGCTCGGCGAACACCTACCTCCGCAACGTGTTGCTCGCGGACCGGGCGCTGTACGCCTCGCTCGGCGGCTTGCAGAGCCTCGTCGGAGCCGACGCCGATCACCTCGCCACCCGCGTCGCCTGGAAGCTCGACCTGCGCGGTCCGGCGATGACCGTGCGATCGGCGTGCTCCAGCTCGCTGGTCGCGGTGCAGCTGGGCATGCAGGCGCTTCAGACCGGGCAGTGCGACCTCGCGCTGGTCGGCGGTGTGTCCATCAGCGCACCCCTGATCGACGGGCAGCTCCATCAGCCGGGGGGCATCTACAGCCCGGACGGACGCTGCAGGAGCTACGACGCGTCTGCTGGGGGGTCGATCGGGGGCGACGGCGCGGTGGTCCTCCTCCTGCGTCCGTTGGAGGACGCGGTGGCCGCCGCGGACCCGATCCGTGCAGTGCTCTTGTCGTCGGCGGTCAACAACGACGGGGGCGCCCGCATCGGCTACACCGCCCCCGGCGTCGACGGCCAGGCGGAGGTGGTGGAGCTCGCGCTCGCGCTCGCGGAGGTCGACCCCGGGAGCATCGGCCTGGTGGAGGGGCACGGCACCGCCACGCCGCTCGGTGACCCCGTCGAGGTGGCGGCGCTGGCGCGGGTCTACGCGAACCTCCCGCCATCGACTTGCGCCCTCGGGAGCGTGAAGTCCAACCTCGGGCACCTGAACGCTGCGGCGGGTGTGGCCGGTCTCGCCAAGGCCATCCTGGCGGTCGAGCACGGCCAGGTGCCGCCCACGCTTCACTTCGAGTCGCCGAATCCCGAGCTGCGGCTGGACAAGACCCCCTTCTTCGTGCCGACGCGCACGGTCGGCTTCCCGCGGCGGCCGCGTCGCGCGGCGGTCAGCTCCCTCGGCGCCGGTGGCACCAACGCGCACGCCGTCGTCCAGGAGCCTCCTGCCCGCGACCCCCAGCCGGCGTCCGGGTGCGATCGGGTGCTGCTGCTCTCGGCCCGCAGCGAGGTGTCGCTGGATCGGTTCGCGAGGTCCTTGTCCGAGACCGAGGCCTCGCTCGACGATCTCGCCACCACCCTGCTGGCACGGCCTCGGCTCGAGAAGCGCGCGGCCTGCCTCGCGGCGGACATCGCGGTGGCTCGGGAGGTGCTCGCAGACCCCGCCCACCCATCGTGGGTCCGGGGGCGAGCGCCGCGGGACCGCGAGCGGCCGGTGGTCTTCTTCTTCCCCGCACAAGGCTTCCAGCACCTGGGCCTGGCCCTCGGGCTGTACCGCGCAGACCGTGCCTTCCGGGAGCGCATCGACCACTGCGCGGCCGTCTTCGACAGCGCCCTCGGCATCGACCTGGTCGCAGCACTCCACCAGCCCGCCGAGCGGGCGGCTGCCGCGGAGGCGCTCGACGATCAGCTGCTCGCGGGTCCGGCCCTGTTCTCCACCTGCTGGGCGCTCGCACAGCGGCGCATCGACCAGGGAGTCGTGCCTTCCGCGGTGTTGGGGCACAGCACGGGCGCCTACGTGGCGGCCGCGGTCGCCGGTGTGCTCGAGCTGGACGACGCGGCCCGCCTCTTCGCCATCCGCGCACGGCTCATGGCCACGCTCCCTCGCGGTGCCGTGCTGCACGTCCCGCTGGGCCCGGAAGAGACCCAGGACCTGCTCGTCGACGGTGCCACCCTCGGGCTCGTGAACGGTCCGCGGTCGTGCGTCGTCACCGGATCCCCAGACGCGGTGGAGGCGGTGGCCGCCAACTTGCGGGCCGCCGAGGTGCCGGCGCGGGTGGTGCGCGTCTCGGTGCCGGCGCATTCGCCGCTCCTGCAGCCCATCGTGCCCGCCTTCCGTGCGGAAGCCGCGAAGCTCCGACCGCGTGCGCCGGCGGTGCCGATGCTCTCGTGTGCCAGCGGGGCCTGGCTCACCGACGAGCAGGCGGAGGACCCGCACTATTGGGTGGACCACCTGGTCGGCCAGCAGCGGCTCGACCGGGCGCTCGCCACCCTCGCGTCGTCGGGCAGCGTGCTCGTCGCCGAGCTCGGCCCGGCCCGGAGCGCGTCGGTCCTCGTGGGGCTGAACCAACCCCAGCTCCCCGTCGTGGCCGCCCTCGCGGAAGCCGGCACACCCGCCCACCTCGACCCCGACGAAGCCCAGCGCTTCGACCGGCGCAGCGTGGCGGGGTTGTGGGCGTGGGGGGCCGAGCTGCCGCCGTCGCTGTTGGGCGCGGATCTTCCAGGCGCGCGGGTGCACCTGCCAACGTACGCGTTCGAGCGGGTGCGCCATTGGGTCGACGCCGACCTGGCGTTGGATGCCCCGGTGGCCGAGGCACGCCGCACCCGTGCACCCCGGCCCTCGATCGACAGTCCCTTCGTCGCACCCACAAGCGCTTCCGAGGAGCTGCTCTGCGAGATCGTCGGAGAGCTGCTCGGCGTGGAGGGCGTCGGTCGGGAAGACCCCTTCGTGGCGCTCGGCGGCGACTCCCTGATCACGCTCCGTCTCATCGAGGAGATCCGACGTCGAACGGGGCACGAGCTGCCACCGGCCGCGGCCTTCGGTGGCCTGACGGTGGCCAGCCTCGCGCGGCACCTCCCGGACGCCGCGCCACGGGCAGAGGGCGCCGACGCGGACGTGGTGAGCTGCCTGGTTCCGATCCGGCCGACCGGCTCGCGTCCGCCCTTGTTCTTCGTGCACCCGGCCGCTGGGATCGTGTTTCCGTACTTCGAGCTGGCCCGCGCCATGGGGAACGACCAGCCCTTCTACGGTCTGCAGGCGCTCGGGCTCGATGGCGTGTCCGAGCCCGACCGGACGGTGGAGGGCATGGCGGCCAGGTACGTCCGTGTGGTCCAGGCCACCCGTCCGAGCGGTCCCGTCCTCCTCGGCGCCTACTCCTTCGGCAGCCTCGTGGCCTACGAGATGGCCCGGCAGCTCACCGACGCCGGACGCGACGTCGCGTACCTCGCGCTCGTGGACGAGCCTGCTCCGATCGACGGCCACCGCACCACGCTGGCGGTGGCGACGCGATCGATGATGGGCCGTGCAGGTCGCAGCTTCTTCCACCACCTGCACGACTACCTGTACCTGCGCGCTGGCAAGGGACGGCGCGGACTGCCCGTGCTCCTCGGCCGGGGCGGAGAGGGGTCGCGGGTGAGGCGTGCCCTGGAACGCTCGGCGATGGCGGCCCTGGTGCCGCAGGAGTCCCAGCTCTTCGCGCTCGGCCAGCCGGCCATGCGTCCGATGGCCGAGCTGTTCGCCGTCCAGATGCTGGCCACGGTGCGCTACAACCCGTCGACCTGGCCGGGCGCGCTGCACCTCTTCACCTCCGAGCTGACCGACGAGGTCTGGATCGCACGCCGTGACCCGAGCCCGTGCCTCGGCTGGAGCAAGCTCGCCCTGGGGGGGGTAGAGGTCTCCGACATTCCTGGAGATCACCTGTCCTGCCTTCGGCGCCCGCACGTCGAGCGGCTGGCGGCCCTCCTGAGAACCAGCATCGATCAGGCCAGTCCTGGAGCCAGCGCATGAACCTTCCCACCGGCTACACCCTCCACGAGAAGCTCTACGCGGGAGCCCGCAGCACCGTCGTACGCGCCGTCCGTGACTCCGATGGCCTGTCGGTCGTGCTCAAGACCCTGAACACGACCCACGCCACCGCCACGGACCTCGCTCGCTACCGGTACGTCCACCAGCTGACGTCGGTCGATGGTCTCGACGGCTGTGTGCGCGCCTTGGATCTGCTCGAGGTCGATGGTCGTCCGGTCCTGGTGATGGAGGACATCGGTGCCACGTCCCTCGACCACTGGCTGGCGAAGGGCCCTCTGCACCCCCGGGTCGTGTGTTTCCTGGGGGTGGCGGTTGCCCGCGCGCTCCAGTCGGTCCACGACGCGGCGCACGTGCACAAGGATGTGAACCCGCGCAACGTGGTCTCCAACGCCGAGACGGGCGAGACCCGCCTGGTCGACTTCGAGCTCGCTGCCCGCTTCCACGGCGACGCCGGGGGAGCGCCGTCGAGCCACCTCGCAGGCACGCTGGCCTACATCGCGCCGGAACAGACGGGACGCACGCACCGGGCGGTCGACGCGCGCTCCGACCTCTACAGCCTGGGTGCCACCCTCTACCAGCTCCTGACCGGTCGGCCCCCGTTCGGCAGCGGGGACGCGCTGAGCCTCGTCCATGCCCACATCGCCCTCCGTCCCCAGGATCCATCGGAGCTGTCGCCGGCGTGTCCGAAGGCACTCGCCAGCGTGGTGTTGCGGCTGCTCGAGAAGGAGCCGTCGAGCCGGTACCAGACCGCCTCCGGGCTCGCGGCCGACCTGGACGCCATCGGCCAGGCCCTGGACGACGGCAGCTCGCTGGACGCCTTCGAGACGGGTCGGTCCGACCACGTCGACGGCGTGCAGCTGTCCATGCGGCTCTACGGACGTGACGGCGAGATGGCGGTGCTCGCTGGCGCCTGGGAACGGGCCGCTGCGGGGCGAGCCGAGCTGGTGCTCATCGGTGGGTGGTCGGGTGTCGGAAAGACCTCGTTGGTGAGGGAGCTGCAGGGGGCCATCTCGGCGCGTTCCGGCCGCTTCCTCGCCGGCAAGCAAGACCAGCTCGTCGACGCACCGTTCGCTGCGCTCGCGTCGGCGGTTCGACGCTTCGCGGTCGAGATCCTGAGCGGCACCGAGGCCGAGATCGCAGGCTGGCGCGCGCGGCTGGCCGAGGCCCTGGGGGCCAACGCTGCCCTCATGGCCGACCTGGTGCCGGAGCTGGCGACGGTCCTGGGCGAGCTCCCGGTGGTGCCGTCACTGCCACCCGCCGAAGGTCGGAAGCGCTTCCAGCTGGTGTTCGTGAACCTGGTCCGGGCCATCGCGTCCGAGGACCAGCCGCTGGTGCTCTTCGTCGACGACCTGCAGTGGGCCGACGCGGCCACCACCGAGCTCCTCACCGCCCTGTTGCAGGGCGATGCCGCTCGGCACCTGCTCGTGGTGGGCAGCTTCCGCGACAACGAGGTGAGCGACGACCACGCCGTGTTCAGCCTGGCTCGCGCCAGCACCGAGGCGGGCGTGCCGGTGGAGCGGATCGAGCTCGGTGCCCTCGAACACGACCACGTGCAGGCCATGGTCGCCGACGCGCTCAACGCCGACATCGAGTCCCTCGCGGGGCTCATGCCGGCCGTGGTCGCCCGGACCCGAGGCAACCCGTTCTTCATCGAGCGCTTCCTGAAGGCGATCCACGACGAGGGACTCCTGCGTCGAGCGGGCGCGGTGTGGAGCTGGGACGACGCCGGCATCGCCGCGCTCGGGCTCTCCGACAACGTGGCCGACCTGGTGAGCCGCGGGATCCGCCGCCTCGACGAGCGGACCGCTCGGGCGCTGTGGTGTGGTGCCTGCGCTGGCGACGCCTTCGACCTCGGGCTGCTGGCGCGGCTCACGTCCCGGCCGGCGATGGAGCTCGCCGAGGACCTGATCGGGGCCATCGACGAGGAGCTCATCGCGCCGATCGGTGACGCCTGGCGCTTCGTGGGCCACCAGGCAGACCTGGACCTCGCCTCCGTGCGCTACCGCTTCTTGCACGACCGCATGCAGGAGGCCGCCTACGGCCTGGTGGAGGGCGACGAGCGCGCGGCCATCCACCTGGCCATCGGGCGTGGTCTGCTCGAGCAGACGGCTGGGGACGAACTGGATGCCCGCGTCCAGGAGATCGTGCGTCAGCTGAACCTCGCCAGCACCCTCCTGACCTCTGCCGCCGAGCGGCTCCAGCTCGCCCAGCTCGACCTCCGGGCAGCGGAGAAGGCGCTCTCCTCGGCGGCTTTCCACGCCGCCCGCGACTACGCGGAGCTCGCCGCCGGCCTGCTGCCAGCGGATGCCTGGGAGAGCCAGCGCGAGCTCGCGTGGAAGCTCCTGAACACCCGCGCGCTGGCTGCCCAGCTCTGTCTCGACACCGACACCGCCATGGCGCTCTACGACGAGGCCCTGGGGCGTGCCGAGACGGTTGCCGAGACGGCGTGCGTGCACGCCGGGCGCGTGGACCTCCTGACCCAGTCCTTCCGCTACCCCGAAGCCATCGCGGCGGGGCTGGAGGCGTTGGCGATCTTCGGCTTCGAGGCGCCGCAGGACGAGGCGGGGTGGCAGGCGCTCATCGGGGGTGAAGGGGCCGCAGTCGGCGGCTTGCTCGCCCAGCACCCGCCTCCCACCCTCGTCCACCACCGCGCCTGCGAGGACGAGGAGCTCCTCGCCCAGTTCGGCCTGCTCGTGCGCACCCAGAACGTGTCGTACACCCAGCCGCACGTGCTCACCTTCCTGACCATGCGCATGGTCCGGCTCTCCATCGAGCACGGCAACGCCCCCGAGTCCCCGGCGGCGTACGTGGTGTACGGCATGCTCATGGGGCTGATGCAACAGCCCGAGGCCGGCAAGGCCTTCGGCGACGTGGCCATCGCCCTCTCCGACGCCTCGGGCGACAACGCCCGGGCCGTGTTCGTCAACCACGTCTACGCCAACTTCGTGAACCACTGGTACCGGCCCTTCGAGGACTGCATGCCACGAGCGCGCCGAGCGGTGGACCTCGGCCTCGAGAACGGCCAGTTCGCCTTCGGTGCCTTCGCCTGCATGTGCATCCCCTGGATGCTCCTCGCTGCGGGGCGACCGCTCGGCGAGATCCTCGACGAGATCGACCACCTCGCGCCCATCGCGCGCGACAGCTTCAAGCAACAGGACGCCTACCTGAACATCGTGGCCACACGCATGGCGGTGCTGCGGCTCATGGGGCGGGACGACGAACTAGCGGCCTACCACCAGCAGGTCGGCAGCTACGACCAGGTCGTGACCGATCTCGTCGGCATGAACAGCACGGTGGTGCCGCCGCGGGTGCCCACGCTGATGGCGGCGGTCATCCTCGGCGACATCCCGCTCGCTCAGAAAGAGGTGAGCGAGGTCGCTCCGCTGTTGATGACGGCTCCCGGCTTCGTCGCCGGCGAAGAGTTCACCTTCTATGCGGGGGTGTTCGGGTCGATGGCCCTGAGCATGCTCGAGGGACCGGCCCGCGAGGAGGTGCTCGGTCAGGTCCAGATGGGCTTTGGCTTCCTCCAGGCCTGGGCGGCGAGCTGTCCGGAGAACCACGGCTGCCGGCTCGCGCTGATGGAGGCCGAGCTGGCCGCCCTCGACACCGAGAAGCCCTACGAGACCGCTGAGCTCTTCGACCTCGCCATCGTGGCTGCGCGCGAAGCGAAGAACCTGCCGGTCGAGGGGCTCGCGTTGGAGGAGGCGGCGCGCTTCTACCAGACACGTGCGCGTCCCCAGCTTGCCTGGGGCTACCTGGCGCAGGCGCGGCTCGCCTACCTGAGGTGGGGGGCCGAGGGCAAGGTGCGGCAGCTCGAGGCACGCTTCCCGGAGTTGCGTCCGAGCCACACGAGCCGCTCGGGCACGCGGACCATGGAGACGGTGAGCACCACCTCCACGGGCGACACCGGCGGCCTCGACGTGCAGACCGTCATCAAGGCTTCGACCGCCCTCGCCGAGGAGATCGAGCCGGCAAGGCTGTTGGAGCGCGTGCTGCGCATCGTGATCGAGAACGCTGGGGCGGACGCGGGGTCCCTCGTGCTGGAGCGGGATGGCGAGCTGTTCGTCGAGGCAGAGGGCACCGTGGACCCCGACACTATGACGGTGCTCCACCACGCGCCGCTGGCCGAGGCCACGCGCATCTCGCCCGAGATCGTGCGTCTGGTCGCGCGCACGCACAAGCCGCTGCTCGTTCACGACGCCGCGACCGACGAGCGCTTCGCGTCGACCAGCTACCTCGAGGGCGCTGGCGTGCGGTCGGCGCTCGCCATGCCGCTCGTGCACCAGGGCCAGCTCGTCGGCGTGCTCTACGTGGAGAACCGCCTGTCCGCGAGCGTCTTCACCGAGGGCCGTGTGGCGCTCTTGAAGGCCTTGTCCTCCCAGGCCGCCACCTCCATCGAGAACGCCTTCCTCTACGCCCAGCTGCAGGCCTCGTCCGAGTCGCTGAAGCGGCGGAATGCCCAGCTGCAGGAGCACGACAAGCTCCGCGACGAGTTCCTGGCGCGGACGAGCCATGAGCTGCGCACGCCGCTCCACGGCATCATCGGCATCACCGAGTCGCTCCTCGAGGGCGTGGCGGGCCAGCTCAACGACGACGCACGCCGGAACCTGGCCATGGTCTCCTCCAGCGGCCGGCGGCTCTACCACCTCGTCAACGACATCCTCGATCTCTCCGCCCTGAAGGACAGTGGCCTCGAGCTCGCGCAGGGACGCGTGCCCCTCGACGAGCTCATCCAGAACGCGGTGGAGCTGTGCCGTCCGCTCGCTCGCGGCAAGCGGCTCGAGCTGATCGCCGAGGTGGGGGAGCTCCCGCCCGCCTTCGTGGACCGCGACCGTGTCGAGCAGGTGCTCATCAACCTCGTCGGCAACGCCATCAAGTTCACGGAGCGAGGGACCGTCCGGATCTCGGTCGACCGTGAGGACGATCGGCTGGTGGTCCGGGTCGCCGACACCGGCATCGGCATCGCGCCCGAACACCACGAGCGCATCTTCGGTGACTTCGAGCAGGCCGACAACTCGGTCGCTCGCGTGTTCGGCGGGACCGGTCTGGGCCTCTCCGTGGCCAGGCAGCTCGTGGAGCTCCACGGGGGCACCTTGGACGTCGAGTCCACGCCCGGCGTGGGTTCGACCTTCTGGTTCGACCTGCCGGTCGCCCGGGGAACCGCCGCTCCCGCGGAGTCCCGGGTGGCCCGCGTCGAAGGACTGCGCGCGCCGATCGCCACAGAGGCCGTGCCGGACGCCGCCGTGCGCGAGGGCAGCCTCGACGTGCTCGTGGTGGACGACGAACCGGTCAACCTCCAGGTGCTCTTGAACCACCTGAGCGCCATGAACTACAGCGTGCGCACGGCCGCCAGTGGTCTCGCGGCGCTCGAGCTGGTGGACGATGGGCGGCCGGACATCGTGTTGCTCGACGTGATGATGCCGGGCATGGACGGCTACGAGGTGTGTCGCCGTCTGCGGGCGCGCTGGCCGGCCTCCCAGCTGCCGGTCATCCTGCTCACTGCACGGAACCAGGTCGACGACCTGGTCGAGGGCATGGGAGCGGGCGCCAACGACTACGTGACCAAGCCCTTCTCCAGCCGTGAGCTCGCCGCGCGGGTGCGCACCCACGCCGAGCTGGCCACCGTGCACCGTGCCGTGGGCCGGTTCGTGCCCCGCGACTTCCTCGACATGCTCGGCCGGCACTCCATCGTCGACGTGCAGCTCGGGGACGGGGTCGAACAGGAGATGACGGTGTTGTTCGCCGACATCCGGGGCTTCACGACCGCTGCCGAGAAGCTCGACCCCACCAAGACCATGGCCTTCCTGAACACCTACCTCGGGATCGTCGAGCCGGTCATCAAGGCCCACGAGGGCTTCGTGGACAAGTTCCTCGGCGACGGCGTGCTCGCGCTGTTCGGGACGGCGGACGCCGCCGTCGCGGCGTCCCTCGGGCTCGTCCAGGCCACCTCGGGCCTGTCGCTCGGCGGTGTGCCGCTGGAGATCGGCGTGGGGCTGAACACGGGCCCTCTGATGCTCGGCACGGTCGGGAGCGACACACGGATGGACACCACCGTGGTCAGCGACGCGGTCAACCTGGCCTCACGGATCGACGAGCTGAACAAGCGCTACGGCACCCACGTGCTGCTCACGGCCAAGACCGCGGCGTCGCTGAGCCAGCCCGACGACTGGGCCATGCGACGGATCGACAAGCTGCAGGTGCGCGGTCGGAAGGAACCCGTCGGAGTCTACGACGTCTACCAGGGCGCAAGCGACGTCGTGCGCCAGGCCCGTGAAGCCACGCGGGTCAGCTTCGAGCAGGCCGTCACGCTCTTCCACGAGCGCAAGGTGCCCGAAGCCGCCCAGCTCTTCCAGCTCTGCCGGCGCATGGACCCCACCGACCTCGCAACCCAACAATACCTGCAGCGCTGCGCCAGCATCCAGGCGCAGTTCGCGAGCATGGAAGGCTGGTAGATGTTCGAGACCCGCCGCCGCCTCAGCGCGAGCACCATCGCGAGCCCCCCGCAGGACCTTGACAGCTGCCTCGCGGAGATCTGCGCCAACCCGGTCATCGACGCCCTGCCCGACCACCTGAAGCGTGCCCTCGCGGGGGCAGCTCTGCCCGGCTTCCGGTTCTGGAACACCGGCGAGTACCTGGTGGGCAAGCTCCCCGCGGCCGACGACGAGCGTGCGTCGATGCTGCCGGAGCCTGCAACCGATCTCATCCTCTTGGGGCGTCGCGCATCGGTGGTCACCAAGTGGTGGTGGACGACGCAGTACCCCACGGCCGGCTGGCTCGGCGGCGGCGATGCCCTCGGTCTGGCGGTCGCGTTCTTCGTGGCTGGTGAGGCCCACGCCAAGGATCTCGGACCGCCGCGTCTGACCTCGATGGCGCGCTTGCCCACGCGCGGGTTCCGCATCGGGCCGGCCACGCTGGAGAAGCTCGGCAAGCTCGATTGGAGCGAGGCCGGGGGCTTCCAGTGCTTCGTCCGGGACCTGGGTCGCGGTCTGTGCATGGCCATGAACCCCTTCTTCGACGACATGTTGAGCCAGGACCGGCTCCGCCTGGCGCGCACGATGGAGGTCCGGGTCGCCGACGCGGACGCAGTGCTCCTGGACTGGGGCGACCGCGACATGCCCCTCGGCATGGTGCTCGTGGGCGGACGCGTGCGCGTCGAGCGTCGCTCTCGCAGCACGGGCCACGATCTCGGCAGCAACGAGCTGGCGGCCGGCGGCTTGATGACCGGCATGGCCAACGAGTCCGACAACGACGTCGAGGTGCGTGTCACGGCCGTCCAGCACACCCACTACATGGTGCTGACGCGCCGCGCGTTCGTGCGGCAGATGTTCGACGCGGTGCTCAGTCGACGGGTGAGCTTCTCGAGCTTCCGGGGCCAGCTCGCCGACATCGTGGACTGGGAGGTCGAGCTGGCCGGCGCACTGGCCGCCGACCCGCTCTTCGAGGGAGTGGAACGCGCCAAGATCTTCGTGCTGCTGCAGGGTGCCGTGCCCAGGACCTGGCGGGTCGCGCAGCCCGCTCCGGCGCCTGTCGGTGACATCGAAGGCTTCTGCGCCGTGATGTCCGGCGAGCTCGTCGGCTACCGAAAGGGCCTGCCCTCCAGCCAGGCCGAGCTGGATCGCCTGGGCCTGGTGACCGAGCCGGCGCACACCTACGGGCGCGGTCAGCTGATCGGGACCTACGAGCTGGTGATGGGACGCGATCGAGCTCCGTCGTGGAGCGCTCGCATTCCGACCGAGGTGTTCTTCGTCTCCAAGCTCCGGACCTGGCTGATGTTCGAAGACGACCCCGTCTTCCAGCGGAACCGCCAGCGCATGAAGGAGCAGGTGCTCGAGGTCATGGCGTGGCACGAGCAGACCGTGGCCAAGCAGTGGGGGGAACCGATCCACAACCCCGCGGCGGACCTGCGCGCCCAGCCCGAGGTCACCCACCTCGCGATGTGCGTGTCCACCCTCGCCATCCTCTACTTCCATCCCTTGCAGCCGGGCCGAAACGAGGTGCTGAGCTACCTGATCGATGCGCTGGCCATGTGCATCGCAGACTCCTTCGACGAGCGCGTGTGCGTGCTGGAGCTGAAGACCGGCGCGAGCGGCCGCCGGGTGGCCTACGACACCCTGCTGAAGCCATCGATGGGCGAGGCTCTCGGCGACTGCGTGAAGCACCGCATCGTGAGGCTGCACAACGGCGACAACGACGAGGTGATGGACATCCTCGGGCGCGAGCTGGCCAAGCTGCGCAACGAAGGCGGGTTCAGCTACGTCTTCGTGCTCGCCGACGAGGGCATCGAGAAGGAGAGCGTGTCGAACGTCGCCCAGCGGGTGATCTTCCTGAACACCGCGGACCAGCCCGCGAGCATGGACGCCGTCCAGCGACGGGGACCATTCCTCTACACGACGTTTTTGCCCGACGACACCTCGCGGGTCCGTGGTGCGCAGTGGCCCCCGGCCACCGTGCGGCTGAAGGTCGGGCTCGACGCCGTTGCGCGGAAGACCGGAGGTCGACGGGAGATCGTCTCGGAGTTGCTGGACGAAGAGCGCGCCCGCCCGTGGGCGCAGCGCCACCTCGCGCGCTGGGCGCGAGCCGTCACCAACCGGCGGGTCGGCATGGCTCTGGGAGGTGGCGGCGCGTGGGGCATGGCGCACCTCGCTGTCCTGGAGGCGCTGGAGTACCACCAGGTGCCGGTGGACGCGCTGAGCGGCGCGAGCGCCGGCAGCCAGATGGCCACCTTCTACGCCGCGCTCGGTGGCATGGAGGGGCTGCAGACCTTCCTCGACCGCCGCACGCTCTGGCAGCTCGTGTTCACCTTGTCCGTGCTCTCGTTGGAGGTGGATGCCTGGCTGAACGAGCGCTATGTCGGGGACATGTGCCTCGAAGAGGTCGCGCTGCCGTGCTTCCCGGTCACCACGGTGCTGAACACGGCGAGCGCCACGCCGATCCTCGCCGGACCCATCACCACGGCCCTGCGCTGCTCGGGCGGGTTGGTGCCCGTGTACCCGTCCACCCCGATGCGGGCGCCCTTCGACGCCGCCCACCGCGGGCGGCACGGCGGCGCCACCTACACCGACGGCGGGTTCACCGCGAACGTCCCCACGGCGGTGCTGCGCAACGAGGGCTGTCGGTTGCTGCTGGCCTCCAACATCGTGCCACCCCCGAGGGTCGGCAAGACCTTCGGTCCCCTCTTTCCCGGTCGCTTCGGGCGGGTGATGGCGGACCTGAACCCCCTGCGCCGAGGCTACGACACCGTCCAGGCGGCGCTGATCCTGTTCTTCGCCGCCGGAACCACCGCAGCGCAGGACGCGCACACGGTCATCCAGGCCCCCTGGACCAGCATCCTGCCCTTCGACATCATGGCCGGGCAGGCGCTCATGGAGGAGCAGCGGAGCTCGCCCACCCTGTGGCAGGCCATGGACGGCGCCCGGAACGCCTGGGAGGCACTGAAGGCGCCGCGTGTGCGCATCGACTGAAGCGGTGCTCCGCGTGCGCCGGGTGCTCGAGCGGAGCAGGCGCGCCCCGACCGCCGACAACTCGCAGCCCTTCAGGTTTCGCGTCGACGGCCTGCGCGTCGAGGTCGTCCACCGGGGGACCGACCAGCCCTTGGAGGAGCTGGCCGCCCGGCTCGCGCTCGGCTGCCTGCTGGAGGTGGTGTCGTTGGCGGCGGGCGCCGAGGGGCTGGCGTCAAGGATCTCGGTCGCAAGCGGGTCGGTTGCGGCCACGGTCCAGTTCTCGGAGGGCGGGGTCGCCGACCCGCTGCACGTCCACATCGAGGGCCGCGCCACCGACCGGAGGCGCTTCTCGGGCGGACGCCTGGAAGACCTCCGCGCTGTGGTGGACGACGAGCCCGTGGCGGTCACGTCGCTCGACCGGCGGCTGCGAGCGCTCGTGGCATCGAGCGAGGGGTTCACGTTGCGCCACCCGCCCACCTGTCGATCGGTGTCGCAGACCCTTCGGTTCGGCCAGGAACTCCGGGATCGACGCACGGGCGTGCCCTTCGAGAGCTTCGGGCTCCCGGTGCCGTCCCACGTGGCCGTCCGCACCCTGTTGGTCCGTGGGGCCGATGTGCTGGCGCTCGCTCCGCTCGACCGCCTGCTGGGCCCCTGGATCGCGTCGCGCTTGAGGTCCTCGGCCGGGCTCGTGTGGGCGGTCGCCCGCGACGAGGTGGGGCTGGTCGCGGCCGGCCGATCCATGCTCCGGGCCTGGCTCAAGCTGAACGCGGCCGGCTGGGGAGTCCAGCCGATGTCGTTCTCGTCGCTCACCCTGTTCGCGGCGGCGACAGGGCGGTTGCCGCCGGACGCGCCCGAGCCGTGGCGCAGCCGCTGGAGGGACGACGCCCGCTGGGTCGGGGAGCGCCTGGGCCTCGGAGCCGGGCATCCCTGCTGGATGTTGCGTGTGGGGAGGAGCCCACGGCTGCCCGACGCTCTGCGCACGCCGAGGCTCCCGCTCTCCACCTACGTGACCGACCACACGAGTCGCAGCCCCACCCGATCGTCGGACGCCGATCGCTCCAGCGGGTGACGGCTCGGAAGGAGCGTGGCCGGCCCCAGGTCCAGCCAACAAGCGCCCTTGGCCACCAGCGCGCCATCGGGTTGGTCGACGTCGAAGGCGGTCGACGTCCACTCCCGGACGTTGCCCGCCATGCCCATTGCGCCGTAGACGCTCAGGTCCTGGGGCGCGCCGTCCACCGCGACGAGGTGCCCGCCGTTGGCGGTGCTGTCGCCGAACACCGACCAGGTCGGGTCGCGGTGATCGCCCCACGGCAGGGAGCGGCCGTCGACGCCGCGGCTGGCCTTCTCCCACTCCCACTCGGTCGGGAGCCGCCAGGCGCGATCGTGCTCGCCGCCCAGCCAGGTCGCCAGCTGCACGGCCGCTGCATGCGTGAGACGGCGCGCTGGCAGCTTCGGCGCCCAGCTGTAGAGGCCGGAGGGGTGGTCGCCTGCAGGGGTGACGGCCGCCGCTTCTGCCGAACGTCCCTCGGCCACGAGGTGGTTGATGAATCGGAGGAGGGTCTGGTTGTCGATGCACACCGGCTGGATCACGAAGCCCTCCACCCACCGGTGCGCGCTGCCCTGTGCGCGCTGGCCACGTCCGCCCGTCCAGGCCCAGCCGGCCGGCACGTAGCAGCCGCCACCCAGCTCCTCGGGCGTGAGCAGCCGGACGGGCGTGGGCTCGTCCTGGCCGGGCGCGCAGCCATGCCAGTGTTCCAGCCGCCCGACATGGACCGGGTAGCTCACCGGAGCTCGTCCCTCGGCGATGATCCGCAGGAGCATCGAACCCTGGGGCACCTCGACCTCGATCAGCGGGGTCTCGCCGAGCACCCGGTCGAGCACGGGCACGAGGCGTCGGTCCTGTTCCTCGTAGCGCCACAGCTCCACGTTGGCTCCGACGGGATCGGTGTGCAGCGTGATGACCCCCGCACCGCCCAGCAGCCGTGCGTGCTGGCCGCGATCGTGGGAGCGGAGCAGGGCCTCTTCGCGCACGCCGGCCGCCTGGTCACCTCGGCGTTCGGCTTCGAGCAGCCGCGCCGCGTGGTGACGGGCCAGGAGATCGTGGGCCTCGGGAAGCTCGCCCACGAGCTGGAGCGCGGACCACACCTTCTGGAGCCACCGGGTCTCCTGGCCGATGAGGTCGGTCGCTGCCCGCTGGGCCTCGTCGCGGAGTCGCCAGGCTTCGCGCTTGTGCTCCACGGCGTCGTGGGGCCGGGTGGCTTCTTCCTTGGCGAGCGCGGCTCGACGGAGGCTGGCGGCGTGCTGCCGCCGCCGGTCGAGCTCGGGCAGCTCGGCGGTGGCGTCGGCCACGATGGCCAGCCCCTGGTCGCGGCGCTGGGCGCCGTCGAGCCAATCCTGCACGGCCCGCCCCAGGGCCCCGGCCTCCTGGTAGCGGTCGGCCGGCTCGTGGGACAGGGCCCGCTGGGTGATCGCCACCAGGTCGCCGTCGACGGCGGGCTTGTCGGCGCTCAGGGTCACCACGGGTCCACGGGTGCGCACCGCCGCCACGACCTCGACCGGGCTGGGCAGGTCCCCGAAGGGCGGACTCCCGGACAGGATCTCGCAGAGGATAGCGCCGAGTGCGTAGACGTCGGCCGCGGGACCGATGACCGACACCCTGCCCTGGGCCTGCTCGGGGGCCATGTAGTACGGGGTGCCCAGCACCACGCCGTCCTGGGTGGAGCTGGCGCTCCGTGGCGGGGGACTGCCCTCCACCGGGGCCGGATCGTGTCCGACGAGGAGCTTGGCGAGCCCCCAGTCCATCACGTAGACCTCTCCGTAGGCCCCCACCATCAGGTTGGCGGGCTTCAGGTCGCGGTGGACCACACCCCGGATGTGGGCATAGGCCATCGTCTCGCAGATGCGGACGAAGGCGCCGAGCAAGCGTCGCAGGGTCCAGTCGGACTGGGCAGTCGGCTCCTTTCGCTGCAGCGTGGCCTGACCCCAGCCCTGAGGCGTGGACGCCGCGTGCACGCAGCGGATGGCCTCTCCCAGGGTCCAGCCGTGCACCTCCTTCATCATGAAGAAGGGCTGACCGTCTTCGCGTCGACCCAGCTCGTAGACCGGCACCACGCCCGGGTGCTGGAGCTGGGCCGTGACCTGCGCCTCCTCCACGAAGCGCAGCTGGTTGTCGGTGGTGCCCGCCCGCTCCGCGCGCAGGGTCTTCATCGCGATGGGACGCCGCAGCTGGTGATCCCAGACCTGCCACACGTCTCCGATGCCACCCTGTCCGAGGCGCCCGACCCGTTCATAGCGGGCCTCCGGGTCCATCTCGTCGAGGATCACCGACCGTGCCGCGGTGGAGACCGGACGGTCGATCGAGCTGCCCACAGCGGAGATCTCGCCCTCCAGGGAGTCGACCTGCCGCTCGATCGTGCCAGGGTCAGCGGGATCCCAGGTGCCGGCGCCGTCGACCGCAGCGCTGTCCCAGGTGACGAGGGTGTCCTTCGGATTCACCACCTGAATGTACTCTGTCGGACGTGTCGGAGACGAGCCAGTCTTGCCAGCGCGATGCCCTGGTTCTGGTCTGGTCGCGGGACGAGCCGGCCCGGATCGGAGAGCTGACCTGGATACCGGACGAGGGCGCGAGCTGGTGGTTGGGGCGGCAGGCGGACGAGGCGGAGGCCCGCCTGGGCTTCGTCCGTCAGCGGCCTGCTGGCGACCGACCGACGGGCCCCCTGACGAGCCGACACCTGTCGAGGCGGCAGCTGAGGTTCGTGCGCCGGGGAATCGGGCTCCAGGTGGAGCGGCATGGGCGGCAGGAGCTCAGGATCAACGGCGTGAGACGAACGCGGGGTCTCGTCACGGAAGGCGATGTGATCGAGGTGAGCGGCGAGCTGGTGCTCCTGTACGAGCGCCGCGGACCACTCGCGCACTGTGCCGACCACACCTTCGGAGGACCAGACACCGGTGGGCTGGTCGGCGAGAGCGCCCCGGCCTGGGCCCTCAGGAGCGCGTGCGCTGACGTAGGGGACCGGCACGCGCTGCTGGTCTCCCGTCGGGGTGGGCCGGTGCGAGAAGCGGTGCAGCTGGTCGCGACCGGGCGGCCCATCGAGTGGGTGGACGCCGGCGCGTTCGCCCCGTCCGAGCTCCGGTGGCGGCTGCTCGGCCGAGAAGGTGACTCGGACGCCGTCGGCGCGCTCCAGCAGGCGTGTGGCGGTGTCCTGGCCTTGTTCGACGTGCACAACGTGGCCGATGCTGTGTTGCTCGAGCTGCTCGACACGGCGGTCGACACGGTCGTGGTCGGTGTGACCGGTCGCGAGCGCGTGCTCGCGCCCTCGGTCGCGAGGCGCTTCGCTCGCCACGTGGAGGTCCCCACCCTGGGTGAGCGCCGAAGTGACGTCGCGCTCCTCGCCCGTCAATGGCTGCGCGACCATGCGCGCCGCTTCGACGCCGCGCAGGGAGCGGCCCCGGAGCGCCTCCACCCGCGCTTGCTGGTCGAGCTGCTCACCGGGCAGTTGCCCCGAAGCGACGAGGCCTTCATCGACCTGCTGTTCGCGCTGTTGGACGGTCACGACGGCGGCCGCTACCTGCAGGGCCTCACTCCCGGGCGATGACCACGAGCTGCTCATCGCCCGACCAGGTCCGCTCCAGGGCGGGTTCCGGGTTCAGGACGGCGTCGGACACCTCTGCCAGGCGGTAGCCGAGCGCGGTCTCGTCGTGCCGGCGAGCGCGCTCGGCGATGATCTCCCAGGACAAGGTCGTCCCCGGCACGACGTAGTGTTCGATGGGACGGAGGTAGAGCTCCACGCCGTCCGCGTCGAACAGGTCGTCCCAGATGGCGCGCAGCTCCCGACGCTCCGCGACGTGGGACAGCGCCATGCTCACCAGCTCGTCGCTCACCACGTAGTCGCTGGCCCGCGCCACGCTCACCAGCCGCTTGGTGCGCGGGTCGCAGATCTCGCTGATCAGCACCGAGTTGTGGCAGCCGCGTTGTTCCTGCATCGCGCGCACGAGGAGGAGCGCGACCAGGGAGCGGCTGTCGGAGTCCTCGCCGCTCTGCTCCCAGCGCTCGGACGCCAGGATGAGCACCGAGTCGAAGGTCTCGACGCCGACCGAGGCCAGGTCGCGGCGCAGGGTCGGCTGCCCCACCACGTGCTCGAGCTCGAGGTTCTCGATCGTCACACCGCGGGATGCGAGCGCGGCGCGGCGATCCTCGGCGCTCACCGCGGCCAGCACGACCAGCTCGCTGCCGGGCGCCACGTAGGCATCCAGCTCGCGGATCATGTCGCCCACGTCCCGTCGCCAGCCGCAGAACAGCACGCGCTCGCGGCGGGGTGTGGGCGCAGACCGGGACGGCAGGTCGCCAGGATCCACGGCGCGTGTTGCCTCGAAGCGGTAGGTGTCGTCGTCTTCGGCGAGCACGACGAGCTGGCCGCCGGGCCCGAGGCGTTGATCGTCCGGCGGGTTCAGGTGCAGGGTGCCGTCGGCATCCCGGATGCCACAGACGATGCCGTCGCGGATCGCTCGCCGCAGGTCGCCGTGGGCTCGACCCACAAGGTCGGGCCGGTCGCAGAGGTAGAACTCCTGGCCGTCGAAGCCCAGGAGCGCCGCATACACCTGCGCGAGACCAGGCTGGCGGGCGCACTGGATCATCAGGCGGCCGATGAGGTCGTGAGGCACCATCGCCTCGACGGCGTTGCCGCCGGCGAGCTCCACCAGGTGCCGGTTGTCCACGTCCTGCACCTCGACGACCACGTGACCGGACAGCGTGTCCAGGCCCCGGCACACCGCAAGGGTCACGCGGACCGCGTGGGCGTCGGCTGCGTCGGGCTCGAGGTCGCCCGACAGCACCACCACCGCGCGCGCCTGCCCGGCCGCGACCTTCTTCAGATCGGCGACGTGGGTGGGGTTTCCGGAGCGGCACACCACCCGCGACCCGTGGAGCTTCGGCACGCCATCGGAGAGGTCGGTCTCCATCGCATCCTTGCCACGCGCCGAGAGCACCACGATGACGCCGCCGCCCTCGCTCGCGTTGGCGACCGCAAGCTCACGGACGAGCGGCAGGACCTTGTCCGACCACCCGAGCACGAGGACGTGGCCGTCTTCCAGCACGCGGCTCCGTCCGCGCCGGAGCTCGTCCATGCGCTCGCCGAGACCGTCGGAGACGAGACCGACGAGCAAGGCGAAGAACAGGAGCCCGGAGAGCGTGACGAGCACGCCGACCGTGCGGTGGCCCCAACCCTGCACCGCGACGTGGGTCCCGGGGTCGACGAGGTAGGTGTAGCTGTGCCAGAAGGACTCTTCGCCGGGCAGGTCGGGCACCAGGCACCAGATGGCCGCTCCGCCGACCAGCATGACGAGGCTCGACACCAGCGCGAGCGCGCCCAGCTTGGCCACCGGGTGCCAGGTGAGGAGGTTGTCGAGGTGGTAGCCGAGGCGCTCGTAGGGCCTGGCGTCGCGTGCGCCCATCGGCGCACTCTAACGCCGCGCCCGACTCAGGCTGCGATGCGACGGGTTCGGCGGGTGGGCCCGGTGGCGAGGGGCAGACGGAGCGTGATGGTCACACCCTTGTGGGGATGCGGGGCCACGGCGTAGGTGTGCACCACCTCCGGCAGCTCGATGCGCCACGGCAAGCCGGGCGACCACGCCTTGACGGCGCACGAGAAGAGCCAGGTCCGCGCGCCCGCCTGGGCCTCGAAGACCACCCGGTCGGTGGGGACGAAGGCGCTGCCACGGAAGGGTTGGAAGCCGAGCTGACCGTCGCCCAGCCAGACCAGGCGCCCACGGGCGGCTCGGTCCTCGGCCTCGACCTGCACCGCCACGCGTTGGCGGACCAGCAGCTCGACGTGCTCGAACACGTGGGGCTTGTCGGCGGTCCAGGTGTCGCTCATGGGGCACTCCTGTCCTCCAGGACGGCTCGACGCGCCTCGGGGATGAGGCCTGCCGGTCAACGAGCCGGAGCGGGGCTGTCGGAGCGGCGAATGCGGGCCTCGAGCCCGAGCAGCGGAACCGCCAGCACCTCGCCGTCGACTCCCTCGCGGAAGTCGATGGTGAGCGTGACGGGGCCGTCCGCCTCGTCGACGTGGATCGGCCGCTCGAGGCCGGCTCGGCGGAGGTGCGGGCCGAGGTGGTACGCCCACCCGAAGGTGGTCTGCACCGCGCAGGGGATCTCGGGGGGAGCCAGCACCAGCACGCCGCCGTAGGGGACGGTCTCGGCCTGCGCGGCCACGGCGTCGAAGCCGAGGTCCAGCACCTGCGGCGGTCGAAGCCAGACCTGCAGGCAGCCGGGCTCGAAGTCCACCAGCGGCGCGGGCGGTGTGTGCGGAGCGTCGTCGGAGAAGCTCAGCCAACAGGTCCAGGCCACGCCACCAAGCGCCAGCAGCGCGCCCCTCGGTCTGGCGGCCAGGCCGGCCGCCAGCACGAGACCCGCCCCCGGGAGGAGGGGCGCGAGGAGTCGGTCGTACTTCTTCGGCACCAGGGTGAGCAGCGCCATGCCGCCGAAGAGCCAGGCGAGCCCCAGGCGTGCCAGGTGGCGATGCCGCGAGTCGCGCGCCGACCAGGCCGCAGCGGCTAGGGCAACCGACCACACCGGCCCCAGAGCGAGGGTGACCAGCGCGAGCGGGTAGTACAGCAGGTGGTCCCAGAAGCTGGCGCCGCCCTGGTACTCCGCGGAGGCGGTGCCGTAGCTCAGCTGCTCCGCGAGGTTGTGGCCGTACCAGGGACCGGCGAGGAGCGCGCCGAGCGCCAGCCAGGCGAGGCTCGGCTTCCAGCGCACCGCGAGGGCCACCGGGACGGCGGCGTACAGCGGGAAGGTCTGCTTCGTCAGCATGCCGAGCGCGAGCGCCAGGCCCAAGAGCACCGCCCTGCCCGGGGTGGGGCGACGGCGCTGGTGCACGGCGGCGGCCACCGCCAGCGCCACCGCAGCCGCCAGCGCGCCCTCGGGCATGAAGTGCCGGCCGAGTCCGGCCAGCAGCGGCAGGAAGAGCACTGACGCACCTGCCAGGAGCGCAGCGGCCCCGCTGTCCCAGGCCGCCACCGTCACGGCCATGCCGGTCACGAGCAGGGTCGCGCTGCTCACCGCTCGCACGGTCGGGCGGCCTGGGTCGCCGCCTCCGAGCACGTGCCACCACGCGCCCACGACCGCCGGCCACGCGCTCGGGTAGTCCCCCATGTCCTCCCAGAGCGCGCGCTGGAGGAACGCGCCTGGTCGCTGCGATCCCAGGTCCCAGGCGAAGAGCTCGGCCGCGCCCACGTGACCCTCTTCGTCGCCGTCGCGCACCAAGCGGTCCTGCGCGAGCCAGGCGGCGTTGAGCGCCACAAACAGCGCCAGGAGCGCAGCCGCGAGCGCCCTCACGTTGCCCCGGTGAGGAAGAACCACGTCGCCCCGGCAAGCGCCAGCGCGGGAGGCAGCTGCCGGACCGGCCCCGAGAGCGCTGCGGCGTTGGCAGCGACCGCCAGGCCCGAGAGCGCGACCAGGGGCAGGAAGTAGTGCGTGGGGAAGTGGTCGATCGTGCAGAGCAGGGTGGAGTAGGCCACTGCCGTCCCCCAGAGGAGCTTGGAGGGCCGGCCAGCGAGCGGAAGCGCCAGGAGCGGCGCGAAGCCGGCGTAGCGAAGCCAGGTTCCGTAGAACTCGGGGACGCGGGGGAGGAGTGAGCTGGCCGCGTAGTCCCCGTGGTAGTGCTCGGGAAAGGTCTCGAACCAGAGGATGAAGAGCCACTCGCGGAAGTCGCCGGAGACGACGGCCAAGGCCGCGAGCACCGCGCCCACCCCGACCACAGTCCCCCAGAGGGCGCCCACCGCACGCCAGGGCATCCTGCGCCAGATCACCGCGTACAGGGCCGCAGCAACCGTGAGCACGATCGTGCCGGGGTACCGGATCAGGCCTGCGGCGAGGCCCATGGCGGCGAAGCGGAGCGGTTGCCGCTGGTGCTGGAAGAGCGCCGCGACACCGCCGAGCAGCGCCGCGGTGTAGAGCGAGTCGGGGAAGTTCCAGCTCCCCGGCAGGATCATCAACTTCCCGTGCACGGCGACGAAGGCCCCTGGCAGCAGCCAGGCGGCGATCGGCGCGCGTGGGGCGGCGAGCGCGAGCACCCTCACGCCGCTCACGCCGACGAGGAGGAGGACGAGGAGGTAGAGCCCCGCCGCTTCCACCAACCCGTTGCCTGCGAACAGCACGGTCGAGGCCAGGAGGGGACTCCACAGAGGGGGTTGGTTGACCGTGATCCAGCGGTCCACGGTGAACTCGGCCGCCCAGCGCTGGTTCTCGACGATGTTGAGCAGCTGGTAGTAGTGCACGAAGCGCACCTCGCCGCTCTCGTCCAGGCTCCAGACCGCGTCGCTCCCCGGAAGCACGTAGAGGGTGACCGCTTCGCTCGAGCTCACGCGGATCGTCAGCGGACCCGGGGCGGCACGGACCTCCATGCCCGCCATGCCGTGATCGAGGTAGCGGGGCACCGCCTCGGGTTGCTCGGCCTCGATCACGTCCCGCTGGATGATCGCGGTCTGATCGCCCACGGAGAACGATGCGCCGACCGGGCCGCGAAGCAACAGGACCACGCGCCCGCCCTCGGGGAGGAGCAGGTCGCCGCCGTCTCCGTCGGGGTCGTGCACGGCGCCCGCGCCGGCCTCCTCCCAGCCGAGCCGTCGCTCGTCCCCGAAGCCGTCTGCGGCGCTCCATGGCACCGCCTCGAAGCCCTCGTCGTCAGCGGCTGCGTGGTACCAGTACGCGTCGAGCGGACGCGTGAGCTCCCCCCGGAACCCGCCGGCCACGGCCAGCACACCGAGCAGCACGCCACCCACGCCCACCAGCACGGCGGGCTCGGGGCGCCGAAGGGGCGCTCGACGCAGGAGGAGGCCGCCCACCAGCCAGGCCGAGCCAAGTCCGTAGAGGGCCCACGGGCCGCCGGCGAGCGCCCGCACCACGAAGAGGCTCAGCACGAGCTGCAGCAGTCCGATCCAGGCGGCGTCGATGCCTGCCTGCAGCGGATCGCCGCTGAGACGGCGGCTCCAGGCCAGGCCGGGTGCCCACACGGCGCCCAGCACGGCGAGCACGGCCAAGGGCCCGCCGATCGCGAGCGCGGCGGCGCCGAGTGCATGAACGACCAGGACGGTGATCACGGCCTGGCCGCCTCGACATCGCTCGGGTCGTGCGGCCGTCCTGCGAAGGCCGCGACGAGGAGCGTGTCCGCCCCGCGGTTGACGACCGCATGGGCCCGACCTGCCGGAACGAAGACCCGCTGTCCAGAGAGGGCGAGTGGCGTGGGCAGCCCCTCGACCTCGACCACGCCGTCGCCAGCCAAGGCCGTGAACCACTCACCCATCCGGTGGTGCCGGTGGTCTCCGCGGCGTTGGCCGGGTGCGCAGGTGATCACGTACACCTCACCGGACAGGGTGTTCGGCCAGGCCTTGATCAAGGCGCCGCGGCGGTCCTCGAAGCGCGCGACGGGTTCCACGCGGACCTCGGCGAGGCGAGTCTGCGTGCTCGGCACCGATGCGGTGACGCGCAGCGCGTCGACGAGGGGTGTCCGGGACCAGCTCCCGAGCACCTTGTTGGCGCGGGTGTGATCGCCGCAGAACCGTGGCCGCTCCCCCGGGCGGTCGGGCCGTGCGCCGGCGTCGATCAGCCCAGCGTCCGCACCGACCGCGTCGAACACGGCCCCTGCCAGGGCGCGGACCGAGACCTCCGGTCCACCGCCGAGGTTCAGCAGCGTGCCGACCGCAGCATCGGAGCACGCGCGCACGAGCCCCTCCACCTGGTCGTCCACGTAGTTCACCTCCCGGGTCTGGTCGCCATGCGTCATCTCGAAGCGCGTTCCGGCGCGCGCTGCCGCGAGGGCGCCGCCCAGCAGGCCTCGAGACGGCATGCCCGGGCCGAAGGTGAGGAAGGGGCGCACGACGTTGGCCCGGAGGCCTCGGCTCACTCGGCCGAGCACGGTGGCCGTCGCCGCGAGCTTCGCCACGCCGTACGGGCACACCGGTCGGCAAGGCGTGGCTTCGGAGTAGGGCACGCCGACATCGCCATACTCCTCGCAGGTGCCCACGTGCACGAGGCGTCGGTCGCCGCTCAGGCAGTACGCGGCGATCTGCTCCGTCGCCCCGACGATGGGGGCCCAGATCGCGTCGAGGGTGCGGGGCCCCCGCGACAGGTCGATGGGGGAGGCGAGGTGCACGATCAGCTCGGGGTCGGAGGCCTGGAGCACCTCGTCGAGCCAGGGCGGGTGCTCCAGGGCACATGGCCAGGCCACCACGCCCTCGGGCGCCGGCCGCGTGCGCACCGTGCCGTGCACGACGGCACCCGCAGCCAGCAGGCGGCGGCAGAGCGCGGCGCCCATCATGCCGCCTGCGCCCGTGACGAGCACACGGCGGTCGGTCCACGCGGAGCCCGTCGTCATCGTGCTAAGGCTACCGCACCCCCGAGGAGGTCCTGTGTGGTCGCTGTGGATGGCGTGTACCTGGAGCGCTGGGGGTGAGCTCTTGACCGACAGCGGGCTCGCCAGCGCGGAGAACGCCGACGAGGTCGCGGACACCGGCGCTGGTGCGGACACCGCCGCCGACAGCGGGCTCTCGGGCACCGACCTCGATCAGGACGGGTGGACGCTCGAGGACGGGGACTGCGACGACGCGGACGCGGGCGTGAACCCCGACGCCTACGACGGCTGCGACGGGGCGGACGAGGACTGCGACGACGAGGTGGACGAGGACGCGGCCGACGACGACAACTACGAGCCCAACGACAGCCTCGAGGAGGCCACCGATCTCGGCTCGCTGGAGGACGACAACGCGCGCACCGTCACGGCCTGGCTGCACAACGAAGACGACGTGGATCGCTACCTCTTCTACGTGGAGGACCAGTGGTACGACCTGTTCGACGTGCACATCGCGCTCTCGAACATCCCGGACACCACCACCTACCGGCTCACCCTCTACAGCGTCGGGGACGACGGTGAGAACGAGCTGGAGTCCATCTACGGGCGTGGGACCCTGGAGCTGGTGCTCGAAGACGGGCTCTTCGATGCCGACTCGGGCAACTACGAGCTCCGCGTCGACCCCCTGGCCGACCCGGACTGTGGCCAGAGCTACCTCTTGAGCCTGTCGCGCGAGAGCTTCTGAGCGCGCTCCGCAAGCGGTCCGCGCTGCCGCGACTACGCCGCGCCGCGCTGACGGAGCTCGAGCAGCCGGCGCTGGGTGCGGAGGCGCGCCTGCCCGCTGAGCCAGCGGCAGAGCCGGTCGATGGCCCCGTCTTCTGCGGCGAGCTCGCCGTTGATGGCTGCGCGTCGGTCTTCGTCGCCGCCGGACCGCGTGGCCCATGCGCGCAGCACCGTTCGCGTGGCACCCGGGTCGAGGCCGTGCTCGGCGTCCCAGAGAACCGGCAGGAAGGTGGGCCATCCAGCGCAGGCGCCGCCGCGGACCCGCTCGCCGTCGCTGTGCACCATCACCCGGACGGCATCGCGACCGGCGCGCAGGCATGCGGTGACCACCGGCGGCGCGACGGCACGCTCCAGGCTGCGCGTGGCGCGCAGGAGCCGCTCCTGTCCCCCCTCCCTGCGAGCGAGCCGGTCCCGCATCACGAGCCGGTGGCGGCGATCGGCGAGCGCGGCGCCGAGGGTGCGGAGGAGCAGGTCCTGCCCGAGCTCTGCGGACAGGGGCGGATCCTCGACGAAGCCATGCGCCAGAGCACCGACGGCGTCGACGTGATCGGGGTCGAGCCGGGCAACCGCAGCGCCCAGGGC
>CAZSAT010000013.1:0-42711 GCA_964604675.1 uncultured Enterobacterales bacterium
TCTTCGGGCTCACCGGACCCTCGTGGATGTGGATCGCGCCGGCGTTCTCGTGGTTTCGGCCGCCGTCCGCGTCCTGGGTGACCAGCTCGGGGGTGCCGTCGCCATCGAGGTCGCAGTCGATCGCGGTCGGGAAGCCGTCGAACACCATCGCATCGGCGGTGGGGTCGTCGAGGGTGCCGTGCAGGCTGCCGGCGACCAGGGCGCCGTCGCAGTCCTGATCGACCTCGTCGCCCCACACCTCGTCGGCCGCTGGGTGGATGGCCTTGTCGGTGTCGTCGCAGTCGTCGCTGTCCGGGTACGCGCCGTCGGGTTGGTCGCAGGCGACCACCGTGTCCTCGCCGCCGAAGCCGTCGCCGTCCTGATCGACGAACCAGGTGGTGCCGTCCAGGGGCTCTTCGTCGATCGCGTCGTCGCAGTCCTGGTCCACCGTGTCGCAGAGCTCGTCGGCGTCGGGGTTCACGGCCTTGTCGTTGTCGTCGCAGTCGGTGTGGTTGTCGACGTAGCCCGAGGGTTGCTCGCAGGCCTCGATCGTGAAGGTCTCGCCGCCGAAGCTGTCGGCGTCGCTGTCGCCGTACCAGGTGACCGCCGCGCAGGCGGTGTCGTCGGTGCTGGGCGAGGCGGAGTCGTCGGGTGGCGTCGCGCCGGTGTCGCAGGGTGTGCCGTTCTCGGCAGCCTGCACACACACGTCCGCGTCGGTGATCCAGGGGCATCCGAACAGGCTCAGGATCCACATGCGCCCTCCGGCTGCAGCCTAACCTGCAGCGCCTTGCTTCAGCTCCCACCGCCGAGGCCGCCCAGGCCGTCGGGCGCTTCCTCCGCTTCGCCCGCTTCCTCGTCGTCCCCCTCGGGCTTCAGGCCATCGTACCAGTCGTCGTCGACGTCCTGCAGCGACTCCTCCTCGCCGTCGAGGATGCCGTCGTCGTCGGTGTCGTCGTCGAGCGGGTCGGTGTCGGACACCCAGACCTCCCAGCCGTCTGGGAGGCCGTCGTCGTCGGTGTCGCTGTCGTCGGGCCAGGTCCAGGTCACGAACAGCTCCACGAAGTCGTCGAGGCCGTCACCGTCGGTGTCGAGCGCCGTCGGATCGAGGGTCACGGCGACGCCCTCCACCGTCAGGTCGTCGCTCAGCTCGAAGCCGTCGGGCAGCACGTCGCCGTCGGTGCTGCGGTCCCACGCATCGGTGCCTTCGAGGTCCTCCACCTGGTTCTGCAGCCCGTCCGCGTCGTCGTCGTCCGAGTCCGTGGTCGGAGTCGCGCAGTAGTACAGGTCCCCGTAGACCCCTGACAGGTTGGCGTAGTAGCCACCGCGCCAGCTGACCGACAGCGGGATGAGGTTGTTGCCGATGGACAGGTCGAGCTTCACCCACTCCAGCCCCTCGTCGCAGCCGTCGGCGTAGCGCCCTGCGTCGCTGTCGTCGGAGAAGTCGGCCAGGAAGCCGTGCAGCACGAGGCCGCTGGGCACGGTCTCGTCGCTGTAGCCCGAGCCATCGGCGACGCACGTCACGAAGTCGGCGGCTTCGCGGATCGTCGCCTGGACCTCCTCGTCCTCGAGGTCCCAGGGGCAGACCTCGACGGGGACGTCGGCGTAGCCGGAATAGGTGTTTCGCCAGCCGGTCGCCTCGAGCAGGCAGATCGCGTAGTCGTCGTCCATCCAGACGGGCAGGGCGGTGAAGCCGTCGGGGCAGCTGTCGCGCGGATCGTGGGTCCCGCAGGTGCTCTCGTGGGCGTCGTGGGCAGGACCGTCGATGGCGGCCAGGGACGCCAGGCACTCGGCGACGCCGTCGTCGTCGCCGTCGACGAAGTCCTCGTCGACCAGCCCATCCCCGTCGTCGTCCTCGCCGTTGCAGGCCTCCGGCTCGTGCCGGTCGTGCACGGACAGGCCGCACCACGCACCCTCGGGGAGCACGCTCGGGTCGGTCCCGTCGGTGGTGTCGGCGAACTCGCACCAGCGCAGGTCTTCGTCGTCGATCGTGTAGGCGCGGCTCACCCACCCCGGCGGGCACAGCCGCTCGGTCGGGTCGTAGCCGTCCACCAGCACCGGGTCGTCGGGCTCGTCGTGGTTCATGCCGGCGATCGTGCCCACGGGCGGCGCCCAGGCTGCGGGCACGTGGGCGTCGAGGGTGGACGTGGACAGCCGGCCGGAGAAGCTCAGCGTGGCCGCGTGGGGCCTCATGTGGTCCATCGCGTAGGCGATGGCCGGGGGATCGCTGCCCTCTTCGCCGAGGTTGTGCAGGGTCAAGAGCTGCGCCATCGCCGTGGCGGTGATGGACTCCATCACGGTGGTGAGGCTGTCGACCCCTGCCTCCACGTCCTCGTCGAGGTTGCAGCCGAAGCCGCCGGGGATGGCCAGCAGCGACGTCGGGTTGTACTCGGTCTCGGCGTACAGGTCGACGTACAGCGTGGGTCGCCCGGCTTGCTCACTCTCCACGTACAGTCGGCCGCCACCGTACATGCCTCCCGAGGAGTCGAACCAGAGGAAGTGGTCCACGTGGAGCCACGCCTTCAGCTCGAACCAGGGGTTCTGGAAGTCGTCCACCTCGAGCACGAAGCTGCCCTCGCCCTCGCCGTCGCACATGGCGTTTTCGCTGTCGGCGATGGGGTCGTCGCCCTCGAAGCCGCCCCAGCGGGTGTAGAGGGTCTTCGTCACGCTTCCGTAGGGCTCGGCGGCTTCCTTCGCGACGGCGAGCTGCTCGAGGCCGGTCGGGCCGTCCTGGTGCGTCATGAAGGCCGCGTTCCACAAGAGCCGTCGCAGCAAGCGGGTGGAGACGCTGACCCCCATGTCGCGCCCGGGCTCGATCAGGTTGCCTTCGAAGGCGGCCCAGGCCTCGTCGTGGAAGAGGTCGTAGTCGCCGGCTTCGGCCGCTGCTTCGTGGCAGTCGGGGAGCGAGGCCAGGTCGAAGCCGATCATCAGGAAGGGCTCGCCATCGTCCACAGGGTCCGCGACGGTCTTGAAGTCCACGCCCTGCACGCCGTAGGTGAGCCGGTAGTCGACGCCGGCCACCACGGAGCCGTCGAGCCCGTTCAGGTGGGTGCCCATGTCGTCGAGGCCGAAGGTGTCGGTGTCGTAGAGCGGGATCTCGGGGAGCTGGTCGAGCCAGCCGTCGACCTTCATGTCCAGCTCGGGGAGCACCTTGCTCCACAGGTAGTCGTCCTGGAGCGGTCCCGCGTCGAAGGCGTCCCAGTCGAGGTCGCCGTCGAGGGCGAGGGAGATGAGCGAATCATCCTGCACGATCTCGAGATCCGCCGTGTACACCAACGGCCCACCGATGACCGCGTCCTCGCTGAGGTCGACGTCGGCCTCGACGATCCAGCCCTCGGTGTCGAGCACGATCTCGATCTGCTGGTCGTCGAGCACGGTCACCACCACGTCGCGCACCCAGAAGTGGTAGTCCAGATCCTCGAAGGACACGTAGACGGGGCCGCTCTCGTCGTACATCGGCCAGGCCGTCGCGCCCTCGAACACCACCGCATCGAGCTCGACCAGCTCGTGCACCACGATGTCCTGCAGGGCGTGCTCGCTGAGCTGCACCACCGCTTGCTTGCCGTGGTTGGTCGCTGCGAGCTCGTCGCTGTAGGCGTCGGAGAGGATCTGGTCCTCCCAGCTGTCGAAGTCGGTCATCGTGTTCGGCAGCGCCGCAAGCACGGGCAGGCCGGCCAGGAGCACGTAGATCAGGACATGGCGGCGCATCAGGACCTCCTGCGGGTGACCATGGCGAGCCCGAAGAGCCCTGTGATGAAGAGCCCGGAGCCCGCGGGCGCGCTGCTGCAGCCCCGCAGCTCGGCGCCTGTGGTCGTGCCGTCGCAGTCCGCGTCGAAGCCGTTGGCGGTCTCCGGCGCGTCCGGGAAGACCGTGGGGTCGTCGTCGTCGCAGTCACCGGAGCAGGTGGCGAAGCCGTCCGCGTCGTGGTCGCGCTCGTCCTCGAGCAGGTAGCCGCGGCAGGCGTTGTCGATCCCGTCACAGAGCTCGTCGGCGCCAGGGAACACGGCGGCGCTCCAGGGGTCGCAGTCGCCCTCCCAGGCGGTCCAGCCGTCGCCGTCGGGGTCCTCGCAGGCCATCGCGCCGTCCTGGTCGTCGTCCGCCTCCCAGGTGCTGACCTCGCCTACGCAGCGGTTGTCGCGGCCGTCACACAGCTCGGGTGCGTCGGGGTAGGTGGTGGCATCCCAGGGATCGCAGTCGGCCAGCGCGCCGTCTCCATCCACGGTGGGCACGCCGTCGCCGTCGGTGTCCAGGCAGTCCACGTAGCCGTCGAAGTCCACGTCGCCTTCGTCGGGGGGGAGGTCGCCGCAGGTATTGGCGAGGCCGTCGCAGAGCTCGGGTGCGTCGGGGTAGGTGGTGGCGTCCCAGGGCGCGCAGTCAGCCAGCGCGCCGTCCTGGTCGACGGTGGGCACGCCGTCGCCGTCGGTGTCCAGGCAGTCCACGTAGCCGTCGAAGTCCACGTCGCCTTCGTCGGGGGGGAGGTCGCCGCAGGTATTGGCGAGGCCGTCGCAGAGCTCGGGTGCGTCGGGGTAGGTGGTGGCGTCCCAGGGCGCGCAGTCGGCCGTGTCGCCCTTGTCGTCGAGGGTCGGCACCCCGTCGCCGTCGGTGTCTTCACAGTCGAGCCAGCCGTCGAAGTCCACGTCGCCTTCGTCGGGGGGGAGGTCGCCGCACGCGTTGGCGAGTCCGTCGCAGAGCTCGGGTGCGTCGGGGTAGGTGGTGGCGTCCCAGGGCGCGCAGTCGGCCGTGTCGCCCTTGTCGTCGAGGGTCGGCACCCCGTCGCCGTCGGTGTCTTCACAGTCGAGCCAGCCGTCGAAGTCCACGTCGCCTTCGTCGGGGGGGAGGTCGCCGCAGGCGTTGGCGAGGCCGTCGCAGAGCTCCTCGGCCCCCTCGTAGGTCGACGGGTCGCTCTCGTCGCAGTCGCCCTCGTGGGCGGACTGGCCGTCTCCGTCGTGATCGATGCAGCTGGCGTCGGGGAACCACAGGTCGTCGAAGCCGATGCCGTCGCCGGCCTCCTCGGCGAAGAGGGTGATGGTGTCGGCCTCGGACGCGAGCTCCAGGCCCACGAACACGCCGCCGTCCACGTCGTTGCCGCCGGGCTCGAAGCTGAGCGTGTCGACCACCGCCCCGTCGCGCTCGGCGACCACGGTCGCGAGCTGGCCGTCGGTGGTGCCGAAGTCGATGAGCCAGAACGAGGCGAAGGCCACCGGGGTGTCGAAGGCGATCGAGAACCAGGGCGCCTGGTCCGTTCCGTAGCCGCTCATCGAGGGCACGCGGACGCAGCGTGAGTCCCGGCAGGCGCTGGCGTCGACGTCGTCGTCGATCACGGCGCCGTAGGTGGACGTGGAGAGGTGCAACCCGTCGTCGACGTAGGCGTCGTCGGCGATGGCCCCCAGGGTCTGCTCCTCGAAGTCGTACACGGAGGTCCAGTCGCAGGGCAGGCTGCTCTCGAGCGCGACGAAGTCGGCCTGGTCGCTGTGGAAGGTGCCGGCGACGGCGAGGTGGAAGAAGGCGATCACGGGGTCTCCAGGTCGACGGGGGGCGTGAGCGGGGAGAGGAAGCGAGGACGCAGGACCATCTCGACGCCGGGCCGTGCGCCGGGCACCGCGACCGTCGCCACGACCTCCATGTCGAGGGCCAGGCGGCCGCGTTGCAGAGCGCCGCCCGCGGCGAGGCGAGGGCCAGCGGCGAGGGTCGGCTCGACGAAGCCGCCCACGGCGGCGTAGGGGGTCCAGCCGCGGAGCTCCCAGGGGGCCACGCGGACCGCGAGGTCCACGCGGGTCAGCCGGTCCGTGCTCGTCCAGCGGTCGCGGTACAGCGCGGTGCTGGCGAGCTCGGCCACCCACTGCCCGTCGACGCTGAGCATGCTCGCCCACCCGCGGAGATCGGGAGCGACGTGGACCGCCACACCCACGGTGCCGAGGGTGGTGCCGTGGGCCAGCCGCGCTCCGGCGACGGTGCCCACGTCCACGTGGCGCGGACCGACCTCGGT
The DNA here is from genome assembly GCA_964604675.1 of uncultured Enterobacterales bacterium. Classification (GTDB taxonomy): domain Bacteria; phylum Myxococcota_A; class UBA796; order UBA796; family CAJQPC01; genus CAZSAT01. The sequence goes on from CAZSAT010000013.1 coordinate 5,963, forward strand.
CCACCCCGTGCCGATGGCGTAGGTGGGGCCGTGGTCGTGGGACACGGCCCAGGTGGGCCGGCGGGAGTCGAGGTCGGCGGCGCCGGGGGGCAGATCCTGGGCGGTGAGCCTGTTCTCGGCGAGGGTGATCCAGCTGTGGCTGTCGGCCGGCAGCTCCACCGTCAGCACCTCGAGCCCCCCCTCCCTGGCGAGCTCGAAGCGGTGGACGCCGGGGTGCAGACGCACCGTCGCGAGCCCCACCGAGAGCACCTCGACGCCGTCGACCCTCCACCGGGACTCCGGGAGGGGCTGCAGGACCGCCTCGGCCAGGGGTCGGGTGGCTTCCCGGTGCAGGACACGGGCCCAGGCGTGGAGCAGGTCGGGCTGCGTGAGCCATGGCTCCATCACCGCGTGGCACGCTCCGGCTCGCGCGGCGGCGGCGGTCGAGAGCGCCTCGTCGGCCGCCTGTCCAGCCACGGTGCGGGCGACGCCGCCGTGCACCCACAGGCGGCACCAGTCGTCGGTCGGCACCGCCACGTCCAGCCGGTCCACGGCCAACGAGAGGGCGGCGTAGCGCCCGGCCAGGCCGGCGGCGCGGTCGGCGGCGGGAAAGCTCCCGCGCACGTCCTCGAGCTCCGGGGTGAGCGCGGCGAGCTGTTCTCCGAGCGCCGAGACCTCCCCGCTCAGGCGCTGTTCGTCCTCCTGCAGGGTCTGCAGATCCGCCTGGAGGATCTCCTGGTCGCGGTTCAGCTCGTCGAGGCGCGCCCAGGCGAAGTCGGCCCGGGCCTGGCTGGCCAGGCGGCTGGTCATCCGGGCCGTGTCGAAGTCGGACTGGGCCGACAGCAGCGCGCTGATGGCATCGCGCGCCGCCACCTCGTCGTCGTCCAGGGTGTCGGACGCCTCGAGGAGGGCGTCGGTGGAGGTGCCCAGGGCCAGCGCGGCCTCGGAGCGGCCCTCGTCGGCGGCGGTCCAGTCGACCTGCTCCCAGGCCTTCGTCCATCCGGCGGCGGCTCGTCGGACCGTCCGGGGCTGGCCGGGCTCCGCGAGGACCGAAGCGAGCGCTGCGGCCGCCTCGTCGACCGCAGCCGCCATCGGCTCGACCGCGGCAGCAGCGGCGCGTTCCTCCGCAACCAGCTCCTCCGCGCGTGCGGTGAGGGCCTCGAGGGTCTGCTCCAGCTCCGGCTCCGAAGCGAGGCGCTCCAAGCGCTCGCTGCGGGTGGCGTCCAGCCGGCTGGTGGCGGCCGTTCGACGGGCGCGGAGTCGAGCCTGCTCGTCCAGGAGCACCTCCATCGCGGCGGCATCGCGCCCCGCGTGCCACGCCGACCAGTCTTCGACCAGCTGGTAGAGCTCGGCCTCGGACGCTCGCAGCTCGGCGAACCAGCTCGACGGCGTGGTCTCCCAGCGCTCGAGCGCGGTGTCGACGGGGGTGGCACCGTGCGCCAGGCCCGCCAGCCAGATCGCGCTCACGCCGGACCCTCGTCGGTGAGGCAGGCACCGGTCTCGTAGTCGCACCTGTAGCCCTGCTGGCAGTCGTCGTTCACGGTGCAGCGGTCGGCGCACTCCCCCCGCGCGGTGTCGCAGGTGAGACCGTCGCTGCAGTCCGTGTCGTCCAGGCAGCCGTCCCATGGGAGGCACTCGCCGGAGTCGAGGTGGCAGGTTGCCCCCGCCTGGCACTCGCTGTCCACCTCGCAGCGCGTGAGGCACACGTTGAGGTCGTCGTCGCAGGTGAGCAGGCCGTCGCACGTGGTGTCGTCGCACGGGACCTCACACACCCCGGTGTTGAGGTTGCAGGTCTCCCCGACGAGGCAGGAGGCGTCGGCCTCGCAGCGGGGCTCCTCGCAACCGAGGAAGGCCAGGGGAAGCAGCCAGAAGAGGGCGCGCATGGGTTCTCCGGGTTTCGGAGGTCCATGGCGTCAGCAGGCTCGGCTGAGACGCAGTTGTCGTATCAGTCGCCCGTGGGCACCAGCGCGATCGTCTCGTCGTTCACGCCGATCAGGAGGTCGGGCAGGCCGTCGCCGTCCGCGTCGGTCTCCTCAGAGCCCTTTGATGTGTCATCTGGCTGCGCCGTGTCGTCCGCCTCAGCGGGTGCGGTGTCGTCGGCACCGCTGGCGGGCGCCGTGTCGTCGGCGTTCGGGGAGGAGGTGCCGTCGCTACCCTCGCCTCCGGTGTCGCAGCTCGCGCCGCCCAGCTCGACCTGCCGGTCGCAGACGTCCTTCTGGCTGATCCAGGCGCAGGCGAGCAGAGACAACATGGCGCACTCCCGACGGTCTCTTAGCCGCCTCGGACGCCGACCGTCAGGGCGGCGAGCCCCCGTGCTGCGCCAGCGGCCTTGGGTGCGAGATCGGCCCCCGCCCTCGCGGAGACCTCCACGGTGAGCGGTCCCAAGGGCTGGTGTCGGGTGACGCGCAGGTCGGCGCCTGCGCCCACACCGGGGTGGAGGAACGCGCCGGGTCCCCAGCTCCAGCACGTGTGAGCGACGTGATCGACGGAGCTTCGCAGCTCGGCGAGCCAGGCCGTCTCCTGCTCGACCGCGACCCAGATCGGGGCGTGAAGGGCCAGCCCGCCGATGGACCCCTCGATGCTCCAGGCGCCCAGTCGACGTGCCACCGAGGTCTGCGGACCGACGGCCGAGGTGCCGTGGGCCTGGAGCGCGACCGCGTCGACGCCGAGCGACCAGGGAGACTCCTGGTTCGGGGCCGCGGTCGCGGGCGGTGCAGGCGGAGCGAGGTCGAAGTCTGCGACCTCGGGCAGGCTCGTCGGCGCCCCCCACCAGTCCAGGACCACGTGCCGCTCGGGGCCCACCTCGACCAGGCGCGTCCAGGCCCGATCAGCGCCCAGGTAGCTCACGGTGAGCCGGTGCACGCCCACGGGGACGCGGACCTCGCCGGGCCCCGCGAGCGGCTCGCCGTCCAGTCGGAGGCTCACCTCGGGGGGGTGGGCGCCCACGGCCAGCGTGCCGCGGCCGGCGCCGTCGTTCGCGGCCTCGGCCAGCGCCAGCCAGACGGCGATGGCTGGCGGCACCTCGTCGAGCGGAAGCTGGTCCACGACCGCCGCGGCCTGCTCGAGCTGCGCCCAGCCGGTGTCCCGGTCGCCGGCGATCAGGTGGGCCGTGCCGGCGCGCCAGAACAGCTCGGACCAGCTCGCGCCGGGCAGCTCGAAGGCACCGACCAGCGCCTCGGCGACGAGCAGCTCCCAGGCCTCCGCTTGCGCGGCGGCGGCCCGAGCCAGCTCCTCCGGCACGGCCGTCGGTGGCGTGCTGGTGGCCGCGTCGACGGCGGCGCGCAGGTCCTCGACGGTGAGGTCGGCCAGCTCCAAGGCGATGGTGGCGTCGAGGATCGGGTCGTCGCGCGGCTCGTCATCGTCGTCGGGATCGGGCGGCAGCCGACCGAGCTCGGCGCGGACCTCCGCGAGGTCCTGGTCGAGCCCGTCGAGCTCCTGGAGGGCCTCCACGAGCCGGACCCCGCTGACCGTGCGCACGTAGGCGGGGTTGTCGAGCAGGAACCCGGAGGCGACGTCCTCCCACACCGAGCCGAGCAGGCGGGCGGCGGCAAGCTCCGCGGCGGCGTCCCCCTCCGCGCGTAGCAGGGTGCGCCATGCGGCGTCGGCTGCGCGCCCGAGATCGGCGGTTCCCCACGTCTCGTGCAGGCTCTGGAGCGCCGTCTGCCGCGCGGTCGTCGCCAGCTCCAGCCGCGTGGCGAGGTGGGCTTCCTCGAGGACCAGGGCATCGCGATGCGGGGCGAGGCTGCCCTGGGCACGGTCGGCCTGCTCGAGCTCGACCAGGCGGCGGCGGGCGGCCTGGGCCGCGGCCTGCTTCTGCTCCAGCGTCGACCACAGCGCCTCGATGGTTGCGGCCTCTGGGGGTGGTGACTCCGCGAGGGCCCACCGACCGTCGTCACGGGCCGCCACCGCTTCCAGCAGCGCGTCGTGGTCGGCTCGCAAGAGGACCGCGCCGCCGTGGAGGTCGCCTGCGTCCGGTGGCGCGGCGGCGAGCGGCAGCGGGACGAGGCCGAAGGCGAACACCAGACGGCTCCGGCGCCACAAGCCGCAGAGGGCGAGGGGGAAGAAGACGCTGGCGGCGCCGCCGGCGCAGCTGCCCTGCACGGGTGGTTGCTCGCCGTCGCAGTCGTTGTCCTTGCCGTCGTTGAGCTCCTCGGCGTCGGGGTGCACGCTGGCGTCTGCGTCGTCGCAGTCGCCGTCCAGAGGGGTCACGCCGTCGCCGTCGCCGTCCTGGTCGAGGGTGCCCTCGTCCTCCAGGCCATCGCAGTCGTCGTCGAGGCCGTTGTCGGCCTCCTCGGCGCCCGGGTGCACCTCGGGGTCCGTGTCGTCGCAGTCACCCAGGTCCGCGGACCAGCCGTCGCCGTCGCTGTCGTAGGCGGTCGTGCCGTCGTCCACGCGGCCGTCGCAGTCGTTGTCGATCTGGTCGGCGGTCTCGCTCGCCTCGGGGTGGGCGCTCCCGTCCAGGTCGTCGCAGTCCCCGTCGCACGTCCTCCAACCGTCGGCGTCCGCGTCGGCCTCGACCTCGTCCAGCTCGCCGTCGCACGTGTTGTCGATCCCGTCGCACAGCTCCGGCGCGCCGGGGTAGGTCGCGGGGTCGTCGTCGTCGCAGTCCGACGCGAAGGCCGGGTTGTCGCAGCGGGGGTGGCCGTCGCCGTCGAGGTCCCACGGCTCGTCGACCCGCCCGTCGCAGTCGTCGTCGACCAGGTTGCAGGTCTCCTCCGCGTCGGGGTTCACCCAGGCCCGGCCGTCCGCGCAGTCCCCGGCGCAGCGGCTCCAGCCGTCCTGATCCGCGTCGTAGTCCTGGTCGACGGTGCCGTCGCAGTCGTTGTCGAGGCCGTCGCAGAGGTCTTCGGCGTCGGGGTGGATGTCCTGGTCGTCGTCGTCGCAGTCTCCGGCGCAGGTGGTCCAGCCATCCCCGTCCTGATCGAAGCCTTCGTCCACCACCGCGTCGCAGTCGTCATCCGTCGCGTTGCAGACTTCGGTGGAGCCGGGGTGCACGTCGCTGTTGGCGTCGTCGCAGTCCCCTTCGCAGGTGGTCCAGCCGTCCCCGTCTTGATCGAAGCCTTCGTCCACCTGGCCGTCGCAGTCGTCGTCGACACCGTTGCAGGTCTCGGTGGCGTTCGGTGACACATGTTCGTCGCCGTCGTCGCAGTCACCGTCGACCGTGGCCGTGTAGTCGCCCTCGGTCTCGCAGCTCTCGAGGCTCGAGCCCGTGCCGTAGCCGTCGTTGTCGAAGTCCTCGTACCAGGTGCTCGACACGCCCTCGTCGACGTCGCCGTCGCAGTCGTCGTCGAGCTCGTCGCACACCTCGCTCGCGTCGGGGTTCACGAGGGGGTCGTCGTCGTCGCAGTCGTCGTCGCAGGACCAGAAGCCGTCGCCGTCCACGTCCCAGATGGCCTCCAGGGTGCCCTCCTCGCCGTAGATGGCCTGGAGGCCGTCGATGTCGTCGTCGCTGAGCTGCCGCTTCACTTCCCCCACCTCCTGCGGCATGCGCATGGCGCCGTCGCCGCTGTCGACGAAGCCGAGGCCCAGACAGCGGCCGATCAAGGAGACGAAGACGGTCTCGAGGTCCAGCTCGTCCGAGCGGGGCCCCGATGTGTCGGCGCTCCACTCCAGGTCGTGGAACGCGCCGTCCTCGGTCATGGTGCTCAGGACGACGATGTCGCAGTCCGCGGTGTCTCCGCTGCTGCCCCATGGAAAGGTCGTCGCGGTGATGTTGTCGTTGTCCTCGTCGTAGTCGTCGAGGAAGAGGACCTCGTTCACGCCGTCGTCGGCATACGTACCGGAGGTCGTGGTCCCGCCGTAGGTGAGCTGGAGGTCGGTGCCCCCGTCGCTCTCCCACGTATCCAGCGCCGCCTGGAAGGCCTGCTCGATCTCGCTCGAGGAGCCCACCGAGGACGGGAAGCTCGAGGTGTCGAGCACCCACTCGTTCGGAACCGGCTCGCAGCTCCAGGTCCAGTCGTCGCCAGCGAGCTCGTAGGCTTGCGCGGTCATCATCAGGCCCAGGATCATCATGCCTCCCATCACGGCGCCGTCTCGTCGATGACGCCGTCGCAGTCGTTGTCGATGCCGTCGGCGTGGCCGGCGGGGAACTCGTTGGCGAGGGGGAAGACCCTCGGGTCCAGGTCCGAGCAGTCGCCCTCGCCCTCGCTGTAGCCGTCGCGGTCGTCGTCGAAGGCGTCGGTGTGGTTGTCGACCCAGCCGTCGCAGTCGTCGTCGACCCCGTTGATCGTCTCCGGCATGTCGGGAGATCGCAGCGGATCGCTGTCGTCGCAGTCCCCGTCGCGCTCGGTCCAGCCGTCGTCGTCGTCGTCGCCGGTGGCGGTGCCCTCGTCGACGCGGCCGTCGCAGTCGTCGTCCTCGTCGTCGGCCTGCTCGGTCGCGCCCGGGTGGTGGCGGGCGTCGCCGTCGTCGCAGTCGCCTTCGGAGACGCGGTAGCCGTCGTCGTCCTGGTCGGGGCTGGTGGCCACCCCGATGACCTCGAGGGTCTCGGTGCCGACGGTGTCGCCGGCTGACCAGCTCAGCGTGGCCAACGCCGCGCAGCTGCCCGCCTCCACCGGACAGTAGTCGAAGCTCAGGGCGACCGTCGCGCCCCCGTCGATGGTGATGGCGGTCGAGCCGCCGCCGAAGGGGCCGCCCTCGCAGTCGGCCGTCCAGTCGGACAGCTCGACGGTGGCCTCCGACGCGGCACCGGCCTGCACCTGGAAGCCGAAGCTGGAGCAGATCCCGGCCTCGGCGGACGCGACGACCGCGGTGTGAGCGACGTCGACGCCCTCGTGGAGCGGGACGGGTTCGGGCACGGCACAGGCCCACAGGATGCTGATCACGGTTCCTCCGAGAGGGTCTGGACGGGCAGGGAGAGCAGGCCCGCGTCGAGGGTCTCGACGAGCACGAGGCCGTCCAGGTCCCCGCTCGGGCAGAGGGTGATGTCGAAGGCGAGCTCGCCGTCGAAGGCCGTGGGGCCGAGGGCTGGCAGGGCCACCTCGTCGGGGTGGCCCGCGTCGCCCATCCAGGCGAGCGCCAGGAGGGTGTCGCGGCCGGTCAGCACGACCAGGTGGTCGCTGCAGGCGGCTGGGGGTGCCTCGATGCGTGTGGGCCACACCTGCACGCCGGGGTCGGGGTGCGCGGTGAGCGACACGTCCATGCAGGCCAGGACGGAGAGAAGGGTCACGTGGGGCTCCTGGGGCTCGTGGACAACGCACGCCGGCCCCTGTCCCCGCTTGGTGCGTCAGTCGATCTCGATGCCGTACGGCATGGACGGAGCGGGCTCCGGCAGCGCGTCGTCTCCGGCAGCTCCGGTGCCGGCGAGCAGGGCCAGGAGGAGGACGGCAGCGGCCACCGCGAGGAGCCAGGGTCGGCGGTCCACACGCCAGGTCACCTCGATGGGTGTTTCCTCGACCGCGAGTGGCTCGTCGCCGCTGCTGTGTTCGGTCAGGACGCTCCCGTCGAGGTGGGTCGTGGCCGCGGCGCTGTCGGCCACGTGCTCGTGCGCCCAGTCGTGCAGCCAGGCGCCGCTCAGCCTGCCTCGAAGGGCGCGGCAGTGGCGGTGCGCGGCCTTGGCCGTGGGGCGCAGGCGGGGGTCGAGGTGACGCATCTGGTGGGCGAGGGCGATCGCGTCACGGGCGTTGTCGGGGAGCGCGTGGCGCGGGGTGGGGATCTGGTCGTCGCGCCGGCGCCGGCCGCAGATCGCCTGTTCCAGCAGCACGCCGAGCGCGTAGATGTCGCCGGCCGGCCCCGCTGCCCCGTCGCGGCTCTCGGGCGCCATGTACCCGGGGGTGCCGCCTCGGCGGACGGCGCTCAGCTCGCGGGTGGCGAAGCGGGCCCTCGCCAGGCCGAAGTCGAGGACCTTCACCTCACCGAAGGGCGTGAGCATCACGTTTCCGGGCTTGAGGTCCCGGTGGACCAGCTCCAGGCGCTCGCCGCCCAGCGCCCGCTGGTGCCAGGCGTGGTCCAGCGCCCGCGCGATCTCACCGACCAGCTCGAGGGCGACCCCGGGCGGGAGCGGCCCGCGCTTCAGCACGCTGCCCAGGGTCTCGCCGGCCACGTACTCCATGACGAGCCCCCAGCGCCCGGCGATGCGCGCCGGCTGCTCGACCGTGACCACCGCCCGGTCGCGCAGCAGGCCCAGCAGCCGGGCCTCGTCGCGGAAGCCGGCGACCACGGTGGGGGAGACGTCGGTCGGCAGCAGCTTCACGGCGGCCTCTCGGGTGAAGCCCTGCGGGAGGATCAGCCGCACCTTGTGCACCTCCCCTTGCCCCCCGCGCCCGAGCAGGCCCTCGAAGCGGTAGCGACGCGGGACCTCGACCGTGGGCGGGACGCGGCGGAAGGCTTCCGTCACCGCGGCTTCGTAGTCGTCGATCCGTGCGGCTCGTGGTGCGCTGGTCATGGTGGCTCCCGTGTGGGGAGCCATGGCGGCAGGCGGTGGGGGCGTGACCTACTCGCGGCCGAACACGTACACCCGGCCCGCTTCGTCCTGCGCGCCGATGGCGCCGATGGCCACCTGGCGACGGCCATGACCGTCCACCTCGCTCGCGGCGAGGGCGGAGCCCGCCAGGTCGCCGGCGGCCTCGCCGACGAAGGTCGCGTCAGCATCGGCGAGGTCCAGCTCGCCGCTCGGCAGCGGCCCGTAGAGCACATAGACCTTGCCGCGCTCCTCGTCGAAGCCCATGTCGGACAGCAGCAGGTCGGTGCGTCCGTCCCCGTCCAGATCGGCTACGACCATGTGGCGGCCCGCTCGACCACGGCTGTCGTAGGCGGTCTCGCCACGGAGGGTGAGCGTGGGGAGCGCTGCCAGGCCGCCGTCGCAGTAGACCCGCACGTAGGCGCCACCGGGTGCGGCAACGGCGATGTCGGGGCGTGCGTCGCCGCAGAGGTCGGCGCCACCCGCCAGCCCGTACCCGAACCAGTCGCCGTTCGCGGCGCCGTCGGCCGCCGAGTCGGTGTCGTCGATCGCGTCTTCCGTGACGACCTTGGTCCCCGGGGCACCCGCGTCCGCGAGGTAGGCGCGGCCAGCCCCCCCTGCGAGGTAGGCACCCAGCAGGAGGTCGTCGTCGCCGTCTTCGTCGATGTCGCCCGCCGGCGCCACCCCGCCATAGCCCAGGTAGTCGGTGTCGGTCTCGGCGGTGAGGGTGACCCGCGCGAGCTCCGAGGCGGAGCCAGACCCCGTCACGGGGCCGGCCACGACGAACACGCGACCGCCGGAGTAGCCCGGCGCACCGATGGCGAGCTCCACCGCGCCGTCGCCATCGACGTCTGCGGCCGCGAGGCCTCGACCCAGGGAGAGGCCAGCGACGCCTGTGAGCGCCGCGGAGGTGGCTGCCAGGGTGCCAGAGGCCGGAAGGTCGACGAGGTCGACCAGGTAGACGGCGCCATCGCCGCCAGAGGCGTTCGGTGCTGCGACGGCCAGGAGGTGGGTGCCAGGGCCGCCGAATTCGGAGACGATGGCCACGCCACTGCCCGCCTCGTCCGCGTGCGCGGCGCCTGTCAGACGCACGCCGTCGTCGACGCGGGTAGAGAGGCTCTCGAGGGTGTCGGCGGGCAGGAGGTAGGCCGCTCCGGGTTCCAACCCGTCGACGCCGTAGTCACGGGCCCCGATCACCAGGAGTCGTTGCTTCGCGGTGTCCGCGTACGCGAGGCTGGAGCCAAAGCTGTCGCCGTCGCTTTCTCCCTCGAGGATGGCGTCGGCCGAGCCGAGCGGGATCTCCTGGTCCACCCGTCCGTCGCAGTCGTTGTCGCGTCCGTCGAAGCGCTCGGCGGCGCCCGGGTAGGAGGTGCTGTCGTTGTCGTCGCAGTCGAAGCCGAGCTCCGTCGCCGCGACGTAGCCGCTCGGCACCGCGGTCGACCGGATCTGTTCGTGCTCGTCGCCGAATCCGTCGACGTCGGCGTCGCGGTGCCAGGTGGTGGCTCCCCCGGTGTCGGTGTCGGTGTCGGTGTCGGTGTCGGTGTCGGTGTCCGGGCCCCAATCCGTGTCGGCCGAGTCGATGTCGGGGGCGCTGTCGCCCGAGGCGGAACAGCCTTCCGCCTCGGGCGACAGCTCGCACTGCCGGTCGGTCACCGCACCGTCTGTGATCCAGGCGCAAGCGATCAAGAGGGTGAGCGGCACACTTGAGCATACCGCGGCAGTCAACCAACTCCCGCCGCCGAGTCCGGGACAGGTCTCCTGCCTGGGCCGCCGGGCTTCGCGGGCGGCGATGGTCAGGCCACAGGGTGACGCAGCTGGTGTTGTGGTCGACAGTCTTGTAGGAGACGGGCAGGAAGCGCGGATGGCATCGGGCTCACCTTGGGAGGTGGCCCGCGGCGCTTTCACCAGGGACTGCGCCCTGGGACGGCAGAGTCCGCCAGATCGACTTCCGCGTCGTCATCACGGACCACCAGCGAGTCGGTCGTCACGGCATGACCCCTCCAGCCGCACGTCTCGAACAGTGCCGGCACGATGTTCGCGCGGACCGGTCCCGGTGAGCCGGGATCGGGGCCGAGTCGAGACAGCAGCGCCGTGCTCACTCCCCCGCGGTCGCACGGATCGCCCGCACCGTGGCTTCGCGGGCGTCGGCCGCCCTCGGGCCGTGCACCGCCGTCACGATGATTGCCGCGGGCAACACCGTGAACCAGCCAACGGGAACAAGCGCGCCGACGATGATGCCTGTCGTTCCGCGCTTGACCCAGCGCCGCCGACCGACCCACTCGCGGTAGGCGGGGACGGCGTTGTCGGCGCCGCAACGGCGAAGCTCGTTCTCGAACTCGGCCTGCCCGACGCTGCCGGCCACCGAGTAGGCGTGGGCGCCCACGTAGACGTTCTTCCCCGCCACGAAGACGCTCTGCCGGTCCTCGTCGTCCCACTGGCACTCGGCAGCCGACGCCGTGGAGGTGAAGAGGGACGTGGCCAGGATGAGGGCGGAGAGCAAGGTGTGCATCGTCGTTCCGGGTGTGGGTCGCCGACAACGAAGTGCGTGCTGCGTCCCCGCTTGGTGTGCGAGCTGAAGACGTGCGCCTCCCCGCTGCCGTGGCCATCGACGGCGTACCTCGCCGCTGTCCTCGTCCGCGTACAGACACACCTCTGACGCTACTCGCTCGGTGCGGACAGACGGAGCTCACGAAAGACTTCCTGGTTTTCCGGTAGGTACTGCAGTTCGCTCTCGTCGAGGAGCAGCACATCCGTGCAGGCTATCGAGCCCGGCTCTGGAGCGAATGAAGCGAGCCTCTTCCTGGCTACGGGTCCGGCACCGAGCAGCTGCGATTGAAGCACTGACCGACATACCAGATCTTCGCCGTAGACCTCGACCTTGGTTGCTTGTGCGGTGAGGGGCTCCTGCTGGGAGTCCCGCGGCCCGAGCATCATGGTGGCCGAGGAGTCGACGAGCCAGACGGCCGGTCCGTGTCGATAGCGAACGTTGTAGATGGGCAGCTCGGCCGTCTGCCAGGCCCCGGTCAGGTCAGGCGTTTCTGCTGGGACCATGCCTGCTTCTCTCATCATCTCGGCGAACTCGCCCAGCTCGGACCGATTCAGCAGAACCCTCAGGTCAGTGAGGCTCTCGGCGTATTGACCTGGCAGCGGATCGGCCGCCTGTTGGCAGCCGAAGACCAAGATTCCCAGCATGCTCTCGCCCATGTCTTGGGGTGTGGGGTACAGCCGAGCCTACCGCGATCGGCGCTCAGGTCGACTCACACACGACCTGGCTCGTGAGGCCGCAGTCGCGGGCGTCCCACGTGCCGTCCACCAGGTAGGTCACACAGCTCTCGCCGGTGTGCTGCTCCTCGCCCTCCGGAAAGGCGGAGTACGCGCTGATGCCCGTGCCGTCGACCCAGGCCCACTCACCGGCCCCCGCGTTCCAACTCAGGCCGATCCATGGCGAGCCGCCGGTCCCGGCCTGGCCGTAGTTGCAGGTGGCGGCGTAGTGCTCCTCGAGCAGCTGGTTCTCCCCGCTCGAGCCGACCGCGACCAGGTCCATGCCACCCCCGGCGCACAGGTCTCGGGCCCCGGACCACGTCTCCAGGCCCTGGCAGCAGAGGTACATGCTGTCGCCCGAGTAGAAGGGCGTGCAGGTGTCGCAGATGGAGGTCTCGTCGTCGGCATCGGTGTAGCCGTTGCAGTCGTTGTCCTTGCCGTCGTCGCAGACCTCGAGGGCGCCGCGATGCACGCTCGCGTCATCGTCGTCGCAGTCCTCGTCGCTGGCGTAGCCGTCGCCGTCGCGATCGGACGGCGCGGACGTGTCGGGTCCCGTGTCGTCGAGCTCGGTGTCGATGGGTTCCCCGGAGTCGCGTTCCTGGGCGGTGTCCTGGTGTGCTTCGACAGACGTGTCGTCGCTCGAGCCGGTCGACTCGAACACCATCGCGGTCTCGTTGGCACAGGCGAAGATGGCCAGGGTCAGCATGCGGACCTCCTTTCCATCCCATGGCGCGCGGCTCGGCGTGTGTGACGCACGGTCCGCGCGCGCTCAACGCACCACGTCGACCTCCACCGTGACCACGGGCACGTCACCCGACGCGATGCCCGCCTTGACCGAGGCGAAGGGATCGGGCTCGGCCCACGCGACCGTCAGGCTCGCAGGAACGAGCGCCACCGCCCAGCGCTGGCGTCCGATCGGCGCCTGCGCGACCAGCTCCAGCCGCCACCCGTCCGGACCTCCTGGGAGCTCGGAGACGTGCAGCTCTTCGTCCGGCGCCTCCGGAAGTGCGACCGTCCAGGCGCCTTCGGTGTGCAGCAGCACCACCACCTGCGTGGCCGCCGGCTGCTCCACGCGGTCGAGCTCCACCACGAAGCGGTCGCCCACCCGGAGCGCCTCGCCGGCCACGTCCAGGCGCACGGGCGCCACCGCGAAGGGGCGCCGACCGGCTACGCGACCCGGCGGCGGGAGCAGCCAGCCGCTGCCGACCGACGGGGACGCGAGGCGGGACAGGGCGGACAGCTCGGACAGGCGCGCGCGCAGCGGCGCGGAGTACCGCAGCGCCTCCTCGACCTCCAGCCTGCGCGGCGGCTCCAGCCCGTCCCGCAGGAAGGCCATCAGCTCGCTGTCGGTTGCGTTCATGGCGCCTCCAGGAGGGCTCTGGCGGTGGTGATCAGCTCGCCCACCCCACGACGCGGGAGGGGCACGTGCTCATGCCAGTCGTCGCCGACGACCGTGGCGAGCCGCTTGGGCAGACCCCGCGTCGAGGGGTCCAACCTGGCGATTCGATCGATCAGGTCCCGCTGCTCGTCCAGAGCTTCTCCGAGGCCGATGGCGAGCCAGGCGCGCAGGCGCTCGTAGCCGGAGCGTCCGGCTGTGCCCGGGTCGCGCAGGTCTCGTGGCAGGGCTTCCGCGAGGAGCCTCCCCCACGCCGAGTCGCGATCGCCGGTGGACCCGAGGCGCGTCCAGCGCTCGAGCCGGGCTCCATGACCCCGGAGCACCACGAGCACGACCCACGTGCGCGCCATCGCCACCTCGCGCTCGTCCAGGGGCTCGAGGCCGGTCGGGAGCTCGCTGCAGGGTGCCGTGAGCGGCTCGGACTCGTTGAACGCGAAGCCGCTCTCGATCTCGGCGCGGGCCCAGTCGCGGGCATACCAACCCACCGCGGCCCGCGTGCGCGCTCCGAGCGCGGGCAGCGCCAGGAGCTGATCGAGCAGCCCGCGGCCACCGCGCGCCAGGCGGGCGGCGCGGAGGCGCCCCCGGGCGCGCCCACGGTTGGCCGCCACGACGCGCCAGCTTCGGTCGGGGTCGGTGGCGCCGGCTTGCCCGCTGCACCAGGTGCTCACCAGCCGCGAGGCCACGTGGAGGTCCAGGCCCCGAAGGAGCACGGCACCGCTGTGGCCGAGCGCTTCGCGGAGCACCAGGGCGCGTCCTCCGGCACCGCGCCGGCCGGGCCAGCGAAGCGCCGCGGTGCGCGCCCAGCCGCCACGGGCGGCGACGCAGCGGGCCACGATGTCCTGGCCGCCCGCGTCCAGGCGGCTCAACAGCGCCGCGGCCGGTTCCTCGGCGCTGGTCTCCACCACGCGAGCCGCGAGCTCGAGCCAGCCCGGAGCGCCGCCCTCGGGACCCATGACCAGGTGGTAGAAGAAGCTCCCCTCCAGCTCCTGGGCGCGCGCTTGCGCGACCCCGGCTGGCAGGCCGCGGGTGAGCAGCTCGTCTCGGAAGCAGCCGACCGCCGCGGGGAGGTGGTGCTGCTGCACGATCGGTCCCGCGGACCAGGCGTCGCCGGAGAAGAAGCCACTCCACAGCGCGCCCGCCGTGGCGTCGGCGTCGGGCTCGCTGCGCCAGGGCCGGTCCTGCCAGGCGCGCCGCTGGCGGCGATCGACCTCGTCTCCGAGGAAGCTCAGCTCGTCGAGGGCCCAGGCCAGCGCCGGGTGGTCGCCGGGGGGAGCGTGGGCGGCGAGCCTGCGACGGTGCAGGTGCTCGGCCACGTCGACCTGGCCCCGCTCTGGAGCGGGAAGGAGGGCAGGGTCCGCGAGCAGGGCGGTCGTTTGCCGGGACGAAGGCTTCGGTGAGCCCGCCATCAGGCGCTGGACGAGGAGCTCGGCGTCGCCTGCGTCGAGCGACCAGGTGTCGAGGAGGGCGGCCGCTGCTGCCGAATCGCCCACCTCCAGTGCGGCGGCGGCGGAGAGCGCGCGAGCGCGACGCTGCTCCCTTCGCTGGAGGTAGACCTCCCAACGCATGCACCCTCCGGACCCTGGGTGCTGGGAGCCTACGATACGATGCCCGCCGTGCCTCGTTGCCTGCTCGTCCGCGTGCATCTCCATGAGCTCGGTGGCTGGCGTGTGCAGGTCGGACCACCGGGCGGGCGCATGGCCGAGGGCCGGCTGGGTGGTGCCGAGCTCGCGGGGATCGAGCACACGGCCGAGGCCCTGGCTCGCTTGCCGCGGGTGGTTGTCCCCGGACGTGCTGCTGGGCGGGATCGCCAGGAGCTCGCGTGCGGGCGCGCGCTCGCAGCGGTGCTCTCGTGCAGCGCCGAGGTGGCCGCCGCCGTGGCCTTCGAGCTCGGGCGAAGCCTGCAGGGCGAGCCGCTCGTTGTTGGCCTGGACCTGGAGGCCGGCCTGGCGCGGCTGCCGTGGGAGCTCCTGGCGCGGGGCGCTGCGGGTCCCCACCTCGAGTCCAGTGGTGGTCGCGTGGTGCGCCTGCTGCCGGGACCGTCCGGCGGCCCACGGGAGGGCGATGGCACCGTCGCGGTCTGGCACGTGGACGACAGCGGCGTCACCGAGCCCATCGTGGAGGCGGTCGCGGTGCGCTGCAGGGAGCTCGGCCTGGGCCTGGTGAGCCTGCCACGCGACCTGGCATCGTTGCCCGACCTGCCGGGCGCCGTGTTGCACGTCGTGTGCCACGGCCGGAGCCAGGTCGACGGGGTGAGCGTGCTGCTCGGTGCGGAGCGCTCGGCCGGGGCGCCAGCCGCCCACCTGCACGCCTTGCTCCAGCAGGTCCGCGTGGTGGTGCTCGACATCTGCGAGGCGGCGGACGGTGCCGCCGACACACCGGCAGCCGCGTTCGTCGAGGCCGGCGCGCCGGCTTGCGTCGCGCCGCGAACCCGCACCTCGGTCACCGCCAGCTGCTCCTTCGCAGCGGGCTTCTACGACACGCTCGCCGAGGGAGGGAGCGTGGTGCGTGCGGTCGGTGAGGGCCGGCGCCGCGTCGATCTGCTCGGGCACCCGCACCCCGACAGTCGCTGGAGCAACGCGTCGGTCCACGCAGCCGATCTGCAGGCCTTGGCCGAAGTCGAACACCGCGGCTGGCGCCCAGCCGGCTGGCCGCGTCCCTCCGCGGCGGCCGCTCGCTGGCTGGACGCTGCACACGCCCTCGGTCGGCTGCGGGGCTTCGTGGGCGTGGAGCAGCTCGCCCTCACCGTCTCGGCGGCGGACCAGGCCGAGGGGCCGGTTCGGGTGCTCGCGTTCGCCGTCGACGGGCACGGCGCGGCGCTGAAGGCCCTCGGCGAGGGCCTGGACCCACAGGGCGGCACCGCGCACACCGTCGGCACCCCACGCCTGGCCGACCTCAGTCCGCGGCTCCAGCCGGGCTTCGGCTGCGGGGCGCTCGCCGAGTGGTTGCTGTCGGATGACCAGGGGGTGCTGCGGCGCCTGCTCGGGGTCGGGCTGCCGCGCGCGGGTTCCGAGACCTTCGCCACCTTCGCGACCTGCGCCGAGGAGCAGGACAGACGTCCCGTCCGCGCCCTCGTCGTGCTCGGTGGTCCCGAGGATGGGCGGGAGCTGCCGATCGGGGTGGTGGGTCGTCAC
This sequence comes from uncultured Enterobacterales bacterium, assembly GCA_964604675.1. Lineage (GTDB taxonomy): Bacteria > Myxococcota_A > UBA796 > UBA796 > CAJQPC01 > CAZSAT01. The sequence continues at coordinate 22,128 of CAZSAT010000013.1, forward strand.
AACGGAAGCCCGGGCCCGACCGCGCTGTATTTCGGCAGCGGTGTGCTGGACCGGCGCCTCTCGCGCCGGCACCTCGAGATCACCGCGCACGGCTTCCAGCTGTTGCGGCCCGCTCGACTCGTGAGCGGAGGAGAGCGTGCGCTGGCACCCGGGCCGCTGGAGCTGGCGGTGGGCGACGTCCTGCTCCTCGGGTCCGCCACGCGTCTGCTCGCCGTGCCCTGACATCATGCGGCCAGCGACCGCTTCATCCAGTTTCGTGCGCGGTTGACGTACTCCCGCCGTGTGCCCGCCAGGCGCGCCACCTCGGTGTCGCTCCGGCCGCTCGACAGCTGCAGCGCCAGGGCGTGCTGCAGGCTCTCGGGTCGCGAGCCGCCGAAACGGTCCGCGGCTTCGTCGAGCAGGCCAGCCAGATCGTGGAGCGCCTCGCGGGCTGCGGCGCGGTCCTCGGGGGTGCTCGCCGCCGCGGCGACCGGCGTGGTGTCCAGGCCTTGGGCGCTGTAGCCCTTGCGTCGCCACTGGCCTCGGAGCTGGCGCCAGGCGGTCTTGCGGAGCATGCGCTCCAAGCCACAGGTTCCGTCGCGGTCCAGGGCTCCCTGGAAGGTCCCTGCATGCACGAGCGCTTCCAGGAAGGCCGCCTGCACGGCGTCGTCGACGCGTGCCGGACACATCCCGGGAAACTGGCGCTTCAGGGATTCGACGATGGCCGGGCGGCTGGTGCCGTGCTGGTGGGCGAGGGCGGTGTGCAGGTTCATCGAGACCTCCGTGGTGGACCACCAACGGAGGCGAGGACCCATCCCCGGTTGCTGCAGCAGCCACGCCGCTCAGCGGCAGAACTGCCGGGCCGCGGAGCAGGTCAGGACGTTGTCCTTGGACGGATCGACGAGGAACGTGCCGGTGGCGACGCTGTTGTCGGCGAAGACCACGGTGAAGGTGTGCGCTCCCGCCGGCACGTCGGCCGGAAGGCGCCAGGTCTGGTCGTTCGAGCTGAGCTTGGCCGATCCGACCTCGCCCTTCACCGTCACGGCAAAGGTGGTCGGGGGCTCCGACTTCGGGGGTTCGGGTGCTGGTTCCGCGGGCGCGGAGGCTTCCCCCGAGACCTCCGGTGGCGTCGGCTCCTGGAGGGTGGGCGCTGCAGGCTCGAGCTCGTCCTGGGGTTCTGGAGCCGTCAGGGCTTCGGGTTCCGGTTCGGGCTGCTCCAGGACCGCTTCGGTGGGCTCGGGTTGCGTCACGGGCACGAGCTCCTGCGCGGGCTCCACGCCGTCGGTCGCGGCCTCCTGACCGAGCCACCACGCGCCGCCGATCCCCAACAGCAACAAGGGTGGGACCACGCGCCAGGTCCTGTTCCTCGACGGAGCGGGCGCAGTCAGGCGGTCCAGCTCGTGCAGGGTGTCGTGGCCCATCTGCTCGGCTGGCGCCAGGGTAGGGGGGTGCCGTTGCTGCTCCGGTTGCTCGTCCAGGTAGTCGTAGAGCGTGTCCGGCGCGCCTCCGGTCGATCCCATGGCCGGGAGGTCGACCTCGAACGCGGCCCCGTCCAGCACGTCGCGCAGCTCGGCGCAGGTGCCGATGCGTTCGCTCGGCTCCAGCCGCAGGCACCCGTGGATGGCCGTGACCACCTCGTCGGGCACGTGCTCGTTCTGCTCCTTGGGGTCGGGGTACCGCCCGCTCAGCATCTCGGAGAAGATGGTGAGCATGTCGGGACCGGCGAAGGGCAAGCGGCCGCACACGAGCTCGTAGAGGATGCAGCCGAGCGACCAGACGTCGGCTCGTTGGTCGACGTGTTTGGCGTCCTTGAACTGCTCGGGCGCCATGTAGCCGGGGGTGCCCATGGCCATGCCCGAGCGGGTCTCGAAGCCCCGCGCCTCTGTGGGCTCGAGGGCCTTTGCGATGCCGAAGTCGGTGACGCGGGCGATGCTGCGGCCGCCTCGCGCATCGATGAGCACGTTCGATGGCTTCAGGTCGCGGTGCACCATCCCGTGAGCATGGGCTTCCTCCACGCCGTCCAACACCCCCCGGAAGAGCTCCAACGCCGTCTGGGTGTCGAGCTCGCCGGCGGCGACGAGCTGGTCGAGCCCGGGGCCGTCGACGAACTCCATGACGAGTGCGGGATGACCGTCCACCACCAGGGCGTCGGTCACGGGGACCACGTTGGGGTGTCGGAGCCGGGCCTGCACGCGACCCTCCTCGAGGAGCCGCTGGGCGACCACGGGTCCCGCGAGCGTGAGCACCTTCATGGCATGCAGGGTGTCGAGGGTGATGTGCCGCACGCGGTACACGACCGCCATGCCCCCGCGTCCCAGCTCGCCTTCGACCACGTAGCGGTCGACCTCCCGCCCCGCGTCGAGCATCAACGGGCGATCACGAAGCCCACACCGCCGGTCACCGCCGCCACGGCGGCGACGCCTCCGGCCGCGACGCTGAGCGAGTTGGTGCGTGACTGCAGCCCCGTGAGGTCGTCGAGTGCCAGGGTGTCGTCGTTGTGGAAGGTGGACTCCGACCACAGGGCGGCGCCGTAGAGGCCTCCGGCGATCACGCCGAGGCCGGCGCCGGTGAGCTTGAGCAGCCGGCCGGATGTGGCCGCTGAGGCTGCGGGGTCGCCCTCGGTGGGCGAGGGGCTGGCGACCGGCAACGGCACGGCCTCGGGCCGTGCGTAGGCGGGGAGCGCGTCGCCGGGCCAGAGGTAGTGGGACTGCACCACAGCGCCGCTCGGATCGGCCTCCTGGAAGATGGTGGCCCGCTGCGTGGGGCGCTCGGTCGCCGGGCGGCCGTCGAAGTGCAGCTGGCCCGCCGCGGGATCGACGCGCTCGCTGGCGCCCGGCTGCGCGTCCGCCAGGTCCCCGTGGAGGGCTTCGCCTTCGGGCACCACCGCGAAGGGGAAGGTGGCGTCGGGCGCGGCGGCCTTGGCGCCGGCGAGCGCCCAGATCTGCTTCTGGTCGTCGATCTTCCAGGCGGCCAGGCCCTGCGCGCGGTGGAAGCGACCAGCGAGCTCCGGGGCCACGACCTGGTCCAGGCAACCGAGGTGCGCTCCGGCCTCGACGAGGGCGGCGTCGATGCCCGCGTCGTCGAGGTCCGCAAAGGCCTGCTCGACCCGATCCAGCGAGGCCTCCAGAGCGTGTTCGCTGCTTGGGGTGGCACAGGCCCACGCATCGGGCGCGAGCCACGCGAGCGACGACGCAACGACGAAACGGCGCATCCGGCCTCCCTCGCTCGGAGCCTATCACCGGTCACGCGCCCCATCGGTGCCGCCATGGGGGGGCATGGCGACCACGGCGAGGCTCCTCGGTTCCGGATCGATGTTGGTGCTCGGACACAGGCTTCCGATCGTGCTCCGGGGGCGGCTGGTGGTCGGGCGGAGGCGGTGGTGGGTGGTGGACGGGTTCGATCCGGCCGACCTCGACGGCGCCCTCGTTCGGGGTCTGGTCGAGGAGCTCGACCGGCGGCTGGGCGCCCACCTGGCCTGGTCCACCCGGCCGTCCGGGCTCTCGGACCTGATGGAACGCCTGCCCGGCGCCATGGCGGGCACGGACGTGGAGCTCTCGCAGACCACCGCGGCGCAGATCCTCGAGCTGGTGGCCACACGCCCTCCCACGACGTCGTTGGTGATCGCCCTCGCCGAGCTCTGCTGCACGCGGCTCGCACGCAGCTCGACGGCGGTGACCGAGGCCTGGGATCTCGCAGCGGACCGCTTGCAGCGGCAGGGCTTCGAGCTGGCGGGTGGTCTGGGTGACGCCGCCGAGGCGGTGCGGTTGGTGTGGACCTGGCGGGGGCAGCCGACGGAGCTGTCGCGCGCGGCCCCCGCGGCGGGGTGGCAGCTGCTCACGAGGCGCCGAAGAAACCGTCAGGGTTGACGGTTCTGTGAGGCGGTGCGGCGCGCCTGGACGCGCACCCGTGGGCGCGATCGACTCACGGTGTGCTCTTGCGGTCCCCCGCCGAGCTGGGCCGCTTGGCCCCGGAAGCCGTGCCCCGGACCGAGGGTCCCCGACCGGACCGGGCGGTTCCGCGGGCGCGCCGCTACAGGTCGCGCTCGCAGACCTCACCGTCCGCGTGGTGGATCAGGGTGCGCGCCTGGTACGCCAGCCAGTTGCCCAGGGTCTCGAGCTCGGTGTGCGTGTACCCGGGGTCGTAGTGCTCGAGCTCGTCGATCGACACCTCCAACAGCTCCTCCGCCCGGGTTCGACCGTCGCCGTCGAGGTCCGCCGCCACCAGCGCTTCGCCGCGGAGCACGGCTGCCTCGTCGTCCTCGAAGCCGGCGCGGAACAAGACCTCGGGCCGGAGGTCGATGTCGCTCCCGACGTAGCTGCCGTTCTCGACCACCGCCTCTTCCTTGCAGGTGTAGGTGGTCTCGTCGTTGAAGCCGAGGTCGAAGTCGACGCTGCCCCCGGGGCAGGTGAGCGTGACGTCGAAGTAGGACACGTAGCCGCGGGAGGCGACGAACTCGGCCTGCTCGTCGGTCGCGAGCCCGGCCACGGCGTCGCTCGCGGGTGCGGTCTCGACCTCGAACTTGGGGTAGCTCGTGGCGGGCGCGGTGCCCTCTCCCCAGGCTTGCGGACCGCCGAACACCAGGTCGTGCACCAGCGGGTCGTCGAAGGCCGTGATCGGCTCGGAGAGCCCGTCGAGCAGCACGCTCGCGGTCACCGAGATCAGAGCCTGGTGGAAGGTCGCCGAGCACCCGTCGGCGAAGTCGGTGACCGTGACGCTCTGGTCGCTGGGGTAGGCGGTGAGCGACCAGTAGCCCTGGCTGCATGCGAGGAGGAGCGTCCACACCGCGCGAGGATACATGCCGCCTGCTGGAGGCGCGATGAGGCCGTTCGAGAGCAAGGTGGTGTGGATCACGGGCGGCGGGTCCGGAATCGGCGAGGCCCTCGCGGTCGAGCTCGCCAGGCAGGGTGCCCACGTCGCCGTGTCGGGCAGGCGCGTCGAGAAGCTGGCCGAGGTGGTGGCCCGCATCGAGTCGGTCGGCGGGACAGGCCTCGCGGTGCCATGCGACGTCGCCGAGCCCGACAGCCTGTTCGCGGCGGTCGACCAGATCGTGGCCGAGCTCGGTCGCCTCGACGTGGCCGTGGCCAACGCCGGCATCTCCATCAGCGGCCGCCTCGAGCAGCTCTCCGCCGACGACTGGCGCAAGCAGCTCGAGGTCAACGTGGTGGGCCTGGCGATGACGGCGAAGGCGGCGCTGCCTCAGCTGCGCCGGACCCAGGGGCGTCTGGTGCTGGTGGGCAGCGTGGCCGGCATGGCCTACGCTCCCGGCGCCGGACCGTACAACGCCTCGAAGGCCGCGGTCTGGGCGCTCGGCGAGACCTGGCACGCGGAGCTGGCGGGCAGCGGGGTGACCGTCACCGCGATCCACCCCGGCTTCATCGAGAGCGACATCGCCAAGACCGGCAACGACGGCGTGTTCCGTCCCGACGCCGACGATCCCCGCCCCAAGGCCCTGATGTGGTCGGGCGCGCGGGCAGCCCGCAGCATGGCGCGTGCCATCCGGGCCCGACGGCGCCTGTCGGTGATCACGGGCCACGGCGTGGTGGCCGTGTGGCTCGCGCGCTTCGCCCCGGGTTTCGTGGCCTGGGCGCTCTCGCTCGACGGCCGTCGCAAGGCCAAGAAGCTCCTCACCGGCCCCTCCGAGGCGCACGAGGTCGCGCTCACCCAACCGCCGGTGCAGCTGGTCCGCACCAAGGAAGCGCCCTTCGCCCTCGTGTTGGGCCGTGCAGCGCTCGCGTCGCGCAAGCCCCAGGGCAGCCTGGCCTTCGAGCGGGCCATCCCCGAGCTGCGATCGAGCGCCGCGCAGCGCCTCCCCGACCCGGGCCGTCTCGAGGCGTACCACGAGGTGTGTGGGCTGCCCAAGATGGGCCCGACCCTCCCGATCTGCTTCCCCGAGACGATGTTCCTCGACCTCTTCGCCGAGATCATCACCCACGCCGACTTCCCGCTCTCGCCGCTCGGGCTGGTGCACGTGGGCCAGGCGATCGTGCAGCACAAGCCGATCCCCGCCCACGCGGCGCTCGATCTCAGGGCGCGCCTCGCCCACGTCGAGGTCGTGGAGCGCGGTGTCGAGGTGCGGCTCGAGACCCGCGTGGAGCTCGACGGCGAGCTGGTCTGGGAGGGCACCACGGAGCTCTTGAGCCGCTCGCAGTCCGCGCGTTCGCGCCTGAAGTCCACCACCCAGCGAAGCGGGAGCGGGGGTGTGCAAGGCCCCAGCTTCGCCTTGGAGGCTGCGGCCGACACCGGACGCCGGTACGCCGCGGCCTCGGGAGACTACAACCCGCACCACCTCTGGCCTCTGACCGCCCGCCTCGTGGGCTACCGCCGCCCCATCGCCCACGGCATGTGGACCCTCGCGCGCGCTCTGGCGGTGCTCGACCGGGAGCACCCGATCGGCCTGCCGACGACGCTCACGTGCCGCTTCAAGCGCCCCCTGTGGCTGCCGGGAAAGGGCCTGTTGCGGGTGGATGGCGGGGACTTCGAGGTGCGCGACGAGGCGGGGGTGCCGATCCTGGTCGCGCAGGTGGAAGGCGGCGGGTTCTGAGGTCGTGCGATGCTCGGCGCAGGAGGTGGCGCCGTGTCCGAAGCTGCGATCTGGATCCTCAAGGCCGAGCTGATCGAGCGCACGATCGAGCTGTTCCACCGCATCGACCGGGGCGAGCAACCGCTGGGCGCTTACTTCGCCGACGAGGTCGACTGGTGCCTGTCCTTCGCCAAGCCCGTGGTGCGCAAGACCCGCGACGAGATCACCGCCGAGCTCCAGGCCGAGTACCAGCGGGAGCTGCCAAAGATGCGACACGACCTGGGGTGCTTCCGGGCGGCGGTCGAAGGCGACCACGTGCGTGTGTACGCCACCGGGTTCCGATACACCTTCACGACCGTGGTGAACGACCGGGCCGAGCAGGAGTACCGCGTGAAGGCCGCGGCGGCCGACACCGAGTGCGTGTGGCGGGTGTCGGACAAGCGCATCACGGGGTTCTTGTTCGACATGTCGGCGGTGTACGTGGACACCTGATCCGCGCGTTGGGGCCTACTCCCCGCGGACCTCCTCCCAGAGCTGGAGGAACCGTTCGGCGGAGCGGAGCATCGGCTCGAGGTCCACGCCCTGTTCCTCCACGCGCTGCCAGTGTTGCGGGAGCAGCCCGGGATGACCCAGGCCGAGCGTGTCGATGGGCAGCGTGGCTTCGGCCCTCGGGGAACAACCGTGGCGGCCGTGGGTGGGCCGGGAGTGGTTGAGCCAGCCGTTCCAGTCCGAGGACCAGCCCGTGGCCAGCTGGGTGCGTTGGCTGGGGGTCAGGGCCGACGCGTCCTCCACGTCGAAGATCGCGGGCCCGATCCGATCGACCAGGTCCTGCGTCTGCTGGACGTGGAAGGCGAAGCTCTCCAGCGTGCCCTCACAGACGCTCGCGGGCACGGCGATGCTCGGGTGGTGAGGGCGCAGGGCGTCGCCGGAGAGCGCCAGGTTGAACACGCCACCCTGGGCGTAGATGGCCTGCACCTGCTCGTTCGAGAAGCTGCGCTCGGAGTCGCGAAGCGTGAGCAGCTGGCCGTGGGTGACGACCGGCGGGATGCCGTTTTCGGCCATGAGCACGAGGGACTCGTCGATCGCGGCCTGCGACATGTGCGTGAGGTCGACCAGGATGCCCGCTGCGTCGAGCTCGACCAGGGCCTCGCGGCCGCGCTCGGTGAGGCTCCGATCGGCGCCGCTGCGCCGCTTCCGGTTCCCTCTCCGGTTCAGGGCCACGCCCAGGGCACCGGGCAAGAGCGCCGCCCCGCCGAGCTCGTCGTCGAAGAGGTGGATGAGCGTGACCAGGGCCACGCCCTGCTCGGCCCAGAAGGCCGCGTCGTCCGGGTCCGTCAGGATCTTGCGACCGCCCTCGATGCTGTGGACGACGACCATCTTGTCGGTCGTCGCGAGCAGCTCCCGAGCCTCCTCGGGGGAGCGGGCCAGCGCGTACCGATCGGGGTGGGCGGCCACGAAGTCTTCCACGTAGGCGAGCTGGCGCAGGATGAGGCGGCGCGCCCGGGTGGGCGTGCGCGCCCGCTCGGCGGCCATGGCGGCCGCCAAGAAGATCCGCACGCCGGACGCGGCGAGGTAGGGCTCGTGCACGGTCTGGCGAAAGGTGTGTCGCCAGGTGACGCGCGGGGTGCGGTCCGTGAGCCCGCGTCGAAACATGGGCCAGGGCTGGTGCATGGCCGGGTGGGCCTGCCAGTCGATCTGCACGCGCACCTCGTCGGCGTCGGAACACAGGGCGCTGGCGAGCATCAGGGCGAGCATGGGATACGCAGGACACATGACCCGCGTCGACCTGCACCGCCACCTCGAGGGCACCATTCGCGTCAGCACCGTGGCCGAGACCTGCCGGGCTCGAGGGCTGGCGGTACCGCCCTTGGAGGTCCTGGAGCCCACCCCGCTGCTCACCGCGCTGCAGCGCTTCGACGGCTTCCGCCTGGCGGTCACCGGACCGGCCGCCGTGGAGCGCATCTTCCGGGAGGCCGTCGAAGACGCGGTCGCGGAGGGCCTCACGGCGCTGGAGCTCCGCTACAGCCCCTACACCCTGGCCCGGGCGGCTGGCATGGAGGTTCGTGCGTTGGTGGAGCTGCTCGCCGGCCTGCCGGCCACGGTGGAGTTGCCGGTGTCGCTGGTGGTGATCGTGTCGCGGTCTCGCGGTCTCGAGGCTGCGTGGGAGGTGGTCCGAGCGGTGGAGGATGTGGAGGTGGCCGGGGCGGACTTCGCGAGCGACGAGGTCCGCGTCCCCACCCGGGCGTTCCAGGAGGTCGCGGCGGCCTTTCACGCCCGTGGTCTTCCCATCACCGTGCACACGGGCGAGGGCACGCCGCCCGCAGCGATCCGGGAGGCCCTGGCGCTTCCGGGTGTGCTGCGGCTCGGCCATGCGGTGTCGCTGGCGGACGACGAGTCGGTGATGGCCGAGGTCGTGGAGCGCGGTGTGGTGGTGGAGTGTTGCCCGACGTCGAACGTGCGCGTGGGGCTGGCTTCCTACCAGGACCACCCCGCGCAGCGCATGGCGGAGGCCGGCGTGCCGCTGGTGCTCTGCACCGACGACCCGACCTTGTTCCGCGTGGACCTCGAGCACGAGCTGAAGGTCGCGCGTGGCTGGGGCTGGAGCGAGCACCGGATCGAGGACTGCATGAAGCGTGCGGAGTCGGCGCGCTTCTGCTGAGGAGTGGGCCGGAGCTGCGTGTCGAGCTCAGTCCCCTCGAACGAACCATGGGCTCGACCACGCCGCGCCACCATCTTCCTGCACGGCCCGGACGTACGCGTAGCCCCCGGGAACCAGCCGGACCGGCCACGTGGCGCGGCACGTGCGCGCGCCGCCACAGGCTTCCGTGGCCACCACCGAGCCGTCCTGGATCAGGTCGAGGCGGTCGAGCTCTGCGACCCCGACGGCCACCGCGACCACCTGCTCGGCGCCGGCGGGTACATCGCCGCCGACACCCTCGCCGTCGAGCGTGGCGCGCAACACGATCCGAGGGCCGTTGGTGGCGTAGGTGCGCCGGCCGCGGAGGGCGGCCAGCACCCCTTCGCGGGTCAGGTCTTCGGTGAGCACGGCGGCGAGGCCACCGGTGCCGGACACGAGGTGGGCGAGGCCGGGGTGGCCGTCGTGGCTGTCGCCGCTGCCCACCAGGCCGAGCTTGTAGCCGCGGTCCAGGGCCGAGCGCACGTCGTGCCCGTCGACCCAGCCGTAGATGCGCCTGGGGGTGTCGGCCGACTCGCTCGAGCCGTGCACGCTCGCGATCTCGGTCAGCGGCTCCAGCACGGGGTCGGGCGGGATGTCCCAGTTCGTGGCGATGGGGCCTCCCGACTGGTGGTGCGCGAAGGTGAGCGCCTCCTGGCCGCGGAGGCTCGCCCAGAGCTGCTCGGGGTGCTCGCAGTCGGGGTCCGTGCTGTCACAGATGCTCGCCGTGTCGGAAAAATGGATCACGTGCCGGTGCCCATGGATCCAGCTCGTCCACTCGTAGCCGAGCAGCGACACGAACTCGCCCGGCACGTTGGCGGCCCGGGTGGCGGCCTCGATCTCGGACCACCAGCCGGGCGTCTCGGAGAGCGGCAGCAGACCCCAGTGGTCGTGGTCGGTGAGGCACACGATGTCGAGCGCGGCGACGTCCCGGGCGTAGATCAGGAAGTCTTCGGGGGTGCCGGTGCCGTCGGACAGCTGCGAGTGACCGTGCAGATCGGCCCAGCGGATCGGTGCGCCCCCGAAGCCGACGACCAGCGGGTTGGACTCGGCATACGCCGTGCCGTCCTCGACCTCGAAGCGTCCCACGACGCGGTACACGCCGGGGGCGCTGGGGGTGATGGTCGTGCGGGTGAGGCCTCCCGTGGTCTGCACGCTCGCGGGCACGGCGACGCCTTCTGCGGCCAGCTCGACCGGCCCGTCCCAGGCGACGTGGGCGTTGCCCTCGGCGTCCAGCACGGCCACGGTGAGCGCCACGGCCTGCCCTGGCTCCGCCGTGCTCGGCACGGAGAGCACCAGGCGTGCCGGCGTCCCGGCGTGCACCTCGATCGTCGGGCCCTCCGCGAGGGCTCGTCGCACTCCGTCGCCATCGCCGTCCACCGCGAACCAGAACCGTGAGGCCTCTGCATAGCGGTCGGCGCGGCCCGTGTAGGTGACCTCCAGGGTCTCGCCGGGGAGCAGGGCTCGGTCGGGCCGCAGCGCGACGAGCCCCTGGGCGACCACCTCGGCGGTGAACGCGAGGCCGGCGACCCGGGTCTGCACCGTGGTGTAGCCGGGAGCCTCCGGGTGGGTGAGCTGCGCGTTCGACCACCCCCAGAACGGCGGCACCTGGAAGTACACGGCGCCCTCCTCGGCGACGCCCAGCGGACCCACCTCGAAGCCCAGCGTCCAAGCACCCGAGCTGCCGGCCTGGATGCGCTCGTCACCGGCGATGAGCCAGGCGCGTCCCTGGCCGTCGGAGGGGTGGCGCGGGGCCTCCCGGTCGGCGCGTAGCTGGGCCACGAGATCCGCCTTGGCGGTCGCCGGCAGGACCTCGGGCGCGGGCTCTGGAGGGGCCGAGGGCTCGGGTTCCGAGGGCGTGGCGCAGGCGAGGAGGAGGAGCACCTTCCGAGAATAGTCTGCCGGGTGCTGCACGCCAGGTCTTCGTGGGCGCGACCAGCCAGCTGCACGAGCTCGCGCTCGCCCCCGACCCAGGCGAGTTCGTGCCGACGCTCGTGGACCAGGACGGCGCTGAGGTGCGGCGACGCTTCCAGGTGTTGGCGGCTCCCCAGGTCGGCGTCGGCTCAGTAGCTGTCGTACCGCCGGATCCGGGCCGCGCTCTCGGCCTCGGCGTCGTAGTTGTAGCGCTCGGCTTCGCGCAGGGCGTTGAGCTCCAGGTACTCGGGCTCGTAGTGGTAGTTGCGGGTCTCTCCGGGGCCGCGGCTGACCAGCCAACCGTCGGAGATCTCGAGCGCCTGGTACACACCGCGCAGCTCGACGATGCGGCCGATCCAGTAGTCGTGCAGCTCCTCGACCCGGGCCAGCTCGTGGCCTTCGTCGTCGTTGTCGCGGGCCCGCGCGAGGAGGCGCTGCTCCTCGTCCTTGAAGGTGTCGAGGTCGGACTCGAGGAGCTGACGCCGCTGCCCGAGCCCGCGCAGATCGAAGACCTGCTCGCTCTCCGCGGTGCTCGCGTCCTGATCGGTGGCGCTGAGCACCTGCACGCAGCGGTAGAGGTCCGACATCACCTCGGCGAGGTGGTCGAGCATCTCGAGCTTGGCGCGGGGGAAGCGGAAGGTGTCGCAGCGGGTGATGGCGTTGCGCAGATCCAGCGCGCAGCGGTGATGCACCAGCAGCTCGGCGCGGCCGGTCTCGGCGCGTTCGGCGCCGCTCGCGATCCAGCTCGCGGTGTCGGAGTCGCACGACGCGTGGGCTTCCTCCACCTCCCGGTAGGCGATTTGATGCGACAAGAGCGCGGCCGGCCACTCGAACATCAGCCCGGCAGCGCCCCCCTCGCGGGTGTGGTCGCCCATCCGCATGCCCCAGTTGCGCAGGCAGTGGTTCATGGTCGTGACCCCGTCGGGTCCGGCGGCCTCCATGAAGTGCGCGAAGGCGGTGCAGTGGGCGAGCATCACCGCGCGCTCGGGGTCGGCTTCGACCCAGCGGGCCTCGGGCTGGGGGTCGAGCAGGTTGGAGCGCAGGCGGAACCACGCGGAGCGCACCCGCTCGGTGGGGCACGCGCTCCAGTTGCTGTGGTCGCTGGCCCGGCCGATCACGGTCTGCAGGCTGCGCTCGTCGAGGGTGAAGCCGCGCACGCTGGTCAGGGTGCGGCGGATCTCGCGCTCCACGCTCGCTCTCGGGGCCTGCGCGAGGGCGCGCTCGTACCAGCTCCCGGTGGGCGCGCCGGTGCTGTGGTCGGCGCCCAGGTTGGCCACGCTCTCCGACCGGTCGGTGCGCGTGAGGTCGATCCGCGTGCCGTGCTCGTCGACAGAACCGGTGGCGGCGCCGGTCGTGCTGTCGTCGTGCACGCCGATGCCACCGACGTCGAGCCCGCCGCCGTAGGTGCGTCCGCCCGACACGGTGCCCTCGAGACCGTCGTCCTCGTTGTGGTGCACGTCGGAGCTGAAGGTGCTGTCGATGTCGAGGTTCGCGCCCAGGGGGCCGATGCCGAGGGTGGCGTCCTGCTCGGTGGTGTGGCCTTCGGTGTCGCGCCACCCGTGGAGGTGGGCAGCCACCTCCTCGTCTTCTTCCAGGTCCTGGAGCTCCTGGGTGTTGCTGGCGCCGAGGATGCGGTCGTAGAGCGATGCGTAGTCCGGGAGCTCGGGATCGAGGTGGAAGGTGCTCCCGAAGCCCGCCGTGTCGGACTCGGCGTAGCGTCCGCCTCCGGAGGCCGCGCCGTAGCCCATCGTGCCGCCCGCATGCCAGGCGTCGGCGCTCTCGAAGCGCACGCTCACCACCGACATCCGACGCCCGTCGATGGTCTCGCTGCCCACGGTGACCTGGCGCGTGCGGGAGGCACTGCCGCCGACGTCCACGCCCGCGCTCCCGGATCCGTGGGTGCCGCTGCCGCCCACGCCACCCCCCGCGTGGGCCTCGAGGGTGAGCTGGTAGCTGTCGCCGGCTGGCAGGTTCCGTGCGGCGTCGGCGTCGACCACCGACGCCGCCCCCAGCTCGCTGGCGTCCATCTCGTCGAGAGCCGCGGACATCCGGTTGAGCAGGCTCATCTCGGGCAGGGCGCTGCCGGACTGGCCGTCTGCAGCAGCGTCGAGCTCGTCGAGGTAGTGCGTGGCCTCGGCGTCGGTGAGCAGGTGCGTGAACACGAGCTGGGCGGACCCGCCTGCGTTGGCGGTGGCGTTCGCGGTGCCCGTGGTGTCGGTGCCTGTGGCGTCGGTCTCGCCGTCGACGCCGACCCGCCCGGACAGCTCCGCGCCGACCCGCACCGTGAGCACGAGGTTGTAGGTGCCCGGAGCGCCGGTGACCGGCTGCACCTCGACGTCGAAGCGTCCGTCGCCGCTGGCGCGTCGACGGGTGCTGACCGCGCCGTGGTCGCGGTCGACCTGGCTGGCCCGTGAGCCGGTGAGCCCGTCGGCGCCGACGCCGATCTGCCCTTCCTGGCGCCGGGTCTCGCTGGTCTGGTCGTCGCCCGAGCCGTGCACGACCTGCTGCTCGCGGGTGCGGCCGAGGCTGGCCGCGTCGGTGGTGAGCTGGGCGGTGGTCTGCACGCTGTCGCTGGTCTGCCGGCGGTCGTCGCCCGTGCCGTGGACCTGGGTGGTCTGCTCGCCCCAGCTCCCCTGGCCCCCGACCTCGCCGTCCTGCCCCACCACGAGGCCACCTCCGCGGGTGGTCTGTGTGGACACGCTCTCGAAGTCGTCGGGGTGCTCGCCCTGCACCGCGACGGTGTCGGTGCTGACGCGCTGCTGGCCGACGCCGCCGCCGACCGTGGTGGTGGTGGTGCTGCCGCTGGTGCTGGTGAGGCTGCCGCCGTCGGCCTGGGTCTCGGTCTCGGTGGTCGTGCTGCCGGAGGCGTAGGTGCCCGCGAGCACGTTCAGGTCGGCCGAGGTGCTCTGCTGCAGCGTGGTGCCGACCTCGCGGAGCCTGGCCACGACGCGGGTCTCGGTGGCCTCTGCGTAGGCGGCGTAGTTCTGCTCGTCGACCTGCTCCGCGGCCGTGAGGAGCATGTCCTGAGCCTCGGAGACGGCGAGGAACTCGTCGTAGAGCGCCATGGCGCGCTGGTTGAGCTCGCCGCTGCGGGCCACCGCCTGGTCGTCGGTGAGCCCCTCGCGCACCTGGGAATCGGGGTTGGTGAGGTCGCGGATCACCGTGTCGACGCTGTCGAGCTCGGCCTGGAGCGCGTCGATCCGACCCTGCATGCCCGACGCGGTGTCGCGCAGGGCGCTCTGCACGCTGGTGGCCGTGGCCCGCGCGTCGACGTGGGTGGTGGTGTCGTGCAGCGTGGTGGTGTCGGTGCGGCTCAGGCCGGTGAGGCTGACCTCGGACGCTTCGGTGGAGCCCGACGTGGTGGTGCGGCCCTCCGTGTCGGTGCCGTAGGTCATCTCGCTGGTGGTGGTGCTTCGCGAGCCGCCGCCTGGGACCGACTCGCGGGTGGTGCCGGTGCCCTGCAAGGTCTGGTGCTCGGGCTGCGACGGGTCGGGCTCCCAGACCGCTTCGTCGCTGCCCACGTAGGTCTGGGCGACGCGCTGGAGGTCGCCGCTCTCGGTCTGGGAGAAGGCTTCCTGGTACCAGTGCAGGAAGTCCTCGTTCATCGGCGTGGCCGCGCCGCCGGTGCTGACCTGGGGCTCCAGGGCCTGCCCGGACAGCACGGCCTGGGCGCCCGCTCGGGCCTCCCCCTCCGCATCGCCCCCGCGGGGATCGCCGCTGCCGTCCTGTTGCTTCACGTGGACCAGCTCGTGGGCCACCAGCTCCGGGTCCGGCCGACCGGTCTCGTCGAGGGTGGCGGGGTGCACGTCGATCTCGGTGCCTTCGGTGACCGCGGCGGCGCTCCGCTGCTCGGCCCGACCGCTGGACGCGATCCGGACCTGGTCGAGGTCGGTGCCCAGGCTCTGCTCGGCCATGGCCTGGAGCCCCGGGTCGAGGTTCGGGTCCACGCCTTGCTTCAGCTGTCCCTGGGCGAAGCGGTTGCCGCGGGAGGGCGACGCGTCGGGCGCACCGCCTCCGCCTCCGCCCCTGGGGCGCGTGGGCTTGCGCTGGCGACGGCGTTGCTTGGCCACTTCGTTCCATATCGGGTCGCGGTCATCTCGGGTGCACGACCGCCCGCCCTTCCTGCTCTTGCAGGGCTGCTCAGCTTCGAGCCCGGGCTACCAGCGGTCGGCGATCGCCTGCTGAGCGTCCTGGATGCCCGGGGCGAAGTGCCGCGTGGGCGAGACGGTGTCCTCGTAGTGGTCGCCGTCTCCGTTGGGTGAGAGCAGCGACACGCTGCGGTGCACGTCGGGCTCCGGGATGATGTAGGAGAGGTAGTCGTCGGCCATGCCGATCACCGCTCTGTAGTCGGTGTCGAGGTGGTCGAGCAGCGGGGTGTCGTTGCCGCCGTCGCGCAGGGTGTAGGGCACCGCGTGCATGTCGAGGCAGGCGCAGCCGTCGATCGTGTCGAGCTCTTCGCGGCAGGCTTCCCAGGAGACCGTGTCGCATTCGCGCGGGTGCTGCAGGAACCAGGTGGCGTCGGCGCCGCGCGCGGTCACGTCCTGCGCTTCGCTCTCCCAGCTCGCCTCGTCGGGGAAGCCCCACGCCAGCTCCGGGAGCAGCTCGCCTGGAACGGCCACGAAGCCGATGGGGCCGACCTGCAAGCGGAAGGTGCGGGTCTCGATGCAGCCGTTGTCGGGCTCGGGGCAGAGCTCGGGGTCGTCGGTGGTGTCGTCGAGGTCGAGGTCGAACACGCCCTCGGGACCGAGCAGCTGGTAGACGATGTTGTCGATCGGCACGTACACGCTCTCGGCCTCGACCCGGATGGGCGTGGCCTCGATGGTCTCCCCGGCGGTCAGCGCCTCGATGGCGGCCTCCGCGATGTGCCAGCCGTGGGAGGTGACGAAGGCCCAGCTGTTGCGCTCGGCCCACTCGGGGACCTGGTCACCGTCGTCGTCCACGGTGTCGGTGAACACGTGGGTGCCGTCGTCCTCCACGAGCGGCAGGTCGGCGCCGAGCGCGGACTGCATGCCGCCCAGGCACTCCGGCAGGTGCAGCGCGACGCCCCCGTACTCGGCTTCCAGCACCTCGCGGGTCACGCCCACCCAGTCGCTCGAGATGCTGTTGTTGTCGGAGCCGCGCACCTCGGGGTGGCCCGACCAGTTCGTGAGGGTGAAGACCGTGCCGCTCTCGCCCACCCCCTGGAGCACCAGCAGCTGGTCGCTGACGACCACGGGGTCGCGCCCGTCGTAGATCATGCCGTGCACCTTGGCGGTCGGGTTCTTGCCGCCGAAGTTCGCGCCGTTGAACCACACGCTCTCGTCGCGCATCCGGGTGCGCCCCACCGTGAGCGTGACGGGCTCCATGGCGTCGGCCGCGTCGCGCACCGCCTGCTCGATGGCGTCGGTCACGCGCTGCTGGTAGGCCTCGTCGATGCCGCTCACGGGGTCGGAGAGGTTGTAGGGGTTGCCCCAGAGCCCCATGGTGTCGGGCCCCTGGTGGTTGTGGGAGCTGGCGACGATCAGGCGGTCGAGGTCGAAGCCTTCGGCGGCCAGGCGGTCGCGCGCTTCGTGGATGCGGGGGGAGCCGAGGCCCACATAGTCGAGCGCCACGAACGCGATGTACTCGCCGTTGTGCGACATGACCGTGGCGCGGGCCCAGACCGGGTCGTGCACGTCGCGTGCAGCGCGCAGCGGTCCGAAGCCGCCGATCCAGACGGCGTCGAACCAGCCGTCCCCGTCGGCGTCGTCGAAGCCTTCGCCGCAGTCGGCGCCCGTGACGTCCTCCATGCAGCCGGTGAAGTTGCCGTCGCCGTTCTGGTCGTCCCACAGCTCGGTGATCTCCGGCGTCATGTCGATGGCCGAGGCGCCCGCGTAGGTGACGTCGTCCTGCTCGATCACGATGCCGAGGGGCGGGCCGGCGGTGTCGGCGTCGGACTTGCTGCAGGACAGGGCGACAAGGAGCAGCACGGCGGCCTCCTGGGGGAGGAGAGCGTAATCGCTTCGAGTCGCCCGGTGCCGCCGGACCTACACCACCCGCAGCGGATCCGCGTCGACCTGCGACACCACCACCTCGATGCCCAGAGCCGCGGCGACCCGCGCGGCGTAGGTGGGCAGGTAGCCGCGCTCGCAGTGGGTGTGGTCGGTGAGCACCACGGCCGTGCCCTCGGCCGCGCGCCACAAGACGTCGTGGTGGCGCATCTCGCCCGTGAGCAGCAGGTCGACCGGACCGACCTTCTCGAACACACTCCCACCCGCACCCGGGCAGCACGCCACGGTGGAGATGGGTCGCTCGACCGCTGGCGCCGCCAGGCGCAGCGCCGGGATCCCGAGGTGCGCCTTGATGCGTTCGACCGCCGTGGCGAGGTCCACGGGCGCCTCCAGCGTGGTGAGGCGTCCCAGTCCTGCAGCCGGCTCGTCGGCGTTGGGCTCGATCGGCTGGAAGCTGCCCCGGCCGGCGGCCACGGCCAGCCAGTCGCCCATGCCCAGGGGGCTGGCATCCAGCGCGGTGTGGGGCGCGTACACGTGCACGCCGGCCCGCAGCGCGCCCAGCAAGACGCGACCCGGCGCCGAACCGCCCGTGAGGCGCTTCACGCCGCGGAACAGGGGCGGGTGGTAGCTCAGGATCAGATCGACCTTCGCAGCGAGCGCTTCCGCCAGCACCGGCTCGGTGAGGTCGATGCACACCAACGCGCGACGCACCTCGCGGGTGCCTTCCAGGATCAGCCCCACGTTGTCCCAGTCTCCGGCGAAGCGGAGCGGAGCGAGGGCGTCGAGGGTGTTCTGCCAGGCCATGGACCGGGCTTAGCGCACGGCCTCGCCCGCGTACAGCGGGGTGCGCCCGCCCTTGAAGGCCGAGTAGCTCGAGGTGTCGAGGGTGAAGCTCGAGATGACCTCCCCGCTCGCGTCGAGCTCCACGATCGAGGGGTGGTAGGTGCTGGACGGGTCGGCCTGGTCGTAGCCGGTGCTCACCAGGAAGCGGTTGCCCGTGACGCGGCCCAACAGCGCGCTGCCCTCGTGGCTGCCGTAGAGCACGTCCATGCCCTCGCCGTAGGCCCAGACCTGCCGCACGGTGTGCGCGTCCTCGTCGATCTCGTACTCGGCGATCAGGCTGTACGGGGTGTCGCTGCGGTCGTTCGAGAAGTCGCCGTTCGCACCCCAGGCCGTGATGTTGCCGGTGGAGTCGGCGCCGTCGAGCAGCACGGACGCCTGGTTGACCCAGGTCAGCAGCCGAAGGGTGGCGCCGTGGCGCTCGGTGACCTGCAACCCGTGCTGGGCGATGGGCCACCAGAAGGGGTCAGCGTCCTCGGGGGGCGCCTCCAGCGCCTGTTGCACGGCGGTGCTGTAGGGCACGCCTTCGCTGTCGACCGCGGTGAGCAGGTAGTCGGCGGTCTGCAGCCCGCCTTGACCGTCCCACCCGGCCTCGCCCCAGCCGAGGTGAGGCGCGAAGATCCAGCGCAGCTCCTTGCCCGCGTTGGTCTCGCTGCCCTGCTCGCCGCCCCGGGTGAGGCTGACGATGCCCTGGTAGCGGGCGCTCACGTGCAGCGCGTCGACCGCCTCTTCGTAGTGCAGGGTGTTGGCGTGCGCCCAGTCGCCGTCCTTCTCGCGCAGCACGATGCGGTCGACGTCGAGGAACGCCCGCAGGTCCCACAGGTTCACGATGTCGGAGCCGTCGGCCGCGAGCTCCACGATGACGTCGTGCTTGCTCGACACGGTGTCGCCGTCGGCGTTGACGACCTGGGTGCGCTCGCTGTCGACCAGCGCGGCCACCGTGCCGCCCGGCAGCTGGATCGTGTCGTGGTGCCAGCGGAGGTAGTCGGGCAGGTCGCGGTCCACGATGTGGCCGCCGAAGCGGTCGATCCGATCGACGTTCGACAGGAGCGTGCCGTCGTCGAGCACCTGCACGATCGCGGGACCGGTCCAGCGCAGCCCGCCGCTCTCGTCGTAGAGGAACTGGTCGTACCAGGGCCAGCCGGGCTCCGAGGCGGCCTCGTCGTGGGTGACCTCGCTCCCGCCCTGCCCCCCGCGGTCGGGCACCTCCCCCACGGGCAGCTCGAGGTCGGCGCGGAAGGCGCCGCCCTCGCTGTCGATCCAGATGTCGAGGCGGTTCGTGGCGTTCGGGAAGAGGCCGAAGAGCGGAAACCCCACGCGCCCGTCGGCGACCAGCTCGGGGTCGAACAGCAGGTCCCAGGCGGGGTCCTGCGGGTCGAGCGCGACCTCGAGGTCGGCGGCTTCGTCCACCCCGTGCAGCGTGAAGCGGATCTCGGTGACCTCGTCGGGCACGAGGTGCGGATGGGCCAGGCTGACGACCGCGGTGAGGGGGGTCAAGCCGTAGGGGTCGAGGTCGTAGCGCACGTCGGCCACGCCCTTGGTCTCGCCGTTCCCGGTGCCGAAGCTGTCGGCGTTCTCGCCGCACGCTGCGACGAGCGGCAGCAGGGACCAGGCGAGGGCACGCATCCCCCAGGGGTAGCCCACGCGTCCGGGGGCTGCAGCGATCAGCGCACCCAGATCGCCACGTCGTCGATGCCGAAGCTCTCGTCGCCAGCGTCCTGGTCGAGCTCGGAGCCGGCCACGAGCTGCAGAGCGTCGTCGCTGTGGCTCGTGATCTCGCTCACGAAGTGCTGCTCGTCGTAGCTCCCGGACCACCCGCGGTTCCAGCCGCACACCTCGGCGCCGTCGTAGTACTGCAGCGACTCCGACCAGAGGGTCACCCCGTCGAGCTCGACGTACGCGGTCTCTCCGTCCCACGAGTCGAGCTTCGCGTAGGTCAGCTCGACCCAGGCCTCGCTGTGGTCGATGCTCCAGGCCGTGGTGTCCAGGGTGAGCTCGGTGCCCGCGGTCAGGCCGTAGCCGCCCAGCATCACGCCCCACCCGGAGCAGTCGTAGGTGGAGCCGTAGTCCCAGCCGGCGTCGACCCCGTCGTCGAAGCCGTCGGTGAAGACCAGGGTCCAGCCGCCGCCGTCGGTGCTCATGTCGCAGGTCCAGGTGTCGGTGCTGCCCTCGACCTCCAGCCAGTAGTCGCCGTCGCCTTCCGAGGCGCCGTCGTCCAGGATGGCCAGGCAGCTCTCGGCGGCGCAGGTGGCGTCGCTGCCGAGCACGCCGTTGTCGGCGTCGCCGTCGCAGTCGCTGTCGACGCCGTCGCAGACCTCCTCCGCATCGGGGTTCACGCCCGCGTCGCCGTCGTCGCAGTCGCTCGCGTCGTCGGTGGTGTCGCTGGGCTGCAGGCACGCGTCGCTGCTGGTGTCCGGGTCGCCGAAGCCGTCGCCGTCCGCGTCGGCGTACCAGGTGGTCGTGCCTGTGGTGTCTTCGTCCACGTCGTCGTCGCAGTCGTTGTCGGCGCCGTCGCATGCCTCCTCGGCGCCGGGGTTGGCCCCGCTGTCGGTGTCGTCGCAGTCGCTGGCGTCGGCCACGTAGCCGGAGGGCTGGTCGCACGCGTCGAGGGTGTAGGTGGTGCTGCCGTAGGAGTCGCCGTCGTAGTCGATCGACCAGGTGGAGGCGTCGGCCAGGCCCGGGTCGTCG
>CAZSAT010000013.1:42811-87876 GCA_964604675.1 uncultured Enterobacterales bacterium
TCGTCGACGAGGCCGTCGCAGTCGTCGTCGGTGCCGTTGCAGACCTCGGTGGCGGCGGGGTGGACCTCGGAGTTGCCGTCGTCGCAGTCCGTGCCGTCGGTGCTGGAGCCGCTCGGGGCTTCGCAGGCGGTGGTGGCGGCCGACGGGTCGCCGTAGCCGTCGCTGTCGGCGTCGGCGTAGAAGGTGCTCGGGTCGCTCACGGTGTCGTCGTCGTCGACGAGGCCGTCGCAGTCGTCGTCGGTGCCGTTGCAGACCTCGGTGGCGGTGGGGTGGACCTCGGCGTCGTAGTCGTTGCAGTCGGTGGCGTCGGCGCCGTAGCTCGCGGGCGCGGAGCAGGCCTCGGTGGAGAAGGCCGCGTTGCCGTAGCCGTCGGCGTCGTAGTCGAGGTACCAGGTGAGCGCGTCGGCGAGGTCGGGGTCGTCGTCGTCGACGAGCGCGTCGCAGTCGTCGTCGGTGCCGTTGCAGAGCTCGCTCGCGTCGGGGTTCACGGTGGCGCTGGTGTCGTCGCAGTCGGTGGCGTCGGTGGCCGAGGCGCTGGGCTGCTCGCAGGCCTCGATCGGGGCGCTGGCGTCGCCGAAGCCGTCGCCGTCGGTGTCGGCGTAGAAGGTGCCCGCGTCGGTCACCGTGTCGTCGTCGTCGACCAGGCCGTCGCAGTCGTCGTCGAGCCCGTTGCACCACTCGTCGGCGGCCGGGTTCACGGCGCTGTCGGTGTCGTCGCAGTCGGTGGCGTCGTCGACGTAGCCCGTGGCCGCGTCGCAGGAAGCGCTGCTCACCGCGGCGTCGCCGTAGCCGTCGCCGTCGGCGTCGGCGTACCAGGTCTGCTCGCCGCTGGCCCCCGACTCGTCGACCAGGCTGTCGCAGTCGTTGTCGAGCGCGTCGCAGGCCTCGTTGGCGCTGGGGTTCGCGGCCGCTTCGCCGTCGTCGCAGTCGTCGGAGGAGGCGGCGAAGCCCGAGGGCGCGTCGCAGGCCAGGGTGGCGTAGCTGGTGCCGCCGTGGCCGTCGCCGTCGGCGTCGAGGTGCCAGGTGAGCTGACCGGTGACGTCGGGGTCGTCGTCGTCGACCAGGCTGTCGCAGTCGTCGTCGAGGCCGTTGCAGAGCTCCGCCCCCGCGGGGTGCACGTCGGGGTTCGTGTCGTCGCAGTCGGTGGCGTCGTCGACGTAGCCGCTCGGTGCGTCGCAGCTGGCCACCGGGCTGGCCGCGTCGCCGAAGCCGTCGCCGTCGGCGTCGCGGTACCAGGTGAGCGTGTCGATCGCGCCCTGGTCGACCAGCAGGTCGCAGTCGTTGTCCACGCCGTCGCACACCTCGTCCGCGTCGGGGTGGATCTCGGAGTTGGAGTCGTCGCAGTCCTGGGTCTCGTCGAAGCCGTCGCTGTCGGCGTCCACGACCGGCTCGGCGGTGTCGCCGGAGTCCCCGGTGTCGACCGGCTCGCCCGTGTCGCCCGGCTCACCCGTGTCGGTCGGGACGGCCGCTGTGTCGGCGGCCGCTCCCGTGTCCTCGAGGGCCACCGCGCCGCTGTCGCTGGGGTCGAACTCCTTGGTGCGGCAGCCGAGGCAGAGCAGGGCGAGCAGGGCGATTCGCGCGTTCATGGGGGACTCCTGGGCGCCAGTGTAGCGCCCGAGGAGCCCCCCTCGGTCGACCTACCAGCTCTTCATCCAGCTCCACGTGGGGGCGGCCCAGTTGGCGGCGGTGCTCGGGACGGCCCACTCGGTCGGGCGACCGGTGTGGCCGCTCACCACGAGCGAGCCGGCATAGTCGCCCTCTTCGTAGACGCGGTCGATCTGCTCGCGGATCTCGCGCACGTCGGCGTCGGTGACGACCCCGTTCGAGGTGGCCTTGTAGAACTGCACGGTCACGCGCACCGGGAAGCGCGTGTCGCGCTCGATGTCCAGGCCGTCGATCTCCTTGTAGGGACCCTCGACCTCGCCGTGGCCGATCACGGCCACCTCCACATCGCTCTCCTCCATGGACTTCTCCATGGCCATGGGCGCCGCCATGTCGCCCGCACCGCTCATCACCCCGCCGAAGCTGTCGGCGAGCTCGTCCATCCACCCGCGGGTGATCTGTTCCTGCTTCAGCGGCACCTGGACCACCAGCACCACGTTGGCGTTGTCGTCCTCGGTGATCGGTCCGCCGCTCAGGGCGTCGCCGCCCTTGGCGTTGAAGTCGCTCAGGCGCTCGGCGGTGAAGGGGGCGCGCTCGCCGTCGGCGTTGAAGAAGAGCACGTCGGAGAGGTAGCCGGACTCGTTCTCGATGACCTGCATCGAGGTGCCCTCGCGGCTGGCGACGATGGTCAGCACGGCCGGGTGGTCCGGGTAGGACTGGTAGTTGTAGATGACCGGCGTGAACTGCGCCTCGCCCGAGGCCGGGATGGGCAGGAAGCAGGCCTGGGCGCTCACCAGCACGTGCTCGTCGCGGTCGTTCCAGAGCGCGGACTGGTCGCCGGTCCAGCTGCCGCTGTCGTGAAGGTAGGACTTCGTCTCGCGCAGCAGGCTCTCGAGGGTGATCGTCTCGAGGTCGTCGCCGCGCTCGTTGCCCACGCGGAGCCAGAACTTGTCGCTGGCCACGTCCGCCGTGGTGTCGGTGAAGTTGTCGAAGCGGAAGACCGGCATGGGGTGCAGGGCCCCGCCCGAGTCGCGCACGCCGATGGTCATGTCGGAGATGTTCGGGCCCCAGGACGAGCCCTTCGAGCGGCCGGTGTCCTCCCAGGTGACGTTGAGCACGCTCAGGCCGTAGCGGCTGGCCATGCTGGTGACCTGCTGGTCCCAGACCATCGACTCGACCTTCTGGATGGTCTCGTCGTGGGTCTGCACGCGCTGCAGGGGGGCGGGCACGGGGCCGAGGGCGTGGGCGCTGGAGAGCAGCAGGAACATGAGAACTCCGGATGTCGGTGGGAAGGCGCCCTCGGGACGGCTGGTCCCTGGACGCGCTTACGGCCGCGACATTCGGTGACGATCTGCGATCGCCGGGTTCCCTGGTTGTGCGGCTCGTTACCTACGAGCCCGTCGACTACAGCTGGTGGAGGTCGAGGAAGTTGGCGGTGACCTCCGCCTCGTCGGGATCGACGTACACCGCCTGGCCCGTGCGGCCGGTGGAGCGCTCGAAGCGCACGTAGTCCACCGCGGCGCCGTCGGAGTCGAGGTAGGCCACGCGGCCGGCGCTGGGGTAGCCGGAGTCGGTGCGGTGGGTCAGGCCCGTGACCGAGACGCGGCCTTCGAAGGACTCGCTGCCGTCGGCGGACTCGGCAGCCAGGACCAGCGAGCCGGTGCGCGTGACGTCGTACCGCCGGCCCTTGGCCTTCAGGTTGACGAGGCCGTCCAGGGTGCCGGCCATCGTGAAGTTGTCGGGCTCGTCGAGCGCGATCTGGGCGCTGACCTCCCGGCGAACGGGACGGCCGGTGGCGGTGCCGCAGGCGGTCATCACGGTGCCGCTGCCGCTGTCGGTGCTGTAGTAGAACTGCGCGGCCGCGTCGTAGCCACGGTCGGCCGTGCGGGTCTTCGCCTCCTCGAGGGCGGTCGGATCGGCGGTCTCGTCGACGTCTGCGAAGGGCGGGAAGGTGAAGGCCAGCGCGCCGGAGTAGAGCGACTCGCCGGGCGCGGTGCAGCTGGCGTAGTTGACGACCCAGCCCCATCCGGCCGTGCGCTCGCAGTCTTCGAAGTCCAGCCAGACCAGGTCCTCGTAGGCCGGCGCTTCCTCGGCGCAGCCCTCGATGTCGCGGGTCAGGAAGGTGGTGCCCGCGTCCACCACGCCGTGCATGTCGACGAGATCGAGGCCACCGAGCAGCATCAGGTGGAAGGACAGCTCCAACAGCGGCACGCTCTCGGTGGGCGTGTCGACCGGCGAGGTGTCGTTGTCGGGGCCCGAGGTGTCGAAGGTCGCCGTGTCGGGCAGGTCCGGGAGGCCGGTCTCCACACCGCGCGCCTCGAGGGCGCCCATGGTGGCGTCGATGGGGGCGGGGGACGAACAGGCGACGAAGCTGGCGATCACGGCGAGCATGGGTGCTCCAGGGGCTTTCTGGAGGCAACGGATCAAGCGGCGCTTTCGTTGAGGCCTCAGCGCAGATCGACGGCGATGACGCGCACCTCGTAGGCGTAGCGCTCGACCCAGGGCACGCCGAGCAGCAGCCGGCGCGGCAGCTCGGTGAGCAACAGCGGCAGCTGCACGAAGGGGCGTTCCTCCTCGAAGCGCAGCTCGCCGTAGTCGCGGCCGAAGGCCTCGAGGTGGGAGGGGCCCGGGCGGTAGATCGTGGCGCGGTAGTCTTCGGGTCGGTTCGGCCCGCCGGGCACGACGGGCGTGAACAGCCCGGCCTCGCGCCGGGTCCAGCTCAGATCGCCGATCAGCGCCGCGTTGGCGCGGTCGTCCATGCGTGACCGAGGGGTGAGCCAGTAGATCCAGGTGTCGCCGGCGTGGCCGGTCAAGAGCGGCGGGGGCTCGTCGTCCGGCCAGATCCAGCCGGCGGCGTTGTACTGCGTGGTGGGCAGCCAGGCGGGCACGTGCAGGTAGTGCGCCTCGAGCGCGTCGCGCGCTCCCGCGGTGATCAGCGCGTGCGGGTCCAGCCACTCCACGTAGTGGTTGAAGAGCAGCACGTCGCCGGACAGGGCCTCCTCGGCGAGGGCTTGCTTGCCCGCGAGGTCCGCGCCCATGCGCGCCCGCCAGTCGAGGGTGTAGTTCAGGCCGTTCGCGACCACCCACCAGGCCATGGCGACGACGAGCGCGAGCGCTCCATGGCGCGCGGGGCTGCCCAGGAGCCGCTGGCCCGCGTGCAGGGCCACGCCGTGGAGCAGGGGCGCGAGCGCGATGAAGATCCGCGAGGCCATGTCCTCGCGAGCGGAAGGGGCCATCAGCCCGGCGAGCGACAGCGCCAGGAGCACCAGCCCGACGGTGAGTGCGGCCAGCTGGGGACCGCCGGTCCGGCGCTCTCCACGACGACCCGCCAGCGCGGTCAGGCCGACCAGCAAGAGCAGGACGAAGCCCGCACCCGCGAGCCGTGGGCTGAGGTAGATCGCCTCGTAGTGGCTGTAGTAGACGACCAACGGGGAGGCGACCAGGCCGGCCAGCAGCAGCACGGGCACCACCGCTGCGACCCGACCGAGGCGCAGCGCCGCGGCGCTCACCAGGAGGCACGCCCCCGGCGGGGAGAGCAGGTAGACCAGCTGCACGAGGTTGTTCTCGACCAGGGGCAGCTTCTGCGCCCAGCTGCTGTCGGCCACCTCGGTGGTGGGTGCGAGCAGGAGCGGCGTGAACAGCGCGATCCAGAAGCCGAGGCACGCCACGGTCACCACCACCTGCCGGCCGAGGCTGCCCTTGTCGCGGTCCTTCAGGGCGACGAGCACGCCGGCTCCCAGGAAGCCGAACAGGACCAGCGCCGACGCCTCCTTCAGCATCAGAGGCACGGCCAGCGCGGCCACCAGGGCTGCGGTGCGTGGGCCCGTGAGCGGACGGCGGGCGATCAGCAGGCTCGATGCGAAGAGCGTGGCGGCACCGGCGAGCATGTCGAGCTCCGGCACGTACCAGGCCTGGAAGAGAGCGGGCGCGATCATCATCGAGCTGCAGGCGGCCCAGGTGGCCACCCGCTCGAAGCCCGCGGCCCGCAGCCAGGCGCGGCCCGCCAGGCCGAAGGCGCCCAGCTCGACGGTGGCCCGGATCAGCTCGTAGAGGGCGGGTGGGTCGGTGTGGGAACCCCAGAGCGCCACGTGCGTCTTCAAGAGCACGACGGAGAGCGGGCGGAGGGCCCAGGCCTCGATCGGCCAGGGCATCCAGAGCGGGCGGTACCAGTCGGCCCAGGGGACCTGCTCGGCCAGCTCCAGCACCCGGTGGGTGACGTTGTCGGCCTTGGGGACCACGCCGGCCGCGGCGAGCACGAGCGCGAGCACGAGCACGACCCAGGGGCCGGCCGGGCGAAGGCCCTTCACGCGCTGGCTGCGACCACCAGGCAGCCCACGCGCTCGGGCAGGTCCTCACCAAGCCGCACGAGCGAGGGGTCGTCGAGGCCGCCCACCACGAGCACCGCGAGCGGCCGCCCGGGACCGCGGACCAGGCCCTCGGCGGTGTGGGCGATGTGCTGCGTGCGCAGGGAGTGGGTGCGGTAGACCGGGCCGCCCTGCACGCGCGGAAGCTCCGCGGTCGTGGGGGCGGCGAGGAGCACGCGGTGGGTGCGGGTGAGCGCGGTGAGCAGGGTGGCCGGGTCGGCCGCGGCGCGCTGCACGCCCGGGCGAAGCGCCACGCCGAGGCTCGCGCTCGGCTCGGCCACCAGATCGTCGGGGAGCTCCGCGGGGCCCCCGTCGCGGCCGCGCCACCACAGCCCGGCGACGCCGAACAGGGCCAGCACGCCCACGGCCACCACCGCGTAGAGGGTGGTGTCGGGCTCGTCGGACGGGGCGGGCGCGGTGGTGGTGGCGGCCGGGGCGGTTCCCGGTGTGTCGCCGGGCGCGTTGAGGGTGGGCGCGGCGCCGGACCCGACCGCCTCGGTCTCCACAGTGAACAGGTCGCCGTAGATGTTGACGATCAGGTCGCGCGCCTTGCCGTCGGCCGGCCAGGCCGCGGCGCCGACCTCGTGCACCTCGTCGCCCACCGTCACGGTCAGGTCGAAGCTGTCGCCCTCGATGATGGCGAAGCCCGAGTGCCGCCCGTCTTCCGCCGCCACGTCGGGGCTCTCGCCGTCGTCGTGCAGGTCGAGCACGGTCTGCACGCCCTGGTTGTCGAAGGTCAGGCTCACGGGACCGGTCACCTGCTCTCCGTCGAAGACGACCTGGGCCACGAGGCCCACACCTGCGTGGGCGGACGGCGAGAGGGCGGCGAACAAGATCCAGGGGCTCACGGGCCGATGGTACCGCGTCGGCCGTGGCGGCGTCGGCGAGCTCCCTGCCAGCGAGGAGCGGGTGGCGGCAGGTGCCGGTGGCGGGGTGGTACCGTGAAGCCACCCTGCCACGGTGGAGGAAGGTGAGCCGGAGAGACCGCCGTCGTCGCCGCCGGGCACGAGGAGCGCGTCGTCGGCCGCGCAGCTCGTGGGTCAAGGCCCTGTTCGCGCTCGTGCCGCTGATGGTGCTGGTGGCGGTCGCGGAAGCAGGTGCGCGGCTGTGGGCGCCTCCGGTCGAGGAGGTGCTCTTCGAGGGCCGCGAGGGGGTGCTCATGCGCAGCCACCCCACCCGGATGTGGGCGCTCCGACCCGGTCGGGTCAGCGGCTTCGGCGTGCGCTACGACGTCGACGAGCAGGGGCTTCGTGCGGGGGCGCTCGGCGCCTCGCCGAGGATCCTGACACTCGGCGACTCGAGCATCTTCGGGCATGGCGTGAGCGAGGACGGCACGCTGCACAGCCACCTGCAGGCGGCGCTCGGAGCCCACGGCGTGACGAGCACGGTCCGCACCGTCGGGGTGCCCGGGTACTCCACCGAGCAGACCCTGCTCTTGATGGACGAGCTGGGGTGGTCCCTGGAGCCGGACCTGCTGGTGATCGGCAACCTCTGGAGCGACAGCAACGTGGACGGCTTCGTGGACGCCGTGTGGCTGGAGCAGCTGGGCTCGCTGCCTCAGAGGGTGGAGAACGCGCTGAGCGTGAGCCGTCTCTGGACGCTCTTGCGCTCGAAGCCCGAGGAGCACCACCTGCGCATCGGGTGGATCCGGGACCCGGACCTCGAGGGGCATCGACGGGTGCCGCTGAGCTCCTACGGGCGGAACCTGGACCGGCTCGTGCGGGAGGGCGCGTCCCGGGGGGTCGGGTCGGTGTTCCTGGCGCCGTGCAACGCGGGCAGGCTGCGCGGCGAGGCGGCGCAGTGGGACGTGTACTTCGACGCGATGGACCGCGTGGCGGCCCACCACCGTCTGCCGCGGGTCGACGGCTGCAGCGTTCTGCAGGCCGCCGGCGTGGCCGAGGCCGAGGCCTTCTCCGACAGCTTGCACCCCACGAGCCTGGTGAACGGGCTGTACGCGGCGGCGCTGGCCGACGCTCTGGTGACGGCGGGGTGGCCGGCCGAGCGGTTGGTGTCGGAGGCGGGTGCCTTCGAGGGAGACCTGGTCGATCCGTGGTGGGAGTAGGGCCGCCGGGTCGGGTCAGCCCCCCAGCTTGCCCTCGACGGCGCGAACGCCCCGGATGGTGGCGGTGACCAGCTTCGGATCCCGGGGTTGCAGCTCGGGGTCTTCGGCGTGCCCGCCCGACTGCATGCGCGACACGAGGGCGCGGAGGCGGGACAGGAGCGCGGCGCGGTCCACGGGGAGGGGCATGACGCGCCGGATGTCGGTGGCGCCGAGGGCCTGGAGCCGGCTCGCGAGGGCTCGGAGGTTGTCGTCGAGCGCAGGCGGGGTGGTGGCCTCGAGCACGCCCAGCAGGCGCTGGGTCTCGGCGAGGGCTTCTTCCGCCGCGGCGCGGTCGGCGGCGAGCTCGTCCCGGCGCTCCACCTCGGTGACGTTGTCGCCGAAGGCCCGCGCCACGCGTCCCGACCACTTCAGGGCCTCCTTGGCGCGCTCCCGCGCCAGCTTGCGGCTCTCGCGGTCCTCGAACTCCGCGCGGCTGATGAGCTGGTAGGTCTCGGAGATGGCGTCCTTCACGGGCTTGAAGGCATCGCGCAGGCGGGCGAGCTCCTCGGAGGAGATCTCCTTCTGGTCGAGGCCGCGGATCGCGTCGCGGTTCCGCTTCAGGGCGCTGGTGACGCTGATCAGCCTGATCGAGGCGCCCCAGGCGTCGCCGCCGCGCGCCTTCTCCGCAGCCGCCTGGGCGCGAGGCAGCAGGCTGGCGAGGAACCGCTCGACCCCGCCCACCTTGGCTTCGCCGCTCTCGGAGGTCTGCTGGTCGGTCTCGCGCGGTGGATCGGACTCCTCGAGCTGCACACCGGTGCCGCCGCTGCCGGCGAAGGCGTTCAGCAGGCCCTCCGCGCTCTGGCCGGACACGACCTTGTCGGCCACCGCGTCGGCGTGGCGCTCGTAGCGGTCGCCTGCCCGACCGACCCCGCCCAGCAGCTGCACGCCGCTGCGTTGCTGCACGACGTGGGCCGCCTCGTGCGCGGCCGTGTGCAGGTCCGGCCGGCTCGAGAACGCCACGTGGTCCCCGGTGGCAAAGGCTTCGGCGCCCAGGCTGGCGCTGGCCTTCGCCGCCGCGCCGCCCACGTGGGCCTGGATGCTGCCGACGTCGTGGCGGCCGAAGCTGGACTGCACGGCCTCGCCGTGGGGCAGGGCGCCCCCGGCGCCCGCCACGCCTGCGGAGGCGATGGCCCCGGCCTGGCCGTCCAGGCCGCCCTGGCCGCCCAGCATCTGGATCACCGCGGCGTTGCCGAAGCTGCTCTGCATGGCGAACGCCGAGGCGGCCGCCGTGACCGGCGACGCGGCGACGCTGGTGGCTTCGTCGGCGGACGAGGAGCTCCCCGGTCCGAGCTGGGTTCCGCTTCGCTTCGACTTGCCCAAGGTTCCCTTCCCGGAGCACTGTAGCTCGGCTCCGCGGTCGACGCCGGAACGGAGACCACCGACGTCGTCGAGCGGTGGACTGAAGGCTGTGGCACGCTCCTTGCTGCACGAGGAGCGTGCTTCCCCCCGCCTCGCTTCGGGATCTCCTGCGTCCCTTGCTCGCCTTCCTGGTCTTCGGGGGCATGGCGGTGGTGGGCGTGGAGGTCTGGCTCGACCGCTTCGCGTGGCCCGTGGACCCCGGCTGGTACCACCTCGAGGAGACGGAGGACCGGTTCAGCCTCCACGTGCAGCACTACCGCTACGTGGACCACCCTCGCGAGACCGATCGGACCCGCTTGATCTTCGTCGGAGGCTCGACCACCTTCGGCTTCCCGGAGCGGCCCGCCGGCCACACGGCGCTCGGGCGACCCCGTCATGGCTACGTGGGCCTCCTCGCAGCGACCCTCGAGGCACGTTGGCCCGGCCGTTTCGAGGTGGTGAACCTCGGCATCAATGGCGGCGCGAGCGAAGACACCCTGCGCGTGCTGCGCCGCGCGATCGACTGGGACGTGCACGGGGTGGTCGTCTACGACGGGCACAACGAGTTCCTGTCCGCCGCGCGCCCGTTCCGGGCGTCGCTCTGGCGCTTCGCCGCGTACCGTCGCTTCGCCATGCTCTCCGGCGAGGTGAAGCAGGCGCCGGGCCCGGAAGCTCCACCGGCCTATGGCACCTCGAAGCACCGGCGGGCCGTCGAGCAGCGCTTTGCGCGCAACCTGCGCCGCATCGTCGAGGTGGTCGGCGACACCCCTCTGGTGCTGAGCACACAGGCCAGCGACCTCTCGCTGGATCCGGCCTGGGACGCCGGGGGGAGCGACGCCCTCTTCGCGTCGGGGCGCTGGGTCGATGCGCGCGACGCCGACCCGTACCCCATGCGTGCCACGAGCCGTCTCGACGCGCTCATCGTCGAAGCCGCCGCCGCTGGGGGAGCCACGCTGGTCGAACCCGTCGTCGCGCCGGGCCCCGCGACCTTCTGGGACCAGGTGCACCCGCGGGGGAACGGCACCGTCGGCTTGGCGGAGGCTGTGCTCGGAGGGTTGGTCGCCGCAGGGCTCGTGCCGGAGTCCACGCCCGTGGTGGCTCGGCCCCTCACCCATGAGGAGCGGGTGGAAGCCACGGCCCGCGCCGCGCGCGGATGGCTCCAGCTCGCAAGGATTCGCCACCACGATCCGGAGCTGCGCCTCGAGCGGCTGGACGGGTTGCTCCGCGAGCTCGAAGCGCTTGACGCCTCCCACCCGGAGCTCGCTCGGCTGCGCTCCGCCGCGTCGGCCCTGAGGTGAGCCCGACCCAGCGCGTGCTCGTGGCCCTCTTCGTGCTCGTGCAGCTCGCGCTCCCCATGAGCTACTACGTGGACGACGACCCCTTCGACGAGCGCTTTGCGTGGCGCATGTTCTCGCCGCAGCGCATGGTCCGATGCGCGGTCGAGCTTCGGGACGGGGCCAGCGGTGAGCGCCTCGATCCCGACGAGCCCCTGCCGTCGCCCTGGGTGACGTGGCTGGAGCGTGGGCACGGCGACGTGGCCCGGGCCTGGGCCCTTCACGCGTGCGAGGAGGAGGGCTTCTCGTCGCTGCATGGCCAGCTGACCTGCCGCATGCCGGACGGCGAGGTGGTCGTGCCGCTCCGCCTGGACGAGGAGCTGTGCCCGTGAGCTTGGACGCGCTGTTCCTGCGGGAGATGGAGCGCGGGAGGCTGCGCGCCCTGCGCGTGTTCGTCTTCGGGTTGCTCGGTCTCGACTGCCTCGTGTTGATGACCGCCCACAGCTGGCGAGCGGGTGCCGGGAACTGGAACCTGGCCCACGTCTCGGTGCTGGACCTGCTGCCCGTGCCCGACGCGGGCGTGCACGCCGCCATCTACCTGACCTGTGGCTTCCTGGCTCTGGCCGTGGCCGCGGGCGCGGCCGGACGGCGGGCGGTCGCCACGCTGACCGTGCTCTACGGCTACGCGTACTTCTCGAGCCGGAGCGATGGCTACCAGCACCACTACCTGATCGCCTGGTTGCTGCTGCTGTGTTGCGCCGTGCCATGGGGAACGAAGAGCGAGCGCGTGCGCTCGTGGGGCATCGGCTTGTTGTACGCGCAGATCTCCATCGTGTACTTGTTCACGGCCATCACGAAGCTGGACCACTGGTGGCTCAACGGGTGGGCCCTGCAGCGGCAGATCCAGCGGGACGGCCTGCGGGAGCTGTTGGCTGCCACGGGCACCCTCACCGGGCTCAGCGAGGCCAGCGTGTACTCGCTGCTCGCCTGGTCGGTGATGCTCTGGCAGGCCAGCGTGGCGCCTGCGTTCCTCTGGCCCCGCCTGCGCCCCTGGGCTTGCGCGACCGGCCCCCTCTTCCACGGCATGGTCGAGGTGGTGGGGCTCGAGATCCGGTGGTTCAGCTGGTACATGATCGCGCTCTACTACCTGCTGCTCTTCCCCGAGCGCTGGTACGCGGCCCTCGCCCGACCCATCGCTCGGCGGCTGCCCACGTGGCCGGAGCCTCCGGGTTGGCCCCGCTGGACCCTCGTGCCGCTCGCGGTCGCCGCGGGCCTGGCCGTCTCCACCACCGACTTTCCCCGCCCGCTGGTGGCGGCGGGGCTGGTGGCTGGGAGCGTGCTCCTGTGGCGCCGCAGCAGCGGGTGGGTGGTGGGCGGCACCCTCGTGGCCGCGGTGGCGACCGCCCAGGTGCCCCGACACACCGACGCGGCCTACGACTTCTACCGCTTCCAGGGCGGCGACGCGGTGGCGCGCAAGGACGATGCGCTGGCGGTCCAGGCCTACGCGGCTGCGGTGGCCGTTCGTCCTGGCGCCGACTCCCGCCATCGGAAGCTGGCGGAGGCCCTCGAGCGCCTCGACCGCCGGGACGAGGCCTGTGCGCTGTTCGGACGGGCGTTGGCTCTGCGCCCGGGGGACCGCCGCGCCGCGGAGGGATCGAGACGCTGCCAGGACGACGACTGACAATGGCTCCGATCGCTGACCTGGGTCAGATGGGGAGCGGTCCCTGTGGCGTCGATCGCCCAGACGGCCCGTCGACGCGGGATTCTCGGGGCATGGATGCCCGGCACCTCCTCCACCAGCTCAGCACGGACCCGCGGCTCGCGGAAGCCTTCTTCAGCGACCGGGAGGCCTGGCTCGTCCAGCTGCCGGAGGAAGACCGCGACCCGCTGCGGCGCCTGGACCGTGAAGGGCTGGCGTACCTGGCCGACGGCATGCTCGAGGAGCCGCCGGTGGCGCCGGAACACGGCGACCGCACACCGGCCTGGCTGCAGCTGGTGATCGTGGCGTGGAGCTGCGTGGTCTTCGTGGCCTTCTGGCTGATCTTCGGCGGGCCCCGATGACCGCTCCCCGTCGGCGCATTCCGGGGCGCAAGAACCGCGTGCGGCTCTGGGTGCTCGCCGCCACGATCGTCGCGATCGGGATCCACATGGGCACCTGGTACGGCCTGGGCTGGCAGAGCTACGGCAAGCTCAGCTTCTCGGGCTTCACCTCGTTGGCGGTCGGCCACATCAACATGGCGGCCGCCTTCTG
This sequence comes from uncultured Enterobacterales bacterium, assembly GCA_964604675.1. Classification (GTDB taxonomy): domain Bacteria; phylum Myxococcota_A; class UBA796; order UBA796; family CAJQPC01; genus CAZSAT01. The sequence goes on from CAZSAT010000013.1 coordinate 55,742, forward strand.
CCTGGCCCTGCTGGTCAGCCTGGTCATCGCCGGGCGCGTGTTCTGTGGCTACGGCTGCAAGCTCAGCGCGCTGCAGGAGGCCACCGAGTGGATCTACCGGAAGGTGGGCTACAAGCCGCCTCTGATCCACACCCGTGCGCGTGCCGTGCGCGTGCTCATCTGGGTGCCCTACCTGCTGCCCGTGCTCTACGCGTGGCGGGAGGTGGGGCTGTCCACGGCCTATGTGGACCTCGGGGCCGTCGAGCCCTGGACCGCCGATCTGCCGCAGACGGTGCTGGGCGCGACCTTCTACTTCGTGAGCATCACGCTGGTGCTGACGGCGGTGTTCGGGCGCCGAGCCTTCTGCCGCCTGGTGTGTCCCTTCGCGCTGCTGTTCCAGCCCTTCGGGGCGCTGCCGTGGGTGGCCCGCATCCGCCAGACCGGGCGCTGCGTGGACTGTGGTGCCTGCGATCGGGCCTGTCCGATGGGGGTGGACGTGAGCCGCGAGGTGCTCCGGACCGCCGCGGTCCGCGACCCGGAGTGCATCCGATGCATGATCTGCGTGGACGTCTGCCCCGTGAAGGGGCTGGGCTACGGCGCGTCGGTGGCCTACCCGCCTCAGCAGCCCGACCTGACGGCCCGTGGTCGGGTGAGCGCCTTCCCCTGGCGGGTCGACGTCGGGCTCGCGACCCTCGCCGCGGCCGGGGGGGTGTGGGCGGCGACCCGCATCACCGGCTTCCACGTCTTCCTCGGCGCGACGTGGGGCTTGGTGGCCGGCGCCCTCGCTTGGATGGCGTGGCGACGCTTGCGCCGGGCCCCGGCCGGCGAGACCCGTGAACCCCTCGCGGAGGCCTGCAAGTGAGAGACCTGCCCATGCTGGTCGGCGTGCTCGTGCTCGTGCTCGTGCTCGTGGTGGTCTTCCTGCTCGTGCCACCCGAGGACGCGCCCTTCATCTACGAGTTCTTCTGATCTCGGTGACTGTGTGTCCTGCACCAGCGGGCCGGGCCATCTGACACGATTGGCCGCGTTCCAGTCGGGCCGCTGAGAGGCGAGGATCGAGCGCGAACCTCGGCCGGGCTGACGGGCGTCAGCCCAGCTCGGGGTCGTTCCTACGACGCCGTTCGACCGGCGTAGAACCAAGGTGGGAGGTGTGATCTGGCTCCTGACCCGCAGTCCTGGTTCCACGAGCGGGCGACCCACTACGTCGTGGCGCAGGCGCTCCACCACCTGAACCGGGTGGGCGTGATCGGATCCCTCGAGTGCGACGGTGCCCAGAGCCCGCGGGAGCTCGCCGAACGCCTGGCGCTCGACCCCCACGTGGTGAGCTGTGTCCTGGACTATGTGGAGCGCGTGGATCCATTGCTGGAGCGCGATGCCGCCGGGCGGTACGCGCTCGGCGCCTTCGGCCGATCGGTGGTGGAGCGCTTTGGTCGTCGGGATGGCGACGGCCTGTCGCTGAACCTGTTCGATGTGCGCGTGGGGGCCTACGGACCGGTGTGGTCCGCGCTCGACGCCATGATGACGGGCGAGCGGCCCTACGGTCCTGGCGTGCAGCGCGACGGCGACCACGCAGCCGTTGGGGTGTACAAGGTGGCCGGTCGCGTGGTGCCGCTCTTGGGTCCGCTGCTGGTCGAAGCAGGCGTGCAGCAGGTGGTGGAGGTGGGTGTGCCGACGGGCATCGTGCCCGCGCTGCTCGCCGGGCACCCCGGGCTCCGAGGCGTCGGGCTGGACCGCGACGCCAGCGCCTTGCCCGCCGCAGCCGCCAAGGCCCGCGCGCACGGCGTCGAGGGCATCACCTGGGTGCACGGCGACCTGTTCGAGCCCGCGGGCTGGCTCCACGAGGTCGACGCGACGGCCCGGACCGCCTTGGCGTCCATCCACTTCCACGAGCTGGTGGCAGATGGTGGCGAGCGCCTCCGTCGACTGGTCGGCGTGCTGTCGGAGCGCCTGCCCGGTGCGCTCCTGGTGGCCTTCGAGCAGCCCCGGCTTCCCCACGCCGCCGAGCCCGAGACCGACCCGGTCCTGTGGAGCTACGCGGCGTCCAACGTCCTGATCCACCACCTGATCAAGAACGCGCGCATCCTGGACCTCGCCGGATGGAAGGGCCTGCTCGAGGGCACGGGAGCGGTGCTCGAGCGCACGGGTCCCCTCGGCTTCCTCGGGTACCACCTCTTCGTCTGGCGGCTTCCAGGGGGCGCACGGGAGACACCCGCATGAGCGACTTCGACGTCATCGTTGTCGGGGGCGGCCCAGCCGGCGCCACCGTGGCCACCTACATGGCTCTGTGGGGCCATCGGGTGCTGCTCTACGAGAAGAGCGACTTCCCCCGCTACCGCCTGGGTGAGTCGCTCCTGCCGAGCACGATGCCCGTGCTCGAGGACTTCGGCCTGCTCGACAAGATGGAGGCCCTGGGCTTTCCGCGCAAGACCGGTGGCAGCTTCACCTGGGGCAAGCAGGAGGAGCCCTGGTCGGTGCGCTTCTCCGAGAACCCCTTCCTGCCCTACCCCTACGCGTACCACGTCGATCGCTCGGTGTTCGACGCAGTGCTGCTCGACCGGGCGCGCGAGGCGGGGGTGGAGGTGAGGCGGGCGACGGTCGACGAGCCCGTGCTCGATGGGGACCGCGTGGTGGGGGTGCGGGCCCATGCGACCGGGGAGCCTCAGCACGAGGAGCTCGCACCCTTCGTGGTCGACGCCTCGGGCCCGGCGTCGGTGCTGGGGGACCGGCTGACGCTCCGCACCTACGACGGCGGCATGCGCCAGACCTCGCTGCACACCTACTACCGTGGGGTGGCCGGCGAGCCCGCCGGGCAGGAAGGTCATGTGATCGTGACCAGCTGCGAGCACGGCTGGTTCTGGTACATCCCGATGAGCGGCGGCGATCTGGGCGAGGCGAGCGTCGGGCTCGTCACCGGGCAGGAGTTCCGCCCGGAGATCAAGGAGCTGGGCGCCGAGGGCTTCTTCGAGAAGGCGCTGTCGGGCGCCCCCCGGGTGCAGGCGATGATCGGTCCGCGCGCCGAGCGGGTGGGGGCCGTGCGCGGCATCAAGGACTGGGCCTTCGCCTGCGGTCGGATGGCCGGCCCCGGATACTTCCTCGCAGGCGATGCTGCGGCGTTCGTCGACCCCTTGCTGTCGACCGGCGTGACCCTGGCGATGCTCGCGGGGTACTCGGCGGCGGTGTGCCTGTCGACGGCGCTGGCCGATCCGGGCATGGAAGCGGACGCCACGGCGTTCTACGACACGAACTACAAGCGCATGTACTCGGTCACCCGGGACTGCCTGATGTACTTCTACTCGGGCAACGCCAGCCGAGAAGGCGTGTTCTGGGAGGCTCGGCGGCTGATGAGGTTCGGCGAGAACGCCGGGGCCAAGCAAGCGTTCAGCCACCTCGTGAACACGGTGGCGGCGAACCCGCACCCGGCCGCGCGGAAGCAGATCCACATGTTCAAGCAGTTCATGGCCCACCTCGAGCACCCGCTCGGCGAGATGAGGAAGGAGCCGGCCTTCCGGCTCCTCATGGAGGAGCACGGCGCTCCCTGCCTGCCGCTGTCCGCGCTGTCGGACGACACCATCTGCCGACCGAACGGCAGCGTGAGCGAAGCCTGTGTGATCGACGACCGCGAGCATCGGCTGCGCAAGGAGCGTGGCATCGCCTACGACCAGGACCGCCCGGTCTTCTCGTCCACGGCGTCGTGGTTGCTCGGACGCAACTTCGCCCCGCTGTCGGGCGAGGCGGTGGAGCTGTTGCAGGAGGCCGGAGAGAAGGGCTGCACGTGGTCCGAGCTGGTCGACCGTCTCTCCGAGACCTGGTTCATGTCGCGCGACGAGGCCGAGGTCGAGGGGCTCCGGGTCCTCGGAGACCTGCACCGCGAAGCGTTCGTGCGGCTGCACCCTCCTCCAGCCGCCTGACGGGTTCCTACAGCGTCTTCAGGAACATCACCAGCTGCGCACGTTCCGTGTCGGTCAGTTCCGTCCCGTCGGGGCCCAGGAGCACCGTGTCGTGGCCGGCGTTCGACAGCCCGGGCCGGCTGGTGTCCATCCAGGCCTCGTCCTCGCGCCAGGCCTCGGGGATCGCCTCGCCGGTCGGGTAGCCGACGCAGTCCGAATCGAAGTCCGTGGCGGGGTCGTCGGCGGGCCCCTGGTAGAAGCTCGTGGGGCGCTCCGCCGCCGGACGCAACAGGTCGCAGAGCGTGGGCACGGCGTTGTTGTGCAGGTAGGGGTAGCGCGCCCAGATGCCGTCCAAAGGCGGCGGGACGTAGCCCGCGTCCTCGGCGCGGATCACGGTGTCCATCCAGCCGGAGATCGCCAGCGCGTTGAGCGGGCCCTCCAGGTGGGCCATGCCCTGCGCGCGGCCCGGGTCGGTGCCCACGTCGAAGCGCGGCGTGCTGCCGTGGTACCAGACCCTCGTGGTCGCGAAGCGCTCCACGGGGTCGGTCACGTCGCCCTCCCAGCCCTTGTCGTAGCGCCCGTGGCAGCTCGCGCAGCGGTCGTCGAACAGCGCCTGGCCCGCTACCGCCTGGGCCTCGTCCAGCCCCTCGGTGCCGAAGAAGTCGGTCCACCGTGGGGCCTCGGTGGCGAAGATGGCCACGGTGACCTCGTCGACCACCTGCTGCTCGTCCTCGAGCCAGCCCTCCAGCGCGGTCAGGTCGGTGCCGCGCCCGATCTCGTTCCACAGGAAGTTCGTGAGGGCGGGGTTGCCGGAGACCAGGGCGCCGTCGGCGAGCCAGCGGGTCTTGTACTTCAGGGTCCACCAGACCATCGGCTTGCTGTCGGCGATCTCGACCTCGAAGCCGCTGGCGGCCGGATCGCTCTCGAGCGCCGCCGACCGGGTCGCCCAGGCGTCCGGGTTGCGGCGGGCCAGGCTCAGGCCCACCTGGGCCAGGGAGCTGTCGAGTCCGAGCACCTCCGGGTCCTTCGAGCCGACCGCGGGCAAGACCTCCTGCAGCGCCTCGTACATGGCGATCTCACCCTCGGTGGGATCGGTGAGCTCGATGAAGATCTCGGTCGACACCGCCGGCACGAGGTTCGACGCCATGTGGAAGAAGGCGTTGGGGCGCGAGCGCCGGCTGCTCAGCCCCATCACGGTGCGCCCGAAGAGCTCGCTGGCGTGGCACACCGCACAGCTGAAGTTCAGGGCGTCGCCGTGCTCCATCGACACGACCGCCACGCCCATCGGGTCGCCCGGTTCGGCACCCTCGGGACGCGGAAGGGCGTAGATGCCCTCGGCGGAGTCGTCCGGGTACGGCGGCAGGTCGAGCAGCTCGTAGAGGGTGTCGAGGTCCGCGAAGCCGAGGAAGTCGACGAAGAGCTGCTCGAAGGAGGCGTTGTCCGGATCCGAGAACATGGAGACCAGAGGCCAGTAGGGCACCTGGATCCCGGTGACCGACACCGGCCAGGCATAGGCGTGCAGCAGGCCCTGCCGCCGGACCTCGGCGAGGTGGTCGTCGTCCAGCTCGTAGATGTTGCCGCGGTGGGTGCCGGGCTCGACCCACGCCTGCTCGGACCAGTCCGCGACCGCCCGGTCGCACACGCCGTCGGCGTTCGCGTCGAGCCCGCGCTCGCAGCCCGGCGGCTCGGGGGCGCAGGCCAGGAGGAGCGTCAGCGTCATGCGGGCATCGTAGCTGCGAACCCGCGGCCCGGGCGCCCGCGGCTCGCCAGGCTCACCTCCGCTCCAGGTACGCGTACCAGGGCTGCCCGGCGGGCTCGATGGTCACCGCCTCCAGCGCCCACTCCGGGTCTTCCAACAGGGCCAGGCCGCGCCCCCCGCTCTCGCTGACCAGGTCGGCGTTGGTCACCACGGCACCCGAGCCGGCCGGCGGCGACCAGGCCTCCCACACCGTGGGCAGGGCCACGCCCTCGAGCCCGGCCCGGAGCACGATGGAGCGGCTGCCCAGCGTGCTCGCGACCTGGCCCGTGGGTGGGGGGTGGCGTGCGAGCCAGACCCCGAGCTGCCGGGCGGCCAGCGAGTCCTCGGTGAAGTCCGGTGCGGGTCCCCTCATCGGTCCCCAGATCGCCTCCAGGGCGCAGACCGCCGCCACCAGCAGCACCGAGGGGCCGGGCGCGCCGAGCCGCGTGCGTGCTGCCGTCAGCGCCACCGCGACCAGCACGAGTCCGAGCGGCAGCAGGAACATCAGGTTCGCCGCCGTCGACGCCTGCCCACGCGCGGCCGGCACCAGGGTGATGGCGACCAGGGGTGCCAGCCCCAGGCTCAGCAGAGCGGCCGCGCGCCAGCCCCGCACCGCGAGGAGGGCCCCTCCCATCATCACGAGCACCATGGTGGCCAGTCCGGTGCTCTCGACGAGCCCACGAGCCATGAAGGGCACCGCCTCTGGGGCTTCCGCGAACATCCCCGTGAGGTGCACGGCGTGCCGATCCACGCCGCGGTCCAGGGCGTCCAACACCCACAAGCGGTAGCCGGTGGGCACGCTCGCGGCCCCGTGCAAGGCCACGAGGTCCTCGATCGGCCAGGTGCCGTACCAGGTCTGCGCGAGGTGGCTCCACGCCAGGGGCTTGGGCCCCAGGACCCCCCAGAGGGCCTTGGGGGTGAGCGCGAGCACCCCGAGGCCCGCCCACCGCCAGCGTCCGAGCAGGAGGGCGGCAGCCGCCAGGGCCACCGGCACGACCAGGCCCTCGGCTCTGGCCAGCGGCGCCAGGGAGGCCAGCGCGAAGGCCCAGCCCCAGCGATCGCGCACGGCGAGGCCGACGGCACCGGCGACGAGCAGCCAGGTGAGCGGGCGCGCGTCCAGCACCTCGGCGTGCTCGAGCACCGCGGGTGACAGGGCCCAGAGCGCGACGACGGCGCGCGCACTCCACGGTCCGGCGAGGCGCCACGCCATGGCGTGCAGGGGCATGGCGACGAGGCCGGCGACGATCAGGTTCGCGAGCCGCGCGGCGCCCACCCCGTCGCCCCCGGTGAAGGGCACCATGAGCGCAGGCCACAGCGGGGGCCAGTAGCCGGGGTCGAGCACCGCGCCGACCCCGCGCCAGCTCTGGGCGAGCGCCAGCATCTCCAGGCCGTCGGGGCTCTCGCGGGCCGGTCCGGCCACGCTCAGCAGCAGGATCAGCGTCCAGGCCGTGACGAGCACGCGCTCCTCGCGCTCGCTGACCTTCATGGAGCCAGTCGGGTGAGGGCGTAGCGGGCCGCCAGCCGGTCTTCGGCGGTGGGACCGTCGACGGCGGCCCGCTCGAGCAGGGCGCGGTCGCGGGGGTCGCCGCGCAGGCCGAGCTCGAGCGCGGCGAGCCCTGCGGCTCCTGGCGTGGCCCAGACCGCCTCGTCGGGAAGCTCGCCCTTGCGGATGGTGGCGGCCACGGCGCCCAGGGGTGGCAGCGTGTCCGGGCCGCCGGCCCGCGCCAGCCGCTCGCCCACCACGGCGACCGACCGCACGCTGGTCGAGCGCCAGGCCATGGCGTCGGGCCAACCGGCGAGCAGCTGGCGGCGCACCTCGGGCAGGTCCGGGGGGGCTTGCTCGACGGCGGCCACCGCCGCGCGGGCGGCGGCTTCCCGTCGAGCGTCGTGCACGTCCTGTCGGATCCAGGCGAGGGCCAGGGCGACGAGCAGCGCGAGGGCCGTTCCGATCCGCACGCGATCAGTCTACTGCGAGGCGCTCCCCGGCCTGGCCACCAGCCGCCGGCGTGCGGGCGTCGGACCCTCCAGGCTGACCGAGCCGCCGCTGCCCGGAAAGCGCACGTGCACCGCGTCGACCTCGTCGGTGTCGCCCAGTCCGAACCAGGCCTCGGGACGCCGAGAGGCCCCGTAGCCGGTGTCCTGCACCACCCACGAGGTCCACGCCCGGCCCGCAGCCTCCACCTCGACCACGCTCCCGGCCGGCGCCTCGACCACCAACCAGCTGCCCTCGGAGCAGCCCTCGCTCAGGTAGAGCAGGGGCCGCTCGACCGCCTGGCTCACCAGCAGGTCGAGCACGCCGTCGTCGTTGAAGTCGGCGGGGGCCACGGCGCGGTGGCTGCCCGACTCGGGCAAGCCCACGGCGGGCCCCACGTTCTCGAAGCCCCCGTCGGTCTGCGCCATCAGGTCGACCGGCATGGACAGGCCGCTGCCGTGCCCGTGGGTGAAGTCGCCCTGGGCCACGGCGACGTCCAGGTCGCCGTCGTTGTCGTAGTCGAACCAGGCCGATCCCCACCCCATGGCGTCGTTGGAGGTCAGGCTGTCGACGCCGATGCCGAGGGTGACGTCGACGAAGCTGCCGTCGTCCTGCCCGTGGAGCAGCACCGTGTGGGCGGTGCCGGTGAGGAGGAGGTCGGCCACGCCGTCCTGGTCGTAGTCGCCGACCGACCCGCCCATGCCGCCCATCTCGATCCCGCAGGCGCAGTCGGCCGAGACGTCCTCGAGCCCGCCGCCCGTGTTGCGGAGCAGGGCGTTGCCGCCGAAGCGGTCGCCCTGGTCGTTGACCACGTACACGTCCTGCCAGCCGTCGCCGTCGTGGTCGAAGAGGATGGCGTCGAAGCCGTGGCGGTTGGCCATCGAGTCGGGCACGACCTCCTCGTCGACCCGCGGCTGGAAGCTGCCGTCCCCCCAGGCCAAGAGGTCGTCGGCCTGCTCGTCGTTCGGGTCGGTGGTGACCAGGTAGAAGTCGGTCCAGCCGTCGCCGTCGAGGTCCGCGGGAGCCAGCTCCGCCCAGTGCACGCCTCGGCTGCCGAGCGAGCCGGCCAGGGTCAGCTCGCCGCCGTCGTTCCGCAGGAGCTGGCCCTCGCCGCCTCCCAGGGCGATGTCGCGTTCGCCGTCGCCGTCGATGTCCACGAGGCTGGGCACGCCGGGGTGCGAGAGCTCCATCGTGTCGTGCACGAACGCGTCGCCGTCCCAGCGGTAGAGGTCGAGGGTGGGGGTCGCGTAGCTCACCACGAGGTCCAGGTCGCCGTCGCCGTCGAGGTCGTCGAGGACCACGCCGCCGCCGCTCGGGTTCGCGTCGTCGCGCTCCTCCTGTCCCCGCAGGCCCAGCGCCTCGCCGCGCTCGACCCATGCGTGCGGGACCGGGTTCGCGCAGCTCTGCACCTCGCCGCAGCTCAGCGTGCTGCCGTCGGTGCCGGTGGCGCAGGCGCTCGCCGCGGTGTCGTCCCCACCGGCGGAGTCGGAGGGCTCCGCGCCGGTGCAGGCGAGCCAGAGCCACACGATCAGGCGGGCACGAGCCCCACGCGGCTCGCGCGGTGGCGCTGGCTGGCGATGCTCCAGAGCTCCCCGTCGCGCGCGACCTCCACCAGGGGCCCGTCGACCGCCACGTCCTGGGCGGCAAGCACCACGACCCCCATGTCGGCTCCCAGCAGGTCGGCGTACTCGGCGATGGCCTTCGCATCGGGTTCCAACGCGAGCACCAGCACCGCGACGGGGGCGCCGCGTGCGTCGTAGAGCGCGTCGGCGTAGTCGGCGACCTTGTCGGGTGCGAGCGCCGGTGAGCGGTACACCGGTCCGCCGTGCACGGCGGGCACCTGGAGCGTGGCGGGAGCGACGACGAGCACGCGGTGGTGGGTGGCGAGGTGCTGGAGCATGGCCGCGGTGAAGCCGGGGAGATCGGCGGCTCCGACCCGCCAGACGCTCAAGCCGTCGGAGAGCGAGGGCGTGCCGTCGCCCAGCAGGGCGGCTTCGGGCACGGGGGCGGTGGGATCCTGCGCCCCGCCCCTTCCGCGGTCGCTCCCTCCGCGCAGCCACAGGGCGCCCACCCCGGCGAGCGCGACGACGCCGAGGCCGAGCAGGACGTACAGCGAGCCGCCGTCCTCGGATCCCCCCCCCTCGGGGGAGGTCTGGGGAAAGGTCTGCGGGGTGGTGTCGGCGGCGGGGGCTCCGCTCGACGAGGGCGGCGCCTCGCCCATGGGCAGTGCGCCGGTGGGTCCCGAGCCTGGCGGGTCGCTCGGCGCGGCGCCTGGGGCCGGGTCACCGGTCGGCGGGAGCGCCGTGCCACCCGGGGCGCCGGTGCTCGGGCTGAGCGTGGCTTCGGTGCTCAGGATGCCCGCCGTGCGGGTGAGCACGAGGTTGCGGCCCCCGCCCTCGCTCGCCGGAAAGGTGACGTCGCCTGCGGGGATGGTGTCGGACCCGAGCACGAGCGACACCTGGAAGTCGTCGCCCAGGACCATGGCGGATCCCGAGTAGTTCAGGTCGCCCGCGGTGACATCCGGAGCTTCGCCGTCGTCGCGCAGGGCGGTCTCGCTGGTGGTGCCGTCCACCCCCGAGAGCAACACCTTCACCTCGTCGGTGGTGGCCTCTTCGAGCACCAGGCGGATGACCACGCCGCCCAGCTCGCCGGGGCCGGCCGCGATCAGCAGCGGAGCCAACAGCGCGAGGAGCAGCAGGGGGAGGGACCGGCGATCCGACATCAGACGTCTCCGGCGCGTCGGCGCGCTCTTGCGCCGTGTTCTACCATGGCCCCGTGAGCCCTCTCGGCGTCAGCCTCCTGCTCGCCCACGCGGCTCCCGTCACGCTGCAGGTGAGCGGCGTGGAGAGCACGAGGGCGCTCGGTGTGTGGCTCAAGGGCTCGGACACGCCCACCCTCGCGGCCTGCGGCGACGGCGTGCCCCCCGATGAGGAACCCGATGGCCTGTGGACGTGCGAGGCCGACGTGGTCCCCGGCGACTTCGAGATCGGGCTGGTGCGCGACGGCAAGCTGAGCTGGGTGGGCGACCAGGAGATCGCGCCCGGCGCATCAGTCTGGATCGAGCTCAGCTCGGGCCGCTCGGTCCTGCACCCCGGTCCTGCGCCGCCCGGCGACGCGCCGTCGGCCCGCGAGCCCTGGCACACGGTCCTGGTCCGGGTCGCCGGTCATCCGGGCTCCGTCCCGCCCGTGGTGCAGCTCCAGACCGCCTCGGGCGCCACCGAGATGGGCTGCCACGACGACGGTGGGTTCCCCGAGCACGCGGCGGACGACGGCGTGTTCGGCTGCGGCGGGAGCATGCCGGCGGTCGAGCTGAGCGCGTCGGTGTCGCTCAAGTTCGGCAGCGAGCCGGTGGTCGCCGGGGAGGTGAGCTGGGAGACCGCGCCGAGCGTGCGCTACATCGAGCTGGTGGCGGGTCAGCCGGCCAGCACGGCGCCCTTCTCCCTGGTCCCCGCCGAGAAGGTGGAGCTGCCCCCGGCTGGTGCGCCTGCGCCGGTGCCCCTGTCGGGCAACGAGCCCATGATGCGCGCGCCCGAAGCCCCGGGGGGCTACCGCTGGGGGGCCTTGGCGGTCGCCGGGGTCCTGGGGCTCGGCCTCGGGCTCCTCCTGGGGCGTCGAGGCGGCCAGCCGGAGGGCATCGTCCTGCTCGAACGGCCCCTGATCGCGCCCGGCGGTCCGCGTCCGGGAGACCCCGCCGCGGTCGTGACCGACACCCTGCCGGGCACGACCGCGCAGGTCCTGGCGGATCTGGCACGCGCCCACCGGGTGGTCCTCGTGGCCGATCCGGAGCTCGCGGTCGATCCGGTCGAGGGCCACGCCGTCTACCGCGCCGAGGTGCCCGACCGGCTGGTGGTCGAGCGGGCGGTCCGCGACCTCGCCCGCCTGCCCGGTGCGCCGCTGGTGGTGCTCGTGGTGGGGCGTCACACGGTGGTGGACCCGGGGGATCTGTCCGCGGATCCGGGCGCCCGCCTGCTCGATGCGGTGGCTCCCGCCTGGGTGGTGATGCTCGTCGAGCGCGGACAGCAGGCTCCGGCAGCGTGTGCCGCCTGGCGCCTGGAGGACGACGGGACGTGGGCCCGAGCGTGAGCCGCTGGGCGCCTCCAGCCCTCTACGCGTTGTTGGCGCTGGTGCTCCTCGGTCCGGTCCTGGGCGACCCGACGGGGCTCGCCCTGGGCCACGAACGCGCCGACACGTGGAACCACGTCTGGGGCTACGGCCACGTGGCGGGGGCCCTCGCCTCGGGCCAGTCCCCGCTCGATGCGCCCGGCGTGGGCTTCCCGACCCCGGGTCGGGTCTACTTCGTCGACCTGCTGGGGGCGCTGATCACGCTCCCGGTCGGCTGGACGCTCGGTGCGGTGGCCGCCTTCAACACCGCGCTCTGGGGCAACCTGGTGCTGAGCGGCGTGGGCGCGTGGCTGCTCGCCCGGCACGTCACCCGCAGCGAGCCTGGCGCCGTGCTCGCCGGGGTCGTGTACCTGCTGTCGCCCCACGTGCTCGGGCAGCTGCACAACGGCATCTCGGAGACGGTCGCCACCGGGTGGATCCCCTTGGCGGTGCTCGCCTGGATGCGCCTGATCGAGGCTCCGACCCGGCGTCGGGGCTGCTGGTGGGGAGCCGCAGTGGGCCTGTCGGGGCTGGCGAACTGGTACTACGGGCTCTTCGTCGGCGCGATGACGGCGCTGCTGGTCGCACACGCCGCGCTGGTCACGCCCGCCCGCCTGAAGGCGGCTCGGGCGGCGATGGTGGCCGGCGTGGGCGTGGGGGTCGCGCTGGTGATCCCGGCGGGCCTCGCGTTCCGCGCCTCCCTCGGCGAGCAGGGTGCCCTGGTCACCCGCGACCCGGCCTTCGTGTGGGCCACGCTGGTGGGGCACAACATGACCGACCTGCTGGCCTTCTTCGTGCCGGGGGACTTCCACTCGCCGGACCTGCTCGCCCGCTGGGACGAGCAGCTCCTGGTGGTGGTCTACGTGGGCTGGGTGGTGCTGGCCCTCGCGCTGTGGGGCTGGCTCACCCGGCGCGATGGTGCCACCCGTGCATGGACCCTCGGGGCGTCGGTGTGCTTCGTGCTCGCGCTGGGCCCCTTCCTCTACGTCAACGGGCACTACCTGCGGGTGGGCGAGAGCCTGGTGCCGCTGCCGTTTTTGGCGTTGTTCGACCTGGTGCCCGCGGTGTCGCGCATCAGCCACGCCTACCGCCTGGCCGTGCCGCTCTCGCTCTGCATGGCGCTGCTCTGTGCGCTCGCGGTGCGTCGGCGACCGGCTTGGGTGGCGGTCCTGGCCGGGCTCGCCGTGGCGCTCGAGGCCACCCTGGGCTCCCCCGCCATCGTGCCCCTCCCCAGCGCCTCGGCGGCGGTGCCTGCGGTGTACGCCGACCTGCCCGACGGCGCCGTGGTCGACCTCCCCGCGTCGCTCCAGGTGCTGGACCGCGGTCGCTACAACCTCTACCAGCTCGCGCACCACCAGCCGATTCCCTACGGCCTGAACGACCCCACGCCGGTGGCGCTGCGCGGCAACCCGCTCACGGCGGCTCTGTTGGAGCTGGAGCGCAGCCCCGTGCGCACGCTGCCGCAACGGCTGCCGGTGCTGGCGCTGGAGCTCGGCCGTCGGTCGCTCGTGGACCAGGGCTTCGGGTCGGTGGTCGTCCATCGTGAGCTCTACCCGGACGGCCACGCCGACAAGGTCCTGGCGCTCTTGGAGATCGTGTGCGGACCGGGGGTGGAGGTCGGGTCGGCGACGCGCTTCGAGCTGCGGCTGGCTCAGGGCGCGGGCGGCCCCGGCCCGTCGGGGGTCGAGGGGGCGTAGGGCTGCAGCTCGTCGATGAGGTCCGCCTTGGCCACCTGCACCTCGAGCAGGGCGAAGGCCCGGCCGAGCACCTGCTTTGCCTGCTCGTCGTCGAGGCGTCGGGCGCGGGCGAGGGCCTGCACGGAGCGGGTCTGGGTGATCGGGTCGGCGCCCTTCCACGGCGAGTTCGAGGTGACCTCGGGCGGCGGGAGCACGCCGTAGCCGTAGGTGTCGAGCAGCGCGCGGGTCAGGGCCACCACGTCGGTGTTGGCGCGGGAGTTCTCCCGCACCGGGGGCAGGTCGCGCTGGAGGGCCTCACCCTCGGCGCGCTGGTCCTCGGTCAGCACGGTGGCGATGGCTGCGTAGGCCAGCTGCTCCTGCTTGGACAGGCGCTGCAGGTCGTCGAGCCGTGCCTGCACCTGGGGGTTCGGGTGGCGCCTCATGGTGGCCACGGACAGGGCGGGTGGCGCCTGCGCCTGGTGGTCGTTGGTGAGCACCTTGGACACCTGCGGCGCGACCAGCGCGAACCACGCCAGCGCCGCCAGGGCCACGCAGCCGCTCGCCACCGCCCTCACCGCGTCACCACCTGGAGCTCGGTCAGCTCCACGGAGACCGGCGCCCCGTCGGCCATCAGCTCCAGCCGCACGGGCCCCAGCGACTCGATGGAGCGGCTCACGAGGGTCCAGTGCCCGGTGGGCAGCTCCACCCGGGACGCCAGCGTCTGGCCGGTGCTGATCACGCGCAGGGCCAGGGCGTCGCCATGGTCTGCGAGGGGCCGGGCCCAGAACGACACCGCGCGCGCCTGGCCCGTCCAGGCGGTCCACGTCGCGCCGTCGGCGAGCTTCAGCGGGAGATCGAAGGAGCGCACGTCCAAGGGGGACTGCACCTCGACCACGTCGTCGCCGCTCCAGGTCCAGACCCGCCCCTCGTCGGGCCAGGCCGCGGGGAGCTCGTACACGGCCATCGACACGTCCTCGAGCCGCGGCGGCCCGAAGAGCTCCTCGAGCATGGCCAGCGCGGGCTGCCCCACCCGGTCGGCGGTGACCGACTGCTCGCCCGCGAGCCGCACGGTGTCCTCGGGCACGTCCCGGTGCACGACCACGTAGCGGAAGCCGTCGTCGACCACCGCGGCCAGGCTCGCGTCGTCGAAGCGGTACGGCGGCGGCTGGCGCGCGATGTCGAGCAGGGTGGCGAGGAAGGGGTTGCCCGTGACGTAGTCCCGGAAGGCCATCAGGTCGGGCCGGCGGATGAGCTGGTTGCAGTTCAGGAGGGGCAGCTTGTGCACCACCTGGAAGTACTGGAGCTTGGCGTTGGTGATCGTCACCGGCTGGTACTGGAGCGGCAGCTCGATCACCGCGCCTTCGGGCAGGCTGGCCAGCTCCTCGTACAGCGGTGGCACCGCGGCGTCGGAGAGGGGGCGGTTGCCGGGGGCGCCCCCCGCCCAGAACGGCTGGCTGAAGCCGAGCGCGCCGGTCAGGGCCACCAGGCCGGCGAGCGCTCGCCTCGGCACGCTCGCGGTCAGCGACGCGACGCCCACGGCCGCCGCAGCCGAGAGGCACTGCGACGCGATGATGCCGATCCGGTAGGGGCGGTAGGCCTTCGAGAAGAACGGCACGTGTTCGTAGGCCCAGCCGTACGGGAGCTTCCAGTCGCCGGCCCAGTCGGCGAGGGGCACCTGGGCGCCGAGGTTCGGGTACGGCCCCAGGGTCAGCACGCTCGCGCCGAGGGCGATGAGCATCCAGCCCCGAGCCCGTCGCCGCCCCGCGGCCCAGCCGGCGAGGCCCGCGATCCAGGCGAGCGCGCCGGGGGTGGACCGCAGCGGGTTGAGCTCGAACCGCCCGGTGAGGAGCGCGTCGACCGAGGTCGAGTTCATGAAGACCTGGACCGCGTCCACCTCCTCCAGGCCGGCCTCGGTGAGCGTGGCGAGGGGCTGCACGCCGTTGGTGATGTCGCTCACCCGCTCGAAGGCGTCGAGCTCCTCGAAGAGCTCCGACGAGATGGGCGGACGGGTCGGCGTCTCCCGTCGGGCCTCCAGGATCAGCGGCACGTCGAGCACGGCGGCGACGGTGAGGGAGCCGACGATCAGCGCCACGCCGCGCTTGTCGACCCGCCGCTCGAGCACCACCCAGGCGAGGAAGCCGACCGCGAACAGGCCGGCGAAGAGCGTGTAGTACCAGTTGAAGGGGCCGATGACCGCCAGCACGGCGGTGGCCTGGGCCGCGCGCCCCACGGTGGGTCGGCGCACCAGCCGCACCAGGGTGAGCGCGTGCAGGGGCAGGAGCCCGGCGGCCACCAGCTCGATGCAGCCCGCGGCGCCTTCGCCGTAGAGGTAGGGACTGGTGGCGAACACGGTCCCGGCCAACAAGCCCGGCAGGTGCTGCCCCGTGAGCTCGCGGCCCAGCGCGTGGGCGGCCATCGCCGAGGTCCACAGCCCGCCGATCAAGAGCAGGTTGTAGGACGCGACCAGGGGCACGCCCAGGGCCACGAGCACCGCGCCGATGGCCTGCAGCGCCAGGTGGCCGAAGGACCACAGGTTGTAGCCCACCGGGTAGAGGATCTGGTCGGTCGTGGCGGTGAAGTCGAGGGTCACCAGGCGGTCGGCCAGGTGGTCGATCAGCCAGAGCGTGGTCCACGCGTCGAAGCGATCGCCCCAGATGGCGGTGCCGAGGTGGGCGGGCATCGGCCAGAGGAAGAGCAGCACGCCCACCCCATAGAGGGCGGCGGCTGCGGCCCAGCCCTTCACGGCGACCCGTAGAGCGCCAGGGCGGCCGGCAGCTCCTCGTGGGCCAGGACCAGGGCCATCACCGCGTGCAGCGCGCTGCCCTCGAGGGTGTCGGTCGGGTCGATCGCGCCTTCTTCCAGCTCGAAGAGCCCGGCCACGTCCACGCTCCCGGGCTCTTCGCTCGGTCGCGTCAGGCGGCGCAGCGAGGCGAAGTCCTGCTCCCGCCAGCCCTCGCCGACCAGCAGCTCCCAGGTGTCGGCAGCGCCCAGCGCGTCGGCCTGCGGCCGCAGCAGGAAGAGCGCGTGCTGCATGGCTCGGAGCTGGTGGTCGTCGAGGCTGGTCACCAGCTCGGCGGCCTGGTGGAGGGCGACGCGCGCCAGCTCGATGCGCTCCCGGCCCGGGTGGGGCAGCTCGTCGCGGGCGGCGGCCAGGGTGGTGGCGAGCACGTCGAGCTGCTCGGCTTCGGCGCCGGACGCGAGCGCCTGCTCGATGGCTGCGTAGATCGGTTCGAGGGTCTCGGCTTCCCGGGCCGCGTGTTCGGCCTCGCTGGCTCGGAGGGCCTGGAGGGTGACCGCCACCTGGGCGTGCGCCGCGGCGAGGCTGCGGACCTGGACGGGGCTCGGCGCGAGGGTCTTCAGCCACACGAGCAGGCGCACACGGTCGCCGGCGCGCACCGCAGGACCGCGCTCACCGGCGTAGAGCTGTTCGTAGAGCGGCAGTGGCACCGCTGCCTCGGCGGTGGGTGCCTGCTCCACCTCCTCGATCACCGGGTCGGGGGGGCACGCCAGCAGGAGTAGGAGGGCGAGCACGGGGCCATGATGGCACATCCGGCGCTCGGGTCCGACCGCGCCGGGTCCGCGGTCCCGTGCCCGCGGTCCCGCGTCCGCGGTACCGTGCCGCGATGCTGCCCCCCTTGCTGGATGCCGTGAGGCTGCGCGCGACCCGGAGCCCCGCGTGAGCTCCCGCGTGCTGGTGGTCGGGGTCGGTGGCATCGGCGGCACGGTGGCCGGGCTCGTGTCGGCCGGCTGCACCGACGCCTCCGTGGTCGGCTTCACCACGAACCCCCAGGTGCTCGCGTCGCTGCGCGACCGTGGGTACGTGCTCGACGGGCTCGGGCCTCGCAGGGAGATCCCAGCCCAGGCGGTCGACGACCTGCACGCTGTGGAGCCCTTCGACTTCATCGTGCTCGCGGTCCCGCCCACCCGGGTGGAAGAAGCAGCGCGCCACGCGGTGGGTGCGTTGGCCGAGCACGGCGCGATGGTGTGCTTGCAGAACGGCCTGTGTGAGGAGCGGGTCTCGGCGATCGCAGGCCCCGAGCGCGTGTTCGGCGCGGTGGTCGCCTGGGGCGCCGAGATGCCCGAGCCCGGCCACTTCCGACGCACCTCGGCCGGGGGCTTCTTCCTGGGGCGGATGGACGGCCGGGACGACGACCGGCTGCGCGTGCTGGCCACCCTGCTCGAGCCGGTGGGGCCGGTGGAGGTGACCGGCAACCTGGCGGGGGCCCGGTGGAGCAAGCTCGCCCTCAACAGCGTGGTCTCCACCCTGGGCACGATCGGAGGCGATCGGCTGGGCGTGCTGATGCGGTTCCGGGTGGTGCGACGGCTCGCGCTCGAGATCATCACCGAGACCGTGGCGGTCGCCCACGCGGAGGGGGTGCGTCTGGAGAAGGTGGCGGGTTCGTTGGACCTGCCCTGGCTGGCGCTGACCGAAGCGGAGCGCGCTGTGTCGGGGTCGACCTCGCTCGTGGCGAAGCACACGCTGCTGTTGGCTGTGGGTGCCCGCTACCGTCGGCTCCGGTCGTCGATGCTCTACGCGCTCGAGCGCGGGCGCGAGCCGGCCGTGGACTTCCTGAACGGCGAGGTGGTGACCCGCGGCCGAGCGCACGGCGTGGCGGCGCCGGTGAACGAGGCGGCGTGGCGGCGCGTGAAGGCTTTGGCGCGGGGCGACGGGGCACCCGGCGTGGCCGGCCTCCATGCCCTCGCGGCGGAGGTGGCGCTCTGGGGCGCGTGAGGCGCGGCTCGATCAGCGCTCCAGCCACGCGGCGACCAGCGGCGCGGCGGCGACCCCGACCCGGCGGTTGCCTTCGGCCGTGAGGTGGCCGTGGTCGAAGGGGAACACGAGCGCGTCGACGTCGGGCCCGCAGCAGGTGCGCACGTCGAGCAGCAGCAGCTCGTGCTCCTCGGCGTAGCGCGTGGCGAAGGGCTGGCCCTCCCGCGGCTGGGCGGTGCTGCCCGGCGCGGTGGACAGGTCCCGGTAGAAGGGCAACAGGCCGATGGCGAGCTCGCCGCCCCAGGCTGCGGACAGCTCCCGGATCCGGTCGAAGTTCGCGCGTCGGTCGTCGTCGGACACCCGCTGCACCCGTGCGGTGTCGTTCGTGGCCTGCTGCGGGAGCAGCTGGATGCGCTCGGCCTCGGTGTAGAGCTGCTTTCGCAAGAGCGTGTAGATCCGGGAGTGGCGGGCGAGCAGCACCCGAGCCCAGGCCGTGGGTGTGGCCCCCCCGTGGAGGTGCTCCCGATCGGAGACCAGGGTGCGGTTGAAGTCGTGCATCGACTGCCACACGATGGTGAGGTCGGGCTGCCAGTCGACCACGGTCTCCTCGAAGAGCCAGGCGGCCTGGGTCGTGGAGTAGCCGGGCTGGCCCGCGTTGAGCACCTCGAAGCCAGGGCCGAGCGCCTGCTCGAGCGCTTCGCCGACGCCCTCGTCGTCGCCGACCCCCCAGCCGAAGACCTTGGAGTCGCCCATGACCGCGATCCGGGTCACGCCGGGGGTCTTCTCCCGCGGCAAGTGGGTGCGCAGGCCGGCGTCGTTGCTGGAGACGCGGAAGTCGTGAGGCTCGTTGGCGCCGAGGATCTGGTGGTCGTCGAGGTTCGCCGCGAAGCGCCACCCCCCCAGACGGTCGGCCTGGTAGGCCGGGCTGATCCCCGTCAGCCGGAGCGCGACCTCGGCGACGAAGAGGAGCAGGCCGGCGAAGCTCGCGCCGAGCGCCGCGCGGACGAGCCGGGCGCGCGCGCTGAGCCGGACGGGGCGGCGACGGCGTCGGCTCAAGGGCTCAGCCGGTACGCGAGCACGTGCTCGGCGCCGTCGTGGGAGGCGACCGGGCTGGGGTCGACGTGGGTGAGCGCGTGGGCGATGCGCCCACGGTCCGCGTGTCGGAAGGCGTCGGCGTGGAACACCAGGGTGGTGTAGCCCAGCGTGCGGAGGCGCTCGCCCACCGCCTCGTGGCGCCCGTCCAGCAGGCGCTCGAGCAGCCAGGGCTGGAGGGCGAGCCGCGGGCTCTCGAAGCGGGGGCTCTGGCAGTGGTCGCCGATCGGTCGGCCGTGCTCGGTCTGGTACCAGCAGGCCGTGGTCGAGGTGCGCAGATCCCAGGCGCCGGCGTCGGAGGGATCTTCGGGCCAGAGGTCGTAGAGGGGGCCTTCGTGCGCGAGGTAGGCGGAGGGCACGCCCGCCGGGAGCGTGCCCTGGCGTCCGGGCAGGTCGACCACGAGGAAGGCGTCCACGAGCCCCGCCGCGAGCAAGGCCCACGCTGCGCGCGGGAAGCGGGTCGCGAGGCGGTCGAGCACGAGGGCGCCGACCACCCCGGCGCAGAGCAGCCAGGCCCAGGCCAGCCGAGCGGGGAAGCGGAAGAGGGCGGCGGTGAGGCTGTCGGGCAGCGGGAGCACGCCGGGGGCGAGCCGCGGCAGGAACGAGGCGGCCAGGGCGACCAGCCCGGTGGCTGCGAGCACGCGCCAGTCGGCCCTTCGGCGGAGCAGCAGGGGGGCGGCCACGAAGAGCGCGGGGGTGACGCCCAGCAGGGCCGTGGCCGGGCGCCCGGCGAGCTCGCTGCCGACGGTCGGGCCGGCCGCGAGCACGAGCGCGTCGGCGAGCTGCGCGAGCACGGGCGCAGCGGCTTCGGCTGCGAGCACCTCGCCCTGGGCGCCCGCGGCGAAGAGCCACACCCAAGCACCCAGAACGGGGAGGGCGGTGCTGGCGAAGGCCCCCAGGGCGCTGAGGTTCGCGCGGCTCAGGCGGGTGGCGATGCCCAGGAAGAGCAGGGTGGCGGCCAGGCCCAGGTACGCCGAGGTCCAGAACGCGGCGCCCATCCCCAGCCCGGCCAGCGCGGCCTGGGTGGGACGCCCCTCGGGTCCCGTGGCCCGCCACCAGCCCCAGCCGAGGAGCGGCAGCCAGGGATCGAACACGTGGTAGGCGTAGCCCTCCAGGAGCGCGGCCGCGGCCAGCCCGGAGAACGCGAAGCTCAGGCCCGCGAGCCAGGACCACGGCGCTCGCGCGCCCAGCGCGCTGGCGAAGGCCGACGCCGCCCAGGCCGACAGCCAGACGCCGACGAGGCCGAGCCACGCGTGCAAGCGGGCGGCCGGCACCCACCCGAGCAGAGCGCCCTGCGCCGCGAGCACCCAGGAGTCGGGCCGCGAGTAGGTGGCCCCGTCGGGGAAGCAGGCGAGGCCGTCGTGGAAGCCGGGGAAGAGCCGGGGCGCGGCGTGGATGAACCACGCGGTCCCGTACGCGTCGCTGTGGGTGCCCACCAGGTCGTGGGTGACGAGGGCAGGCCAGGTCCAGGCCACCGCGAGCGCGAGGAGGACCAGGGGCGTGGCCCGGCTCACCTTCGAGTCCGCGCAGCCAGGCCCAGCACCGCCACGAGCAACAGCAGCGTCCAGCCGAAGAACGCGGCCACCTCCACGCTCTCCCGGCGCTCCACGGCGGTGGCCGTGGCCGCGAGCGCAGCTCGGCGCGCGTGGGCCCCGTCGAGCACGAAGCTCACGCGGTCGTGCTCGCCGTCGGGCAGCACGAGCGCCTCGCCGACCGGCACGCCGTCGACCGCCAGGACGAGGTCCAGCGCCCGCACGGGCTCTCCGTCGAGGCGCCCCACGTAGACGAAGTCGCCGGGCACGTCCCCGGGGGTGCTGCCGTCGTCGCGGAGGGCCGCGTGCAGCGGCTCGCCCAGCCAGGACGTGGTGACCGTGGCCGTGACCGGTGCGCGGGCACGGTCGACCGCCAGCTCGACCGTGAGGCTCTGCGGAGCCGCCGCCGCGACCGGTGACGCGGTCAGGGCGATCAGCAGGTATGCGAAGATCCGCCGGGCCTTTTCCACGGCGGCATGATGCCACGCAGGCGACGCACGACCGGGCGACGAGGACGGCGCGAACGCGCGCGCCGCCGCCTCGCGCTGCGTGGGCTCGCGGCGGTCGCGGTGCTGGCCCTCGGGGTCGTGGCCTGGTGGCTGCTGGCCGGCTCGGAACCAGCTCGGGAGCCGGAAGCGCTCACCCCCAACGACGTCGCCGCGCTGCCGGCCGTCGGCGGTGCAGCGCCCGACGCCGTCCTCCCGCCCGCCGTGGACGCGAACGGCAGCGGCGTGTTCACCATGGAAGCGCCGAGCGACACGCGCAGCCCCCACGACGGAGCGCTCTGCGAGGGCTGCGACGTGGTGCTCATCACGCTCTGTTCGCTGCGCAAGGACCACGTGAGCGCCTACGGCTCGAAGCTCGCCGAGACCCCCGTGCTCGACCGCCTCGCCTCCGAGGGCACGCGCTTCTCCCGCGCCTATGCGGCGTCGAACTTCACCCTCGCGGGCCTCACCGCGGTGCTGACCGCCCGCTTCGGGAGCCACACCGGGGTGACGGGCTGGGACAAGGGCCTGACCGCCGACGTGCCCACGCTGCCGGAGATCCTGGGCCACTACGGCTACACGACCGCGGCCTTCACCACCGACGCGCCCTCGGGCTTCCGCCCCGACTACGGCCTGGACCGGGGCTTCCAGCACATGGAGATCTACCCCGCCGGCCGCGACACCCCCGACGGCCGGCGCCGCGGCGGAGCGATCGGCCCGGGCGGCTCGTCGGCACGGCCGGTCGCCTCCTGGCTCGCGGCGCACGACGCGGACGAGCCCGTGTTCGTGATGTTCCACGGCCGGACCGCGCACTTCCCCTTCGTGCTCTCGAACGAAGGGGCCGAGGAGGATCCGACCGGCATCACGCAGCTCCTGTGGGACGCCGGTCAGACCGAGGAGGCGGCGCGCACGCCCTCGGCGATGCCCGGCATGGCCGGCGGCACGGCGCAGGAGGGCGTGGTCGGCCTGGTCGGGAGCGATCCCCTGCAGGATCAGGTCCTGCGCGTGGGGCAGCCCGCCGTGGACCGCTGGCGCTACGAGTACGGGCGCGCCGTGACCTGGGCGGACCGTGATCTGCTGGTGGTGTGGGAGGCGCTGGAGGCGCGGGGTCGGCTCGACCGGACGGTGGTGGTGGTCGTGGCCGACCACGGCGAGTCGCTGAACGACCACGGCGAGCTGCTGCATGGCGATGCCTTCTTCGACGGCGTGATCAACGTGCCGATGATCGTGCGGGTGCCCGGCTTCGACGGGCCCGAGGCGTCGGACGCCCTGGTGAGCCACGTGGACGTGATGCCCACCATCCTCGAGCTGGTCGGTGCCGTGCCACCGGCCGACGCGGACGGCGTGTCGCTGGTGCCGCTCTTGAAGGGTGAGGTCGAGGGGGTGCGCGGCACGGCCCTCTCGGAGGGTGGGGTGGTCCGCCAGGTGGGTCCCGAGCTGAGCGGTGCGGTGATCTCGCCGCCCTGGGTGCTGCTGCGCCAGCAGCGCGGCTGCGGCCCCACGTCCGAGCCGGAGCCGCCCCGGAAGCACGGTGAGCTGGCGACCTGCCTCTTCCACCTCGACGACGACCCGCAGCAGCTCCGCTCCCAGGCCGCGGCCCGGCCGGAGGTGGTGGCGGACCTGAAGGCCCGCTGGGATGGCTTCCGTGCGAGCCACGAGGCCGGGGCCGAGCAGCTGGAGCTGTCGCCCGAGTTCGTGCAGGAGCTGCGCGAGAACGGCTACGACTTCCGGCTCGGAGCGCCGTGAGCGCGCGTCGCCGTCGCCGGCGCTCCCCCCGGGCGTCCGGTCGATCCCGAGCCGTCGGCTTGATCTGGGCCCTGGTCGGCGCCCTGGTCGGCGCCGTGCTGGCTGGAGCGGCAGGAAGCCTGGAGACGCCGTCGGCGCTGTCGCGCGCCTGGCGGGTCGTGTCGCCGGCGCTGGACGCTTCGGTCGCCGACACGGGCCTGGGCCGCGGCTCGCACGTGGCTGGCGGCGCGCTGCAGATCGCACGCCACGCCTTCTTCCGCAGCGACAGCCTGGTGCCCAGCCAGGCGGGTCGTGTGGCCTCGGCGGAGATCCGCCTGGCCGCGGACTCCGATGCGCTGAGCGTGGGCATGGGCGGGAGCGGCGGCGCGAGCCGCAAGCTGACGCTCCACCCCGACGGCTACCGGGTGGACGGGGCCGCGGCCTGGTCGTCGAGCGCGGGCCGGAGCTACACCCTGGCCTTCGAGGGGGGAGCGCTCCAGCTGTCCGACGGCAACGAGCGCGTGATCGTCGGGAGCGGAGCGCCCGGTGCCTTCGAGCTGGCGGCCACCGATGGGCTGGCCAGGATCGAAGCGATCCGCCTCACGACCAGCACGGGGGAGGTGCTGATCGACGAGGACTTCCGCTCGGAGACCGCGCCGCTGCACCGGGTGCTCGGTGCCTTGGCTGGGGCGGTCGGCGGTCTCGGCTTCGCCTTCGTGGTCGCGGGGGCGAGCGCCGCGGGTGTGGCGGTGCGCGGCCTGCTGGTGTTCGGGCCCCCCGTGGCGGTCCTGCTCGCGTCGCCCCTGTCCTGGATCCTCGCAGTCGAGCGCCTCTACCTCACCGAGACGCCCCCCTGGGAGCTCGCGCGCTGGTGCCTGCTCGTGGCGTTGGTGCCGCTGGTCCTCGCGGTGCTGGCCAGCCTCCCCGAGCTGTCGCTAGAGCGCGGCCCGGGTCGGTCGTGGGGGCGCGCGGGTGTCGTGGTGGCCCTCGTCGCCACCGCCATCGCCTCCCGCGACCTGCGCGGCCCGAGCTTGCTCCTCGCCCCGCTCGGGTTCCTCTGGCTGGTGGCGCCCCTGTGGTTCCTCCGCGAGGCGGCGCCGAGCTCGCGCCAGGTGCTGCGTGACCTGCCGGCCATGCTCGCGGTGGCCGTGGGCGGCTGGGCGTGGGGGCTGGCCCCGGCGGTGCTGTGGCGGCTGGGCGTGTTGGGCGCTTCCGCCGGCTTCCTGCTCAGGACCGCACCGAGGGCGGCCTCGGATCTGCTCTTCCTGCTGCTGCTCAGCGTGCCGGTCGCCGCCGAGGCGCTGACCCGCGCGGGGTACCTGGCAACGGCCTGGGACATCACGCGCCTGAGCAAGGAGCTGCCCAGCGCCGAGGGGTGGCAGGATCCGGTGCCCGGCTGGAGCGCGTCGTGCGGCGACGGGGGGCTCGGCGTGGTGTTCGCAGGCGGCTCGTCGACCGGCGGTGCCTACCAGTTCGCCGACGAGCCCGACGCCTTCTTCGCCGCGCAGGCCCACGAGGCGCTCTGTGCCAGAGGGATCGGGGTGCGCTCCTTCAACTTCGGCGATGGCGGGCGCGACAGCTTCACCGTGGCGCGGAGCATCGACACGATGTTCGAGCGCGCCGATCCCGACCTGGTCGTGCTCTACCTCGGCGTCAACGACCTGCTCACCCGCCACCACCGCCAGACGCGGAAGCAACGCGCCGAGGAGGCCGAGGAGCGCAGTCGGGCCACCGAGGGCCTGGCGGGCGTTGCCCGTCGGCTTCGGCTCACGACCGCGGCGAGCCTGTGGCTGCACGGGCTACCCGAGGCGATCGAGGCCAACGTGTCGGACGTGCCCGTGAGCGACGCCGAGGAGAACCACCGCCGCGTGATCGCCTATGCCCGTGAGCGCGGCGCGGCCGTGCTGCTCCTCACCGAGTACGTCGACGGGGACCACCGGCGCGAGCTGGCCTTGTATGGACGGATGCAGCAGCGGCTGGCCGACGAGCTGGAAGGGGTCGCCTGGATGGACGTGATCGCCACGCTGGAGGCGGAGCCCGGCGTCGACCTGCTGGTGGACCGGAACCACCTCTCCAGGGAGGGCAACGCGCTGTTGGGGGCCGCCATCGCCGACGCGGTGCCAGGCCTGGTGACCCCGTGATCCTCTGGCTGGCGTGCGCCGAGCCCGTGGTCGAGCCGGAGGTCGCGGACACCCCCGAGCTGCACGACGTGGTGTTCTCGGAGGAGCTGTTGCTGGCGCTCGTGCCCGAGCTGCGCCACTTCGAGGAGATGCTGCTGCGCGGCCAGGGCTTCGCCGCCCATCCCGAGCTCTTCGCCGCTCGGGTCACGGTCACCGACCCCGTGCCCGCAGGCATCGTGCCGCTCTTGCCCCACCACGGCGTGACGCGGATCACGCTGGCGCCTTCGGAGCCTGCGGTGGCCGAGGGGCCGCTGGTGGCGCTGCTCGGTCGGCGCACGGTGGAGCGCGCCGAGGTGAAGCTGAAGCGGCTGGACTTCCCCGAGGGAGACCGCGAGCGCATGACGGCGCTCCTCGCGCTCGACGTGGTGGCCACCGGGGTCCAGCGGCTCTGGATCCACGGCGCCGTCGAGGCCGACTGGGTGCTCGGCGAGGGCGGCTGGCGCATCCACGCGCTCCGCAACGGGGACCTGCTGGCCGAGGCGGCGCCGGCCACCCTGTTCCGGGAGGCGCTCGACACCCTGGTGCCCGACGCCGAGCTGCGGGCCTCGTTGCGGGCCTCGACCCACGAGCAGCACGTGGTCCGCTACCTGGCGGAGGGCGTCCGGCCGGGGCCTCACTTCGAGCTGGAGAGCTTCGATCGGCACCCCGCGGTCTCGGTCGTCGATCTCGACGGCGACGGGCAGGACGCGATCTACGTGATGGCACGGTGGGAGCGCGCGGTGCTGTTGGAGCGCGGTCCGGCGGGCTGGGTCGACGTGGCGCCGGAGCTGGGGCTCGACCTGGAGGGCCCCCTGTCCGGCGCGCTCTTCGAGGACTTCGACCAGGACGGCGACACCGACGCCTTCATCGCCCGGCCCCTGGCGCCCAGCCTGATGCTGTGGCGGGAGGGCGACCGCTTCGTGTCCGAGGAGGTGGGACCCGCGCTGGCCACGTCGGCCGCGGCGGCGGACGTGGACGGCGACGGCCTGCTGGACATCTACGTGGCCACCTACGCGGCCTCGCTCATCGAGCGGGTCTTCGAGCTCGACGAGCACGGCTCGGTGGACCCGATGGAGCTGCTCGGCCGCTTCCTGCCCGCGGCCACCGCCGAGGAGCTGGTGGCGCGGATCGGTGCGCAGTCCCAGGTGTACCTGGACCGCGCGGGCCCACCCGACGTGCTGCTGCGCAACGCGGGCGGGGGACGCTTCGTGGCCGAGCCCCAGGACGACTGGCGGAACACCTACCAGGCGGGCTTCTCCGACGTGGACGGCGACGGCGATCCCGACCTCTACCTGGCCCACGACTTCGCGCCGAACCGCTTGTTGGAGAACCGGGACGGCGAGCTGGTCGACATCACCGAGGCCACGGGCACCGCGGACTTCGGCTTCGGCATGGGCGTGTCGTTCGGCGACGTCGACGCCGACGGCCGCGACGACCTCTACGTGTCGAACATGTACTCGTCGGCCGGCGCCCGCATCACCGCCCAGCTCCCCGGCCTCGACCCCCGCATGGCGAAGGGAGCCAGCGGGAACAGCTTGCTCCTGGGGCGTGGGCTCAGCGCCTGGACGCGGAGCGACGCCCCCGTGTCTGCCGCCGGGTGGTCGTGGGGTGGCCAGATCGTGGACCTCGACCTCGACGGGCAGCAGGACCTCTACGTGCCCAACGGCTACTACACCGCGCCGCCGTCGGTCGCGATCGAGCACGACACGTGAAGCGAGTTCTGGCGCGCGGTCGCGCGCACCGACGACGCGGGGCTGGTGCTCGGCGAAGGCACGCGCACCCGGCGGGAGGTGCGGCTCTGGCAGGAACGCGGGGCGAGCTTCTCCGGGCACGAGCGCGACAAGCTGTGGCTCCGGGATGGGACCGGCGGCTGGGCCGACGTGTCCGGGCTCTCCGGGCTCGACAGCGCGAGCGATGGTCGCAGCTGGGCGTGGCTCGATCTCGAGCACGACGGGGACCTCGACGCGGTGCTGGTCAGCGCGAACAGTCCCCGGGTCCAGGTCTTCGAGAACCGGCAGCGCGCGAGGCCCTTCGTGGCGGTGCGCGCACCCGTCGGGGGTCGGATCGAGCTGACGAGCGGCGGCACGACCCAGGTGCACCAGGTGCCCCTGGGGGAGGGCTTCGCTGCCCAGAACAGCCGGACCCGGCTCCTCGCGTTGCCGGAGGCCGGCCTCTTGCGCCTCCAGCGCGGCGCCGAGGTCTTCGAGGTCGCCGTGTCCTCCGGGGACCACGTGGTGCTCGACCTCACCGGTCCACCCCGCCGCACGACGTGGTAGGTGCACGCATGATCGCCTTGTTCCTCGCCTGTTCTGGTGGCGACGCCGACCTCCTCGCGGGGCGGGATCCTTGTTGTTCCGCCGCGGACGCGGGGGTGGCGGTGTGGGACACCTGCCACGACACGACCGTGAAGCGCGTGACCTGCGAGCAGACCGCCGACGGCGCCTGCTGCGAGGTCGGTTGGACCGCCGCCTGCGCCACCTTCTACGCCGAGTTCGCGTCCACGTGCAGCGCTCCGACGGCTGGCGTGGGGGCAGGTGCTGCCCTGCCCGAGGTCGGCCGCGCCTCGGACTTCGCCGGGCTCGACCGGGTGAGGGTCGCGCTCACGGTCGAGGTCGACCCGGCGCCCGAGCAGACCGGTGGCAACGTGTTCTACGCCGGCTTCGCGGAGCTCGACCCCAACTCGGGCGGTCCGCCGCGGGGCCAGCCGCCCACCGACTACGGCATGGTCGCGACCTGGGTCGCCGAGTTCCCGGTGACCGCGGAGATCGAGCTGTCCCCCGGCTTGCACTACTTCGGCATGTACGGGTTCGGCAGCCACCCGCAGCCCGGCGACCGGATGGGGGAGCTGGTCACCCTGGCCGCTGGCGCGAGCACCTTGAAGCTGGTGATCAGCGACGTGACCGTGCCCAGCGACGGCGGATCCCCGCAGCGCTGAGCGTTCAGCGCTGCCAGAGCTTGAGCTGGTTCCGCGGCGCGCGCGGGCGTCGCTGCGCCGGCGCCTCGGCGGGTGGTCCGCAGAGCCAGCCGCCGCGCTTCAGGACCTCCTGCTCCATGGCCGGCGTGTTCAGGTCGGGGGTGATGCGCACCAGGGCTCCGGGGGTGACGTGCCCGAGGTGTTCCTCGAGGCCGATGACGACCATGGGGCGGGTGGGGAGGTCCACGAAGCGCCAGCGCACCGGTCCGTCCAGGGTCCAGATCACGTAGCCCTTGGCCTGCAGGCGCTCGCTGAACGCCGTGCGTTCGGTGGCGCCCGGGTGCACCACGGTGGCTTCGCCGAGGCGGATCGCCTGGCGGGGGTGGATGTGGCCGCAGAGGATCCACTTCACGCCGCGGGGCAGGTGGTGCTCGCCGATCGTGTCGCCCTGCGCGCCCGCCGCGAAGGTGAAGCCGGGCACCACGGCGCCGTGGAAGGCCTGGTGGGCGAGCAGGAGGTCCACGCCGCCACGGCACGCGCGCTCGGCGGCCGCCGCCCAGCCCTGGGGATCGGAGACGTACGGAACCACGCCGAGGCGCGCACCGGCGACCTCGACCCTCTCGGCGCGGTCGAAGACGTGCAGGTCGGGCAGGTGGGTGGGCAGGTTGCGTCGGATGCCCTGCCGGTCGTGGTTGCCCGGCATGAGCACGACCGGCACCTTGCGCGCCAGGTTGCCCAGGATGCTGGACAGGCGCCGCACCGCGGCTTCGGGGGGCCGGCTGCGGTCGAAGAGATCCCCGGTGTGCACCACGAGGTCGATGCGGCCGCGCATCGCGGGCTCGAGCGCCGCCAGCAGCGCGCGCTCGTGATCCAGGCTGCGACGCCAGTCGCGGGGCGCCCCGCGCACCCACGTGCGGGTGCCGAGGTGGGTGTCGCTCAGGTGGAGGATGCGCATGCACAGAAGGTAGGCGGCGGGGCCACCAGGTTCTGTCCGGACAGGGCTGCCGCGCTACGATCCGCTCGTGGCCTCCCTCCGTCCGGCTCGTGGTCCCCTGGTGGTGCTCGGCATCAGCGCCGCGCTCGCGGCGCTCGGCACGCTGATCGGCCTCGCGATGTTCCTGGACGACGAGCTCGCCAAGGACACGGCCCTCTTCGGCCTCTGCCTCTGCGCGTCCGGTCCGCTCGTGGCAGGAGGCGTGGTGGCGGCGCTGATGGAGGGCCGCGCCAAGGCCCGCGCGGCCTGCCTGGGGGTGGCCACTGCGGGCGCGCTCGCTGGATCGCTGGGCATCACGATCGCGCTGGGCATGGGCGAGGACGCGTCCACGGCGCTGGTGGGGGGCGGCTGCTGCTTCGGCCTGCCGGTGGTGGGCTTGGGCGCGTGGACGGCGCTCACGTGGCTGCGGGGCGCCGACAAGGTGGTGGCCGACCACCGGCGTGCAGTCGCCCAGCACGCAGGGAAGTGCCCGAGCTGTGGTGCGGGGCTGTCGGCGGTCGAGGACGCCGCCCTGGTCTGCGCCTACTGCGGCAACGAGCTCCATCCGCGCAGCGTTGACTGAGACTCCACACCATCCCCGGCATCAGCGGTCTAAGTTGCCCCGCGCGTTCCCCGGTCACCGCCTCATGCTCCTCCCGTTCTTCCTCGTCGCCTGCGACGGCTCCACGTCGACCGACGACACCGGGTCGCGATCGAAGCCGGACCAGGAGGAGGGCCCGACCTTGTCGGTCGACTTCGACGGCGAGGCGGCCACGAGCGCCGAGCTCACGTGGGACACCCCGACGCAGGGCACCTCCTGGGTGCAGATCGTCGACGAAGACGGGCTGTCCTACGAGCTGCACGGCGTGGATGTCGACGGGCGCTCCAGCGGGCGCATGCTGGCCCCGGCCGGCAGCGAGCTCGAGGCGTGGGTGGTGTTGGAGGACGCCGACGGCACCGTGGAAGGTCCCGCCGTGTCGTTCACGGTGGGTGACGCGCCCGCGAACCTGGAGCTGCCCACCATCCGCCACAGCGACCCGTCGTCCCAGGTGGCGGCCAACCAGCTCCTGTACACCGCGTACACCCCCGATGCCGCGTACGTGGTGCTGGTGACGGGGTCGGGCGAGCCCATCTGGTACGCCCTGCTCGACGATGGCGAAGCCGACATGGGCGGCATTCCTGCGCGGATCGCCACGGACGGGCGCGGCGTGCTCGTGCAGCACCAGCTCATCGTGCACACCGATGGCACCTCGGTCGCCGACATGCGCGACACGGAGGTCCGTCGGATCGGCTGGGGAGGCGAGGTGCTCGAGCGCTGGGCCACCCCCTTCTCGCACCACCTCGCCGATCAGCCCGAGCCGGGCACCCTCGTCTACCTCCGCGCCGACGAGCGCACGGCCGAGGGGGTGACCGCTCCGGTGGTGTTCGAGCAGGTCGTGGAGCTCGACCTGGACAGCGGGCAGGAGCGCATCCTGTTCGACACCGAGGCCCTGGGCCTCGACAAGACGTGCACCACCCCCAGCTACTACGGCGACTCGTGCGACCCGTACCACGCGAACTCGGTGGACTGTGACCCGGACACGGGACTCTGCGTGCTCTCCGTGCTCCAGATGGAGACCGTGGTGGTCTTCGAGCGCGCGACCGGCGAGGTGGTGGCCGACCTGAGCGACTTCCACAAGGACTTCCTCGACCCGGACCAGTTCGCGGCCTTCTCCGGTGCCCACGACGTGCAGTGGACCGCCGAAGGCATCCAGGTGTTCAACAACGGGGTGGAGGTCGGCTGGGGCTCGGCCCTGGCGGTCGACCTCGAGGCCACCACGATGGACGAGACCTTCAGCTACGGGCTCGACGACTGCGTGGTGGTGCAGGCCCAGGGCGGCATGTCCTCGCTCGACGACGAGGTGCGGCTCGTCAACTACGGCGTGCCGTCGGGCCTGTTGCGCGAGGTGACGGCCAGCGGTGAGGTGCTGTTCGAGGCGGCGGTGGGCGACCTGCGCGGCGGCGACCCCTGCGGCGGCAACGTCTCCCTGAACACCGTGCTGGGCGAGTCCCAGCTCGTGAGGGCCTCGGACCTGCCCGCGAGCGTGGTCATCATCGGCGGGTAGTTGACGGGCTCGTAGGTAACGAGCCCTTTCAACTACTGTCTCCTGCGGGGGCCAGCCCCCGCACCGCGCGCTGGGCGCGCTCCCCCCGGCCTTCGGCCGCCGCGCGCCATGCGCGCGGGAGCGGTTCGTTACTAACGAACCGCTCCACCTAGCACTAGCCGGCCAGCCAGAGCATCACGGCGTAGGTGCCCAGCACCAGCAGGCCCGTCGTGAGCGAGGGCCCGACCCCGGCGAGCAGGGCCCAGCGCCAGGGCACCCCCAGCGCCCGTCGGTAGCCGAGCGCGCGGAAGCCCGCGCTCACGAAGGGGACCAGGGCCCATCCGACCGCCGGAAGGCCGAGGAGGAGGTCCGTGCTCGCCGCGTACCCGGTGACCCGCGTGACCTGGTTCCACGAGGGAGGGCGCCCCGACCAGGACAGCGCGATCCAGCCCGCGGCGGCGAGGACGAGCAGGCGGAGGTGGGCGGCGAACGGCGCCGCGAGCAGCACCAGCAGCAGGGGCGCCGCGGCGAGCTGTTCGTCTCCGATGGCGAGCCAGGCGAAGCCGGCTCCGAGGCTCGTGCCACCGACCAGGGCGCCGTAGAGCAAGGCGCCGGGGCGGGGGTCGCCCATGCCGGCGTAGAAGCGCCAGGGGTCGAAGAGCGCTCGACGCCAGGTGTGCGCGGCCGCCGAGAGCATGCCGAGCTCGTCGCGCGCCTCCCACGGCACCGCCACCGCCCAGGCCTCGCCCCCGTCCAGCGTGCGGTAGGGACAGCTTGCGTCCGAGCACCCGAAGACCGAGCACGACTGGCAGAGGTGGTCGCCGCAGCGCTCGCAGCGTCCGACGGCGGCCGCGTCGGCGTGCCGCGGGCAGACGCCGGTCATCAGCTGCCCAGGCGCCCGATGCGCTGCCCCATCTTCACCTGCTGGTCGGGTTCCAGTTCCCATGTCACACGCCCAGCCTCGCACACGAGGATGACGGTGGAGCCGAGGTTGAAGCGCCCCAGCTCGTCGCCGCGGGCGCAGGTCCACGGCGCGGTCAGGGTGACGTCCTCTCCCGGCGTGCCGGTGTTGGTCACCACGGGCGCGAAGCTGGTGGTCATGCGGCC
>CAZSAT010000014.1:0-84738 GCA_964604675.1 uncultured Enterobacterales bacterium
CCGTCACCGCCACCGTCGCCGCCGTCACCGCCACCGTCGCCGCCGTCACCGCCACCGTCGCCGCCGTCACCGCCACTGTCCGTGTCGGTGTCGGTGTCGGTGTCGGTGTCGGTGTCGGTGTCGGTGTCGGTGTCGGTGTCCGTGTCGGTGTCCGTGTCGGTGTCCGTGTCCGTGTCCGTGTCGGTGTCGGTGTCGGCCTCCACCGGGTAGCAGTTGCCGTCTTCAGCCATTGCGAAGCCAGTGTCGGCACAGCCTTCATCCTTGCCACCGCAGGCAAGGATGAGCGTCATCAGTAACATCAGGGTCCTCCAAGGGTGCGCCGAAACGCGGGTCTCTCTCGCTTGGAGCAAAGCATAGCGGCTCCCGCCCGTCAATCCAGCCGTGAGCGGTACCAGGCTGTCGTGGGATCGTCTGGAGCACATCGTTGGGCCTCGTCGAGCCATCGACCCGCTGCGGACCTGTCCAGCCAGAACCAGGCGCGGCCCAGCGCCGCCGACGCACGGCAGGCGGTCTCGGGGGCGGCCGCGGCGCGTTCGAAGGCCTCGAAGGCGTCTTCGAGGCACGGCGTGCGGCCCCGCTCGCAGTCCGCATGGAAGGTGTGCCAGGCCACCACTCCCCTGTCCAGCCACGCCTCCGGGTCGACCGGGGTCGCGGCGCTGGCCCACCACGCACTGCGCTCACCTCCGGGATCGCGGAGGTAGTGACCACGCTCGACGTCCACCCCGTGCCCCAGCCAACCATCCAGCACGTGCCCTGTGCGGTCGGGCGGCACGACGACCTCGCCGGGCCAGAGGCCGAGGAGCGCCTCGGCGAAGCTCGCCGCGAGCGCTCCATGAGCTTCGGGGGTGGGGTGGCAGTGGTCGTAGACCTGTCCCCAATCCACCACCCCATCAACGCTCAGCGCCGCGATGGCTTCGGCCCCCTCGACCACCGTGATGCCCGGTGTGCTCCGCAGCACGTCCTCCACCCAAGGCGGTGCGCGGTGTGGGTTCTCGTCACGCGCCACCGCCTCTCGGTACGCCTCGAGCGCAGCATCCGTGTGTCCGTGACGGCGCAACATCCGAGCCTTCCGATGCCACGTGATCGCCTCTGGCCAGGCGCGCTGTGCCGCGGCGAAGTGAGCGTCGGGGGCACGCCCTTGCCCCAGGGCAGCGTCGGCCAGCGCCAGCGCATCGCGGGCCTCTGGCGGTTCGATCGAGCCGAAGTCGAACTCACCCGGCGGGTCGTCCCAGTTCACGGCCACCGTGCTCGCGAACACGGGAACACCCGCCGCCGAGGCGACCTCTACGATGCGGCGGAGGTGGTAGCGGTACCCAGCCCGCGCGAAGGCGCGGGCGGTCTCGTCGAGCCGACCACGCGCGGGCCATGGAAGCGCCTCGTCGTCGCTGAAGCTGGTCTGACCCCAGTGTCCGACCTCCACATCGCTGAGCAAGCCCGAAAGGAAGCGGTACGAACGCCACGCGCGCAGACGCCGCGCCGCGGTGAGGGAACGGGTCCAGGCGCGCAGCTCGTCCGGCGGAAGGTACCTGCGCGCGTCGAACCACTCCAACAGCTCGTTGTTCCCGCTGTAGAGCAAGATCGCGTCCGGGTCGTGGTTCGCGACGACGTCCTTGACCAAGGCGAGCACCTGTTGGCTCGACCACGCGATCACGCCCGCGTTGATCACCTGCACGTCCTGGGTCCAAGCCCCGGCCAACAGACCTTCCAGCTGATCGGGCCAGGCCCCGGCACGCGTGAAGCCGTAGCCGTGCACGGCCGATCCGCCGAAGGCGAACAGGCGCCTGGTCCCCGTAGGCTTCTCGGGGGCAAAGGGCTGGGGTTGCCCTTCGATCCGGGGCACCAGCGCCGGCACGTCGAAGACCGCCTGGCGTTCGAAGAACGGGGGCTCGGCGAGCGCGTGCTCCCGGCACCAGCTGACCGTCCGGTCCGGCTCGCCCGAGTACCCGGCCAGCCTCAAGCCGCCCTCGACGGCGAGGGCGATCACCGCAAGCGGCAGGAGCGCGAAGGCGACGCGCCGGAAGCTCACCCGCGCGCGAGCCGGAAGCCGAGATCAGCGCCGCGGGTCTGTGCGGGCCGGATGTCACGCGCCTTGGCCCAGCTCGACATCGAACCCTGGGTCCACGCACCGGGAGCGATGAGCCGGTCCCCGTCGATGTCGTCGGCCACCCACTCGGCCACGTTGCCGGCCAGGTCGCAGATGCCGTCCGGCGTTCGGTCCGCGAGGAAGAGCGCCACGCCGCAGGGACGGCCCAGGACCTCTTCACGGGTGTTGGCGTTCCCCTGACCGAAAGGCTGGCCCCAGGGGTAGGGACGCTTCTCGGACCCGCGCACCGCGAACATGCGCTCCTGGAAGGTGGGCAGACGGCCGCCGGCCCAGGACGCGTAGGCGCGCGCCTCGTACCAGCTCACCCCCACGACGGGCTGGTTCGCAACGACCTGATCGGGCGTGAGCGCGCCCGACTTGACCAGTGCAGGCCAGGTACGGTTCTCCACCGCCTCCAGCCAGGCCGCGCCATCGTCGCCCCAGAGGCTGGCCTCACGGTAGCCGCCAGCATCCACGAAGCCCTGGTACTCGGCGTTGGTCACCTGGTGACGGCCGATCTCGAAGGAGTGGGTCTCATCGGTCAGGGACGCCCAGTAGTCGGCGGCCGAGGGCGTGCGAAGACGCGGGTCGCCGAGTCGCCCGAGCGCTTCACCGAGCGCCACGCGCTCCGTGTGGCTGCCCAGACCACCTTCGATCGCCAGGAGCAAGGCGCTGACCAGCGCATCCACCTCGGCCGCTCCGGCGCCGTTGCCAGCTTCGCGGCGATCCACGGTGGCTCCTGCGAACCTGACGAGCGCGGCAGCGCGCTCCTCGTCGCCGAGGGCGAGGACCTGGTCGATGGACGTGAGCTCAGCCGACACGAGAACCTCCTGGGTGGCCTCCCATAACCAAGGCCCCACCCGCGGCTACGCTCCGGGTGACGTCAGCGGCGCTTCCGCGGCTTCTTGACGCCCACGGACCACGCTGCTGGGGAGTCCTTCATGGGCAACTTGGTCCGCCAGGTGCCGTCGAAGCCCCGCATCGCGCCGGCGATGGCGGGTGCCGTGGGCACCAACCCGATCTCCCCGACGCCCTTGGCGCCCCACGGGCCGTGCGGGTCCGGGACCTCCACGAGCACCGTGGTGACCTTCGGCATGTGACGTGCCTTGATGATCCCGAGGTTGCGAAAGCGCACGTCGGGCACGCCGTCGGTCGACACCAGATCCTCGGACAAGGCGTAGCCGATGCCCATGTGCACGCCGCCCTCGACCTGCCCTTCGCAGCTCACGCGGTTGATCGCCCGGCCGACATCGTGCACGGCGACGACTTCCTCGAGCGCTCCGTCACCGTCGACGATCGCCAGCTGGGTCGCCCAGCCGAAGGCGTAGTGCGTGACAGGGTGGGCCACTGGATCGTCGCCTGGCTTGTGGGTGTCGGGCGCCCACCACTCGCCGCGGAACACCTGTCCGACCAGCGCACCCAGATCGCCCTCCACTGCGTTCAGGGCCTCGGCCAGCGGGCGTGCTGCCTCGATCACGCCGTTGCCGCCCAGGTACGTTCCCCGGCTCGCGGTGGTCATGCCGGTCTCGACCATCACCGAGGTGTCGGTCTCGACGAGGAAGGTCTCCGAGGGCAGGCCGGTGGCCTCGTGAGCCATCTGGCGCAGCACGGTGTTGTGCCCCTGCCCCATCTCCGTGAAGCCCGTCTTGATCACGATCTCGGAAGGACCGACCACGTGCAGCTCGATCCGTCCGACCTCCTTGAGGCCGTTCCCCATGCCCGTGTTCTTGAGCGCGCAGGCCACGCCCACGTGCTTGCCCTCGGCGCGGGCACGCTCGTAGTGGGGTCGCGCCGCCTCGAGGGTGGCCCCGATGCCGCACCCCTCGTCCATCAACTGGCCGGTGCCCCAGGTGTCGCCGGCCTTGAGCGCGTTCTGGACCCGCAGCTCGAAGGGGTCCCGGCCGAGCTCGGCGGCCAGCCGGTCGATGCAGCCCTCCAGCGCGAAGGCCACCTGGTTGACGCCGAAGCCGCGCATGGCACCGCAGATGGGGTTGTTCGTGTAGACGGTCCGCGCCTCCACGTCGACGTGGGCGATCCGGTACGGCCCGGTGGCGTGCCCCGCGGCGCGCTCCAGCACCTTGTCGCCCACGCTGGCGTAGCCGCCCGTGTCGCCCCAGATGCGGGCCTTCATCGCCACGAAGTTCCCCTCGGCGTCGGCCGCGAGCGTGTAGTCCATGACCATCGGATGACGCTTGGGGTGGAAGTTGGTGGACTCTTCCATGGTCAGGCTCACCTTCACCGGCCGTCCCGTCTTCAGGGCCAGGATCGCGGCGTGGGGCTGCACGTTCAGGTCCTCCTTGGCTCCGAAGGCGCCCCCCGTGGTGACGAGCTCGACGATCAGCTCGTCTTCGGTGCGCCCGAACAGGTCGAGGAGCTGCGCGCGATCGTCGAACACGCCCTGGCCGCAGGAGTAGATGTGCAGCACGCCGTCGGCGCGCGGCACGACCAGGCTCGCCTCCGGCTCCAGGAAGGCCTGGTCGATGCGCTGGACCTCGAAGCGGTCGGAGAAGACGAAGAGCCCCTCGCCACCGAGCGCTTCGTCCACGTCGCCCTTCTTCACGCAGGATGTGGCGAGCACGCGCCCCGGGTCCTCCGCGGCCGTCATGAGGTCGGTCATGGGCTCGAGCTCTTCGACCTCCACCTCGATCAGCGCCGCTGCCCGGTAGGCCAGATCCCGACTGGTCGCAGCCACCGCACAGAGCACGTCGGCCGTGCAACGGGTCTCCTCCCCCTCTCCGATCATCACCGGCCAGTCTCGGAAGATCAGGCCCACCCGTCGGTCGCCGGGGAAGTCCGCCGCCGTGGCCACCTCGACCACACCGTCGAGCGCGAGGGCCTTCGAAGCGTCGATCTTGATCAC
Organism: uncultured Enterobacterales bacterium; assembly: GCA_964604675.1. Lineage (GTDB taxonomy): Bacteria > Myxococcota_A > UBA796 > UBA796 > CAJQPC01 > CAZSAT01. Next base: position 4,944 of record CAZSAT010000014.1, read on the forward strand.
CTTGCACCGCGGGTGCGGCGACCACACGAGCGCGCCGTGCAGCATGCCTGGACGGGTCATGTCGTCGATGTAGGGACGGTCGCCGAGCACCAGGGCGTGGCCCTCGTTCCGTCCGAGATCGGCTCCCACCGGATCCTGATCGGCGGCCAGGCTGGCCTGTGTGACCGGCACCTCGCCGCGCTTCATCGCGCCTGCCAGCTTCATCGCGTCGAGGATCTTCACCCAGCCCGTGCACCGGCAGATGTGCATCTGCAGGGCCTTGGTCATGGCGGCCTCGTCCGGATCGGGCTGTGCGTCCAGCAGGGCCTTCGTGGTGACCGCGATGCCGGGCGTGCAGTAGCCGCACTGGCTCCCGCCGGTTCGGACGAAGGCCTCGGCCAGGAGGGCCCGCTCCTCTTCGAGGAAGCCTTCGAGGGTCTGCACCTCCTTGCCCTCGAGGGCCCGGAACGGCAGCGTGCAGGTGACCTTGGCCTTGCCGCCGATGATCATCGTGCAGCAACCGCAGATCGCCTGGGGCGAGCAGCCGGTCTTCGCGGCCACGAACCCGAAGTCCTCCCGGAACACGTCGAGGATCGACCGCTTTGCGCGCGCGGTGTGGGTGACCGACTCGCCGTTGACCGTGAAGGTGCAGGTGACCTGTTCGTCGCTCATGGAGCCTCCGGAGGGTCAGCCTAACGTCCGCATCGCCCGGTCAGATCGAGCGGACGAGGCGAAGGCCGATGTTGCGTCGCCGCCACACGCTCGGATTCGCGCGTCGCGACGCGGCCCGCGAGGCGGGCTCCGGGAGGTCCCACGCGCCTCCCCGGACCACGTGCGAACCGCCCGCCCAGCCTCCGTCAAGCTCCAAGGGTGGCCGGTAGCGCCCCCGGTCGAGCGCGGGCCCTTCCGGATGGAAGAGATCCAGGCACCACGAGGCGCCGTTCCCGGCAAGCCCGCGAACACCGTAGGGACTGACGTCGGTGGTGAAGGCGCTCACAGGAACGGCGCTCGGCGCCGCGGCGCTGTCTTCCATGCAGCACCAGCTGGGATCGAGGTGGTCCCCCCAGGGGAACCTTCGACCGTCCACACCGCGGGCCGCCTTCTCCCACTCGAGCTCGCCCGGGAGCCGCCAGGGCACGCCGTCCCGTCGCGCGCGCCAGCTGGCGTACGCCATCGCAGCGTGCCAGTCCATGCACAGGGCCGGCCAGTCCAGCTGCCAGGGCTCACCGTTCGGCCCCTGCCCCACCCCGAAACCGCGCTCGTCTTGTGGATACAGGACCGGCCCCCGGTCCGTCTTGAGCACGGGCCGTCCGCGGGGGGCGTGGGTCAGCGCCTCGTTCAGCCGGTCTCGAGCTGCCAAGTCGTTCAACCACGCGATGAAGTCGGCGTGGGTGATGGGCTGCGTCTCCATCACGAAGCCGTCGACCCAGACCCGTGCTCGCGGGAGCGACCCCTGCGCTGCGCGGTCACCGCCCATCGTGAACCACCCGGGGGGCACGAAGCACTCGCCGTCCGACAGCTCCCCCGCACGCGGCAAGCGCAGGATCTGCTCGCGGCCGCTGCCGTCGCGACCGTCGTGGTGCTCGCACCGCCTCAGGTGGACGGGGTAGCGGACGGGCGGGCAGCCCTCGGCGCGAACGACCAGCAGGTAGCTGCCCATCGGCAGCTCCACCGACACGAGGGGTGTGGCCCCCAGCGACCGGACGTGGGTGGCTACGAGGCGCCGGTCGCGCTCCTCGAAGCGGAACAGCTCGACCTGGGCGCCCGGGGGGTCGGTGACCAGCGAGACCGCACCGTGCCCCCGCAGGTAGTCCAGGTGGCGTCCAGCATCGTGGGCGCGCAGGAGGCCCTCCAGGATGGCCGCTGGACCCGCACCGCCGGCCTCCACCTGCTCGTGACGGCGCCGGTAGTGATCGGCCAACGCCGCGTGGGCCTCGGAGAGCTCGGGATCCCGGTTCAGCGCGGCCCGAAGCGCCTGCGTGAAGGCGACCTCGGCGAGTCCAGCCTCCTCCTCGAGCTCCCGGGCGTCGTCCTCGAGCTGCCAGGCCATGCGCTTCTGCGCGACCGGCTCGTGCGGGGCCACCTGAGCGAGCAGCAGCCGCGCTTCGACGCGGGCTTCCGCCGCCTGGCCCCTGAGCTCGGCGATCCGCGGTCGGAGCTGCTCCGCCTCGCGAAAGCGTTCCAGCGCGCGCTCCCGCCTCCGCGCACCGTCGAGCCAGGCCCCCAGAGCCTGCCCCATGGCCAGCGCATCGGCGAAGCGGTCCTCCGGCTCTCTCGCCATCGCCTGTTGCTGCACCGCCACCAGATCCTCCGGCAAGGCCGGGAGCCCATCGATGTCCGTCACCGGGGTCGGCGGCCCGGCGAGGCTGGCGTCCAGCACCTCGCGCCAGACGGTGCCCGGGTAGGCCGCACGACCCGTCAACACGCGGTAGAGCACGCCACCGAGGGCATGCACGTCGGTCCGCGGCCCGAGCCGCTCGAGCTCGCCGCGAGCCTGCTCCGGCGGCATGTAGCCCGGCGTGCCGGCCACGGTTCCGTGCACCGTGGCGAGCTCATCGCCCACCTGCGTCCTCGACGTCACCGGCGCCAGATCCGCCTCGTCGACGCGCGCGAGCCCCCAGTCGATGACGAGCACCTCGCCAAAGGGTCCGACCATGATGTTGCCGGGCTTCAGGTCGCGGTGCAGCACGCCGCGCTCGTGCGCGAAGCCGACGGTCTCGCAGACCCGACGCAGGGCGTCGACGAGGCGACGAAACGTCCAGCCCTCGTGTTCACCCCAGCTGCCCGCTCGGCTGGCGAGGTGCACCGCCTTGATCACCGAGCCCAAGGTGCGTCCCTTCACGTCCCGCATGGTGAAGTACCAGCGTCCGTCCCCCAGCTGCCCGATGTCGTAGACCGGAACGATGCCCGGGTGCTCGAGCTGCGCCGCGACCTGCGCCTCCTCCGCGAATCGACCCATGGCACCGGCCCGCGACTGGCCCTTGCGCGTGAGGATCTTCATCACCACGGCGCGGCCCAGGTCTCGGTCGTGCACCCGGTGCACGTGGCTCAGGGCGCCCCTCGACAGCACACCGAGCGCCACGTACCGCTCGCCAAGTTCCAGCTCGTCTGCCATCGCTGAGCAGACTACATCGCAATTGTGGGACTCGGAGCAACCGGCCGGCGATGTGCGCCGACAAAGTGCGACAAGGAGCGGTATGGTTCGGCGGCGTGGAGGAGACGGCTCTGAGGGTGCTGCTGGCTGACGACGACCCCTTGCTCCGCAAGGTGACCAAGCTCGCGCTCGAACGCCTCGGCGTGGCGTGCGAAGCCGTCGAGAACGGCGCCGAAGCCGTGACCCGCTGGCGGGAGATCCGGCACGAGCTGGTGCTGCTCGACGTCGAGATGCCCGAGCTTCGAGGTCCCGACGTCGCCCGCCTGATCCGGGCGGAGCCGGACGGCGATCGCCCCTACCTGATCGCCCTCACCGGGCACCAGGGGGGTCCTGAGCTCGACGAAGCCCTGGCCGCGGGCATCGACCGGGCCGTGCGGAAGCCGGTGCGGGGTGCCCAGCTGGGCGAGCTCCTCTCGGAGGCACGGGGGCGTTCGCAACCGGCCCCGTCCGGCACCGCTTCCAGCGCTGCACCCACCCTGGATCGCACCGCGTTGGAGAGGCTGGCCGAGCTGTCGGGCGACCCCACCATCATCCACGACCTGATCGACATGTTCCTGGCCGACGCCCCCGCACGGATGGCGGCCATCGACGGGGCCACGAGCGCCGACGCGATGGCCCGGGCCGCGCACGCCTTCAAGTCCGGCAGCGGCACCCTGGGCGCGTTGGCCGTGCACGAGGCGTGTCAGGCGCTCGAGGCTGCTGGCCGTGCCGGGGATCTGAGCCAGCGGGCGGTCCTGGTCGGCACCTTGCGAGAACGGCTCGACGACCTGGTCAGGGAGCTCCGGACCTGGCGAGGGTCCTGACGCACCCCGGGCGCGCGCCCGTCGCTTCTCCGTCCCTCACCACGCACTGGCCGCCCACCACGAGGTGACGCACGCCCCGCGCCAGGCGTGACGGATCGTCGTAGTCGCCAACGTCCGCGATGCGGTCGGGGTCGAAGGCCACCACGTTCGCCGCCATGCCCGCCTCCAGGTAGCCGAGGCCGGCCAGTCCGAACGCGTCGGCCGGCAGGGCTGTCATCTTCCGCACGGCGTCGCCCAGCTCCACGAGGCGCTCTTCGCGCACCAGCCAGCGCAGGGCCCGCGCAAAGGCGCCGAAGGTCCGGGGGTGGGGTCGCCCACCCACGAGCCCGTCGGTGCAGACCCCCACCCAGGGCTCCTGGTAGAGGCGCCGCACCACGTCCGCGGACTGCGAGAAGGCCACCATCGCCACCCCCATCTCCTCCTCGAGCAGGAGGCGGAGCGCGAAGTCCAGGGGGTCCTCGTCGCCGGCCGCTTCTGCGAGGGTCCGTCCCACGTGCTGTCGGTGCGGCGAGGTCGTGCGGGGCACGTCCGCGATGCGGATGGCGTCCGCACCACCCCAGCTCCAGAAGTTGTCCCACGGCTGCGGCGGGGGGCCGAGGATCTCGGCACGCAGGCGCGCCCGCTCGTCTGGATCCGCCAAGCGCCGCATCACGTCGCGGTGCCCTCCGGCGTGCGCCCAAGGCGGCAACACAGCCCCCATCATGGTGCTGCCCGCGGTGTACGGGTACTGATCCGCGGTGATGCGGACGCCGGCCGCGCGCCCCTCACGGACGAGCTCGACCATGGCGTCGAGCTTGGACCAGTTCCGCTCCCCGGCGAGCTTGATGTGGCTGATGCAGAGGCGGCATCCCGCCGACCGCGCCACCGAGATGACCTCCGCCACGCTCTCGAGGGCGTAGTCACCCTCGCTCCGGATGTGCACCACGAAGACCGCGTCGTGCCGGGCGACCACCTGGCAGAGGGCCTCGAGCTCGGCGGTGTCGGCGTAGGCGCACGGCGGGTAGATCAGCCCCGTGGAGAGGCCCACGGCGCCGTCCCTCAGGCCGTGATCGAGCACACCCTGCATGCGGTCGAGCTCGAGGTCGGTCGGCCGCCGGTCCGCCATGCCGAGCACAGCGCGACGGACCTGGCCATGGGGGACCAGGTAGGCAGCATCCACCGCCGGGCGTGCGGCGCGAACGCGCTCGAGGTAGTCGCCCACGCTCCGCCAGTCCCAGCTCAGATCGGGGGGGTCGCCGTCGAGTCCGGCGAGCTGGAGCCGCACCTCTTCGACGTCTTCCTCGCGCAGCGGCGCCACGCTCACCCCGTCCTGTCCGAGCACCTCGCAGCAGACCCCCTGCGCGGTCTTGAAGCGCAGGTCCGGCTCGGCGAGGATCGCGAGGTCGCTGTGGGTGTGCGTGTCGATGAAGCCAGGGGCCACCACGAGCCCCTCGCAGTCGAGGGTCTCGGCGCCCGCGCGGGCGGTCTGAGCCTGGTGCGCGCCATCGGTGTGCACGGTCCCAGGGACGAGGGGGCCGCCGTGGCCGTCGGCGAGGAGGCCGCCGCGGAGGGTGAGGCTCATGCGAGCTCCGACTCGTAGCGCTCCCAGAGGGCCCGGGCAGCCACGCGGGCATCGTGCGCCACGTCGGCCCAGTCTACGCCGCAGAGGCGCCGGTCTCGGACCACGGGCTCGCCGCGGCACCACACATGACGCACCTGGGCCGCGGTGAACCCGAACAACAGGTGCCCCACCACGTTGTCGGCAGTCAGCGGCGTCGGGGCGTGGTGGTCGAGAGCGATGAAGTCGGCGGCGGCCCCGGGCTGCAAGGTGCCGAGCCGTTCACCGAGCATCGTGGACGCGAGGCGGTGCCCCCCGTTCCACAGGGCGAGGAGATCCAGGTCGTGCTGGTGCTCCCGTGCGGCAAGGAAGGCCTCGCGAAACGCGGCCAGCATGTCGCTGCCGATGCCGTCGGTACCGAGGGCCACACGCTCGCCAAAGCGCCCCGGGTGTGCGTAGCCCACCCGGTTGTTCCGGTTGGACGCGGGGTTGTGCACCAACCAGCACCCACGCTGCTGCGCGAGCGCGACCTCGTCGTGGTCGAGGTGGACCCCATGCGCGAGGACCGAACCCGGCCGCAGCAGGCAGTGATGATCGAGCCGGTGCAGCACGCCGCGGTAACCGCGTCGCCGCGCGTCCTCGACGTCGCCCGCACCCTCGGCCACGTGGACATGAAGTGGGATGGACGGTCCCTCGGCGAGGACCTGCAGGGTGTGCTCCTCGAGCGTGAAGCTCGCATGCAGCCCCACGAGCACCGGCAGCCCCTCCACGTGCCGTGCGTGGCTGGGATCCCCCCGCAGCGTCTCGTCGATGCCCGCCGCCGCGCCGGCTGGCCCGTTCCGATCCGTCACCTCGTAGCAGAGGGCACCGCGGATCCCGACGCGCCGGTAGGCCGCGGCCACCGCGTCGAGGCTTCCTGCGATCGCTGACGGGCTGGCGTGGTGGTCGATGAGCGTGGTGGTGCCTGCGAGCGCGGCTTCCGCCACGCCCACCAGCGCGCTGTGCGCGACGCCGTCGTGGTCGAGGCTGCGGTCGAGCGGCCACCAGATGCGTTCCAGGGCCTGCCCGAAGTCCTCGACAGCCGGGGCGGGCAGGCCACGCGCCAGAGCGCTGTAGAGGTGGGTGTGGGCGTTGACCAGGCCCGGCATCACCACGAGACGGCGGCCATCGACCACCGACTCGGCGGCCAGTCCCACGCCGCGCCCCACGATGCGGCACCCTTCGATCAGGAGATCGGCCTGCTCGACGCGGGGCGGGTCGAGCTCGACCAAGGTGGCCCCGCGAAGGAGCCAGGCGCTCACGGTGTGTCGTCGAAGCGGTAGATGATGCTCCCCTCGGGAGCCATCAAGAGCTCCTCGGCGGCCAGCCTCGTCACACCCCGGCGGCTGGAGTCCAGCACCCGGAGCTGGCGACGAAGCGCGGCGTTCTCGGCCGACAGCTCCGCGATGCGCGTCTCGACCTCTCCCTGCTGGGCCAACAGGTGGTGGCGACGAATCAATCCGTGGTCGCCGAAGACCGCGAGGGACACCACCCCGCCCATGAGGAGCACGGGGATGCCGTTGAGCAGGAGCCAGCGAGCCAGATCGCGCATATCGCCGAGGTAGATCCGTCCGCGCACAGTGTGTCCCGCCGCTCTTGTCATGTCAAGAGAGCCAAGCAGGAAAACGCCTACTGCGAGGCTGTCAGTCGCCCTCGTTGGGCTCCGTGGCGATGGCCAGACGCGTGAGGCCGCGAGAGCGCGCGAGGTCCATCACGGCCACCACGCGGCCGTGGTTCACGCCCGTGTCGGCTTTGATGATGACCATGCTGTTCGGATCGGCCTCCGCCGCCTTCCGAAGCACCGCCGTCAGGTCGTCCCAGCTGACCGCCTCGCGGTCTACATAGACTGCTCCGGTGTCGGTCACCCAGATGTTCACGTCCTGCTGGTCGCGCAGGATGGTCTGCGCGCTCGACCGCGGGAGGTCCACCTGGATGCCGGGGCTGGTGACGAAGGTGGTCGACACCATGAAGAACAGCACGAGCTGGAAGATGATGTCGATGAGCGGCGTGACGTCCACCCGGGGCGGTTCCCGGCGTCCGCGCGCGGCGCCGTAGTTCACGCCGCCTCCGCCGTGGCCAGCTCCAGCAGCTCGAGCGACGCCTCCTCGAGGTCCAGCACGAGGTCGTCCACCCGATGCAGGAGGTATCGGTGACCGACGACCGCCGGAATGCCGACCGAGAGCCCGGCGAAGGTGGTGACCAGCGCCGCCGAGATGCCGCCGGCCAGGCTGGAGACGACGCCCACGCCCTGTTGTTGGATGACGTCGAAGGTGAGGATCATGCCCCACACGGTGCCGAGCAGTCCGAGCAGCGGCGCGATGCTGGCGACGACGCCGACGACGCCCGAGTAGCGTTCGAGCTCCGCCGCTTCCCGGCGCCCGACCTCTTCGAGCAGCCCCTTGATGTCCGCGCGCTTCTGGCCGCGGTGCGCCACCGCAACCTCCAGCACCCTGCCCAGGGGCGAGCTGGACTTCCGACACAGGGTCCGGGCATCGTCCCAGCGACCTTGCCGCGCGAGCTCCAGGATCTCCACGCGCACGCTCGCGGGCACCACACGGCCCGCACGAGTGGCCCAGACGCGCTCGATGAACGCCGCGAGCCCCACGACCGACGCGAGACCGATGGGCGCCATCACCGGGCCGCCGCTGACGAGGAAGTCGATCACGGGTGTCCTCCGAAGGCCTGTCCGCTAACCGGCCCGCGGCCGTACAAGATTCTTGAACATCGTCAAGACACGCCCACGATGATCCGTAGCTGCTGGGGAAACGTACTCCCATCCACCAGGACATGGAGGTCACGGTTCGCCACAGCCCGTCTCCGCTCGGAACGCCGTTCCGTCGGCCCTTTCGTGGGGAAGACCACCCGCAACAGTGGGTTTTCGGGGGCTTGGAGGACCGGCATGGCCCACTCGAAGCGTCCTGGCACACGACTTGCAACTCATCACCGACACACGGGCAGGTCAAGACGACAGCCCCGAGCCGCAGGAGACGACATGGCCGCAGCAGCAAAGCGTTCCAAGCCCTCGAACCTCGAGTCGAGCCAGCTGCTCAACAAGTACCTGAAGAAGATGGGCAGCATCCCGCTGCTCAAGCGTCAGGACGAGATCGAGGTGGCTCGCAAGGTCATGGCCGGCGGCCCCGACGCTGAGCTCGCGAAGGTCGCGCTCATCAACGCCAACCTCCGCCTCGTGGTCTCCATCGCGAAGCAGTACACCTACCGCGGCCTGCCCCTGAGCGACCTCATCCAGGAAGGCAACATCGGGCTGATGAAGGCGGTCGAGAAGTTCGACCCTGACCGCGGCTTCAAGTTCTCCACGTACGCGAGCTGGTGGATTCGTCAGAGCATCATCCGGGCCATCGAGAGCCAGATCCGGACCATCCGCATCCCGATCTACAAGCTCGAGGTCGTCAACAAGGTGCACCAGACCCAGAAGGCGATGTTCCAGGAGCTGGGCCGGGAGCCCACGATGCTCGAGATCGCTGTGCGGCTGGAGCTCGACCCGGAGAAGCTGGAAGCGCTGATGCGCTTGACCCGCGAGCCGATGAGCCTCGACGCCCCCGTGAGCGACGAGTCCGACAGCTGCGTGGGCGACTTCATCGAGAACCCCAACATCGCCGCGCCCAGCGAGTCCCTCGAGGACGCCACGTTGCGCGAGCAGATCGAGTCGGTCCTCTCGAGCCTGACCCCCCGCGAGGAGAAGGTGCTCCGGATGCGCTACGGCATCGGCGAGCCCACCCACTATTCGCTGGAAGAGATCGGATCGCAGTTCAACCTGACCCGCGAGCGCATCCGTCAGATCGAGATCAAGGCCCTGCGCAAGCTGCGCACGACGAGCCGCCAGGGCGAGCTGGACACCTTCCTCGACGTGAGCTGAGCCCGAACGGGCGGCAGGCCGCTACCAGCTCTCCCACCACCCCTGCTCGCCGCGGGCTGGCGGGTTGCGCCCGTCCAACTCCACGGTCTCCATGTCCGGGTCACGCAGTCCGTAGGTGATCTCGAGCGCGCGCACGATCTCGGGCGGGGTGAGGTCGGTTGTGAACAGGAACGGGTAGCTGACCCGCAGGCCCTCCTTGCTGGGCTTGGGGAAGCTCAGCCCCTCGACGACCTGGACCACACAGTGCTCCAGCTCACGATCGGGCACGGTCGACAGCCGCACCGCGACGTGCTCGACGCCACCCCGCTCGTCGACGACCAGGCCGAGCTCGAGCGTGCCCCAGGTGTACGGCTCCTTGCGCAGGGCACGCTGGTAGCACACGCCCACGGCCGGCTCTGCCGCACGGATGACGCGCTTGATCGCAGCACGCTCCGTGTCGCCTGCGAGCATGCCCACGTCGAGCCCCTCCATCTGGCTCGTGTCCACGCTGATGTGGCTGGCCCGCGCGCTCGCAGCGGCCGCGGGCGGCGGCGCTGGCTTGGCGCAGCCGAGCAGGATCGCTGCGAGCATCAGCGCCGACGCCGCCCGTAGAGGCCAAGCAGACCGACCAGCCAGACCGAGCCCGCCGTTCCAGCCGCGGCGCAGCCACACCCCGTTCCCGCGACGAGGAGGCGCGCGTCCGGATCGATGAGGCGTCCGGAACCGACCTCTGGACCGTCGACCGAGGGATCGTCGCCACCGTCCAGCCCGGTGTCGACGCTGTCATCGCTGTCACCGCCGTCACTGCCGTCACCGCCGTCACCGTCGCCACCACCATCGTCGGGCTCGAGCGCGATGGAACACCACCAGTCACCGCTGCCGGTCGACACGGTCGCCGTGCAGCTCCCCGTCTGGTAGCCGGAGGCGCTGGCCTCGGCGGTCCACGTCCCGGCGGTCAGTCCGTCGAAGCTCCACAGCCCCGAGCTGTCGGTCACCGTGGTCTCGCCGGCTCCCACGAGCTCCACCGTCACATCCGACAAGCGCGCGGACGCGTCGTAGATGTCGCCATCCGCGACGTAGCCCAGCATGCGCGCGCTGGCCGAGGCGCCGCCCCCCGCGATCCGTTCGATCTCGGAGAGGTAGTAGTCCCAGTCCCAGCCATCGCCAGGATCCGTGTGGCAGCTGGCGCCGCCTCCGCTACCACTGGAGCAGCCAGGCACCTCGTGGTGCCCGATGATCACCGAGCGATCGATCGTGAGCCCGTAGCGGTCGACGATGTCGGCGGTCAGCTCGGCGGAGCCCGCGTACATCGCGTCGGTGTAGTACACGCTGGGTTGTTCGACGTAGCCCTCGTGCTCGATGCCGACGCTGGTCGCGTTGGTGTCCCAGTGACCCGCATGCCAGGCGACATCCTCCTCCCAGACCATCTGGGTGACCTCGCCATCGGAGCTCCGGACCACGTAGTGGGCCGAGGCCGACGCGGACGCATTCTGGAACCACGAGATGCATCCGCTGTAGCTTCCCTGCACGGTGTGGATGACGACCTGGAGCACGTCGTAGTCCGAGGGCCGGCTGTAGTTGGAGTAGTTGTCGCTGTGCGCCTGCTCGAACGCGGCGGCGCCGTAGTAGTCGCTCGTGGACGGAGGCGGTGCTGCGCGCGCTTGAAGCTCCGTCAGCTCCACGTCCTGCGGCTCCAGCTGCGTGAGCTCCACCGAGAAGCCCTCGAACAGCACCCCGTAGACATAGGCCACGTAGGCGTCGCGCTGGCGGGGGATCTCCACGCTGGCGAAGCTCCCAGCGGGCTCCGCCCAGAGCTCCAGGGCATCGACCGGCGGCGCTCCACCGGGGAGCCCCTCGGCGTAGTGGGCCAGGAGCGCCGCGGCCCCATCGATCTGGAGCTCCGGATCGAGGAGCAGCGCATCGGGGGCGTGACCCGAGATGCGGGCCACCAGCTCGATGTCGGGGCCCCCGACCTCGCCTTCGCCGAAGTCGAACAGGCCATAGCCACCCCAGGTGCTGGCGGCTTCCGGGTCCACGCGCGTGGCCTCGAAGGCCAGCGCCTGGAGCAACGGCGCAGGGACGGCCCAGCGCTCACCCGCCGCATCGAAGGCGGCGTCAAGGGGCGCGGAACGGGCGCTTCCGAGGAGCAGGGCGAAGAGCATGGGGGCACCGTGCGAAGGGCGGCAATGTAGCACGGCCGCCGCGCCTTTTCGGGGGTTGCCGAGCCTACTCGTAGAGGTTCAGCAGTCCGCCCGTGGTGAACACAGAACGCACCTCGGTCTCGCCCCCCCAGGGGCTCTCGAAGCGCGGTCCCGTGTACCAGGTGTCGATCTGGAAGGCGATGCTGTACAGGTCCTCGTCGACGGAGGCATTGGCCAGCAGCTGGTGCAGCTCGTCGTTGCCCAGGAAGAAGCGCTCGTCCCGGTCCGGCATGCAGGCGAGGGATTCGTACAGCGCCATCGTGTCGGCGTCCTGGTTGCGGATCATCAGGTAGATCTGGCCGTCGAGGGGGTCGCCGTCCACCTCGGGCGCGTCCTGGCCGAAGTGCCAGCCCACCTTCATGTCGTCGTCCTGATCCCAGTCCAGCACGTTGTCGTCGCCCTGCTGGTTGCTGGGACTGTCGAGATGGATCGCGGGCCCCACAGCGATGACGTCCTCGAGCACGAAGGCGTCGAGAGCACCCGCCTCCTCGCCCCCAGGCACATCGAGGGTGAGGAGCTGGCCGAAGGGGAAGGTGTCGTAGGTGCAGTCCTGGAGCTTGTACACGCTCTGTCCACTCCAGCTGTCCTCGAACAGCTCGAGCTCCCAGGTGCGGTCGGGACCGTCCAGGTAGACCACGTCCCCGGCCGTGCGAGTGGCCATCATGGTGGGCTCGTCCATGGCCTGATCTTCCCCCGAGAACGAGGTGTAGGCGCACGTGCCGGCCTGGGTCGGGTACTCGACCACCTGACCACCGCCCGAGCTCTCGTCCATCGGTTCCTGGTTGCGCTCGTAGAAGGCGAGCTCGAACATGCACAGGGTGTCCGTCTCGCCCCAGTCGCCTTCCTGGAACCAGATGTTGAAGGCGAGGTCGATGTCGGTGTCCTCGCCGGGCGCGAGCAGCTCGACGGTGCGTGGATCGCCGTCCTCGTCGCCCTCGACGGCCGGTGCCGCCACGTCGACCGGGCCGCTCGGAGGGGCCGACGGCGCGAACGGATAGATCTCCTCCATCGCGTAGTCCACCGTGCACGCCAGCGCTGCGAGTAGCACCATCACACCCTTGTCTCAGGCCGCCACCCTGGTGATAGCACGACATCCGATGACATCCGAGGAGCTTTCGTGACCTTCGCCCTGCTCTTCCTGGCTTGCCACGCCTCGCCCTGGCCGGAGGCCGAGCGCTTGCAGGTCGCCGCGAGGGAACAGGGCCCCCCCGAGGGCATGGGTCCGATGTGGGTCGACGTGGCGCGCCAGGCCTCTCGGGTTCGCCCATGGCACAGCGGCTACGCCGAGGCCCGCGCGCTGCTCGACGCCATCGAGGCAGGCCGTCTCGAGGGGCTGCGCCGCCGGTACGCGGAGGCGCCCCCCGGCCACCCTCACCGCCCGGAACGCTGAGCCGGAGCGCGCTGCGGCTCAGTCCTCGAAAGCGTCGATCGTCACGCAAGCGCAGATCAGGTTCCGGTCGCCGTAGGCGTTGTCGATCCGCCCCACGGGTGGCCAGTACTTGTGCTGGCGGGTCCACGCCGCGGGGAAGGCCGCCTGTTCCCTGCTGTAGCCCCGGTCCCACGCGCCCGTGACCACCTGCGCCGTGTGCGGCGCTCCCTTCAGCGCGTTGTCTTGGCGGTCCGAGGCGCCGTCGGCGATGGCCTGGGCTTCCGCCCGGATGGCGATCAAGGCGTCGCAGAGCCGGTCGATCTCTGCCAGGTTCTCGCTCTCGGTGGGCTCGATCATGAGCGTGCCCACGACCGGGAAGCTCATCGTGGGCGCGTGGAAGCCGTAGTCCATGAGCCGCTTGGCGACGTCGTCGACCGTGACCCCCGTCTCGACCTTCAGCGGGCGCAGATCCACGATGCACTCGTGCGCGACGCGCCCGTTCTGCCCGGTGTAGAGCACGGGGAAGTGGGGCCCGAGCCGCAGCGCCATGTAGTTCGCGGAGCAGATCGCCACTTCGGTGGCGAGCGTCAGCCCTTCGGCGCCCATCATCGCGATGTACGCGTAGCTGATGGGGAGGATGCTGGCGCTCCCCCAGGGCGCTGCGCTCACCGCGCCCGCGTCGCCGCCCACGCCCACCATGGGGTGCCCCGGGAGGTGCGGCGCGAGGTGCGCGCCCACGCAGATCGGTCCCATGCCCGGACCGCCGCCCCCATGAGGGATGCAGAAGGTCTTGTGCAGGTTCAGGTGGATGACGTCGGCGCCGAGTTCCGCTGGACGGGAGAGGCCGACCAGGGCGTTCATGTTCGCGCCGTCCATGTAGACCTGGCCGCCATGCTCGTGCACGACGCCACAGATCTCCCGGATGGCCGCCTCGAACACACCGTGGGTCGACGGGTAGGTGACCATGAGCGCAGCGAGGCGATCCGCGTGCAGCGTGGCCTTTGCCTGGAGGTCGTCGAGGTCGATGTTGCCGTCGTCGTCGCACGCCACGACCACGACCTTCATGCCGGCCAGCACCGCGGAAGCGGGGTTGGTGCCGTGGGCCGAGCGTGGAATGAGGCAGACGTCACGCTGGTCGCCGTTGGCCCGGTGGTAGCCGCGGATGGCCAACAGGCCCGCGTACTCACCCTGGGATCCCGCGTTGGGTTGCAGGGACGTGGCCGCAAGGCCCGTGATCTCGGCCAGCCAGCGCTCCAGGCGGGCGAAGAGCTCCAGGTAGCCGGCACACTGCTCCGCCGGCACGAAGGGGTGCAGCGCACCGAAGCCCGGCCAGGTGACCGCCGCCATCTCTGCGGTGGCGTTGAGCTTCATCGTGCAGGATCCGAGCGGGATCATCGACGTCGTGAGCGAGAGGTCGCGCTCCTCGAGACGCTTCAGGTACCGCAGCATCTCGGTCTCGGTGCGGTAGCTGTGGAAGGTGGGGTGGGTGAGGTACCCCGAGGTCCGGAACAGATCGCCTTCGAACGCCTCTCCCCGCAGATCGGCGGCCAAGGCCTCCGGTGAGAAGCCCTCGCCGCCACCGAAGACCGCCACGAGGTCCGCAAGGTCCTCGCGGGTGACCGTCTCGTCGAGCGCAACGGTCAGGACACCGTCGGGGAGCGCGCGCAGGTTGATGCGGTGGGCCTCCGCGGCGGCCTGCACCGCGGCCGGGTCGGCCACCCGCACCGCCACCGTGTCGAAGTAGGTCCCGTGGACCACCTGGTGGCCGAGCCGGGTGAGCGCCGCCGCGAGCACGCGCGCCTGGGCGTTCACCCGTCCGGCGATGCCCCGCAGGCCTTCCGGGCCGTGGTAGACGGCGTACATCCCGGCGATGACGGCCAGGAGCACCTGCGCCGTGCAGATGTTGGAGGTGGCCTTCTCGCGACGGATGTGCTGCTCGCGGGTCTGGAGTGCAAGCCTCAGCGCCGGCTTGCCGTGCACGTCGACGCTCACGCCGACGACACGTCCAGGCAGCTGGCGCTTGTAGGCTTCGCTGGTGGCCATGAAGGCCGCGTGGGGTCCGCCGAATCCCATCGGCACGCCGAAACGCTGGGAGTTTCCGACCACCACGTCGGCGCCCCAGGCGCCCGGCTCTCGGAGCACGCAGAGCGCCAGCAGATCGGTGGCCGCGACCACCAGGGCCCCCTCGGAGTGCGCGCGCTCGGCGACCGCCGACCAGTCGTCCACGCGGCCCTCCGTGTCGGGGTCCTGCACGAGGACTCCGAAGGTGCCCTGGTCGAAGCGATCCGTGCGCGGATCCCCGACGACGACCTCGATGCCGAGGGGCTCGGCGCGGGTCTGGACCACGGCGAGGGTCTGCGGGTGCACCTTGTCGTGCACGAAGAAGCGGTTCGCACCCTTCTTCTTGCGCGAGAGCACGCGCAGGCAGAGGGTCATCGCCTCGGCGGCCGCCGTGCCTTCGTCGAGCAGCGAGGCGTTGGCCACCTCCATGCCCGTCAGGTCGGCGAGCATGGTCTGGAACACGAGGAGCGCCTCCAACCGACCTTGCGCGATCTCGGGCTGGTAGGGCGTGTACGCGGTGTACCAGCCCGGATTCTCCAGGATGTTGCGCAGGATGACCGGAGGGGTGACCGTGCCCGCGTAGCCGTAGCCGAGGTAGCTGCGCCAGACCTGGTTCTGGCCGGCAAGCTGCGCGAGGTCCGCGATGACCTCCCGCTCGGAACGCGCTGGCGGCAGGTCCAGTGGGCGGACCGTGCGGATCACGTCGGGGACGGCGGAGTCCACGAGAGCGTCGAGGCTCTCGAGACCGAGGGCGGCGAGCATGGTGTCGATCTCGCCCGCCTGCGGGCCGAGGTGCCGATCGACGAAGCGGTCGCCCCGGGCGAGCCAGTCCGCGGCGCTCATCTCAGCCCTGCTGCGCGAGGTAGGTCTCGTAGGCCGCCGCGTCCATCAGGGCGTCGAGCTCACCGGCGTTCGACAGCTTCACCTGGAAGAACCAGCCGGCTCCATAAGGCTCGGTGTTGACCTGGTCCTCGTTGCCGTCGAGCTCCTCGTTCACCGCGCAGACGCGGCCGGAAACGGGGCTGTAGACCTCGGAGACCGCCTTGACGGACTCGACCTCACAGGCCTGCTCGAACTGCGCCACATCATCGCCGACCTCCGGGAGGTCCACGAAGACCACCTCGCCGAGTGCGTCCTGGGCGTGATGGGTGATGCCGACCGTGGCGACGTCGCCGTCGACCCGGACCCACTCGTGCTTCTCGGTGTAGCGGAGGTCGCTCGCAATCATCAGTAGTCCCTCTCGAAGAATGGCGGCTTCACCACGCGTGCCGTGGCCTGCCGCCCGCGAATGTCGATGGTGAGCTCGGTGCCTCGGCGGCCGTGACCGCGGTTGACGTACCCGAGCGCGATGTTCTTGCCCGTCAGTGGGCTCCGGCTACCCGACGTGATCTCGCCGACCACCTCGCCATCCCGGAGGATGGCGTTGTGCTGCCGAGGAATGCGCTTGTCGACCTCGAGCGCCACCAGCCGACGGGTCAGCCCCGCTTCCTTCTGGGCCGCGAGGAGGTCCCGGGCGGTGAACGCGGTGTCGAGCTTGACGATCCAGCGCAGCCCGGCCTCGAGCGGCGACGTGGTGCCGTCGATGTCGTTGCCGTAGAGCACGTTCTTGGCCTCGAGCCGGAGCGTGTCGCGGGCGCCCAGGCCCACGGGCACGATCCCGAACTCGGCGCCAGCATCGAGCACCTGCTGCCAGACCCCCGCCACCTCACCGGCAGGGAGCCACACCTCGAGGCCGTCCTCTCCGGTGTAGCCGGTGCGGGCGAGCACGCAGCCCGCCACACCGGCGAAGGTGGCCACGGTGACGCCAAACCGCGGGAGGTCCGCGATGTTCGCTGCGCTGAGCTTCTGCACCACCGCCGCACCGTGCCGGCCCTGGATGGCGACCTGGGCCCAGGCGTCGCCCTGGTCCTCGAAGACCGCGTCGCCCCCGAAGGGGTTGCGGGCGTGGAGCCACGCGAAGTCCTTGCTCCTGTTCGCGGCGTTGACCACCACGAAGTAGTCGTGCTCCGCGAGTCGGTAGATGAAGATGTCGTCGACCAGCCCGCCGTCGTCGTTGACGATGGCGCTGTACTGGCTCATGCCGACCGCCACGGCGCAGGCGTCGTTGCAGCACAGGGCGTTGAGCGCGTCCGCCGCGCGTGGCCCGGTGACCCGGATCTCGCCCATGTGCGACACGTCGAACAGGCCCACACCGGACCGGACCGCGCGGTGCTCTTCGGAGAGGCCGCTGTACTGGACGGGCAGCTCCCACCCGCCGAAGTCGATCATGCGCCCACGGCAGGCCACGTGATCGTCGAAGAAGGGCGTTCTGAGCAGGGCCACGTCGTCCTCCAGACCGGGCCCTGTTCCTATCGCGACAGGCTGCGCTACGCCCGTCCCTGGCGGCGCTCGGCGGAGCGGCAGGTGTTCTCCATCAACATGGCGATCGTCATCGGGCCGACGCCGCCCGGAACCGGGGTGATGAAGCTCGCGTGCTCGGCGCACTCCTCGAACGCCACGTCGCCCACCAGGCGACCGTCGTCGAGCCGGTTGATGCCCACGTCGATCACGACCGCGCCGGCCCGGATCCAGCTGCCTCGAACCATCTCTGCGCGGCCGACGGCCGCGACCACCACGTCGGCACCGCGGACCAGACCTTCGATGTCCCGCGTGCGGCTGTGGGCGACCGTGACGGTGCAGTTGGCTCCCAACAACAGCTGCGCCATCGGCTTCCCCACGATGTTGCTGCGTCCGATCACCACCGCGTGCTTGCCGGACAACGGGACCTCGGCCTCCTCCAGGAGCTTCATCACCCCGAGCGGCGTGCAGGCGACGAAGCGCGCACGCCCCTGGGACAGCAGGCCGACGTTCTCGGGGTGGAAGCCGTCCACGTCTTTCTCGGGATCGATCGCGTCGAGCACGGCCGTGGCGTCGAGGTGCCCCGGCAGCGGGAGCTGCACCAGGATCCCATCGATCGCCGGATCGGCGTTCAGCTCGCCGACCAGGTCCATCAGGGCTTGCTGATCCGTGTCGACCGGCAGCGTGATCTGACGGTGGAAGAAGCCCACGCGCCCGGCCACCTTGGTCTTGCGGCTCACGTACACCTGGCTCGCCGGATCCTCCCCGACGAGCACCACAGCCAGGCCCGGTGGACGCTCGAGGGCCGCGGCCCGGCCCTTCACGGAGGCCTGGTTCAGCTGGCGCGCGACGCGCCGTCCGTCGAGGATCACGAGCCCTCCGACGACGAGGAGGACGAGGAGGTGGACGCGGACGAAGACGACGGGTCGGACGAGGACGAGGACGAGGACGAGGACGAGGACGAGGCGCTGTCACCGGTGCTCGCCGAGGCGCTGGTCGACGCGCTGGCGGAGCCGCCGCCGCTGTCACTCGACGGCTTCAGGCCGTAGTGGTCCTTGTACCAGCCACCCCCCTTGAGGATGAAGCCGGCGGCGCTGATGAGCTTCTTCACCTCGCCCTCGCACTGGGGGCACGGCGGCTTGGGATCGCTCATCTTCTGGAAGTGGTCGAAGGCGTGACCGCAGGCCAGGCAGCTGTACTCGTAGATCGGCATGAGGGCCTCCCGGTTGCGCTACTAATCGCCCGTGTGGCGGCGTCCAGCGCCCCGACACGCTAGAGGCGCACGATGCGCCCGGTGCTGTTCGTCCTGGCCCTCGCTCTCGGCTTCGCCGCCCTGCGCCTCGTGGTGCTCTGGTCGGCCTGGGCGATGCAGCAGGAGCGGCGCCCACGACTGGGCGTCAGCGATCTCGCACTCTTCTGCCGTGAGCTCGTCTCCACGGCCGCTCTGGACCTCGCCACGCCGCTGGGTGTCTGGGAGCCCGCCCCCAGCGGGACGGTCCCCGCACCGGCCCAGCAGGCCGTGCTGCTGGTGCCCGACCTCGGCAGGAACCGTGCCTCGCTCCTGCCGCTTGCGTTCTTCCTGCGCCGCCACGGTCACCCCTGGGTCTGGGCCATCAACCGCCGGCCCCCGGCCGCTCCCCTGCACGAGCAGGCCTGGCACCTCTCCCGAGCCGTCGAGAGGCTCCAGCTGGCCAGCGGTGCCGCGCAGGTCGATCTGGTCTGCCATGGAGCGGGTGGGCTGGTCGCTGCCTGGTACCTGGCCCACCTCGGCGGAACACCGAACGTGCGCCGCTTCGTCACCCTGGGCACCCCCTGGTCGGGCACGCGGACCGCGGTGTTCCGACGCGGCGCCGTGGCCGTGGACCTGGCCCCGGGCTCGGACTTCCTGGAGCGGCTCGGCCCCATCGAGGTCCCCGACGCGGCGCTGTGGAGCGCCTCGTCCCCCACGGTGCAGCCCGCCGACAGCGCCTGGCTCGCAGGCGCGACCCAGCTCGACCGGGCCGGCCATGCGGAGCTGTTGATGTCCCGGCGCTCCTGGTTGCTGGTCCACCAGGCCCTGGAGCGGACGTGAACCTCCTCGCCAGGCGCGTGGTGATCGTCACCGGCAAGGGCGGTGTGGGCAAGACCACGGTGGCCTCCGCGATCGCCTTGGCTGCGGCGGAGCGCGGGCGGAAGGTCGCGCTCTGCGAGACCCAGGGAAGCCGACGGGTGCCCGACCTCTTCGACCGCCCGTCGAAGGGCTACAAGCTCACCGAGGTCCACCCCGGTCTGTCCACGCTGTCCATCACGTCGGACCAGGCGATCGAGGACTACATCCTTCAGCAGGTGAAGGTCCGCGCCCTCTACAAGCTCGCCTTCAAGAACCGGGTGATGGGCCCCTTCATGCGCGCCGTGCCCGGGCTGCACGACCTCGTCCAGCTGGGCAAGGTCTGGGACCTCGAGCGGCTCCGGGACGCCGGGGAGCCGACGTGGGACCTGGTCGTGGTCGACGCTCCCGCCACCGGGCACGGCTTGACCATGCTGAAGTCGCCCCAGTCCATGATGGACCTCACGGTGGCCGGCCCCTTCCACGACAACGCCAAGCTCATCCGAGACCTGGTCGTCGACGCACAGCGCACCGCGCTGGTGTTGGTGAGCTTGCCCGAGGAGATGCCGGTCAACGAGACGATCGAGCTCTACGAGCGCCTGGAGGGTTTCCGCGCACAGGTCGCCCTGTCGGTCCTCAACGAGGTGCACCCCACCGTGATCGGCCACCCGGACACCTGGCCGCGCGCACGCGAGCACCTCGCCGGGCGGGCCGAGCTCGCCGAAGCTGTGCGCTTCGCAGACCGCGCCCACGTCCGGGAAGTCGCCCAGGCCACCGCCCGGCGCCGGCTGGCAGACGCCCTGCCATGCGCCCTCGCCGAGCTGCCGTTCCTGTTCCACCGCGACCTTCGCCTGCGCGACCTGAAGGGGCTCGCAACGGCCCTCGACCCGTGGCTCGAGGCCTGACGTGGCGCGGGTGCTGATCTGCGCGGGGTCCGGTGGGGTGGGCAAGACCACCACCGCTGCGGCTCTGTCGGTCGCGCTCGCCCGTCGGGGGCTGAAGGTGGCGGTCTTGACCATCGACCCGGCGCGCCGCCTCGCCGACAGCCTGGACATCGGAGACATCGGCAACGAGGCGCGCCGAGTGCCTCTGCCGGATGCCCACCTCGACGCGATCATGCTCGACCAGAAGGCCACCTTCGACGACGTGGTGCAGCGCTTTGCGCCCGACCCCGAGACCCGTGCCCGCATCCTCGACAACCACTACTACCGCTATGTCTCGACCCGCCTGGCCGGTACCCACGAGTACATGGCGATGGAGAAGCTCTACGACCTGTGGGCGAGCGGCAGCTACGACGTGGTCGTGCTCGACACGCCGCCAGCGCGGCACGCTCTGGACTTCCTGCAGGCCCCCGACAAGATGGCCGGGCTGATGGACGAGGGGGTGATGCACTGGCTGACGCTCCCGCGGAACGCACTGGGCTTCCGGGTGCTCGAGCGGGGGTCGACCGCCCTGGTGGGCGTGTTCCGACGCCTCATCGGCGAGCGCACGATGTCCGACATCGCCGAGTTCTTCCACCTCTTCCACCAGCTCTGGGCGGGCTTCAACGAGCGCAGCAAGAAGGCCCGCTCCCTGCTCTCCAGCGCCGACACGCGGTTGCTGCTCGTCACGACCCCGGCGCCGGCCGCGCGCGCGGAAGCGCAAGCGTTCCTCGACGCCATCGAAGCGGCCGGCATGCCCTTCGGGGGCTTCCTGGTGAACCGGGTCGTCCCCTCCCCGACCGCACCCCCGCCCGCTCGCGAGGCCTTCGGTGACCCACCCGCAGCGATGGACGCGGGCACCTGGGACGCGCTTGTCGAAGCGGTCCGCGAAGCCCCGGCGCACCAGGAGCGGCTGGCGACGGCCACCGGCCGCTACCTCGACGCGCTGCGCCTGGAAGCCGGCGACGCCCCCCTCTGGCGGGTGCCGGAGCTCGACCGCGAAGTGCACGACCTCGCCGGCCTCACCGTCATCGCCGACCACCTCTCGCCGGCCATCGACGAGCTGGGCTTCTGAGCGCCCTCGGGCTCACTCGCCGGCGATCTCGTAGGCCACGCTGACCGTGGTGCCGCGTTCGGGCACGTAGCTGCCGTCGAAGCGGATGGAGTTGTACTCCTCGTCGTAGGTCCAGCCGTCGGTGGCGCTCTCGAACACCTGCTCGTCGTCCACCGCGACCTCGATGGTGTCGACCACCGGCGTGAGCTCGAGCTGGAAGACGTTGAGCACGCCAGACACGGCCAGGCCGAGCTCGTCCATGATGCCTGCGAAGTCGGTCTCGCAGATGTTGCCGATCACGCCTGCGAGGGCCTTGGCCACGGTCTGGTAGCGGTGTCCCGGCCAGGTCTCGGCGCAGTGGTCCGACACGTCGGGCCCCACGATCGCCGAGGCGAACACGCCGTTGTCGCCGTCCTTCAGATCGCGGTAGCTCGCGATGAAGTCTCGCACGGGGACCAGCGAGTCCTCCTCGCTGTAGCAGGCGGCGCCGTCCATGTCGGCGAGCGCTTCGCCGTCGCTGCAGTCGTCTTCGTCGGACACGTAGATGATGGAGAGGTCGGCGTCGTCGCGCAGGAAGCCGCTGTTCGCGCCGGACGCCCGCGGCTCGGTCAGGGCGTCGAGGGCGGCCTGCAGGCCCTTCTCCTTGTCGGAGCCCTCGATCCCCACGGTCACCCGGTCCTCGAAGAGCGCGATGTAGTCGTCGTCCCGGGTCAGGAAGATCGGGTCACCGATGAGCGACGCGCGTTCGCCGTTGTCGAGGTCCATGTTGGTGGTGGTGACGCCGATGTGGAAGTCGATGTTGGTCTCTTCGAGGCCGGCCACGAAGGTGTCGAAGCCCGCGGCGATGGCGGCCTGCTCCGACTCCATGGAGCTCGAGTTGTCGATGACCCACAGGATGTCGACGTCTGCCTTCGGCTCCTGGAGGAAGGTGTCGGTGTGCTTCGTGCGGTCGATCGCTTGATCGATGGCGCATCCGAGCCCGAGGCTCAACGCAAGAACTGTCACCGTCTCTCCTGGACTGACCTATCCGCGAACAGAGGGTACCGACCGTGCGGGGGGTCGGCAACGGAGGT
Source organism: uncultured Enterobacterales bacterium (assembly GCA_964604675.1). Lineage (GTDB taxonomy): Bacteria > Myxococcota_A > UBA796 > UBA796 > CAJQPC01 > CAZSAT01. Next base: position 27,410 of record CAZSAT010000014.1, read on the forward strand.
CGGTCAAGCCGCGGTCAACCGGAGAACGAGAGCTCCGACACGCAGAGGTCGTTGTACTCCTTTCCGGCCTTCACACCCGTGAAGGTCAGCCTGACGCTCGATGTGGTCTTGGGCCCGATCGAGTACGCCTTCGGAAGCATCGTGGGCTTCAACTCCAAGCTCTCGGAGCTGCCATCGGAGTAGCTCACGGTCGCAGCCGTGGCGGTGTTGCCCTTCATCCAGATCGACAGACCCGACCCGATGCCGTTGATCATCGAGAGCGAGTCCACCGCCTGGCTCTTGCCGAAGTCGACCTCGATCCACTCGCCGGTGCCGTCGCCGTCGCTGCCTTCGCACCACATCGTGTCGGCCACGAGGTCGCCCGCGTTCTGCGGGGCGTAGGAGCCGTCGGCGTCCTCGGGGAGGTGCGAGGAGTCGCGCCAGGCGGCCACGCTGTGGCTGGAGTCGGTCGCGTCGTCGAAGACCACGACCTCCGAGATCACCGTGTCGTTGAAGGTGGTGCCCCGGTAGATGCTCTTCACCTTGAGCTTCAGCGAGTCGGTGCTCACCGGCTTCGCGAGGGTCACGATCTCGGCCACCTTCTCGTCCGCGAGCGTGAAGCTCTCCTTGGTCCCGTCCGAGAACTCGACCTCGAGCTCCTTGATGCGGTTGTGGCGGTTCCAGAAGTCCCAGGAGTACCAGTTGCCGTTCCAGATCTTGAGCGACGTGACCATCGTGCTGCCGTCGAGATCGATGGTGAGGTAGTGGCCGAGACCGCTCCCGCCCTCGTCCCCTTCGACCCACACCGAGCCCACCTTGCCGTCGGTGGCGTTTCGAGCCGCGTAGCTCACGCCCTCCGTGGTGGGGTACTCGCTGGACGCGGAGACCATCGCGGGCTTGACGGGTGCGGCGAGCACGGAGGTGAGGCTCAGGGTCGCGAGCATGCAAGACACTCCTTGTCTGGAAGGGGACGGACCGGGGCAACTATGCTGTCGCTACGACAAACCGCGAGTCGCTTGACGAATCCTCGACGCAGCCATGGATCGCGGATCAGAAGGCCGTGCTCACCGAGAGACGCGCACCGTCGAAGCCCGGCAGGCTCTTGCACTGCCCGCCGGCGCAGCGGATGCCGGCCTTGTAGGCGCCGTAGAAGGCCTTGATGGTGGTCGAGCTGTTCGGCTTGTACTGCACCTCGGCGGCGCCGTAGAGGTGGTCGTCCAGGTTGCCGCTCGACTGCACGAGCGGGTTGTCGGTGAAGTCCTGGTAGCCGATGAAGGTCCAGCCGCCGTGCATGTGCACCGCCAGCGCGAGCGTGCCTTCGGTGAAGTCGGTCTGTTGGATGCGGTTGTCGCCCCACCAGAAGCGCTTCACGTCGGCGCTGACCTCCGCGCCGAGATCCGCGAAGAACGGGAACCGGAAGTCCACGTCGACGTGCGCGAGGCGGTCGGCGCCGAGATCGATCTGGTTGGCTTCGTCGATCCCGTCGCCGTCGACGTCCAGGGTGGCTCCGTCACGCCGGTCGACCCGGTAGCCCACGTTGGTGAGGAGCTTCAGCGTGTCGCCGATCCAGTCCACGCCCCCCACGGGGTGCACCACGGTCTCCGGGGCCTGGTTGAAGTGCAGACCACCCAGGTCCCGATCCCGGAAGACCGCGAGCGACGCGTAGGGGATGAGCACGGCGGGCTTCACGGCCAGGTCCGCGCGTACGCGCCCACCGGAGATGTCGTTCGACCCCAGCGCGGCGGCGCTGTCTTCCGTCACGGCGCGCTCGTACTCGAGCGTGGGACCGTTCACCATCGCGTAGCCGTCGGCCACCACGAGGCTGTTGAGCCGGTAAGCGTCGACGTAGTGCTTGCCTTCGAACAGCAAGGTGACCTTGCCCGGGTAGGCGGCCGCCGACGCGTACGCTGCGTAGCCGTTCGAGAGCTCGTCGCCGCTGAAGAGCTCTTCGGACTGGTAGGCGAAGACGTCGCCCTCGAGGAACCAGTCGATGCCGCCGATCCCGAAGGCCTCGACCGTGGCGCCGGCCACCATCGCGTCGAGCTCGGCGCCGTACTGGCTGAAGCCACCATAGGGGTAGGTGCCGCCGTCGTCGCCGGCGAAGCTGTAGACCACGCCGTGAGCGCCCACGTTGGCCGGACCCAGCCCGTAGCGGTCCACGCGCGCTCCACTGACCATGTGGCCACGCTCAGGACTGATCAACACGTTGGGGTTGTCCTGCAGCACCTGCTGGCGGTTCGTGATGCCCGACACCACGGTCAGGTCCCAGTCGCCGAGCGCCGCGTTGGCCTGGGCGCCCAACAGGGACGTGTCGACGTCGATGTCGACGTTCCGCACCAGGTTGAGCGCCATGCCGCGCCCATAGGCTGCGTAGCCGTCGCCGACCTGCACCTCGACGTCGCCCAACCGGCGCGTGTACCAGACCTTCTCGACGTTGATGAAGGCCTGATCACCCAGCGGGGACTGCACGGTGTCGGGCACCAAGGCGTGCTCGAGCACGAGCTCGTCGTCCAGGTAGTAGCTGTTCGCGAAGAGCGCGACGGTGTCGAGCTGCAGCCCGAGCTGGTTGACGCCCCAGAACAGCTGCGCGTTGAGCCGGTTCACCAGCTCCGCGTAGTCGCCCAGGTCCTCGGCACCGGTGGTGTCCGGCAGCGGGGAGTCCCCCCGGTAGAGCCGAAGCTCCAGGTCGTCGTTCACGGCGAGGTGGGCGTCGTCGCCGAGCTCGACCGCCCAGGCGGACAGGCACATGAGGCTGAGCATCGGGCGAGCCTACTCAGAAGCGGGTGCCAGGAGCTTGTCGACCTCCTCCCGGAGGTGGACCTCGTCGCCCTCGGAGTAGCCGCTGTGCTTGTAGGCCACGTTCCCCTCGCGATCGATGAGCACGGTGTACGGCAGGGTCTTCTCGGGGTTGTACTGGGTGACCACCTTGGTGTCGGTGTCGTAGAGCACGGGGAAGGTGTAGCCCTTCGACTTGATCATCGGCTTCACCCGGCTCTTCGAGCGCGAGTCGTCGGTCGAGATGGCCAGCACCGTGAAGCCCTGGTCGGCGAGCTCGCTGTGCATCTCTTGCAGCTTCGGCATCTCCACCTGGCAGGGCACGCACCACGTGGCCCAGAAGCTCAAGAGCACGACCTGACCTTCGAACTCGGAGAGCTTGACGTCGTCGTTCTCGGTGTTGCGCAGAGAGAAGTCGGGGGCGTCGCCAGCGAGGGCGGAACCGGACAGCAGAAGGGACAGGGCCAGCAAGAGAACCTCCAGACCAGGCAGGGGATGCCGGAGACACTAATCGGGTTCCAGCCCGCGCGAAGCGACACCTCGACGCTGTGTTAGCTTGCGCCTCGATGAAGAAACGGCTGCTGATCGTCGACGACGAGCCCAGCATCCGCAAGGTCCTCCAAGGGCACCTGCAGCGCGCAGGGCACGAGGTGGACACCGCGGTGGACGGCGGGCAGGCGATCGCACGTCTCGGCGAGCGGCTGTACCACGCGGTCGTCACCGACCTGAAGATGCCCGGGATCGGGGGCTTGGAGCTCTTGCACTGGGTGCGGCAGACCTACCCGGGGCTGCCCGTGGTGGTCATCACCGCGCACGGCACCGTCGACACCGCCGTGGAAGCCCTGAAGCTCGGGGCGCACGACTACATCACCAAGCCCTTCGACCGCGACGAGCTGCTGCTCATCCTGGAGAAGGCGCTCAAGGTGGAGGAAGCCAGCGCCGGCCACCTCTCCGCCGAGACCGGACGCTTCGAGATCATCGGCACCGTGCCGTCGATGCACAAGGTCTTCCACCTGATCGAGCGGGTGGCCGACTCGCCCACCACCGTCCTGATCACCGGGGAGTCGGGCACCGGCAAGGAACTCGTGGCGCGCGCGCTGCACGATCAGTCGAGCCGCGCGGACCGGCCCTTCATCACGGTGAACTGCGGGGCCATTCCCGAGGCGCTGTTCGAGTCGGAGCTCTTCGGGCACGAGAAGGGTGCGTTCACAGGTGCCGTGAGCGGTCGGCCCGGACGCTTCGAGCTGGCCGACGGCGGCACACTCTTCCTCGACGAGGTGGGCGAGCTGCCGCTCGATCTCCAGGTGAAGCTCCTGCGGGTGCTGCAGGAGCGTCGCTTCGAGCGCGTGGGCGGCGTGCGGCCCCTGTCGGTCGACGTCCGACTCGTGGCGGCGACCAACCGCGATCTGCGCGAGATGGTCGAGTCCAATGCCTTCCGCCAGGACCTCTTCTACCGCCTGGCGGTGGTGCCCCTCGCCCTGCCGCCGCTACGGGAGCGGATCTCCGACCTCCCCATCCTCGTGGAACACTTCGTGGAGCGCTTCAACGAGCGGCTCGGGCGGCAGATCACCGGTGTGGACGAAGGGGCGATGGCCAAGCTCCGCGCCTGGCGGTGGCCCGGCAACATCCGCGAGCTCGAGAACCTCATCGAGCGGTGCGTGCTGCTCGCAGAGGACGAGGTCATCACCGCAGAGGACCTGGTGGGGCTCGACGACGGCCCGCCGGGACGTGACCCAGCGGATGTCGCCGCCGAGGACGCCGAGGCGCGAGGCTTGGGGCTCAAGGAATGGATCCGAGTGCACACCGCGCGTCTGGAGCGCGCCCGGATCCTGCGCGCGCTGGACGCGGAGGACCACAACGTCACCCGTGCTGCGCGGCGCCTCGACATCTCGCGGAAGAGCTTGCAGACCAAGATGAAGGAGTACCGGCTCCGGGAGGAGCGCTGAGACATCGGGTAGACTCCCCCGCATGCTGCTCGCGCTCGTCGGAATGGCCCACGGGGCCGAAGTCACCAAGCTGCCGCCCTTCCTCCGTGGTGACCTCGAGGTGAGCTACCAGATGGCGCTCACCGGCGGCACGTTGAGCGAAGGCGACGTCGACGTCGCCCGGTCGAACTACGAAGAACACCGAATCCACTACGGGGGCGCGTTCGGCGTTGCGCCCGGCGCGGCCGTGTTCGTGGAGATGCCCAGCTACCTCCGCGCGCGCCAGAGCTACGCCGACGCCAACGAGATGATCTTCGATCCCAACACCGAGCAGGGCTCGATGGCGACCGGGAGCACGCTGGAGGGCGAGACGGTGATCGAGGGAGAAGGCTTCGGCGGCGTATGGATCGGCGCGCGCGGCACCCCCTTCTCCGAGCAGTGGACCGGCTGGGGCAACCGCGCCACGTGGCTGCTGGAGGTCGCCGTGCAGACCGCCGACAGCACCGACTGGTGGTCGACCTCCGAAGAAGGCCGCGGCGCCGGCCCCGGCGGGCCCAGCGTGAAGCTGCGCACGGCCTTCTCCAAGGACACCGGCACCGTCGAACCCTGGTTCAACGCCACCGCCGACCTCCGGAGCTGGAACTACGTCACGCTGCAGGACACCGATGGCGAGAACGTGAACGATGCCTGGCAGGAGGCCCACGACGGCGCCGTGCCCAAGGTCTACCCATCGAAGACCATGGGCGCGGACGTGGGCATCGAGATCACCACCAGCGAGTCGGCCGAACGCGCCAGCCGCTCGGCCATCGATCTGCACCTCGGCTTCGACTACCACACCTGGGCCGACGTGCCGAGCGGGCTCTACCTGCCCGACGTGCTGCCTTCGAGCCAGGGCACGCTGGTCACGCAGTCCGAGTACATGACCGCGGGCGCCGGGCTGGGGATCTACTTCCAGGTGATGGACTACCTGAAGTTCGATCTCGCGGCCGACGTGGACTACGTCACCCCCCACCGGCTGGAGCACCCCTACCAGGTCTCCACGGGAGCGGACACGATCGCGCTCGGTGCGATGTTCCAGATGGAGATCCTGATCCGGACCCCCGAGAGCTGATCAGCCGCCCAGGCTTCGCTCGAGCTCCAGGAGCCGCTGGTACGCCTCCCGCCGCGGCACACCCCACCGATCGGCGAGGGCCTGCGCGATGCTGCGGAGGCCTTCTCCCGGCTCGGCCAGCTCCCGCTTGGGCGCCTCGCCGGGCCCGATGACCAGCGTCACCTCCCCCTTCAGCTCCCGAGCTGCGAGCTGATCGGCCAGCTCGCTCGCCCCGCCGAGCAGCACCTCCTCGTGCAGCTTCGTCAGCTCCCGGCACAGGCAGACCTCACGGTCGACGAGCACGTCGGCGATGGCCCGTACCGTCGAAGCGGTCCGCTGCGGGCTCTCGAACAGCACGAGGCTTCCCGGCAGCGCCCCCTGGGCCTGCAGCCAGCGTCGTAGCGGACCCGGTTTGCGCGGCGGGAAGCCCAGCACGTGGAACGGCGCGCACGGGAGCCCCGACACCGACACCGCCAGCACGGCCGCCGACGGACCGGGGATGGGCTCGACCGAGAGCCCGCGGTCGAGGCAGGCGCGCACCGCCAGGTGTCCGGGATCGCTCACCACGGGTGTGCCAGCATCGGAGACGACGACGACCCGCTTTCCAGACGCCACCTCGTCGGCGATGCGCTGCGCCGAGCGCTGCATGCCAGCGCCCGAGAAACGCAGCACACGGGGGGCCACGAGGCCGAGCGCGGCGTAGAGCTTGCGCGTGACCCTGGTGTCCTCGGCGGCCACCAGCTCCGCGCCGGCCAGCGCCCTGCGGGCCCGTGGCGAGACGTCCGCGAGGTTGCCGATGGGGGTGGCGAGCACCTGGAGCGGCATCAGACGGCGTCGTCCAGCAGGTCGATGGACCACCGCCCATCGACGCACGCGACCAGCGCGACGGCGATGCAGGCTTCGCGGACGGCGCCCTGGTAGTCGACGAGGAAGGCGTCGCCGGCACGCCGCAAGCGGGCGACCTTGCGCGCGTCCACCGCCTCGAAGCCGACCGGGTCCTCCGGCTTTCGGAGCTTCACCTCCACGAAACGGAGCCGATCGACGTCGCGAACGATGAGATCGACCTCCGCGCCGCCGCCCATCCAGCGGTGTGCGAGCACGGTCCAACCGTCGCGCTCGTAGCGACGGGCCACGACGCGCTCGGCTTCTTCACCGAGCGCGACGGCCTTGCGACGGTCGTCGGGAGAGAGGCCCAAGGGCCGCGACTACCAGTCGCGAACTTCCTTGAGGCGCGCCTTCTTGCCGCGGCGGTCACGGAGGTAGTAGAGCTTGGCGCGGCGCACGCGGTGCCGACGCTTGACCTCGATCCGGTCGATGGCCGGCGCATGCACGGGGAAGATGCGCTCCACGCCGATGCCGTTGGAGATCTTCCGGACCGTGATGGTCTCGCGGATGCCGCCATGACGCTGGGCGATGACGGTGCCCTCGAAGGCCTGGATGCGCTCCTTGGCCCCCTCGGTGATCCGGACGTAGACGCGGACGGTGTCGCCGATCTTGACGTCCTGGCCGGCGGTGGAGTCGCCGACCAGTTCCTTCTCGATCGTGTCGATGCTGGTGCTCATGTGGCTGAACCTCGTGGGCGCACCAGTCCAGGCGCGCGAACCCCCGGCGATTAACGGCCAACTGCGCGCTGGTCAACCGGCCTCGTCGTCGTCGACCAGGTCCGGCCGACGGGCGCGTGTCAGCGCCACCGCGTGCTCCCGGCGCCAGGCCTCGATCCGCGCGTGGTGACCGCTGAGCAACACCTCGGGAACCTGCTGGCCCTCGAAGTCTCGGGGCCGGGTGTACTGCGGATACTCTAGGAGTGGCTTCGAGAAGCTCTCGTCCTGGGCGCTGTGCGCGTTTCCGAGCACTCCGGGCACCAACCGGGCGGTGGCCTCCAGCACGACCAGCGCGGCGACCTCACCACCCGTCAGCACGTAGTCCCCGATGGAGATCTCGGCGTCTACGAGCTCCCGCACGCGGGCATCCACACCTTCGTAGTGGCCGCACACCAACACCAGGTGGGGGTGCGCCGAGAGGCCTCGCGCACGAGCCTGGTCGAAGCGCTCCCCGGCCGGATCCAGGAGCACCACCAGGCTCTCGGGCGACGAGATCGCCCGGATCGCGCGCGCGAGCACGTCGACTCGGAGCACCATCCCCGCGCCGCCGCCGTAGGGGGTGTCGTCGATCTGGCGATGGCGCCCCTCGGCCCAGTTGCGCAGGTCGTGCACGTGCACCTCGATGGCGCCCGCGTCGCGGGCCCGCCGGACGATGGAGTGGTCGAGGGGCGACCGCACGAGCTCAGGGTGCGCGGTGATCAGGTCGAAGCGCATCAGTCGCCGGCGCGCAGGATCACCCGCCCCCCCGCCACGTCCACGGTCTCGACCAACTCCTTCAGCGCGGGCACGCTGATCTCATCGCCGTCGTCGGTGTGCACGACCCACATGTCGACCGGACCGGTGCTGTGGATCTCCGCGAGGTGCCCGAGCACCTGCCCGTCGCCGGTCTCGACGCGAAGCCCCACCAGCTGGTGGTGGTAGTACTCGCCCTCCGGCGCGCGCGGAAGCTCCACCTTGGCCACGACGAGCTCGTGGCCCATCAGCGCACGCGCCTCGTCACGAAAGCGCAGCCCACGGACCCGGCCGATCACGCGACCGCCCGCCCCCGGGCGGGTCTTCAGGTGCACGCGCTCGCGTCCGCCGTCCGGCGCCACGAGCCAGACCTCGCGGCCCTTCGAGAAGAACTGCGAGGTCCGGTTGTGCAGGTGCAGACGGACCTCTCCGGCGGTGCCGAAGATGCCGACGACCTCGCCGAGCGAGACCTCGTCGGGGCCCGCTCTACTCTTCGCCGGCGTTGCCACCTTCGACCAACTCGAGGATCGCCTTGCGGCGGCCAGAGGCAGCGGCGAGCACCGCGCGGAGGTGGCGGAGGGTCTCACCGTCTTCGCCCTGGACGAGCTCGACGTCGTCCTCGTGCACGCTCAGCTCGAGCATCACGGTGGAGTCGCCTTCGACCTGGCTGACCTCGACGTCGTCGGGGTTGTCGACGAGGCCCTGGACCACAAAACTGACAAGCTGGTCCATCAGGACTCCGTCGACGCGGCGCGCGCCTTCTTGATGAGGCTGGCCACGGTCTCGGAGGGCTGGGCGCCCACGCCGATCCAGTGATCGACGCGCTCGAGGTCGACCTTGATGTCGACGGGCTTCTTCATCGGATCGTAGTAGCCGAGCTGCTCGATGCAGCGACCGTCCCGAGGGGAGCGGCTGTCGGCGGCGACGATTCGGTAGAAGGGCTTCTTCTTGCGACCCATGCGGGTGAGGCGAAGGCGAACCATGGGGAAACCTCGAGAGGGATTCGTATTGACCCCGGCGTTTAGCCTGGGGGCGTGGGAGATGCAAGAGGACGCAGGGTCCAGCCCGACGAGGATCCAGGAGGATCCAGAGCGCCGATCAGGTAATCGAACGGAGCAGGCGCCGCGCAGGCTGGTCGTGGCTGGCGAGGGCCCGCAGCGCGGGCCCGGTGCCGGCGACGAAGGCGTGCCAGGGGCACGTCGAGGAGGCGGGACGCCGGCCACGGCCGGCGGGCGCAAGCATGCGACTCGAGATTACCTGATGGGTGCTCTAGAGCGGAATGCAGCCGTGCTTCTTGGGAGGGTTCTCGTCTCGCTTGTTCTCGAGCCGACGGAAGGCCTCGACGAGTCGCCTCCGGGTCTCTTCGGGCCGGATGACCGCATCGACGTAGCCCAGGCTGGCCGCCTGGTAGGGGTTCGCGAAGTTCTCCCGGTACGCCTCCACCAGGCGAGCCTTCTCGGCGACGGGGTCCTCGGCACCCTTGAGCTCACGGCGGTGGATGATGTTCACGGCACCGTCTGGCCCCATCACCGCGATCTCCGCGGTCGGGTAGGCGAGGTTCAGGTCAGCGCGGATGTGCTTGCTGTTCATCACGCAGTACGCGCCGCCGTAGGCCTTGCGGGTGATGAGCGTGACCTTGGGCACCGTGGCCTCGCAGAAGGCGTAGAGCAGCTTGGCGCCGTGCTTGATGATGCCGCCGAACTCCTGGGCCGTGCCGGGGAGGAAGCCCGGGACATCCTCGAGCACCAGCAAGGGGATGTTGAAGGCATCGCAGAAGCGCACGAAGCGCGCGCCCTTGACCGAGCTCGCGATGTCCAGCACGCCGGCCAGGTGAGCGGGCTGGTTCGCCACCACACCCACCGAGCGACCGCCCAGCCGCAGGAAGCCGACCACGAGGTTGCCGGCGTACTCACGCTGCACCTCCAGGAAGTGGTGGTCGTCGGCCACCGACCGGATGAGCTCGGTGATGTCGTAGGGCTTGTTCGCGTGGATCGGAACGAGCTCGGTGAGCTCGGGGCACGACCGATCGACCGGATCCTCCGTGGCCTGGCGCGGCGCCTCCTCCATGTTGTTCTGGGGGAGGAAGCTCAGGAGCTCGCGCATCAGGGCGAGGCACGCGTCCTCGTCGGGCACGGCGAAGTGGGCGACCCCCGATCGCGCGCTGTGGGTCATCGCACCGCCGAGCTCCTCCTTGGTGACCTCTTCGTGGGTGACGGTCTTGATGACGTCCGGCCCGGTCACGAACATGTAGGAGGTGTCCTCCACCATCGCGATGAAGTCGGTGATGGCCGGCGAATACACCGCGCCGCCCGCGCAGGGCCCGAGGATGGCGGAGAGCTGAGGCACGACCCCGCTCGCCAGGGTGTTGCGAAGGAAGATGTCGGCATAGCCGGCGAGGCTCGCCACCCCCTCCTGGATGCGCGCGCCGCCCGAGTCGTTGAGCCCGATGACGGGCGCTCCCGTCTTCACGGCGAGATCCATGACCCGGCAGATCTTCTCGGCGTAAGCCAACGACAGCGATCCACCGAAGACCGTGAAGTCCTGCGCGAAGACGTACACCAGCCGACCGTCGATCCGTCCCCACCCGGTCACGACCCCATCGCCTGGGATGCGCTGCTCCTGCATGCCGAAGTCCGTGCAGCGGTGCGTGACCAGCTGGCCCATCTCCTCGAAGCTCCCCACGTCGAAGAGCCGCTCGATGCGCTCACGGGCGGTGAGCCGGCCCGATGCGTGCTGGCGCTCCACGCGGGCCTCGCCGCCGCCGGCCAGAGCTGCCGCCTCCTTCTCCGCGAGCCGCTCCAAGAGCGCAGTTCGATCCAAGATGGCCTCCAGACTACGGCGAGCGCCGGGCCGCCCTCCTTAGCACGGCCGCCCACGACGGCGCTTGTGTGGCCCAAAGAGCACCGTTAGCCTGGGCCCAACCCACGCCCGAGACGTCCATGAGCGCCGCGCTCCTCCCGCTTCTGATGTTGGCCTGCAAGGACGGCGGGAGCGACACCTCCGACCCATCGGTCGACGACACCGACACGCCCTCGGCCGATGGCTGCTTCGTGGTCGACGACACGGCGGGCTTCGACGACCTGCAATCAGCGCTCGACTGGTCCAGTGAAGGGAGCACGATCACGCTCTGCGCGGGCGAGATCACCGGCTCGCTCGTCGTCAACACCCCTCTCTCGCTCGTTGGAGCCGGTGCAGACGAGGTGCGCTGGACGGGCGACACCAACCAGGCCGTGCTGAAGGTCAGCGGCGTCGAGGGGGTGACCATCTCCGGCCTCACGCTGTCGTCGGACCGACTGGGCGTGCAGATCGAGAACGCCGCCGACGTGACCCTGTCCGACCTCACCTTCGAGGACGGCATGGCCAGCTCCGCCATCCGCAGCACGGACAGCGAGAACGTGTCGATCGACACCGTGACGATCCGCGGCGCGGGCGGCGGCATCGAGATCGTGAGCGGCTCGGCCACCATCTCGTCGAGCACGATCACCGACACGCTGGGCTTCGGAATCCTGGCCGACAGCGGCGCGGTGGTCACCGCCAGCGAGAACACCATCGCGGGCATCGACTACACCGAGCTCGTCGACGACTCGCTCGCCGACGGCTTCGACATCATGGCGCGTGAAGGCGCGTCGTTGACCACCTTCGAGAACAGCCTGACCCCCACCTACGTGGGCGTGTGGGGCCCGGAAGCCGACGTGGCGCTCGAAGGGGACACCATCGTCGGTGGTTTCTACGGTGTGTTCGCCTACCTCGGGGCCTTCTCCACCAACAGCGTGACCATCGACGGCCCCCAGTACGTCGGCATCTTCGTGCAGACCCAGGACCCGGTGTCGGTGGTCGACACGGTGGTCACCATGCCCGGCGAGGATGGGGAAGAGAGCTCCTTCGGGGTCGAGATCGACGCCGACGAGGTCACGCTCGATGGGCTGACGGTGTCCGGCAGCAACTACCTGGGGCTCTACCTCGGTCCCTTCAACGACGAGGTATCGATCTCCGCGACCGACGTGACGGTCACCGACGCGGGCTGCATCGGCATCATCGGCGCGTACCTCGACGGCAGCTTCGAGAACCTCGTGCTCGACGGGCACCGAAACTACCAGGGGGCCAGCTGCCTCGCGGCCCTCGGCTACGACACCGACTCCGACGGCATCGACGACACCGCCTTCCAGTTCGGCATGGAGTTCGACTACTCCGACATCACGTGGACCGGCGGCGGCGTGACCAGCACCGATGGCTACGGGCTGGTGGCCTACCAATCGACCGTGGCGATCTCGGAGGCCAGCTTCGACAACGCCGTGCCCTTCTTGGAGGGCCTCTCGGGCGTGCAGATCTTCAACCAGTACAGCGACCTGAGCATCGAGAACACCAGCTTCTCCAACAACCGCTACTCGCTCTACAACTACAGCGGTGACCTGGACGTAAGCGGCTCCACCTTCACCGAGAACCACGTCAGCTACGTCGCGACCGACGGCAGCTACGCGCTCGCCGACTACTCCCAGGACCTCTACTCCTCCACCACGGGCACGGTGAACGTCACCGACAACGCCTTCTCCGACGGCTCCTACGGTCTCAACCTCTACGGGGGCACGGGCACCGTCCGCGGCAACACCTGGACCGGCTACAACCAGCGGCTGATCAGCGTGGCGAGCAGCGGCGCCTACGGGGTGGTCGACAACACGATCAGCGACAGCGGCGCCTACCTCGTGTACTGCAGCGGCGGCACCCTCCAGGGATCCGGGCTGACCATCGACGGCTCGGGCACCTACACCTACGCGTCCACCTACTACGACGCGAAGGGCAAGGAGAAGTACACCTCCGAGGGCACGAGCTACGGCTACTCCGTCTACGCCTCGAGCTGTGACCTGGAGCTGGACGCCCTCACCGTCACCAACCCCACCTACTCGCCCGTCTTCGTGGCCAGCGGCACCACCGAGCTCTCCAACGTCTCCATCACGCCAGCCGAGACGACCGCGACGTGGGGCAGCGCGGCGATCTACGCCTACGGGTCTGGGACCGACGAGTTCCACATCAGCGACGCCGTCATCGAGTCGCCGGACCTGAGCTACTACGGGCTCTACCTGTCCAGCTACAGCGACGTCACCATGGATCGCGTCACCGCAGCCGGTGGCACCCACGCCGTGTACCTGTCGGCGCTCAGCGCCCCCTCGGTCACCGACCTCGAAGCGACCGGCGGGACCAGCACGGGGCTCTACGTCTCGAGCGTCTCCAATGGGTCCTTCTCCGATGTGAGCGCGTCCGACAACACGGGGCGGGGCGTCTACGCCGTCAGCAGCACGGTCGACTTCGTCGGCGCGACGATGGACCGCAACGGCACCGAGGGCTTCTACAGCTACCTCGGCACCCTCGACATCGACGGTGGCACCGCGTCGGACAACGGCGACCATGGCGTGAGCACGAGCGCGACCAACCTCGCCCTCACCGGCGTCGAGGTGGCTGGAAATGGCGGCTACGGCCTGAACCTCAACACGGGAGCCGCCGTGGCCATCGACGGCGTGACCGTGAGCGGCAGCGGAAGCGACGGCGTCTACGTGCAGACCAGCAGCCTCGACAGCGTCGACTCCTCCAGCAACGACAACGCCGGCTACGGCATGACCTGCAGCGACGCCACACTGACCGGCACGCTCACCACCAGCGGGAACGGGTCGGGCGACACCAACGGCTGTGATGCCAGCGCTGGCGGTGACACCGGCATCTGATCACCACGTGCCGGTCAGGATCTCCTGGCCTGCGCGGCGCACCGCGCCGGACACCGGCGTCGTCGAAGCCACCGCCACGCCGATCCAGCGCGGTTCACCGGCGTCCCTCACCTCGTAGCTGACCGCGGGCAGCTCTCCGTCGACGGCGATGACGTCGCCGGGCTCGGCGCGCAGGAGCACCAGCTCCCCGTCCCGACGTGCCGAAGCCCCCTCCAGGCCCGCGAAGAGCTGGCTGGGCACTGCGAAGGGGTCGCCGACGAGGTGCACAGGGGCAGCCACGTGGTCCGGGGGTGCGAGGAAGCGCCAGTCCACGGGGCCGACGGTCGCCTCGAGATCACCGGCCGACAGGGTCCACGGGCCGGACGTCCCCTCCCCCGCGTCGAGCACTCGGAACTCGATCAGGAGCCGCCGTGCCTGCCGCCCCTCGTGGCGGACCAGGTCCTCGACGGTGCGGCGATGCGCCACCGGGGCGGAGAACGGCTCGGTGGCCTGGACGGACACGACCCGGCCCTCGGGTTCGAGCGCCTCGAACGTCAAGGTCCACTCGGAGCCCACGAACCACGCGTCCTCGGGGGCCTCGACGGTGGCCGGCAACGCGCGACGGGGCACCAGGTCGCGGAAGCGCGGGTCGGCCCGGAGCGCATCGAGGTCCGGATCGGCAGCGATCACCAGGAGGTCGAGGTCGCCGCCCAGGGCCACGGAGAGATCGGCGGCCGCCAGCTCGAGCTCCCCTGCGCGCGCCCGCCAGCAAGCGCGGTTGTAGTGCGCGATGTGCCACTCGCCACGCACGTCCAGCGCCCGAGTCGCCGCTTCGATGGCGCCCTGCAGATCGCCCTGCGCGGCGAGCGCCCGTCCCAGCCAGAGCTCCAGCTCCGCCGCGTCGTGGTGCACGGCGAGTGCCGCCTCGAAGGCGGCGGACGCCGAGGCCGCGTCCCCGGCCTCGAGGGCCGACTTGCCTTCCGAGAAGTGCTCGAGCGCGGTCTTGATCGGGTGGTCGGGCGTGCACGCCAGCCACAGCGCGATCACGTGCGTCCCACGAAGCCCGCGAGCCGCCCGCAGGTGGGGTCGCGGCGGTGCGAGAAGCTGTCCGGGTCGCAGCGGGTGCAACCACCCACCTCGTCGATCGCTCCGACACCTGAGCGGCGGAGGTGCACCGCGTTGGCGCGACGCAGGTCCACGTGCTCGCGTGCCCGGCTGGCGTCGACCGCCTCCGGTGCGCGCTCGGCCACCCGCGAGGCCACCTCGGATCCAACCTCGTAGCAACACACGCCGATGGCGGGACCGATGGCGGCGGTCACCTGCTCGGGTCGCGTGCCGGTGACCTCACACAGCACGGCCACGGCCCGCTCGACGATGCCCGCCACGGTGCCACGCCAGCCCGCGTGCACCGCCGCCACCCCGCCCGGCGCGACGAGCAGCACCGGAACACAGTCCGCCACCCTCACGGCGACGATCAGGCCGGGGGTCGTGGTGACCAGGGCGTCGGCCTCGCCGACCACGTCCAGCGGTCCGGCCCCCTCTCCGACCACCAGGACCCGGTCGCCGTGCACCTGGTGGGCGAGGGCGAGGTCCGCCTCCCCCACCACCCGGCGCCAGTTCTCGACGAGGGCTTCTTCGCGCTCCCCCGGCCGGCGGGCCAGGTTCAGGCTCGCCAGCCCCCCGGTGCTCACGCCGCCCCGCCGGGTCGTGAAGCCATGCACGAGGCCAGGCCTGGAAGACAGTCGAGCGGAGGTCGAGAGCTGCAGCACGCCGCCACCTTGCCACCGAGCAGGCATCGGGTCCAATGGGTTGACAGTCCTTTGGAGACAGCCGTAGGTTCGTCGCCGTGAGCCTCTGGACCCTCCTCGCCTGCACGTCCTTCGACCTGACCCTGGTCCCGGTCACCGTGGACAACCAGGATCCCTTCGGCGACGCCGACGCGGTGGTCTTCGAGGTCGAACACGCCGACGGGACGACGACCAGCCTCGACGGCGGCGCGTCGGGCACGCTGGAGCTCTCCGGACTGCCGTCGCTCGAAGGCAGCACGATCGCGGTCCGCGTGACCTCCGGCGGTGAGACCACGGCCTTCGGGCGCACGCCGGCGCTCACCATCACCGGCGGGGGTCAGCAGACGCACTACGTGCTGGTCTCCGAAGTGGACAGCTTCGCCTGGCTGGAAGACGCGGCCGCGGAACACGCGCTGGCCGAGGCGGTCGCGGTGGGCGACGGGCGCTTCCTGGTCATCGGCGGCGTGCTCGCCAAGAAGAGCCAGACCAACTGGGTGTTCGAGCCCGACACGGCCAGCGATGCCGTGCTGGTCTTCGACGTCGACGCCACCGGCGGCACGGTGGCCTTCGCGAGCTACCCCGGCCTGCTCCCGGGCCCGCGCGTCGAACACTCCGCCACCCTGATGGAAGACGGCACCGTGCTCGTGGCGGGGGGAGCCACGGGCTACGCCGCCGCAGGGACCGAGACCGACTCCGCCGTGGTCATCGACCCGTGGGCGGCCGCCGGCCCGGAGGTCGTGTCCACGGTGACGATGAACCGGGTGCGAGCCGGTCACAACGCGGCGCTGAACAGCGACGGCAAGGTCGTGCTCTTCGGCGGCACCGAGCGCACCGACACGGGCAGCGGCTACTCGCTCTCCTCGATCGGACGGGTGGAGGTCTACGATCCGGAGACCGGTGCCTTCGAAGACTCCGACAGCCTCGGCTCCGACCTCGGCATCACGACCTACGCCGAGGCGGTGGCCCTCGGGGAGCATGGCGCGCTGTGGTGCGGCGGCTTCGACGCCGACGGTGCGAACTACACCGCCCTGGACCAGTGCTACCTGATGTCGCCGGACTCGAGCGAGGTCAAGAAGCTCGACGAAGACCCGCTCCCCACGGGCCTCATCCACTACCAGCTCACCTCGCTCGGCGACGGTCGAGCCCTGGCCACAGGGGGTCTCGACGTGGACGGCGAGTCGCAGGAGGTGGCGGGCGAGGCCGTGAAGAGCGCCTGGATCTTCGATCCCGAGGGGTCGCCCGGCTCACGCTGGTCGGCCGCCGGCAACATGATCCTGGCGCGCCAGAAGCACAGCGCCGTGGCGCTCCCCGGGGGCGACGTGCTCGTGGTGGGCGGCTCGGCCACCGGGTACCTGGTCGCCGGCGACGACGACGACCCCCTCGCCTGCGCAGAGGTGTTCAGCTACTCGAACGAGAGCTTCTCGGTCGTCGAAGCCTGCGGCGAGAGCGACGACTACAACGTGCTCCCCGGTCGCACCCAGCTCCCAGCGGTGGCGTACGACCCGCTCTACGGAAGCCTGGTCTTCGGAGGCCTGAACGACGACGGTGCCTCGGACGTGGCCGCGCTCTACGTCGCATCGCCCGAGGAATAGGGTCCCGACCCCTTCACAGCAGTGCGAGCAGGGCCTCTCGCCCGGCGTGCAGATCGTCCAGCAACAGGTCCGGGCCGGTGACCTCGAGCGTGGTCCGGCTCGACCATCCGGTGCACACTGCGACGGCCACGGCGCCCCCGGCGCGCGCGCAGGCGACGTCCGCCGGTGTGTCTCCGATCACCACCACCCGATCCGGCTCGATGCCCGCCGCGCGCGCACGCTCCCGCGCGACGGGGACCAGATCGTTGCGGCGAGGGCTGTCGTCGCCGAAGGCCCCGAAGGCGAACTGTTGGAAGAAGGTGCCCAGCTTGAGCTCGGCGCCTTGGCGCCAGTTGCCGGTGAGCAGGGCGTTCTGGGCACGCTCCGAGGTGGCCAGCACGGTCTGGGCGGCGCCGGGGCACCACTGCACACGCTCCGGTTCGGCGGCGAGCCCACGCTCGAGCTCGCGCAGGTACCGGCGCTTCAGCGCCGCCCGCTCGGGCGCGCCGCAGGAGAGCCCCGCGTGCTCGAACGCGTCCTGCACGATCGACTGATCGGTGGCGCCGCCGAAGTTCACGGCGTCGAAGGCCCGTTCGACCCCATGGAGCGCCACGAACGCACGGTGCAAGGCCTCCCGACCGGCCCCCTGGGTGTTGAGCAGCGTGCCGTCGATGTCGTAGAGCACCAAGGTCATCGGTACACCCCGTCCAGCAGATCGAGCACCACCCCCGGGACGAGGTGCGCGACGCTCTCCCCCGCTCTCAGGGCGCGCCGCACCTCGGTCGACGACACCGGCGGAAACGAGGGCGCGCCGGGCACCTCTTCGTAGCCCACACGTCCGACCACCACGGGAACAAAGCGCTCCTCGATGAGATCCCAGCGGTGCCACGCGTCGGTCTGCTCGAGCACGTCGGATCCGATGACGAGGCGGAAGCTGTGCTCCGGGTGCGCCCGCGCGAGTGCCTCGAGGGTGTGGATGGTGTAGCTGGGCCGCTCGAGCCGCTCCTCCACCCGGTCCACACGCACGTGGGGACCGAGGCTTCGAGCCATCGCCTCGCACAGCGCGACCCGGGTGTCGAAGGGCGCGAGGTCCTTCTCGAAGGCGTGTTGGTAGGTGGGCACCAGCCAGACCTCGTCCACGCGACGGGTCCAACCGAGCCAGGCCGCGACCATCGCGTGCCCCACATGGGGCGGGTCGAAGCTCCCACCGTAGACAGCGACGCGCATGGGCCTCCGGGAGACGCCCTAACCGGTGCGGGATACCCTCTGGCGTCGAGGTAGGAGCCCTTTGCACGACCTGCGCCCCATCGGTGTGTTCGACTCGGGCGTGGGCGGCCTCACCGTGCTGGCCGCGCTCCGCCGCGCGCTCCCGGCGGAAGACCTGCTCTACCTCGGGGACACGGCGCGCGTACCGTACGGCACCCGCTCGGCCACCACGGTGGAGCGCTACGCCCTGAGGGTCGCGTCCCACCTCTACGAAGACGGCATCAAGGCGCTCGTGGTGGCCTGCAACACCGCCACCACCCACGCTCTGCCCGCCCTCACGGCCGCTGGGCGTCGCGCCGGTGTCCCCGTGCTGGGGGTCATCGAGCCAGGCGTCGCGGAAGCGCTGAGGCGCACCCGTTCCGGTCGTGTGGCCGTGCTGGGCACTGAAGGAACCATCCGCGGCGGCCGCTACCAGGCGCTGCTGGCACCCCACGTGCGCGAGGTCCAAGCGCGCGCTTGCGGACTCTTCGTGGGCCTCGCGGAAGAAGGCTGGACCGACGGCGAGGTCGCGCGGCTCGTCGCCGAGCGGTACCTCGCGCCCCTCCGCGATGGGCCCGACACGGTCATCCTCGGCTGCACCCACTACCCGCTCTTGCGCGGCGTGATCGAAGCGGCGCTTCCGGGAGTCGCCATCGTCGACTCGGCCGAGAGCACCGCCGTCGCCACGCGCGAACGCCTGGCCGAAGCGGGCCTGCTGCGCCAGGCCGGAACCGGCCGGAGCCGCTTCCTGGTCACCGACAACGTGGAGCGGTTCCAGCACGCCGGGCGCCGGTTCCTCGGGGTCGTTCCGAAGCCGGTCGCCCTCGTGGACCTCGACACACCCACTGGCGTGTTCGGGGGTGCCGCCTGATCCGGCTCTACCACGTGCACAAGAACTACGGCGAGAACGACGCGCTCATCGACGTCGACCTCCGGGTGGCCAAGGGCGAGTTCGTCTACGTCACCGGTCCCTCGGGCGCCGGGAAGTCCACGCTGTTGAAGCTGCTCTATGGCGCCGAGCACCCCACTGGCGGGAAGCTGCTGGTCGGCGGCGTCGACGCGTCCAAGCTCAGCCAGCGCCAGCTACCCTTCCTGCGCCGGAACGTGGGCGTGGTGTTCCAGGACTTCAAGCTCATCCAGCGCAGGACCGTGCTCGACAACGTCGGGCTCTCGCTCGAGGTGCTCGGCATGGCCCGCTCCGAGATCGACCGCCGGGTGCGCGCGGTGTTGGGCGTGGTCGGTCTGCGTGGCAAGGAGAAGCGCTACCCGACGCAGCTCTCCGGCGGTGAACAGCAGCGGGTCGCTGTGGCACGGGGAATCGTCAACGACCCCGCCATCCTGTTGGCCGACGAGCCGACCGGCAACCTCGACGGCGCCATGGCGGTGGAGGTCATGGAGATCCTGCAGGCCATCAACCTGCGGGGCACCACCGTGATGATCGCCACCCATGACGTCGGGTTGATGGAGCGCTTTCCCGCCCGGCGCGTGCGCTTCGAGGGCGGAAAGCTCGTGAGGGACCGATGAAGCCGGCGCTCTGGGCGCACCTGGTCCGTCGGGCCGTCCGCTCCCTCTGGGAGAACCTCTACCTGAACGCCGTCGCCGCCGGCGTGATCGGCGCGGCCGTGACCCTGGTCGGTGTGTTCCTGATGATCATGGTCAACCTCTCAGAGCTGGTCGACGCGTGGGATCGCGATGTCCACGTGAGCGCGTACTTCTACACCGACGTGCCCGTCGACCGCCGCTTTGCCGTCAAGGATGACGTGGGCCGCCTCGAGGAGGTGCACAGCGTGCGCTACATCTCCGAGGTCGAGGCGCGAGCATGGCTGATCGAGCGCTTGCCGGAGATCGACCGGGTGCTCGAGGCGCTCGGGGACGACGTCCTGCCCGCCAGCCTCGAGATCACGCTCCAGGACGGAGCGACCCGGCCGTCCGACATCGAGAGCTTCGCCAGCCGGATCGCGAGCGAGGACTTCGAGCGGATCGACTACGGCCAGGAGTGGGTGCAACGCTTCAACAGCTTCCTCTCCCTGCTCCAGCTCCTGGGCGTGGCGATGGGCTTCCTCATCCTCACAGCCGCCGTGTTCCTGGTCGGCAACACCATGCACCTCGTGACCTACGCGCGGCGGGCCGAGCTCGAGACCATGAAGCTCGTCGGCGCCACGTGGATCTTCATCGCGATCCCGTTCTTCCTGGAAGGCATCGTGCAGGGGGTGGTCGGCAGCTCAGCCGCGATCGGCGCGCTCTTCGTGTTGCACCGCTTCCTGCTCGTCCGCCTCCAGACGGCGCTCCAGCTCGCCCTCGGCGGCCAGGTGCTCGACTTCCTGACCCCGGGCTGGCTCGCCGTCCTGGTGCTGTCGGGGGTGGTGCTCGGCGTCTGCGGCAGCCTCATCAGCGTCCGGCGCTTCTGGCAGGCCGCTCCATGAGGGTCTTGTTCGCGCTCCTTCTGCTCCCGCTCGTGTGGGCGCAGAGCGATCCCAGGCGCGACCTGGCCAAGGCCAAGCTCGAAGAACGCAGCCTGCTGCGCGAGGTGCAGGAGATCGACACCCGCCTGTTGGGCGTGGAGCGCGAGCTGGACGACCTGCGAGGACGCGCCGACGAGCTCGAGCGCGAGCGGCGGGTGAACGAAGACGAGCTGGCCGCGGCCGAAGCCGCGCTCGACGAACGCGCCGACGAGCTGCGCCAGTGGCTGCTGGCGCTTTACCACCTCCAGCGCCGGGGCTTCGCCCGCATCATCTTTTCGGCCGAAGACCCGTCCGACCTTCGTCGCCGCGCGCACTACCTGATGAGCGTGCTCTCGGAGTCCAGGAGCCGCGCCCAGCGCTACCTCGACCACGTGGAGGTGAAGGAGCTGGCGCTGCAGCGGGTGGAGCAGGACCGGGCCGCCCTGGGCGCCTTACAAGGCGAGGTGCGTCTCCGCGAGGCCGAGCTGCGCGACGAACGTGCACGAAAGCTGGCGCTCCTCGGGGAGGTGCGCAAGGACCGGGAGCTCGCGCTCCAGATGCTCTCCGAGCAGGTCCGCGCCGGACGCGACGTCCAGCAGCTCGCAGCCAAGAGCTATGCGATGCCGGCCGACACGGGGTGCAACATGCGCGAGCAGCGCGGCAAGCTCCCGTGGCCGGTGACCGGGCCGCTGCTCCGCGGCTACGGTCCCTACACCGACGAGGCCAGCGGTCAGCAGGCCAAGAGCGACGGGATCAGCATCCGGGCAGCCCGCTACACCCCCTTCCGAGCCATCTGCGGTGGCGTGGTGGATCGGGTCAGCCAGCTTCCGGGCTTCGGGCTGGTGGTGGTGGTGGCCCACGACGCCGACTGGAAGTCGCTCTATGCGCACGCGTCGAAGGTGCAGGTGGCCGCCGGGCAGTCGGTGTCGGCAGGCGACGCGCTCGGGCTGGTCGGCGAGACCGGTCTCACCGGATCTGGCGGACCGCGGCTGCACTTCCAGATGTACTACAAGGGTTCCTCCCAGAACCCGCTGTTCTACCTCCGCAAGGGCGGCTGATGCGCACTCCTGTCGCCTTCGGCGTGACCTTCGCAGCGTTCGGGTCCGGGCTCTTCCTCGGCACCCAGGTCGCGTTGGCCGCCTACGCGGCGGGCAGCGATCCCTACAGCGGGCTCGAGACCTTCGCTCGCGCGCTCACGCAGATCCAGGTCAACCACGTCGAGGAGCACGACACGCGCGAGCTGGTGTGGGCGGCGGTCGACGGCATGGCCGAACACCTCGACGCGCACACGATGTTCTTCGATCCAGACGCCTACCAGCAGCTCCTGGCAGACCATGAGGACCGCTACTTCGGGGTCGGGATCGAGGCCCTTCCCGTCAAGGGCGGCGGCGCGCTCATCACCGGCGTGATCAGCGACAGCCCCGCCCAGCTCGCCGGCGTGCTCGTCGACGACGTGATCGAGCGGGTTGACGGCGAGGCCATTCGCGGCTGGGAGTTCCGCACCGTGGTGGCCTCGATCAAGGGCGAGCGGGGCACCGAAGTGGACCTCGGTCTGCTGCGTGGCGAGGACCGACTCACCGTGACCGTGGTGCGCGACGAGATCCCCAACCCGAGCGCCCGCGGCGAGCTGGTGGAACCCGGACTGGCCTACATCCGTCTCAGCCACTTCCGGCGCGGAGCCTCCGACGAGCTCCGCGAGACCCTCGATGAGCTCGGACGAGACGCGCCGTTGCAGGCTGCCGTGCTCGACATGCGTGGCAACCCCGGCGGCCTGCTCGAGGAGGCCGTGGCCATCGTGGACACCTTCGTGGGCGATGCCCTCGTGGTGAGCACGCGCGGCCGAAAGGCCGGCGCCGACGAGGACCTCCGCGCCACCGACGACAGCGACGACCGCCTGGAGATCCGGTTGCTCGTGCTGGTCGACGGCGACTCGGCCAGCGCGTCGGAGATCGTCGCGGGTGCGCTGCAGGATCTCGACCGGGCCGAGCTCGTCGGCCAGACGACCTACGGCAAGGGCTCCGTCCAGTCCGTCTACGAGTACGACGACGGCTCCGCCCTGAAGCTGACGGTGAGCCGCTACGAGCTGCCGGGTGGACGCGTGATCGAGGTGGACGGAGGCTTGCTCCCCGACATCGAGGTGGCACCCGCCGAGGGAGATCGCATGCGCGTGCACCTCTCGGTCGCCGATCGCGTCGAGCGCGACGCCCAGCTCGCGAAAGCCCTGGAGCTGGCGCGCACCCCATGAAGCGCCCCTTGCTCGCAGTGCTGGCGGTGGCCCTGGTCGCACTGGCAGCCTGGGAGCTGCCCCTGCTCGTGGCCCGCTGGGTTGTCTTGGACGAGGCCCCTCCGGCAGCCCTGGTGGTCGAAGACGAGCTGGAGCTCGACGGGCTCGTCGACGAGGTGTTGGCGCCGTCGGTGTTGGCCGACGCGTCCCTCATCACCCGAAGCGACGACGTCCGGCAGGACGAGCGCGGGTCGTGGATCGCGCACCGCAGCATCTGGAAGCTCCCCGAAGGGGACTCCGCGCCGCAGGTCGCCCGTCGTCTCGAGTCCGTGCTCGAGGAGGTGGATGACCGGCTGGACGCCTACGTGACCACCGACGACGAGCTGGACGCGGACGTGCGCATCTACGCCGGAAAGCGGCTGGTCGCCCACCTCTCGCTGGAGCCCACGTTGGGGGCACCTCCAGACATCGAGAGCGACCGGCCGCCTCTGCTCGCGCTGGTGGTCACAGGACTGGGGAGGGAGGGAAGCGTCGCCGAGACGTTGATGGCCAGTCCCGTGCCGTTCTCGGTGGCCCTGGAGCCCTTCGCGCCCTTCACGCTCCGCCTGTCGCGCACCGCCGTGCTCCACCACAAGGAGGTGCTGATCGACCTCCACCCCGATCACGAGCTGGTCGCAGCCCTGGAGGCGGTGCCCTATGCCTCCGGCGTGTTGGTGACCATGCCACCCGACGCCCTCCCGGCGGACACCCTCGTCGCACGGGATCTCTACGTGCTCGACGGGACAGACGAGGTCGAAGCCGCGGCCCTGCGAACCGCCCGAAACGCGGGCGTCGCAGTGCTCTCGGCCGATGTGCTCCTGGACGGTGATCCGGGACCCAGCCTCCAACGTGCCCGCCACCTGGCCGCCCTGCACGGCGAGGTGGTGGTGGTGGTGGACGTCGACGACGAGGCCCGCTCCGAGGTGTTTCGCTGGCTGGCCGAGGTGCGCGACGACCTGAGGCTCGCCTTCGTGACCGAGGTGCTCGACGTGGAGCGCCTGGGGCTGGACGCCCCGGAGTAGCGTCAGCTCACGAGCTCGGCCGCCAGATCGTAGGCGGTGGCCTGGGTGATGCGGCAGGTGAGCAGGTCGCCGGCGCGCACCCCCGGCGGCGGTGACGACAGGAAGACCTTGCCGTCGACATCGGGCGCCTGGCTCTGCAGCCGCCCCTCCAGCAGGAGATCGTGTTCGCTCGACACGCCGTCGACCATGACGGGCAGCTCGTGCCCGACCAGAGCGTTGTGCTGCTCGAGGCTGATGCCGCGCTGGATGGCCATCAGACGATCGCGACGCTGGACCCTGAGCTCTTCGGGAACCTGGTCCGGCAGCTCCGCGGCCGGCGTGCCGTCCTCCTGGTAGTACGGAAAGACGCCCACGCGCGTGAAGCGCTGGTCGTGCACGAACGACGCCAGCTCGTCGAAGTCCGACTCGGTCTCACCGGGGAAGCCCACGATGAACGTGGAGCGGATGGCCACGTCGGGCACCGCCGCGCGGACGCGATCGAGGATGCGTTCCTGACCCGCCCGGGTGACGCCGCGCTTCATCGCCCGGAGCATGGCGCCCGAAGCGTGCTGGAGCGGCATGTCGAGGTACGGCACCACCTTGGGCTCGTCGGCCAACACCGCCAACAGGCTGTCCGGCATGCCGATGGGGTAGGCGTAGTGCAGTCGGATCCAGGAGAGCCCGTCGACCTTGGCGAGCGCCGAGAGCAGCTCGTCGAGGGCGGGCTTGCCATAGAGGTCGCGCCCGTAGGCGGTGGAGTCCTGGCTGATGATGTTCAGCTCACGCACGCCTTCGCTCGCGAGCCTGACGGCCTCCGCCACGAGCGATTCCACCGTTCGGGAGCGCAGCTTGCCACGGAGCTGCGGAATGATGCAGAAGGTGCAGCGGTGGTTGCAGCCTTCCGAGATCTTCAGGTAGGCGCTGTGACGCGCCCAGGAGTTCACGCGCGGCGACAGCTCATCGTGCAGGTACAGCGGCACGTCCACGTGGGACTTCGGTCCACTTCCGTCGCGTGCCTCGAGCACCTGCCGGATGCGGTGGTATTCGCCCGTGCCCAGGAAGTGGTCGACCTCGGGCAACTCGTCCTCCAACGCGTTGCCGTAGCGCTGGACCATGCACCCTGTGACCACCAGCTTCTGACAGCGGCCTTCCGACTTGAGCCGAGCCATCGAGAGCACGGTCTCGATGGATTCCTCGGTGGCCGGCTGGATGAACGAGCAGGTGTTGACGACGATGACGTCGGCCAGTGCGGGCTCCTCCGTCAGCTCGTAGGCGCCATCCTGGAGCGTTCCGACCATCACCTCAGAGTCCACGCGGTTCTTCGGACAGCCCAGGGAGACGAGGTGGACGCGCTGCATGGCCTGGCGCTACGCGCCCTCGTCGGGCTTGATGACCTCGACGCCGGGGGGGGGGTCGAAGGTGAAGGTCGCGTCCTCGGCGCCCGGGTTCAGCTTCACGCTCGAGAAGGTGATCTCGGTCTCGTTGTCGAAGCCATCCACGATGACCACCTGCTCCACCACGTAGTTCTTCCGCTGCACCGTGAGCCGGAGGGTCTTGAAGCTCACACCTTCGGACTTCGGAGTGAGCTCGAAGCCCACGGTCTTGTTGGAGCGCTTGGTGTCCACCTCGGCCACGTTGAAGTGCGTGTCGATCTGGTTCAGGTCCGTGAGCAGACCCTCCATGCCGGTGCCGGCGCCCGAGAGGTCGTCGTACACGATGACCTGCTTGTCGGCCGGCGAGTAGATCGACATCCGCTCGCCGTCGGTCAGGAAGAGCTTCGCGTCGGTCCCCGAGAACTCCCAGCGCATCTTGCGCGGCTTCTTCAGGATGACGCTGCCCTTCTGCTTGCTCTCGCTGCCCATGGCCGTGGACCGCGTGACCTGGACGAAGTCGGCCGAGAGGGTGTCGACGCCTTCGTAGGTGCCCTCGACCGCCGCCACCCACTGCTCGACGGTCTGCGGCTCGCCTTCGGCGGCAGCGCTTGGTGGGAGCACCGCGATCCCGAGGGTCAGGAGTGCTAGGCCGAGACGACGCATCGGTCCTCCAAGGAGTCGAGCCTGTTGAATTAGCCTCGCGCCGAACAACGCGCCAGACGCAGGGCCATTCGGCCCAGCGACGTCTCGTGACACCGGTGCTAGATCGGACCCGCCAGGACCTTGCGTGGCCGGGCACCGTCCGCAGGTCCGACGACGCCCTCGCGTTCCATCATCTCGATGATGCGCGCGGCGCGGTTGTAGCCGATCTTCAAGCGCCGCTGGATCATCGAGGTGCTGGCCTTTCCGGCCTCCGACACGATCTGGACCGCCAGGTCGTAGACGTCGTCGACGTCGTCGTCGAAGAGGTCGCCCTGCCCCTCCTTCTCCTCGACACGGATGTCGGCGCTGTAGTCGGGCTCCGCCTGGTCGCGCACGAACTCGGCCACGCGCTGGCACTCCTCGTCGGTGACGAAGGGCCCGTGGAGGCGCTGCAATGCGCTCACGCCAGGGGGCAGGTAGAGCATGTCGCCCTTGCCGAGCAGGGTCTCGGCCCCGTTCTGGTCGAGGATGGTGCGGCCGTCGGTGCGAGAGCGCACCTGGTAGGCGATGCGCGACGGCATGTTGGCCTTGATGAGGCCAGTGATGACGTCGACCGACGGGCGCTGGGTCGCCACGATGAGGTGGATGCCACACGCACGGGCCTTCTGGGCGAGCCGGATGATGGAGTCCTCGACTTCCTTGGCCGCCACCATCATCAGGTCGGCGAGCTCGTCGATGACCACCACGATGAAGGGCATCCGCTTGGGCACGTACCGCTGGCCCTCCGGCTGCTTGCGCGGCCGGAAGCGGCGCTCCTTCCGCTCGTTCCAGTCGCCCAGCTCGCGCTCGACCTTCTTGTTGTAGGAGGCGATGTTCCGAACCTGCCAGCGCGACAGGGTGCGGTAGCGGTGCTCCATCTCCTCCACGGCCCACTTCAGCGCTGCGGCCGCCAGCGCTGGTTCGGTCACCACGGGGTGGAGCAGGTGCGGGATGTCCTGGTACAGCTCGAACTCGAGCATCTTCGGATCGATCAGGATGAGCCGCAGCTCTTCGGGGGTGCGCGAATACAGCATGGTCATCAGCATGGCGTTCACGCCCACGCTCTTGCCGCTGCCGGTGGTGCCGCCAACCAACAGGTGCGGCATCTTCGTCAGGTCCGCGATGGCTGGCCGACCCTCGACGGTCTTGCCCAGCGCCATCGGCAGCGTCCAGCTCTTCTCCCGGAACTCCGGGCTGGCGAGCATGTCACGGAACCAGACGGTCTGGCGGTGCTTGCTCGGGATCTCGATGCCAACACAGCCGCGCCCGGGAATGGGGGCCACGATGCGGACCCGCAGAGCACGCATCGCCATCGCGATGTCGTCCGCGAGGCCCGCGATCTTGGACACCTTGATGCCGGGGGCCGGAAGGTACTCGAAGATCGTGATGACAGGACCGGGCTGGATCGCGGTCACTCGCCCATCGACCTTGAAGTTCCGGAGGGTCTCCTCGAGGGTGGTCGCGAGGGTCTTCAGCTCCCGCTCGTCCAGCTGGCCGGCGCTCCGCTCGTGCTTGTCGAGCAGGCCCAGCTCCGGGAGCTCGAAGGGCGTGGTGATCTCGGGTGCCACCACGAGGTCGTCGTCGTCGTAGTCGCTGCCCGACTCGAGCAATGCCGGCCGGATGTCCGCCGCGCTGTCTTCGAGCACGGGCTCCAGCGTGGGCGACGGCCGGATCAGGTGGGCCGGCGGTTCGGGCGCATCGAAGGACGACGCGGGCTCGCCCGTGAGCGACACCGGGTCGATGAGCAGCGGGGCCACCACACCGGGTTCCTCGACGACCGACGGGCGCCGCTCGGCGCGCGCTTGTTCGAGAAGGTCCGGCACCGATGGCAGGTCGTAGGTCGAGGCGACACCCGCATCGACGCCGCTCTCCGTGAGCTGCACCTCGACCAGGTCGCGCTGGCCCGGAGCGGTCGGACGGGGGGTGAACGGGGCAGCAACGTCGAAGTCGACCTGGGTGAGCCCGGCCTCGACCACCACATCCGGCTCGCCATGGATCGCAATCGCCAGTCCGCCCACGACCGGGTCGGGGCCGCTGGGCACGCCACCTGGCAGCACGGGAGCCCGCTCCTCTGGGAGCTCCTCCCAGAGCTCGTCCTCGTCCGCCTCCTCGAGCGGGATGCGCGCGATGGGCCGCAGCGCATCCACGAAGCGACGGCTGGACGCCTTGGTCAGTCCCCAGGCACCCGAGGCCGTGCGGCCACCGAGCGCAGCAAGGGCGCTCGCCGCGCGCGGCGTGACGATCTCGACCACTCCGACGCCGCGTTCCGCGAGGGTCTCCCAGTCGATGCCGAACGAGACGGTCGCAGCGGCAAGCAAGGCCACCGCCGTCACGAGGTACGCGCCGCCCGTTCCGATGGTCTCGAGCAGGATTCCGGCGAAGACGTCGCCGAAGAGCCCGCCAGCCGGAAAGTCCGCACCCACAGCGTCGTAGTTGAGCAAGCCCAGCAGCGTGGCCACCCACCAGCCCGCGAAGGCGAGGTTGACCAGGCGGATCGCGGACCCGGCCGGACGGCGTGCGAAGCGCAGCCACAGCCACCCCGCGAGGGGCAGCACGGCCCACGCGGTGTAGCCGAAGACCTGGTAGAGGAGATCGGACGCGTGTGCGCCCCAGCGACCGCACCAGTTGGCCACGTCTGCCACGCTCGAGCGCCGGGAGAACGCGGGATCGCTGGCCGAGTAGCTCGCCAGCGAGAGCACCAGCAGTGCACAGCCACACAGGGCGGAGAGGAAACCGAGGGAACGGCGGGTCTCGCTGGGCATGACTGCAGGCGGCGCCGTCTTGGGCGCGGCCCCCTTCTTCGATCTTGCGGACTTCGCCTTCGCCACCCGAGCTCCCCGAGAAGGGCTGTGTGGCGTGATCCTACCGGATTTCTCTTGACGCGTCAGCCGCTGTGTTCATGGAGCACATGAACTTCTCCACAGGATAGTCCACACCCTGTGGAGGCGTGATGACGAAGCGAGTCCTGGTGGTCGGCGGGGCCGGCTACATCGGCAGCTGCTGTGCGCGGGATCTGGCCACCAACGGCTACGAGGTCGCCGTGCTGGACGACCTGTCCACCGGACACCGCGAGGCCGTGGTCGGCGAGCTGATCGAGGGGGACGTGCGCGACCGTGCCCTGCTGCGGGGGCTCTTCGCCGAGCGCCGCTTCGACGCCGTGCTGCACTTCGCCGCGAAGTCGCTGGTGGGCGAGAGCGTGACCCACCCGCTCCGGTACTTCGACAACAACGTGGCCGGCACCATCGCTCTGTTGACCGAGATGCAAGCCGCCGGCGTGCAGTCGCTGGTGTTCTCCAGCACCTGCGCGATCTACGGCGACCCGAAGTACCTGCCGCTGGACGAGGCCCACCCCAAGGCACCGGTCTCGCCCTACGGCGTCTCGAAGGGGATGGTCGAGCAGGTGCTCGACGCGGCGCGCGAGCGCGAGGGCCTGCGCATCGCAGCGCTTCGGTACTTCAACGCCGCCGGTGCCTGGCCTGACGGCAGCTCGGGCGAGAGCCACACACCGGAGACCCACCTCATTCCGCTCTGCTTCGAGGCGGCCACGGGAGCGCGCGGCGAGCTGAAGGTGTTCGGGCGCGACTGGAACACCCGCGACGGCACCTGCGTGCGGGACTACATCCACGTGGTGGACCTGGCCAGGGCGCACCGCCTGGCGGTGGCCAAGCTGCTGGCGGGGCACCCCGGAGGTGCTTGGAACCTCGGCACCGGTGTGGGCACCACCGTGCTGGAGGTGATCTCCGCGGTGGAGCGTGTGACCGGCCTGGAGGTCCCTCGCAGCGATGCGCCCCGACGCGACGGTGATGCCGAGGGGCTCTACGCCGCTCCAGCAGCGGCCGAGCGGGATCTCGGGTGGAAGGCCGAGCACACGAGCATCGACGAGATCGTCGCCTCTGCCTGGAAGTGGGCCGAGGCGCCGGCGTTCTGACGCGCTTAGAACGCGCTCTCAGGGATGACCAGCTGGTCGCCAGGACGGAGGAGCACGTCGGCGGTCCGCCCTTGCTTGACCGACTTCAGGTCCACCTCGATCGGATCGCCGTTGCGCACGATGTACGCGGTGCGAAGGCGCGCGGTGGTGGCCGGACCACCCGCCTTGGTCAGTGCCTGCCAGGCCGTGAGGTCGTCGCGCCAGGGAATGGCGCCCTCCTCCTTGACCTCGCCGGTGACGAACACCAGCTGGGGGTTGAGCACCTGGACGTGATCCCCACCCTCCATCACCACCCGCTGGGTGGTGTCGCCAGCTGAGAGCCGCTCGAGGTCGACGTCGATGCCGACCTGCAAGCCGTCGGGACCCATTCGGTGGATCCTGACCGTGGTGACGCTGTCGGGCACGCCACCAGCGGCACTGAGCAGCTCGAGGATGTCCGTCTCGCCCTCGAGGTAGTAGGTGCCCTCGTTCTCGATCTCCCCGAGGACCACCACCGGCTTGCTGCGGTACTCGGCGATGCCGACGGTGACCTGCGGGTCGCGCAGGAAGCCATCGATGAGCTGAAGGCGGACGAGCTCCGCCACCTCGTCCGGCGTGAAGTCGGCCACGTGGATCCGACCGACGTACGGCACGTTGATGTTGCCGTCCCGGTCCACCGTGAGCTCACGAGTGAGGTCTTCCTCGCCAAAGACCTCGATGGAAAGCACATCGGCCGAGCCGACCTCGTAGGTCACCTCGCCCGACAGCTTGGCCTGCTGTTCGTCCGTTGTCTCCGCGGCGACCGCGGAGCCGACCATCAATCCCAAGACCAGCACCACCATGCGAGCGAGCATCACCGATTCCTATTGGACTGACAAGTCACGCTCCTCTTCGGACGGAAGTGGAGCACCTGAAGACGGAGTGCCGAGACCACAGACAAGCGATCAGTCTCTCGGCAAGCCGACCGCGTATCCTGTCTACGACCTCGTTGTCGACTTGGATCACTTGACGAGTCAAGAGAACTGGCGCGGCGCGTTCACAGGCCCGGGCGCACAGCTCAGTACGTGAAGGTCAGGGAGGCGCCGCCCTTGAAGTTGTCGTATTCGCCGTAGCCGTTGCCTTCCGAGTTCACCCGGCGTTCCCAGCCGGCGTCGACACCCGCGTCGAGCCAGTCGGCCACGTTGTAGGTGATTCCACCGTTGGCGGTCGGCACGACGTCGTTCCGGGTGACCTCGCCCTGGTACTTCTCGAGCCGCACGCCCCCGTCGACTCCGAAGCCGGTTCGGCTGCCCACGAGCACCTGAAGCCTGGCAAAGCCGTGGTGGTACGCCACGTAGTTCGTGAACACGGAGTCCTGAACCGACTTGACGTAGCCAGCGGTCATGGTGACTCCAGACCTTGGGGTCCAGCTCAGGTCTGCGGTGACGGGGAGCGCGTCGAGCCCCTTGGCGTCCACCAGGTAGGCCTGGCCCTCGGCGTTGGCTTCCGCCACGCCCTCTGCAGCGTTCGCCCCGTCGATGGTGGTCTCGTCGTAGTTGATCGGTGAGTAGCCGCTCATCACGTTGAGCACGAGACGCTCGGTGAAGCGCCCGCGGAGGCCCACGAGCACCTGGAGGTGGGTGCCCCCAGGAAACACGCCGTAGTCGCCGATGTCCTGCGCCTGGGCGTTGTCGCCACTGCCCGTCGCGTCCACCACGTTCTGCGAGTAGTCGAACCACGTGTAGGCGAAGTTGGCCACGAAGGCGGTCTTCGGGAAGAAGGTCCACTTGAGGTTGACCTTGGGGCCGTAGCTCACCTTGCCGTTGTCGAGACCGGCGAGCTCGGCGCCAGCCTCGGCCGGGAAGTTGAACTGATCGTAGCCGCCGCCGCCACCGACGTCGGCGCTCAGCGCCGCGCCCGGATGCACCGCGACGAAGCCTGCACCATAGCCTTGGCGCTTCCAGAACAAGGAGCTGTCGCCGGTGTTGTTCCCAGTGGGGTAGCCCGTGACCGTGTAGCCACCCTGGAGCTTGAAGCCGACCACCGCCTTCGGCGCGAGATCGAGGTCGAGACCGGTGTCGATGTCGCCGTAGTTGTCGAGGTTCCAGAGGTCCTCGGAGATGTACTTGGTGGCCTTGTACGAGGCCCAGGCGCTCATCCGCGCGTCGTTCCCGTCCAGGTTCGCCTGGAGCTCGGGGCGAACGTTCACGTTCACGCCCGCGTCCTCGGGCTGTGGGGACTCACTCAGCCGCGGGTTCGACTGGTACTGCGCACCAGCCGTCAAAGCGGGCACCAGCTCCGCATCCCCCACGCGGATGTGATCACCCGCCGCAGCCTGCGCAGGCGGCGCGGCAAGCGCCGCCAGACACAAGAGGCCGTATCCCCCACGGATCGACCTGTTCCAACTCCAGCCCATGATGACGTCCAGCCTCAGCGTCAGCAGCGTATCAGCACCGCGGGACAGGCGAATGGTGCACCTTTTCCCGGTTTCCTGCAAGTCCGGGGCACCACTACCAAACCTAGAAATAGGGCGAGGTGTCCGGAGGATCGACGTCGACATCGATGATGCCGTCGTAGATGGGCTCCGTGTCCTCGGAATCGGTCAGGCCCTCGGCCGTGACGTCCACCTCGGTCACCCCCGGGGCAGCGCCCGCGTCGCCGACACAGGCGTCGGCCTCCGCGAGGAATTGGCGCACCTTGGAGAGCGCCACCGCGACCTTTCGAAACTCGTGATCAGCACGCTGCGTGTCGCCCGAGCCGATCGCCTCTTCCATCGAGAGTGCGGAGGACTCCGACACCTCGACCAAGGCCTGGATCCCGGCCTTCTTCTTCGTCAGGCACTGGATCTTGACGATGTCCTTCTCCTTCTCGGCCTGCTCGAGGAGCTTCGAGACGGACTTGGACGCGGCCTGCATCTCGGCGAGCGCCGCCGTGGAGAATTCCTTCTTCTCCTTGGGCGTTGTGCTCGAGCTCTGCTCGAGCTGGCCACCCACGCCACCTTCCTGGGCGTGGGCCGGCACTGCCACGGCGAACACGCCGGCGACGGCGAGTCCTGCAAGTGCGCGAGAGAGGGTCTTGAGGAGCATGTGCGCCTCCTTGCGAGGTTCGCTCGAGCGCAGGATTACTGGCTCAGGGCGAACGGGTAGATGAAGTCGGCGTCGGTCTCCGCCGGGAATCGCCACCCACGGATCTTGCCAGAGATGCAGGTGCCGAGGGCCGGGTCACCGGTCGTGTTGCCGATCAGGTCCACGCTCTGCACGCGGCCGCGAGAGACGACGATCTGCACTTCGACGCGACCAGACAAGCTCGGGTTCTCCTTGAGACGACCCTCGTAACAGTACTTGACCTGTCCGATGTACTTCCGGACCACCTTCTGGATGCCGTCGCCGTCACCTTCGCCGTCGATCATAGAGACCGCGCCGGTGCCGACCTTGCCCTCGACCGTGGTGGCCGGGCCTTCGCCGACGTTGGAACCACCGCCCTTGGCCTTGGCCAGGTCACCGATGTCCGCGTTTTCGGTGCCGACGCCAGTTCCGCCCTTGAGCTCGAGGTTGGCGGTCGAAGCCACCTCGACACCCGACACGTTCGCGAGCGCCGCGTCGAGATCCTGGGAGAAGTTGTCGCCTTCGCCAAACAGGTCCTCGACCCGTGAGCCGTTGTTGGTCTCGCCGCGGGTGCCGATCAGGGCCATGAGCAGCTGGGACTCGGCCAGCACCTCTTCCTCGAGCTGCTCCTGGCGCTCTGCCTCGGCGACCTCCGCCTCTTCGGGCGTGGCCTCTTCGGCCGCCTCCTCTTCCGCTGCCTCGGTGGGCTCGGCCTCGGCCTCGGTCTTGACGACCTCTTCGCCCTCCGCGTTCTCGTCCTCGACGATCTCCGGCACCTCGACCTCGTCGGGCGGCTCCATCACAACCTTGGTGAAGCGATCCGGGATCTCCTGGAAGCCACGCGACTCGATCGGCTCGTGCGTGTAGACGAACACCAGGAGCACGCACGCCAGCGCAGTGAAGAGCGCCAGGAAGCCCAAGAAGACCGGATCGTCGTCCTCGATGAGGCGAGGACGGAAGTCCATCTTCGCGCCGGTGGCGATCTCGGGCGGCGGCGGCACGAACTGGAACAGCACCGTGGCGTTGCCGATGCCGACCTTTCCTCGGTAGCCTTCCGACAGGGGCAGCACGAAGTGCTGGCCCTTGCGACTCGCCTTGCCCTGCTCGCGTAGCTGCTTCAGCGTAATGATGGCGTTGCGGTAGGAGATCTTCCCCCGCATGCCATCCGAGAACTGGAGCACGTACCCGTTGCCCTTCGACTTGCCCTTGCCCTTGGGCACGAACAAGCTGAAGCGCTTGGGAAGATCGCCGGGAGGCAGCACGAAGGTGTTCTTGGTCGACTCGCCCACCGTCACGGGCTCGCCGGCCTTGATCAGCCTCTCCTGGACGATCTTGCCGTCCTGGACGATGCCGATGCGGAGGACTTTGTGCTGCGGAGCTTGCGCCTGAGCGGCCATATGGATTTCAGTACCCCAACTTGGGCTTGAACGCAGTCCTAGGATCGAGCCGATGGCCCTCAAAGTTTAGGCGAACCTCAAACTTCGACGCATTTCGTAGAAAACGAGTCCCGAACACCAACAACAACCCAGTCTGTTCCAGGGGGAAAACAGCCACCCGAAGCATAGACGGTTCCGGGCGACGGCACAACCCAGGGACCTCGGACGACAGGCACGACATACGCCATCCAGAGACACGAGAGGCGGTCTCCCGGGGGAGACCGCCTCGAGGGCCGGTGCGGCGCATGGGCGCGCCTCAGCCGTCCTGCTTGTAGACGACGAACTTGAACTCACCGAACTGCGCCTGACCCGCCGTGTACATCACCTCGCGAACGACGGTGAAGGGCAGGGTCTTGTCGCACTGGAGCAGGATGCGGCCCTTGAACTCGTGCTCCGCGGAGCCCGTGGCTTCACCCAGCGCCTTGGCCGCCTCAGCCTTCTCGAGCAGCCGATCGTAGAGCCGCGTGATCATCTGGCCCTTCTTCTCGTCCTCGGGAATGCTCGCGAGCTCCTGCCCCGGGTTGTCGTCGTCGGGGATCTGGGTGAGGTCGAGGACCGGCACACCATCGACGACGACCTGGGACTTGGTGACCACCAGGTTGACCGCGAGCTCCGGCTCCTTGTTCGACGTGGAGCTCGGGATCTCGAGGTCCGACGACGCCGCGATGGAGATGTCCTGCGTGGAGTAGGACTTCAGGAGGAAGACCAGGATGATGGTGAACATGTCCATCATCGAGGTGATGTTCAGGCCCTCGTCCTTGGTGCGACGTGCCTTCTTCTTCAGAGCCATCTCGGCCCTCCTACATCGCCCCGCCTGCGATCACCACAAAGGGGAACAGCAGGCGCGCGGAGCCATCGGGGTTGGGCTTGGCCGGGTCTTCACGGGTCGCGTCCATCACACGGACGATGACCTCGTAGGAGACCTTGCCGTCGGGCACCAGGATGACGTTCTCGTCGTCCGGGTACTCGTCCTTGATCATGTGGAGAAGACGGATGAGCTCGTCGAGGTCGTACTGATCGACCGTGGCACAGCTTCCATCCTTGCACGGAATCGTCGGGCCCTCGTCTTCGCCCTCGGGAGCACCCTCGGCACCCTCCGGGTTCAAGACCGCGTCCGCGCCCGCCACGGTGATGCCCTGGCGGGTGATGGCGACCGACAGCTGCAGAGGCGGCTTGTCGTCTTCGTCCTGCTCTTCCACTTCCTGCGGCGGCCCGATCGCCGGCAGCGTGCTGTCGATCACCGCGAGGTGCACGAACTGAGCCGCGAGCAGCAGGAAGGGGATGAGGATGGACACCATGTTCATGATCGGGATGAGGTCCAGGTCCTCATGCTCGATGCCTTTTCTACGCCTTGCCATGTTCCGTTGGCTCCGGATGCGGAGTTTGTCGGTCGCGTGAGCGCCTGCTCGAAGGCCCGAACCCGCCAGCGGCGAACCCGGGCCCTCGCGGAGACTCTCAGCCGTTCTGCGCGGCGCCGTCTTCCTTGAGCGTGCCGCGACGGCGAGCACCCAGGAGGTTGACGGTCTTGAGTGCGTAGAGGTCGACCTCGTCCTTGATCTTCTGCGTCTTGTTGACGACGATGGCCTCGAGGATGATCGTCGGGATGGCGACGATCAGACCGGACATCGTGGTGAACATGGCGACGGAGATACCGGAGGCCAGCAGGGTCTGCTTCGTCTCGGCGGACGCGTGAGCCACGGCCTCGAACGCCAGGATGAGGCCCTGGATCGTTCCGAGCAGACCGGTGAGCGTGGCGAGGTTGGCCAGCTTGTTCAGGTAGGGCGTGCGCTTGTCCAGCTGCGGGAAGACCTCGTACACGGCCTCCTCGACCGCATTCTGGATCTCCATCTCACCGCGGTTGGCCCGGGTGAGACCCGACTTCAGCACGCGAGGCAGAGCAGCGTTGGGCTCCGCGTTGCACAGCTTGATGGCGCGGTCGATGTTGTTGGCCATGATCAACTTCTGCACCTGCGCGAAGAACGCGGTGCCGTTGATGTTGGCGCGGAAGAGGATGTAGTACATCCGCTCCGCACCGATGGCGAGGGAGAAGACCGCGAAAACCAGAAGCGGCCACATGAACGGCCCACCCTTCTGGAACGCATCAACAAGCAAGCCCATGAGAGTCCTCCGGGACATTTGACGGGAGCTGGCGGCCGGGGTGCCGCCCGTTTCGTTGCGTAACGAACCCCGTCAGTGGGGTCCGGACGCTCGGAACCTACCGTGCCGCGCCAACCTTGTCAGGGGGTGAACGTAAAGACGGTGACAACAGCCCTCAGACATGTCTCAAGCGTGTGAAATGCCGACAGATTCCTGACAGGATCGGGGCGCAGTCCCCTGTCTGGACCTGCCTTCGGTGGGCGTGCACACGCGGCGCGCGGGCGCACGCTCCCCGACCGCCTGCGACACCGTTCCGCGCGATTCCAAGATGCGTGAGCACCGTGGCGCCCGCGCGCGGACAGCTCTTAGAAGGGCTTCTTCTCGATCGCCTGGATGATGAGCGGCACGAAGGTCTCCTGGAGCTCCAGCACATAGTCCTGGTTCAGGTTCTGCCGCGTGACGACGATCGTGATCGAGGGCTTCTGGACCTCACCCTTGATGACTTCTTCCTCGAAGATCAGGGTGCCCGCAGCTGCGGTTCCAGGAAGCCAGGCCGCCGCGAGGAGGCCGGCCAGGGTCAGGCGCTTCATGGGGCGCTCCCCTCCCCGTCTGCCGGGGGTTCGGGCTCGGGGGTGGGATCCGGTGGCGCAACGGGTTCGGCGCCTTCAGCCGCTTCTGCAGCCTTGGCCGCCTCGGCTTCGTCCTTCAGACGCTGCGCTTCGAGGAGGGCCTTCTGCTTCTCGCGGCGGATCCGGTCTTCCTCGAGCTTGGCCTTCCGGGACTCGAGCTTCTTGACGCGCTCTTGCTCCTTGACCGTCTCCTCGATGTAGCCGCGGGCAGCGTCGGCCTGAGCCCCGCCGCGATCGATGTAGCGCTGGTACGCGTCCACCGCGGCTTCGTAGGCCTTCATGTAGTCGCCGTAGAGGATGCCGAGGTTCAGCCAGGGCGAGGGGTCTTCGAGATCGAGGTCGAGCGCCTTCTCGAACTCGCCCTTGGCTTCTTCGTAGCGCCCGACCCCCCGGTAGCCGACGCCCAGGTTCACGCGGATGGCCGGGTCCTCGGGACGCAAGGTCTTCGCCTGCTCCAGCAGACCCACCGTGTCACCGTAGTTCCGGTTGCTCAGGTAGTAGTCCGACAGGTACACCATGGCGGGCACGAGCTCAGGGTCGAGCTCGAGGGCTCGCTCGAAGCTCGCCTTCGCCTCCGCGCGCTTGTCCTGCCGCACATAGACGATGCCCAGGTTGCAGTGCAACAGGCCGTTCTCGCTGGCCCCGTCGAGGGTGTACAAGGCCTTCTGGTAGGTGAACTGGGCCAGCTCGAGCTGCCCGCGGTCCAGGTAGATCAGCCCGAGGTTGTTGTAGATCTCGGCGCTGTTCGCGTTGACCTTCAAGGCGGACTTGGCCGCGTTGTAGGCCTCGTCCAGCCGGCCGAGTCCCCTGAGCGCGGCGATCTCACCCACGCGCAGATCCATGTTGTCGGCGTCGGATCGCAGTCCGGCGCGGTAGCTCCGAAGGCCACGGTCGTATTCGCCAGAGCGCATGTACATCGCAGCGAGGTTGACCCAAGCCTCACCCAGGGCGGGGTCCAGATCGGTGGCTCGAAGGTAGGCCTTTCGCGCCGCGTCGTCGTCGCCGAGCTGCTGCTGCGCGAGGCCGATGTTGTAGTGCAGCGTGGCATCGTCGGTCCAGACAGCCTTCGCATCCTGCAGCTTCGAGAACGCTTGCTTGGCACTCTCGACGTCACCCTTCTCCAGGAGGACGATGGCGTCGATCACGCCCTCCTTGAGCCGGGCCTCTATCTGCTCGGGGCTCTCCACCACCACCGGCAGGCCATCCGCGGTGGTCTCGGCCGTGGCCGCCTCCACCGCCGACTCGGGGGGAGCCTTCGGACCACAACCCATGGCGAACAGCGCCAGCGTGATCACGGTGCGGTTCAAGGCGCACCTCCGTCTGCGGGCGCGGGTGCCGGAGCTGGTGCGGGGGCCGGTTCAGGAGCGTAGGCCTCCGACGAGAGAGGCCCGGCGGTGGGCACCTCGGCCGAGTCCACCAGGCGCCGAACCT
Source organism: uncultured Enterobacterales bacterium (assembly GCA_964604675.1). Classification (GTDB taxonomy): domain Bacteria; phylum Myxococcota_A; class UBA796; order UBA796; family CAJQPC01; genus CAZSAT01. Next base: position 66,150 of record CAZSAT010000014.1, read on the forward strand.
CCGGCTTCTCCAGCGGGTAGTCCTTCGGGCGGTACTGGTTCAGCAACTCGATCGTGCGATCGATGTACTGCGAGCTGCGCTTCTTCTCCACGGAGCTCTGGAGGTTGGCCTCCAGCCGGCCGATGCCCTTGTCTTCGAGCGGTCTCGCGTTCTCGTCCATCAGGCCCCGGTAGAGGTCTTCCTTCTCGAAGTCCCCCGCAAAGGCGGCCGGAGCCGGTGCGTTGTAGAACATCTCGGCATAGGCCAGGTGCGCCGCGCCCATCAGGAACACCGCGCCCGAGGTGGTCTCGTAGTCGCCGTAGGTGGTGATCAACGCCTGAGCTTCGTCCACGAACTCGATGAGCTCGGCGCTCTTCTCGTTGATGAGCAGCTCGGTGAGCTTGGCTTCGTCAGACGGATAGCCATCGGCGAGGATGTCGATCCGAGGCCCATTCATCGCCGAGATGGGCGCCAGGAACGTGCCGAAGGTCTGCTCCAAGCGGAGCCATGGCGACTCGGCCGCGAGCTGGCGGGCCTTGCCGCCCAGCTCTTCGGAGCCACCGAGCTCGACGAACGCGCGATCGAGGTCTTCCCACGCACGCTGGGTGTTGCGCTCGTCGCCCTTGGCCTCGTAGTGCTTCACCGTGTCGTAGAGCACCTCGATCACGTGGTCGGGATCGGCATCGGGGAAGCGTCGCAGGTACCGGTTGCGCCAGGCTGCCGCTTCGTCAGCGCCGATGCGAGCCCACTGCTCGCCCGCGAACCAGAAGGCGGTCTCGATGTCGGGCTTGTCCGGGAAGCGATCGACGTAGACCTCGAAGTTCTCGGCAGCGCCCTGGTAGTCCCCCATGCCGACACGGAGGAAGCCCGAGTTGTAGAGGGCCGAGGCGGCGTTCACGCCCTCCGGGAAGTTCCGGTAGAGGTCCTCGTAGTAGTCGACGGCTCGCTGGAGCTCGAGCAGGCCCTCGTAGTTCTGGGCGATGCGCCAGTACAGCGCCTCCGACCGGTCGTCGGTCGGGTAGGTGGCGATGTACTGCTCGAAGAGCTGATTCGAGAGCTCGTTCTTGCCTGCGAGCTGGTAGTTGTTCGCCGCGTTGTAGAGGGCGAGGTTGTCGTTCTCCGAACCCGGGAACTTGTCCAGGTAGGCCATGAACGCCTGGGCCGCGTCCAGGTAGGCGCCTTCCGCAGAGAGCGCGTGCGCGAGCTTGAAGTCCGCGCCCTGCTCCATCGACCCGAAGGTGTCGTCGCGCGGGGCATCCGGAGGCCCGAGCACCATGCGTCCGTAGATGCCCGCATACTTCCGGACGCTCGCGAGGTCGCCGTCGTCCTGGTAGCTGTTGACCACGGCGCCGGCCGCGAACGCGCCCTCGGCCGTCTGCGGGAAGAGGTCGATGACCTCCTCCATCAGCGGCCGCATGCCCTCGTAGTCCCCGTGCTTGTACAGGATGTAGGCGGGGTCGTAGAACAACGCCATTCGGTCGTTGTCGAGAGCGGCCTGGAACTGGGGCTCGTCGAAGCGAGCGTCCTGAAGCTCGACACAGCGTTCGATGTAGGCCTTGTGCGCATCGGACAACGCGAAGACCTTGCGCTCGACGCCGAACTCGGTCTTCACGGTCTCGGCGACCGCCGAGCCTTCTGCAACGTCGTAGACGCTGCCGTTCTCGGCCACGAGGATCTTGCGGGTGGACTTCCACCGCTGGTAGCGCGCACCGTCGTGGTAGCCGCGGTCCTCGAACTTGAGCAGCTGCTCGTATTGCTCGATCGCACGCTCGAACTGGCTGGATCGGTAGTAGGTGTCCGCCAGGTACCAGGTCACTTCGTAGTAGTCGTCGGCGAAGGGGTACTTGTTCAGGTAGTCCTGGTAGAGCGAGGCCGCAGCGACGTAGTCGTCGGACGCGCCGGTCTCGGTGGCGCGCTGGTGGGCGAGCCGGGCGACCTGGGAGAGCGACGCTTCGATGTAGCTGCGCGCCTTGGCCTGGGCATCCGGGTTGGCGCGGTTGGCCGCCCACCACGTGGTGCCCTCGTTGTAGAGCTCGGTGAGGCGCGCCTGAGCCACAGCACTCGACTCCGCATCCGGGATGGGCATGGAGTAGTACAGCTGGGCGATGCGGGCCTGGAAGTCCGGGTTCTCCGGGTCGTTCGGCCATCGCGCCTGCAGATCCTCGTAGGCCAGGATGGCGGCTTCGTAGCGGGCCTGCAGCACCAGGACCTGGGCCAGCTGCTTCATCACATCGGCTTCGTACTCGCGCCCGCCGATGCCGGCGAACCATGCCTTGCCCACGTCCACGGGCTCGACGGCCTCGATGTCGGCGATGTCGGAGAAGGAGATGGCGAGGAACTTCAGCGCTTCCGGTTGCATGGACGACTCGCGACCGCTCTCGCGGTAGAGTTCGTCGCTGTAGTCGAGCACCGCCGTGAAGAGCTCCTGAGCGCGGTCGTAGTCGCTGAGCTTGTAGGCGGCCCAGGCCAGCTTGTACACGCCCTTGTCGTAGCGGGTGTGGTTCTCGCCGGCGGCCACCACGCGCTCGTAGTACGGGACCGCGATCTCGATCTCGTTCTCGTCGAAGTAGTACTCACCCAACAACAGGTTGGCTTCGACGGCGAAGTCGGAGTCCGGGTGGTCGTCCACGATGCGTTGGTAGTACCCGACCGCGCGTTCGAGATCGTAGTCGACTGACGGCGTGTCGCCCAGGCAGTACCCGAGCATGTAGAGCGCACCGTCGGTGTATTCGTAGCCGGGGAAGTTCTCGACGATGCGCTCATACAGCGCCATCGACTTCGCGTAGTCCTTCTCGGGAGCGGGTCCGAGGTCCTCGAAGCTCACGCCCTCCGCCTCGAGCCTGGCGTACTCGTCGGTGGCGTCCAGCCACTGCTCCGCTGCGATCTCGAAGTAGAGATCCGCGAGCCGGAACATGACGTGTGGGGAGTAGTCGCTGTCCGGGTACTTCGCTAGGTAGTCCTCGAAGCGCTTGACTGCGAGGCTGCGGTAGTTCTGCTCGGACTCCTCCAGATCGTCCTGCACGGCCTTGTAGGCCCGGTTGATCCGGTCGCGTTCTTCGCGCTCGCGCGCGTCCACGATGCCGCGCACGTCGCCGGCGAACTCGCTCATCCGTTCCTTGAAGCGGCTGAAAGCGGACTCGTAGTCGGCCTGATCGGCCTGGGTGGCGTCGAGCTGCTCCGCGGGCAGGGGCTCCGGGATGTCCTGGGCCAACGCCGGCGCAGCCAGCAGGGCGAGCATGATGGTCAGGCGAGGAGACATCCCCTACTCCTCCAGGCCCTGCCGCACGATGCGGAAGCGCTCGTTGAGCTCCTGGTTGAGCGCGGCGCGCTCCTGGAGCAGGCCCTGCTTCTCGTCGGACACCTCGACCTTGCGGAGCCAGTAGACGTCGACGATGCCGCGGTCGGCCAGCTCCACGGTCTCGCTCATGTTGCCGGCAATGGTGGTGAAGCCGGTCGCGGTGATGGACGCGGAGAGCTGATCGGCTTCGGTGAGCTGGCTGACGAGCGCTCGGCGCTCCAGCACGACTTCGCCTGTCTCGAGCGCCAGACGCGAACGGACGCTGGCGAGCTCCGAGCGTTCGGAGGAGTCGAGCCGACCGCGGTTCGACGCCACGCCCTTCTCGAGGGATTCGACGCGCGCCCAGAGCTGATCGAGGCCACCGAGCACGAGGGTCTTGTCGTCGCCGCTGACCTTGCTTCGGTACCGCTTGTAGCGCTTGCGGAGGGTGGTCAGCTCGGTGAGCACGCGGGCGGTGAGGTCGCTCTTCTCGGGGCTGGCGCCCACCTGCGCGACCGGTGCGAGCACCTGCTGCCTCGTGGCCTCGGACTGCAGGCGATTCAGGAGCGCAATGGCCTCGTCGAGGTCTCCTTCGACCTCGGAGAGCTGGCTCTTGATCTCGCCCGACTCGTAGTCGCTGAGCTTGTGCTCGCCAGTGGTGAGCTGGCCACGTAGCGACTCCGCCTGCGCCTGGAGGTCCCGCACCATCTGCTCCACCCGGAAGGCCCTCGATTGAACCGCGCGCACCTGCTCGTCGTAGGCGGCCATGCGATCGTCTTCGGAACGCTCGTCGCTCTGCAGCTCGGCGAGCTCCATGGACAGGTCCTCACGACGGTCCTGCAGCTCACGCAGCTCGCTGCTCACGTCGCCGGCTTCGGCGTTGTTGAGCAGCCAGGCTTCCTCGATCTCCAGGATCTCCGACATCACCAGGAAGCCGTCCGCCCGGAGCGAGTCGAGATCGACCCGCGCCTTCTGGAAGCTGCCGAGGCTGTTGGCTCCGCCGACCAGCGCGTCCTCGAGCTCGCGGATGAGCGCCTTCGCGTCGGCGATGTCCTGTTCCTGTCGCTTGAGCTCGCGGTAGACGTCGAGGCTGCGCTCGACCTCCTGTTCCGCGAGGAGCATCTCGACCGCGAAGCGAGGCAGCGGATCGCCACTGTCGCCCGTGGGCAGCTCGGAGGCGTGGAGATCGTAGTTGGAGAAGCCGCCGCCCCCCAGCTCTCCGAGGTCGGTGTCTTCCAGATCGGCCAGCGCGCGGAACCATTCCGCCGCGAGGGTCTGGCGGCTTCCCATGTCGGCGAGATCGCCGTGCACGCCCGTGTACTCGTCGATCACCCGCTCGAAGTCCGAGAGGGCCGACTCGTAGGCGATCTCCTTCATGTGGAGGTGGCCCTTCAGGAGCTTCAGGCGCGGCGCGTAGCGGTGCTCGGGGAACGCGAGCAGGAAGATCTCGACCGACTGGAGCGCCTGCTCGAAGTCGCGGTCCTTGATGAAGGTCCAACCGATCTCGTAGAGGGCGTCGGCGAAGTACGAGGAGTCGCGGCCGATGCGCTGGTAGTAGGTGGACGACTCGACGAAGTTCCCGAGCTCGTAGTGCAGCCGTCCGAGCGCCAGGTTGGCGAGGTCGACCACCTCCTGCACCTCGGAGCTCGGGATGGCGACGTCGGCGGCCATCTCGAACTCGGAGAGCGACTCGTCGTAGGAGCCTTCGACCACCAGCACCGTGCCGAGCACGTAGCGGGCCTTCGCAAAGAACAAGGAGTCCGGCCCGATCTCCAGCAGCAGCCCCTTGGCGCGCGCGAGCTCTTCCTGGCGGTAGAAGCTCTTGGCCAGCGTGTACTTCACGGCGTCGGTGGGCGCGACCCGCCCCGGAACGATGTAGGCGTTGTAGAGGGCGTAGAACTTGTCCGCGTCGCCCGTGATGCCGTAGAGCTCGAGCTGTCGACGCACGCCGTCGGCGAAGAACGGGTGGCGGGGACCTTGCTCGATCACCCGCTGGAAGGCTTCCTCGGCCAGGGCGACGTTGCCCATCTCGAAGAGGCACTCCGCCAGGTACCACTCGGCGTCGGTCTGGAGCTCGGCTGCGGTGAGCGCGCGGGACTCGACGAGGATGAAGAAGGCCTTGGCGGCCCGGCCGTAGTCGCCCACCAGGAAGCTGTAGACAGCGTTCTCGAAGCGCTCACGCGCCTCTCCGGCACCGATGAAGCCACGACGTTGTTCGATGTCCTCGGCCACGCGCGAGAGCTTGGCCTCCGCGTCGACCACCCGCCCATCCAGGCGACCGATCTTCTGCGCGTAGTCGATGTCCGCAGCCAGCGCGCTGCCCGAGGTCAGCGCGGCGGCCAGGATCAGGAAGTGCATGCTCAGCCTTCGTCGTCCAGGAGCCTGACGGCCTTCAGCTCGTACTCCACGTTCGGACGCTCGACGAACGAGCGGGCCACGCCCTTACGCTCGTCCAGCAAGACCCTGACGTTCGACACGTTGCCGTCCTCCGCGACGAAGGCGTAGCTCGACTGAACCTTGAAGGTGTAGCCCTCGACATAGGAGAAGACGCCGAAGCCATTGCCTCGGAGCACCAGGTTCACCGTGAGGTTGTGGTTTCCGGGAGGAATCGCACCGTCCCAGATCTTCAGCTCCTTCACCGCGTCGAGGCTGCCGTTCGGATCGGCCTTGGCGTACACGGACTGGCCGTCGAGGTAGTAGCTGACCGACTCCACGGTGTAGGTCGGGCCGAGCTCGTTGACGTGCCACAACACCGCCCGTGACCCGGTGGAGCTGCCCTGGATCACGATCTCCTTGAGCAGCTGGAGCGTGGCCTTGGAGCGGAACACGCGCTCCTTGAGGGTGTTGACCTCCTCTTCGACGGTCAGCAGGCGCCGTCCGTATTCGGCCGCCGCGTCGTCGGTGGTGTCCTCCACGGTGACGTCGAGGACTTCCTCGGTGACGCCGCCCTCGCTGGCGGGCGAGGCGCCGTCCACGTCGCCGTCGCCGTCGTCCTGGGCGAGACCAGGGACAGAGGCGAACAGGCCGAGCGAGCCGGCGAGCAGCAGGAGCCGAAGGCTACGAGTCATCAGGGACCTTCCGAGCGGGCGTGGAGGGGCAGGCAGATCGCGCGCGTGTGTTCTCTCTGTAGCTCAGCGCTGGCGGACACACACGGCCCCTCATGCAATCCAGGCCTGCGATGTATACCGAGCCCGACCTCGACATGTCAACGCGACGGCCGGCATCCATCAGCGCTCTGCGACGGGCTGGGAGGGCATCTGGAGCATGGCCTCGACGAACCGATCGTGCGCCTGGCGAGCGCGCGCGATGGACGCGGGGAGATCGTTGACCAGGTAGGCGAAGGCGTAGGTGTCGCCGTCTCCACCCTCGACATAGCCGGCGAGGCAGTGCACACCGTTGAGCGTGCCGGTCTTGCCACGCATGCGGTCGACCTCGTCCTCATCCCGGAACCGGGACCAGAGCGTGCCGTCCCGACCGCCGATCGCCAGCGAGGTGCGGAACTCGTGCCCGACCACGTCGTCTTCCGCCATGTCCAACAACACGGCCGTGAGCAAGGTGGGGCGCACCGCGATCTCACGCGAGAGCCCGGAGCCGTTGACCAGGCGATGCTCGTCGCGCGGGATGCCGATGTCCTCCAGGTACGACGAGACGACCTCCAGGCCCTTCTCGGTGGTGCCCGGCGAGCCGTGCACTTCCGATCCAAGGGTCTTCAGGACCTGCTCGGCCATGAAGTTGTTGGAGTACTTGTTCATGTCCATGAGAATGGTCGAAAGTGGCGGCGACTTGAGCAAAACCACCTGACGAAGTCCCCGTTCTGGCGCCACCTTCTCCAAGAACTGGCCGCGAACCTTGACGCCGTGGGCCTTGAGCTGCGCGACGAAGGCCGCCTGGAAGTTGGCCGTCGGGTCCGGCACGGTGCGGTAGTAGCGCTGGGTCGTGGCCCCGATCGGCACCGCGCCCGACAGCTCCAGGGTCATGCTGCGGTCGCTGACCTCGCGCTCCATCCGGACCCACCGACGGCTGCCGCTGCCGGTCGTCTTGAGCTCGTTCTCGATCGTGACGATGCCGGGCGCGGGGGTCTCGAGCACCACCCGCGCCGGGTCGCCGATCTTGCTGCCCGGTCCGACGACCACGGCGGTGGTGTTGAAGTTCAGCGACAAGGCGCCGGTCGTGGCGAAGTAGGCGGGCCCGTTGTCGATGTCCTGCTGCTTGGTCCATCCCCGGATCGGCCAGGCGTGATCCATGTAGCTGTCGTCGAAGTAGACGTTCCCCTCGACCGCGTCGATGCCTTCGAGCTTGAGGTCGTAGACCAGCTTCCAGAGCTTCTCGACGACCAGGGTCGGGTCGCCGGTTCCCACCACGTAGAGATCCCCTTCGAGCACGCCGTCGGCGTTGACGTCGCCGTCGCGCAACACCGTGGTGGTCCACCGATGGCTCGGACCGAGGGTGCGGAGCGCCGCCGCGGCGGTGACGACCTTCATCGTGGACGCCGGGTTCATGCCGGTGTCGGCCTTCCAGGCATAGACCTCCTCGCCGGTCGACACCTTGACCACCTGCAGCGCGATCTTGGCGTCGCGGAACAGGCGATCCTCGGTCAAGGGCTCGAGCACGTCGGACAGGGGTGCAGGCGGCGCGGGCGGCGCGGCCTCCGCCGCCGAGGACTCTGCCACGGGGGGCGGGTCCTGCGCGACCAACGGGGCGGGGGCCAGGAGCAGGGCGATCGTCAAGGGACGCAAGAGGCGCATGCGGGGGTCCGGCGGGGGCGAGAACGGGGGGGGGCGTGAGCGCGGAAGTCAGAGGGCCGACACGACATGGCGACGACCTCTTCCAGCATGACCCGTTCCGGGTCCCTTCTCAAGGTCACTTTCTCAAGGATGCCCGGAAGTTGCCTACCAGTCACTATGTCGAAGTCTAGGTGAACCCTTGACAACGTCGGGAAGCGCGGGGCGCGCGCCTCGTGAACAATGTGCCACCACGCCTGCGAGGACTGCTGGATGACGCTCTGGTTGATGACCTGTACTGCCCTCGCCGGGCCCGAACGCCTCGAGCCCTCGGTCGCTAGTTTCGCGGCAGAAGACGGTGCCGGCGCCCTGTGGGTGAACCCCGCCAACCTGGGCTACGATCCAGACCTGTCCACCGGCATCTGGTACCGGCAAGGGCTGACGGAGTTCGACTCGGCGTTTGCCTGGTCGACCTCGGTCGCGGGGCTCGGCTACGGCTTGGTGTTGCGGACCGATGCGGAGGGCAACCCCTGGTGGGGACTCGGCTCAGGTCTGTCGATCCGCCTCCCCGAGGGGCTGCGCATCGGCACGAACGTGGCCTGGAACCTCCCCTCGACCTCGTCGAACTTCGTCGCTTGGGACCTGGGAATCGGCTGGCGTCCGATGCCCTGGCTCGGACTCGGCGCGGTGGCGCGGAACGTGGGCGAGCCGAGCGATCTGGTGCAGTCCACGATGGGCGGCGGTGTGGTGCTGCGTCCCCTCGGCGAGCGGCTGGAGCTGGGCTTCGACTACGAGCAGGTGCAGGATTCGGAGCTCGACCCCGTCGAGGCGCAGGTGTTCCGCGGGTCGATCGTCGGGCGTCCGACGCCCGGGCTGGAGCTGCGTGTCAGCGGCGACAGCCACCTGCTCTTCACCGGCGGCTTCACCGTGCGCTTCGGGACCTGGGGAGGCGGTACCTACGTCGAGGACAACGCGTCCGCGGTGACGGCCTACGTGGGCACCGAGCAGGGCGATGAACGCCTCCTGGGCCTGGGCAAGCGGGTGCCGATCATCAGGCTCGACGGCAGCTACCCCTACCAGCCGACCTCCACCTTCTTCTCGGCGGCTGGTGAGAGCTACGTCCACCTGCTCGAGCGCCTCCAGAGCGCAGCCACGGACAAGAGCGCAAAGGCCGTCGTGCTCAAGATCGAGCGGCCCGGCTTCTCCTTCGCCCAGATCGAGGAGCTCCGCGCGGCCATCGCCGAGGTGCAGGCCGCCGACAAGACCGTCATCGCCTACGTCAACGGCGACGCGTCCAATGGCAGCTACCTGCTGGCCTCGGCGTGCGACCGGGTGGTGTTGCACCCCGCCGGCGGGCTCGACACGGTCGGGCTCTCGTCCGAGATGTTGTACTTCCGCGGCACCCTGGATCTGGTCGGGGTGGAGCCGCAGTACGCGCGCCGCTCCGAGTACAAGAGCTTCGCCGAGCAGTACACCGAACACGAGCCCTCGGATCCCGCTCGCGAGCAGACCGACGCACTCCTCGACGACCTGTTCGCGGCCTTCGTGGCGGGTGTCGCGAGATCGCGCGCCATGCCCGAAGACGACGTCCTCGAGCTGATCGACGGCGCGCCCTACTCCGCCCAGGAGGCCTTGGATCTGGGGCTGGTCGACGACCTCGCGTACCCCGAGGACCTCGAGGAACTGCTGGCGGGCGACCTGCCCAAGGGCTTCACGGCCGACGACGAGTACGGCATGGCGTCCGAGCACACCGGCTGGGCACCCGGACGCCAGCTCGCCATCATCTACGTGACGGGAGCCATCACCGGTGGCGAGTCGCAGACGCCGGGCATCTTCGGCGGCACCGCGACCTCCGGCAGCAAGACGGTCGTGCGCGCCCTGCGCCAGGCGGCCGAAGCCGAGGGTGTGAAGGCGGTCGTGCTGAGGGTCGACAGCGGCGGCGGCTCGGCCTTCGCGAGCGACGAGATCTGGCGCGCGGTCGAGGCGCTCAAGGAGACCGACAAGCCCGTCGTGGTCAGCTTCGGTGGGGTGGCCGCCAGTGGCGGCTACTACGTGGCCGCCGGCGCCGACCACATCTTCGCCGAGGCCACGACCATCACCGGCTCGATCGGCGTGATCGGAGGCACCTTCAGCCTGGGCGGCCTCTACGACAAGCTGGAGATCGGAACGGAGCTGCACACGCGCGGACGGAACGCCGGTATGTACGCCTCGAGCCGGCCGATGGACCCGGTGGAGTACGCGGCCCTGGACCGCTTGATCGGTCAGACCTACGAGCTGTTCAAGACCCGGGTCAGCGACGGCCGCGGGCTCACGCTCGAGGAGGTCGAGGAGGTCGCGCGGGGCCGCGTCTGGTCGGGGACCCGCGCCGAGGAGGTCGGCCTCGTCGACGAGCTGGGGTCGTTCTCCGACGCCATCGCCAAGGCGCGGGCGCTGGCCGACATCCCCGAGCGGGCGGAGGTGGACCTGGTCACCTTCCGAGGTCTCGAGACCGCTTGGGGCGATCCGGTCGTCGAGCGGGTGCAGGCCGCGTTCCGGATGGACCCGGTGATCGAGCTACCGCGGGAGCTGCAACAGCTGCAGGCGCGCTCGGCGCTTGCGGACGAGCGCGTGCTGGCGATCACACCCTGGGTGATCGAGGTCGAGTGAGATGGTGAGTGGACGGGTCCTGGTCGTCGACGACGACCGCGCCGTGAGGAACGTGCTGAGCGTGCTGCTCGGCAAGGAAGGCCACGACGTCGCGCTCGCCGAGACCGGCGAGGAGGCGCTCGAGCAGCTCGCACAACGCCCGGTCGACGTGGTGCTCACCGACGTCGCGATGCCCGGCATGGGCGGCATGAAGCTCCTGGTGGAGCTCAAGGGGCGCTGGCCCGAGATCCGGGTCGTGGTGATGACCGGCTACGGCTCGGTGATGGACGCCGTCGCGGCCATGAAGGCCGGCGCCGACGACTACATCATCAAGCCGCCGAGCAAGGACACGCTGCTCCTGCTGGTGCAGAGGGCGTTGGAGGAGAAGGCGCTGCTCGCCGAGCTCTCACAGCTCCGACAGGAGGTGCAGGAGAAGTTCGGCTTCGAGCAGCTGGTGGGCGCCACGCCTCAGATGATCGAGGTCTACGAGCTCGTCAGCGCCGTGGCCGACACGCATGCGCGCGTGCTCATCACCGGAGAGACCGGCACCGGCAAGGAGCTCATCGCCTCGGCGCTCCACTACCGCTCCGCCCGCTACCGCGCGCCCATGGTGCGGGTGAACTGCGCGGCGCTTCCGGAGGCGCTCTTGGAGTCCGAGCTCTTCGGCCACGAGAAGGGAGCCTTCACGGGCGCGGTGAGGCAGCACCTGGGCAAGTTCGAGCAGGCCGATGGCGGCACCCTGTTCCTCGACGAGATCGGCGAGATCGGTCTGGGCGTGCAGGTCAAGCTGCTCCGCGTGCTGGAGTCCGGCGAGCTGACGCGGGTGGGGGGGAGCCGACCGACCACGGTGAACGTGCGCGTGGTCGCGGCCACCAACAAGGACCTGCTGGCCGAGGTCCGCGCCGGGCGCTTCCGCGAGGATCTGTACTACCGCCTCAACGTGTTTCACGTCGCCCTGCCGCCCCTGCGTGACCGCCGCGACGACATCCCGCTCCTGGTCGACCACTTCGTGAGGCGCTTCTGCGACGCGGCGAACAAGCCCGCGTGCACGGTCGCGTCGACCACGATGCAGCGCCTGATCGACTACCACTGGCCCGGCAACGTGCGCGAGCTGCAGCACGTGCTCGAGCGCGCCGTCATCCTGACCCGCGGCGACGAGCTCACCGGGGTGAAGCTCCCCGAGGCGCCACGCGCCCAGCCCGAAGACGAACAGGGCGTGGTGCTGCCGGCCGGCATGACGCTCCAGGCTGCGCTGCTCGAGGTCGAGCGGCAGATCATCATCGAGGCCTTGAAGCAGAACCAGGGCGTTCAGGCTGGCGCCGCGCGCGATCTGGGGCTGTCGCGCAGCAACCTGAACTACCGGATCAAGCGGCTGGGCATCGTGGTCAAGGACGTGGTCTACGAGTAGCGGCGGTCCCCAGAGGATCCGGCGCGTTGACACCCCCCGCCGACCGATTATTTGGCGGGGGCTCTCGGTTGGAGACGCACACGGTCGCAATGGACGCAGCAGCCCAGGCTCAAGCAGTCGCAGGCGGCCCGAAGCAGATGCAGAGAATGTTGCTGGGGTCTGAGACCCGATAGAGCAGAGGAGACCCGGCCAGGTAGCTCAGTTGGTAGAGCAGGGGACTGAAAATCCCCGTGTCGGCGGTTCGATTCCGTCCCTGGCCACCTCCTCGAGCCTCTGCGATGCTCCTCGCCGTCCTCGTCACCTGTTCCCAGGACCCGTGCACCCAGGCGTGCGCCGTGCTGTCCCGGAACCTGAACCAATGCATCGTCAACGACGACTGGTCGTTGACCTGGCAGGACCTCGGCGCCACGTCCCGGACCGACTTCCGGGACAACTGCCAGGACGACTGGGACCGCGCGCAGGCCGAGCTCGAGACGCGGCAGTCCGACGCCGCCGACGACGCGTGCGAGGTCGTGGTCGCCGACGTGCCCCGCATGTCGTGCCAGGAGCTCAGGGCGCTCTACGTCGAGTGAGATAGCGGAAGCGCTCAGCCTGGAGGCCCCATGTCCGATCTCGTGCTCGCCATCGACCAGGGAACCACCGGCACGACGGCCCTGCTGCTGGACCGGCAGGTGCGCGTCGTGGCCACCCACAACGTCGAGTTCCCGAACCACTACCCGGAGCCCGGGCACGTCGAGCACGACGTGGCGGAGATCTGGACCTCGGTCGAAGCCGCCGTGACCGGGGCCCTCCAGAAGGCGGGGGTGCAGGCGAGCGCGCTGAAAGCCATCGGCATCACCAACCAGCGCGAGACCAGCGTGTTCTGGGACAAGGACACCGGGGCCCCCCTCCACCGTGCGCTCGTGTGGCAGGACCGCCGAACGGCCGCCCGCTGCGCCGCGATGAAGGAGGCCGGCCTCGAGGCGCTCTTCCAGCGCAAGACGGGGCTGGTGCTCGACCCGTACTTCTCCGGCACCAAGGCGGGCTGGGTGCTCGACAAGGTCCCCGAGGCCCGCGCGAAGGCGGCGGACGGCCAGGCGCTGTTCGGCACCATCGACTCGTGGCTGACCTGGCGGCTCTGTGGAGCTCACGTGACCGACCCGTCCAACGCGTCACGAACGCTGTTCATGGATCTCGACACGCTGGACTGGGACGACGAGCTGCTCGGGAAGCTGGGCGTGCCGCGCGCGTGCCTGCCACGGATCGCCGACAGCTCGGAGGTCTACGGCGAGACACGAGGGCTGGGCTTCCTGCCCGACGGCCTCCCCGTGGCTGGCGTGATCGGCGACCAGCAGGGCGCGCTGTTCGGGCAGGCGTGCTTCGCCCAGGGCATGGCGAAGTGCACCTACGGCACCGGGGCCTTCGTGCTGATGAACACGGGGGACCAGAAGATCTACAGCGACCACGGCATGCTCACCACGGTCGGATGGCGGGTGGGCGGCGAGGTCAGCTACGCCCTGGAAGGCTCGGCGTTCATCGCCGGGGCCGCCGTGCAGTGGCTGAGGGACGGTCTGGGCATCATCGCGTCGGCCGCCGACATCGAGGCCCTCGCAGCCAGCGTGCCCCACAGCGATGGCGTCTTCTTCGTGCCGGCGCTCGCGGGCCTGGGCGCTCCCCACTGGCGCCCCGATGCGCGCGGCCTGTTGTGCGGGGTGACCGGCGGCACCACCAAGGCCCACGTGGCTCGCGCGGTGCTCGACGGGATCGCGCTGGAGATCGGCGACATCCTCGGCGCGATGGAGCACGACCTCGGCGGTGCGCTGACCGAGCTCCGCGTGGACGGTGGCGCAGCCAACAACGACCTGCTCATGCAGACCCAGGCCGACGTGATCGGCACGACCTGCGTGAGGCCCACCCAGCTCGAGACGACCGCCCTCGGGAGCGCCTTCCTCGCGGGCCTCGCGGTCGGCGTGTGGAACAGCCCGCAGGCGGTCTCGGACGCCTGGGCCGAGGACCGTCGCTTCGAAGCGACCCTGGACGCCGGTCAGCGGGCCGCGTGGTTGGACCGGTGGGCAGACGCCGTGCGCCGGGCGTAGACCAGCGCGCGGATCGTGCCGTCAGGCCGGCTTCAGGGCCCGCTCCAGCTCGCCGAGCAACCAGTGCAGGAAGAACACCGGCTTCTGGGCCTCGTTCGGCGAGAAGCGCACCGACAGCTCGCGGTCGCCGCTCATGCGCACGCGCTTGGCGTGGCGTTCGAGGAAGCGCGCCAGGGCGTCCGACGACAGCGGCGTGTGCTCGGAGAACACCACGGCCGCGCGCACCTTCAGCCACGCGCAACGAGCGATGCCCAGGCCGCGACAGCGGGCCTTGATCTCCAGCAGACGAACCAGGTGGTGGGCCTCGTCGGGCAGCTCACCGTGCTCGCGTTCCAGCTGCTCGCCCAGCGCGCGGACCTCCTCGAGGGAGCGCCCGAGCGCGAGACGGCGGTACCAGAGGATCCGCTCCTCGAGGTCGGGAAGGTAGGACTCGGGCAAGAACACGGTGAGCGGAAGCTCCACCTCGGGGTCCAGACGGTCCCGCTCCGAGCTGCCGCGTGCCTCCGCCATCGCGTCCTCGAGGATCTCGACCCAGGTCTCGAAGCCGACCGCCTGGATGTGGCCGTGCTGGCTCTCCCCGAGCAGGTCCCCTGCCCCGCGCTGGTCGAGGTCGGCGCTGGCCACGGCGAAGCCCGAGCCGAGCTGCGTGTGCTCGACGAGCACCTGGAGGCGGCGCGTCGCATCCGGCGTGAGCGCGGCCCCTTCTTCGACCAGGAGCGCGCAATAGCCGCGCCGGTGCGAGCGCCCGACCCGGCCGCGAAGCTGGTAGAGCTGCGCGAGCCCGAACTGGTCGGCGCGGTTCACCAGGATGGTGTTCACGTTGGGCATGTCCACGCCCGACTCGATGATGGCCGTGCACACGAGCACCGAGAAGCGCTGCTCCACGAAGTCGACGAGCACCTCCTCCAGGTCGGAGTCGTCCATCTGTCCATGGGCCACGCGCACGTCCGCCTCCGGGACCAGCTCGCGCACGGCCCGCGCGACCACCTCGATGGACGCCACCCGGTTGTGCACGAAGAAGACCTGGCCCCCGCGCTTGAGCTCGCGCAGGATCTCGTCGCGGACGCGGTGGTCGTCCCAGCGGTGCAGAGAGGTGCGCACGGGCAGCCGGTCCACGGGCGGCGTGGCGATCATGGAGAAGCTCCGGATGCCCGACAGCGCCATGTGCAGCGTGCGCGGGATCGGCGTGGCCGACAGCGAGAGCACATCCACCGAGGTCCGCATGCGCTTGAAGCGTTCCTTCTGCTTCACACCGAAGCGGTGCTCCTCGTCGAGCACGACCAGGCCGAGGTCGGCGAAGCGGACCGCGCGGCCGAGCAGCTGGGTGGTGCCGACCACCACCTGAAGGTCGCCCGTCTTCAGGCCGGAGAGCACCTGCTTGCGGTCCGCACCACTGGAGAAGCGGGACAAGACACCCACCGACACGTCGAACGCTTCGAAGCGCTCCCGAAGGGTGCGGGCGTGTTGGAAGGCGAGCACGGTGGTCGGGCACAGCAGGGCGACCTGCCGACCCGCCTCGATGACCCGCATGGCGGCCCGCAGCGCGACCTCGGTCTTGCCGAAGCCCACGTCGCCGACCACCAGGTGGTCCATCGGCACGGGCTTGGCGAGATCGGCGAGCACGCTCTCGATCGCGCCGAGCTGATCGGGCGTCTCCTCGTAGGGAAAGGCCTGCTCGAAGGCGCGGTAGCGCGGCGTGGTGCCGATCAGGGCGGGCCGTTCGACCAGCCTGCGCTCGGCCTCGACGCGGATGAGCTCGTGGGCGAGCCGGAGCACCCGCTCCCGCACCTTGCGCTTCCGGGCTTCCCACGTCTCGCCCCCCAGGCGGTCCAGACGCGGGGCCCTCCCCTCCCCTGCGCTCCGCCACGGACTGAGCTGATCGAAGGCCCAGACGGGCAGGTAGAAGCGGTCGCCCCCACGGTACTCGAGCTGCACGAGCTCCTGCGGCCCGGCGCCCACGTCGACCGAGGCTATCGACACGAACCGACCGATCCCGTGCCGCTGGTGCACCACCAGATCGCCCGGGTTCAGGCTCCCGAAGTTTGCCGCGCTGGCTTGCCTGGCGACCTGAGAGAAGGAGCTGCTGCTGCGGAAGGCGCGTTGGACGCGCAGCTTCGCGCCGAGGAGCTCGTCGGCGGTGACCACGGCGACGGAGGCGGCCTCGCTGTGGAAGCCGCGCGGAAGGTCGCCGCGGTGGAGGACGAGCTGGCCCGGCGGCCAGGCGTCCACGTCCCCGCTCTGCACCCGCGTGGGCTGGAGGCCGTGGGGCAACAGCAGCTCCTCGAGGCGCTCGGCGCGCGCACGGGAGCCGACCACGAGGCCCACACGCCAGCCGTCTTCGAGCCAGCGACCGAGGCACCCCGCCGCGGTGGCCAGCTCCCCCTTGGCGCCGGCCAGGACCTGGTTGTCGCGACAGCTCAGGTCGTGGGCGTCGTCGATGACGACGCTCTCCACGATCACGGCCTCCTCCAGCGCCGCGAGCACGTCCTGGGGCGGCACGTACCGATGCTCCGGGTGGACGAGCGGCCGATGCCGGTCGTCGAGCCGCCTCCACCCTTGCTGGATCTGTTCCTCGAACCGATCCAGCGACACCCGGATGCGTGCGGGCTCCAGCACCACCAGGCGCGCATGCCGGGCGTGCTCGAGCACCGGAGCGAGCTCGTGCAGCGCCGGGAGCCAGTCTTCGCACCCCGCAAAGCGGATGCCCGAGCCGAGATCGCGGAGCACACGCTGGCGGCGGCGGCGGCCGTAGCCCAGCTCGTCGACCCGGTCCGCGAGGTAGCGGCCAGCCCGTCGCAACGCCGCCGCCCCCAACACGACCTCCCGCGCGGGAAGCAGGCGGATCTCGTCGAGGTGATCGGTCGACCTCCGGGTGCCGGGGTCCAGACCGCGCAGCAGCTCGACCTCGTCGTCGAAGAGCTCGATGCGGGCCGGGCCCGCGGCGCCGGTCGGCCAGACCTCGAGCAGGTCTCCGCGACGGGAGAAGGTGCCCGGGTCCTCGACGCGGGGCACCCCGAGGTAGCCGAGGTCGGCCAGCCGACCGGCCAGCTCGTCCGGGTCCAGGGTGGTCTTGGGTGCCACGACCGGGCACTGCGCCAGCGTTCCCGGACGCAGCACGCGGAAACAGAGCGCCCGGGCGGGCGCGACCACAGCGACCGGAAGCTTCCGGCGCAGCGCGTCGAGGGCCGCGAGCCGGAGGCGCTCGAGCCGGGGGTGGGGAGACGCGCTCTCATAGGGGCGCACGTCGTCCGCAGGCAGGAGGAGGGCGCGCTCCGGCCCGAGCCAGAACGCCAGCTCGGCCACCACCTGGTCCGCGGTGGCGGAGTCGGGCGTGACCAGCAGCACCGGGCGCCGACCCACCAGCCGCGACACGGCATGGGCCAAGGCACCCGCGGGGAGTCCCGCCAGGACCTGTCCTGGCCGTGCGAGGCGATCGACGTGCTGCAGGAACACCGTGCGCGCTTACTCTTTCGCAGCCTCGGGCGCGCCGCCGGCTTCGGCGGCGGACTTGCGCTCCCGGGCGGCCAGCGCGTCCTGGATGCGCTCCTGGTAGATGGCGAACATCGCCATCTCCATCACGCAGAGCAGCAACACGTCGATGGCACCATGACCCATCACGGCCCACCACCCCTGGCCCTCGGCCCAGAACACCAGCACCAGTGCGGAGGGCATGTACCAGAACATGTAGGGGATCCAGGCCCAGAAGATGCGGCCACGCCGCCCCTTGGTCAGCCGTGCCGAGCGCGACAGCGGCTTCTTGGCCCGGTCGTCCACCGCAGCGATGGCGTCGACGAAGGCGTACTGGAGGCCGAAGAGGATGCCGGGAACGATGAGCTGAGCGCCGACCATGATCGTCAAGAAGGCGATCATGTGGGGCACGAACATCCGCGTGTAGCGGGAGACCGCCCAGTTGACGGCGCCATAGAGCGAGACGTCGGAGCCCGCGTCGCGGCGCCGCCAGACGTAGATCGTGGCAGCGTCGATGATCGGGTAGAAGAGGATGCCCCACACGAGCTGCAGGGCCGTCTCGGTGAGGATGTAGGCGATCATGCCGTTGCCCTGCATGCCGCCGAGCCCCGTGGGCGTGCCCGCGGGGTCGACCAGCAGGATGGCGAGCTGCCAGCACACCAGTCGACCCACACCACCGATGAACAGCGCGAGCGGAAGCAGCACACCGAGCGATCCCAGGGTGCGGCGGGCCGACAGGCCGAGGAGCTGCAGGACGTTGGGACGCGCGGCCATGGTGGGCTCTCCGGAGGCTCTCGTCAGGGGCGGTAGCTAACGCACGGGGGGATAAGCTGTCGCGGAGAACCTGGGAGCCTGCATGCTGCGAGACCTCGTGAGCGACGCGCTCGAGAACCAACGCACGCTCACGCCCGAGTCGGTCACCCTGCAGGACATGGAGTCCCTTCGGCTCTTCCTGCAGGGCAGCTCGGTCATCGACTGGAACCGCCTGCAGTTCCAGACCGTCGAACAGGTGGATGCCTTCCTGGGCCTGCTGTTC
>CAZSAT010000015.1:0-18754 GCA_964604675.1 uncultured Enterobacterales bacterium
CTGGATCGCCGGCTTGCTGGTGTTCTTCGACGACTACGCGAACTGCTTGATCGTAGGCTCGTCGATGCGCGGCCTCTGCGATCGGCTCGGCATCTCCCGCGCGAAGCTGGCCTACATCGTGGACTCCACCGCCGCGCCGATCGCCAGCATCGCGCTGGTCTCGACGTGGGTCGGCTACGAGGTGGGGCTGATGAAGGACGGGCTGGAGGCCGCCGGCCAGACCATGGACGCGTACGCGTTCTTCGTCGAAGGCATCGGGTACCGAAGCTACTGCATCTTCACGATCTTCTTCGTGGGCGCCATCGCGCTGTCCGGGCGCGACTTCGGACCGATGCACGACGCCGAGGTCCGCGCTCGCAGCGAACACGCCGCGGTGGAGCTCTCCCCGCTGGACACCAGCGTGTCCAAGGTCCTGCTCGGCATCCTGCCGATCGCGGTGCTCATCGGCGTGACCTTCGGCAAGCTCTGGGTCGACGGCTCCGAGGGCCTCCCGGCCGACGCCAAGCTCTTCGAGGTGCTCGGAAACGCGGACGGCTACGACGCGATGCTCCAGGCCAGCCTGTCGAGCACGGTCGTGGCGGTGTTGTTGGCGTCCGCCAGCCGTGTGCTGACCCCGATGGCCGCGCTGGACGCCGCGATGAAGGGCATGACGCAGCTCTTCGAAGCGCTCTGCGTGCTGTTCCTGGCGTGGTCGCTCGGATCCGCGATGGGCGCGCTCGGTGCGGCCGACGTGTTGGTGGCCACCCTCGGCGACAGCCTGAACCCCGCGCTCTTGCCCACGCTCACCTTCGTGGTCGCGTCGGCCACCGCCTTCGCCACGGGCACGAGCTTCGGCACGATGGGCATCCTGATCCCTCTGGTCCTGCCGCTGTCCTTCGGCATCAGCGACGACATGGTGATCCACCTGGCCTCCAGCGGCGCCGTGCTCGCGGGCGCCTGCTGGGGCGACCACTGCAGCCCCATCAGCGACACCACGGTGCTCTCCAGCGCGGGCGCGGACTGCGACCACGTCGAACACGTGCGCACCCAGCTG
This sequence comes from uncultured Enterobacterales bacterium, assembly GCA_964604675.1. GTDB lineage: Bacteria > Myxococcota_A > UBA796 > UBA796 > CAJQPC01 > CAZSAT01. The sequence goes on from CAZSAT010000015.1 coordinate 1,034, forward strand.
CCCTATGCCCTGGCGTGCGGCGCCATCGCCATCCTCTTCGGCACGCTCCCGGCGGGCTTTGGTGTCAGCCTGTGGCTCACCATCCCTGCGGGCATCGCGGCGTGCTTCGCCGTGGCCTGGGGGGTCGGAAGGCGCGTCTGACGCGATAGCGGGGGGCCTTGTCACCCCGCGCGCTGCTCATCGCCTGGTACGTCTGCGCCATCGGGGTGCTCGGCGCCGTGGTGCCGTACCTGGCCGTGGTGCTGGTCGAAGCCGGCGCGAGCGCCCAGCAGGTCGCGCTCTGTGTGGCCCTCTTCCCGCTCGGCAGCGTGCTGGGCGGTCCCGCGTGGGCCTCGCTCGCCGACCGGACCGGCTCGGCCCGCGAGGTGCTGGTGGCGAGCTGCTCCCTGGCGGCCCTCGCCACGCTCGGCATGGCGCTGGCGCCCGACTGGCGCTGGCTGGCGGCCTCGATCGGCCTCTTCGGCCTGGCACGCGGACCGCAGATCCCGATGGTGGACGTGCTCACCGTGCGCGTGTTGGGACGAGCTCGGGAGAGCTACGGCCGGGTTCGGCTCTGGGGATCGCTGGCCTTCCTCGTCATCGTGCTCGGCGCCGGGCCCGCCTTCGAGCAGATGCCGCGGCTGCCGATGGCGGTCGGGGTGGTCCTGTGTGCAGCCTCGGCCCTGGTGAGCTCGCGCCTCCCCAGGGTGCAGGCGCCGCCGACTCCACGCCTCTGGACCGCGCTGCGACGCCTGGCCGGACACCGTCTGCTGATGTCGCTCCTGGCGGTCGGGTTGCTCCACGGCATCACCAGCGCGGTGTTCAACTTCCTGTTCTCCCTGCACGTGGACCAGCAGGGCTTCTCGGCCTTCGCCACGGGCGCAGGCTTCGCGGTGGGCGTCGCCGTGGAGGTCGGCGTGATGGCGCAGGCGCACCGGCTCATGGCGCGCGGGCCGGCGGCGCTCTACCTGGTGGGGCTGGCCGCCGGCGTGCCCCGCTGGATCCTCACCGCGATGGCGGACTCGGAGTGGCTGCTCATCGCCGCGCAGTCGCTGCACGGGCTGACCTTCGGCGCCTGGTGGATGGCCTCGGTCGCCCTCTTCACCGAGCGCTCCCCCGACGACGTGAAGAACGCCGCGCAGGCGCTGATGCCGGCCGTCTCCCACGGGCTCGGCGCCCTGGTCGCGATGGGCATCGCCTCTCCGCTGCTCGCCGTCACCGGCACCAGCGAGCTCTTCGGCGCGCTCGCGGCGGTCTCGGCCCTGGCCACCGCAGGTGGCGCGTGGGTGCTCTGGCGCGACGACGGGGCCTGAGCCGCTACCATCGGCCCGTGCCCTCCCCCCTCGCCCACGTCGGAGTCTGCGTCTGTGCCTACGCTGCCTGGGCGCCACGCCTCGATCCCCGCCGGGTCGGGGTCGTCGCCTTCGCGAGCGTCGCGCCCGACCTCGACCTGCTCATCGGGGTCGCGCTCGGAACGCCCGTGGGCTGGCACCGGGGACCCACGCACTCCCTGCTCGGCGCCCTGGCGATCGGTTGCCTGCTCGCGTTGCTCGTGCGCGGCCTCGCGCCGCGGGTGTTCACCGTTGCCGCCGCCGTGGTCCACGTCCCGATGGACTTCAGCACCGGCAACCCGGGGGACGACCCGGCGTATGGGGTGCCCTGGGCCTGGCCCTGGTCGGCCGAGAAGGCCATCGCCGCAGATCCCTGGTTCGGCAGCTTCCAGATCGACCACCCCGGCTTCCTGTTGAACCTCCTGGAGCCGAGCGCGCTCCGGCCCTGGGCGGTCGAGGCGGCCACGGTGGCCGCAGCCGTGGCGGTCGCCATCGGCATCCGGCGGCTGAGGTGAGGTGGGCGGCCGCGTTCGCCGTGTTCGGCGCCTTGCGGGTGCTCGCGCTACAGCATGCCTTCGGGCTCTTCGGCCCTCTGGGCCCCGATCCCGCGCTCTGGGGCCTGACGGCCCTCGACCTCCGAGCTGGAAACGCCCCCGCGGCGGTGCCGCTGTATCCGTGGCTGGCCGGGCGCACCCACCTCCCCGTCGACGCCGGTCTCGCCTGTTCCTGGATCGCCGCGGCGCTCCTCCCGGTCACCGCCTGGTGGGCCGCGCGGCCGCTCGGTGTGGGCGCGGTGGCGGCGGGCGTGTTGACGCTGGTCCTTCCCGACCTGGGGCTCTTCGGCGTGCAGCTCCAACCCGACGCGCTCTACGTGCTGGTCAACACCGCCCTGGCCGGAGCCCTGCTGCGCCGCGCGTGGGGGCCCGCGCTCACGCTGGCCGTCGTCGGGTGGATGCTCCGCGAACCGGGCGCCATCGTGCTCGTCGCGGCGCTGGGCGCTGCGCTCCTGGCGGGGCGTCGGAGGGTCGCGTTGGCCGCGCTGACCGGCGCCTGTGTGTGGCCTCTAGCGCTGGGCGGCACGCTGGGCGCCGTGCAGCCCTGGACGGAGCGCACCGCCATGGCCGTCGATGGCCTGTCCGCGGAGGAGCCACCGCCCTACCTGCCTCGTAAGCTCGCGGCCAGGTACGTGGACATGGGGCCCCTGGAGCGCCTGGCGGTCCACGCCGCGCGCACCGCGGAGCACAGCCCCGACGGACTCGCCTGGATGGTGCTCGGCGGCCTCGTCGCCGTCCGAAGGCGACGCTGGCTGCTCTTCGTGCCCGCGCTCCCGGCCGTCGCCACCCTCGTGGTCTGGTCGGAGCGCCGCCACGTCGTGGCCTTCACCCCTGTGGCCGCGATCGCGGTCGCGGGGGCGAGCGCTCCTCCGGCACGGATCGCAGCCGCCGCGCTGGCCGTCTGGAGCATGTCCAAGACCGGAGAGCTCGGCCGGCGCCTGGCCGTGGAGGCCCCCGGTCTCCCCGACCTGGAGCGTACGAGTCGATGGATCTGCGCCCAGTCCGTGGACGGGGACCGCCTGCTGAGCCTCGACCAGCGCGTCGGGCTCTGGTGCCCCATGGCGCAGCTCGAGAGCACGGCCGACCCCGCGGCGTGGCGCACCTGGCTCGTCGCCCCCGCCGGCTCGATCGCTCCGCCGTGGGAGGTGGTCCACGAGGACGGATCGCCCTTCGCCGTGCACCGCCTGCCCTCGGACCCCGGCTGCCCGACCGCGCCCCCCGGACGGTACCTGGTGGCCTGGGGCCCTCGCGCACACCCCGCCTTCGATCGCGTGCCGGTGGCCGGCCACAAGCCGATCCGCATGGGGGCTCCCGATCCAGGGGATCCCTGCGGCCTCATGGACACGGCGCCCTGATCCGTAGCGGGAGACGAGGGACTAGCTGTTCCGGGCTCGACCTCGACAGACCCATGCGCATCTCCGCCGCCGCCCACATCCCGCCCCAGGTGCTCGATCCGAGCGCCCACGTCGAAGACGCCGCTCCCGGCCAGCCGACCGAAGACGGCGTCGCGGTGGAGCTCTCCGTCGACGCGGTGCGCCGGGTCGAACGCTTGAGCGAGCTCGGCCTCAACGACCAGGCCCTCTCCGAGGACCAGGAAGCCGAGCTCGATCGGCTCCGCCAGCAAGACGACCAGGTGCGCCGCCGCGCGGCCATGACCCAGGCGGCCACCGGCGGCGTCACCCGTGCCACGGCCACGCAGATGACCACCGGTCCCGACGGGCGCCGCTACGCCGTCGACGCCCAGGTCGAGCTCGGCCCCACCGCGGGCATGACGCCCGAGCGGCAACTCCGCCTCGCACGACGCCTCCGCGTGAGCGGCGACGACCTGGCCGTGAGCGCGGCGCGCCTGGAAGCCCAGGCGCGCGAGGCGCTGCAGGAGACCGACCACGCCCCATCGGGTGAGGCGCCGGAAGCCGTCGACGAGGCCGCTTCGACCGGCCGTCGGGCGGTGAAGGCCTACAGCGCCGCCTGACCCGAAGCGCCGCCCCGCGTAGACTGCGGCACGGAGGCGCATTCCCCACGTGCTGATGGTCGTAGCTGCCACGCGCGAAGAGCTCGGGCCCCTGGCCGGCGAGGCGCTCGGCGTCGGACCGGTGGTGGTGGCCGCGCGCATGGCGACCTTGCTCGCCCAGCGCCGGCCAGACGCCGTGCTGCTCCTGGGCACCGCGGGCTCGTACCCGGACGGCCCCGCCATCGGCGAGCCGATCGCGGCCCGGAGGGTGGGCCTGTCGCCCAGCGTGGCGGCCATGGGCCTGGGCTACGTCCCTCGGCCCCCGGTCCCGCTGGTCTGCGACCCCCGCATGACCTCCGCCATCGCCGCCGAGAAGCACGACGTGCTCACGGTGTCGGCCATCACCACCGATCCCACCCTCACCCAGCGCCTCGCGGACAGCTGGCAGGTCGAGCACATGGAGGCCTACGGTGTGGCGGTGGCGTGCGCGCAGGCCGGGGTGCCGTTCGCCTGCTGCCTCGGCATCGCCAACGCGGTCGGACCCGACGCCCACATGGAGTGGCTGATGCACCGCAACGCAGCGCAGGACCGGGCGCGGGAGGCCGTGGCGGCGCTGCTGGGCTGAGCGAGCGCTACGAACCGCTCTTCAGCATGGTGAGGTCGCCACGCACGCCGCACTCGATCTCGCCGTCACCGGTGAGATCCACGCCGGCGTAGCCGAAGCCTTCGATCACGGTCTTCTGGCGGTACACGTCGTCGAAGGCCAGCCCCCCGAAGGCCAGGGTCAGGGTGAAGCCACCGCTCTCGTAGGGGCCGGCGAACACCATGCCGCCCTGTTCGTTCTCCGAGCCGGCCAGGAGGTGCTCCTCGTCGTCGTTCAGGATGCCGTAGAGCGGTGCGGGGCTCCGTCCTCGGATCTCCATCGTTCCGCCGAGGATGCTCTTGACGTCTTCGGAGAAGCCCACCCCCGTGCAGTCGACGTCCTTGTCGTAGAAGGAGCCGCCAAAGTCCATCGTCCAGAGGCCCACGACGTCGACCCCGCTGGCCACCAGGTCGTCGCAGGCCTCGGGGCAAGGTACGTCGGAGGAGCTGTCGGCGCTCTCGTTGCCCGCGCCAGAGCAGGCGAGCCAGAGAAGCAGCGTCATGGGGTCTCCTCGGGAAGGATGTGCACGACCACGCGTCGGTTGGCCGCGCGCCCCTCCGGCGTGCTGTTGTCGGCGATGGGGTCGAAGGGACCGCGCCCCGCGATGGTGATGCGGCTCGCGTCGACCCCCCACTCCTCGGCCAGCTCCCGGGTGAGCACCGCCGCACGGGCAGCCGCGAGCTCCCAGTTCGTGGCGTACTTGCGCTTCATCGAGCCGGAGATGGGCGTGTCGTCGGTGTGGCCCTCGATGAGGACCGGCCGCAGGGGATGCAGCTTCAGCGCGGTGGACAGCAGATCGAGCACCATCTCGGCTTCGCTTCGGATGCGGATGGTGCTGCCCGGCGCGAAGAGCTCGTCGCCCGGGATCGTGACCTGCGTGGTGCGGCCCTGCCGCGCGACCTCGATCCGGGTGCTCGTGAAGACCTGGTGGAGCTCGGAGTAGATCGGGTCGGGCTCGCCCTGCCCCGCATCGCAGCCCCCGGCGTTCAGCGTCAGCTGCGCGTTGATCTCCTTGAGCGCGATGACCTCGCGGTCCAGCTGGTACACCAGCTCGCGCTGTTCCTGGATCTGCGGGTTCCAGAGGGCCGCGCAGCCGGTGAGGAGCAGAGACGTCAGCACGGCGGCAGGATAACCGCGCGCTCGATGGGCATTGCGTTCTTCGATCTCGACAAGACCTTGATCGCGGTCAACTCCGCGAAGCTCTGGGTGCGGGCCGAGCTCCGAGCTGGCCACATCGGACGGCTGCAGGCGCTCGTCGCCGCAGGGTGGATGGTGCGCTACGGGCTGGGCGCGGCGCGGCTCGAGGATGCGGTGCGCTCCGCGGTCGCCGCCCTCGAAGGGGAGGACGAGGCGACCCTGCGAGCGCGCACGCACGCCTTCTTCGACGCCGAGATCGCCAGGCTCGTGCGCCCCGGCGCGAACCACGCGCTGGCCGAGCACCGGGCTGCGGGCGAGCCGTGCGTGCTGCTCACGAGCAGCTCGGCCTACATGAGCGAGAAGACCGTGGCGCTGCTCGAGCTCGACGCGGCCCTCTGCAACACCTTCGAGGTCCGGGACGGCGTGTTCACGGGCAAGGCCATCGAGCCCCTGTGTTTTGGTCCGGGCAAGGTGGACCACGCTCGACGCTACGCGTCCGCGCGCGGCGTGGACCTGGCCGACTGCGCGTTCTACACGGACTCGGCGTCCGACAGCCCTCTGCTGGAGCTCGTGGGCCGACCGCGCATCGTGGACCCGGACCCGCGGCTGAAGCGCCGCGCCCGGAAGCGGGGCTGGCCCGAGGTGGACTGGGGCACGCCGCCTGGCGAGCTCTAACGGCGCGCGACCAGCCGCTCCGGCAGCGGGAGCGCCTGGCTGTCGATGACCCAGTCGGTCGGCCCGAAGGTCTTGGCGTTCTGACGAGCGCGGCCGGAGCCCCGCACGCGGAGGTAGCGCTCGACCCAGCGGCGCACGGACTCCGGGAAGCGCGACCGCCACGCGCCCTCGTGCCGCTCCTTCGCCATGAGCATCCAGTGCAGGTGCACCGGGTGGTGTTCCACCAGCTCGCCCTCGTGCGGACCCGCGGCGAAGAGCACCGGCCCATCCTGGCTGCGCACGAAGTGGCCGGTGTCGGGGGGGCGGCCCAGAGCGTCGGCCCAGTCGAGCAGGCCTCCGAGCGCCGGCGGGCAGTCGAAGCGACGGGACATCTCGACGAAACACCGCCCGCACGCCTCGGCGTCGTTGGTGGCGCGGTGGGCCCCGTCGAGGGTCACGTCGAGGCGGTTGGCCACCTGCTCGAGCTTGTGGCCGCGCGCATCCGAGAAGTACCGGATGGAGAGATCGACCGTGTCGACCTCGGCGAGCGGGTCCGGCCACGAGAGCCCCAGGCGGTTGAGCTCCATCGACAGGAAGGCACGGTCGAAGGCGAAGTTGTGCGCGACGCAGATGGAGTCGCCCAGCAACCGCCGAACCTCGTGCGCCACCTTGTCGAAGGTCGGGGCGTCGGCGACCATGTCGTCGTGGATGCCCGTGATCTCGGTGGCTTTCGCCGGGATGGGCATCTCGGGGTTGACGAGGAAGTGGTGCTCGGTGACGCCCGCCACACGGCCGCCCTCGTCGACGTCCATCGCCACGCCCGCGAACTCGATGACGCGATCGCCATCGAAGGGGTTCAGGCCCGTGGTCTCGGTGTCGAAGGCCACGATGCGTAGGGAGCGCCAGTCCACAGGCCCACGCTAACGCGAAGGGGAACCACGTTCTGTCCGGGCTCGCGCTTCGACCGCCGCGAGCACGTCCTTCGCCGGCACGATCTCCTTGAAGGGCACGACGACGCCTTGGAAGGTGCCGAGCTTCTCCTTGCTTCCCACCAGCTTGCTGGACACCGCCAACACCAGGTTGCCCGGCCCGTGTTGCTTCAGGAGCTTCACGCGGCTGGCGAGCCAGGCTCGTCGCCAGATGCCGACGATCTCCATGTAGGCCACCCTTCGGCCCTTGCGGAAGGTGAAGTCGGGCACCACCACGCCGTGGCCACCCAGGTCGATGGGCGTGCCTTCGCGGCTCAGCTTCCAGTCGGTGTCGAGCCGCGCCCAGCGGTCTTCGAACCACTCCGCGGTGCGGCTCACCCAGGCGCCCGTGTCCTTGGCGTGGGAGCGCATGCCGAGCTCGGACGAGAGCGTGAGGGTCTTGCGCAGCCGGCGCTTGGTCCAGCGCACCTCGGCCGTCAACTCCCAGCGCTCCTGCAGCAGCAGCGAGGGAAAGAAGCGCGCCAGCGACATGCCGTAGCGGGTGTTCAGACGCAGCAGGGACGCGGGGCCGTCCAGGTGCAGCACGTAGCCGTCGTCCTGGGGCGTGACCCGGTACATCAGGCCGTGGAACTTGACGTTCCGGAAGAGCTGCCGGGCCCGCTCGGGGCTGGGCTGGCGCAGGTGGATGGTGACCGCCTCGGCCTTGAGGAGGCACGCCTGGACCAGGCCCGCGTTGTAGCGGTGGAGCAGGGCGCCTGCCGTGGGGAGCTCGAGCTCGAACAGGCGCTGCTCGCCCTTGAGGTCGGCGAAGAGCAGCTCGCGCAGCCGCGGCACGCTCAACCCGAGGTCGGCGGCGGTCTCCTCGTACACCCGGTCGGCCGTGGCCAGGCAGGGCTCGCTGGCCGCCGCCTGGAACATGCGGGCGCGCAACGCGGCGGGGTCGACCTCCGGGTCGACGTCCCAGGTGGCGCGCTTCTCCAGCAGGCTGGCGAGGCCGCGGCTGATCTTGTGGTCCACCGCCTCGCCCACCAGCTCGCCGAGCGCCTCGTGGACCTGGTGCCGCTTCCAGCGGGCGTCGATGGCCTGGCGGTAGATGCCGAGCACCTCCGACGCCTTCTCCAGGTGCCGCTCGCCGTCCGGCTTGAGGTAGCCGGGCACGAGGTGCTTGCCGTTGGAGCGCACGCGCACCATGTCACCGGTAAGCATCGTGCTCCCGACGGCGCTCGCTGGCGGCCTCCTCGGTGGTGTCGAGGGTGATGACCTCGTAGAGCACGGCCTGCTTGTCCTGACCGGGCCGCAGGATGCGCCCGAGGCGCTGCACGTGCTCGCGGACCGTGCTCGTGCCGCTCAGCACCACCCCCACGTCCGCGGCGGGCAGGTCGACGCCTTCGTTGAGCACCCGGGAGGTGGCCACGACCCGGTAGGTGCCGTCCTGGAAGCCTTCCAGGATGGCGCGCCGTTCCTTGGCGTCGGTCTGGTGGGTGATGCAGGGCACGAGGAAGGTCCGGCAGATGCGGTAGACCGTGGCGTTGTCGTTGGTGAAGACGATCACCCGCCCGTCGGCGTGCTTCTGCAGGATCTCGTCGAGGGCGTCGAGCTTGGCCGAGGCCTGGTGCACGATGCGACGCGCCTCGCGGTGCCCGGAGAGCGCCGCGCGGCCGGCGGTGGAGCGAGAGGCCTCGCGGAGGAAGCGGCCCCACCCGTTCTTGCCGCCCATGAAGATCCGGCGGCCACGCAGGAAGTCCCGGTAGGCCGCCCGGGCCTCGAGGTAGCGGTCGGCCTCGTCGGGGGTGAGCTCCACCTCGAAGCGCCGGACCTCGTAGTCGGCGAGGAACTCTCCGCGCATGTCCTGGATGCCGCGCTCGAAGCAGAAGGGGCCGATCAGGCGCTCGAGCTCCTGGTGCAGACCGTCGGCGCGCTCGGGCGTGGCCGACAGCCCCAGCCGGAACGGCGCGAGGCACATCTCCGCGGCCTGGGCGTAGGCCTCGCTCGGCAGGTGGTGCACCTCGTCGAAGATCACGAGGCCGAAGCGATCGCCGTACCGATCGGCGTGCAGGTAGGCGGAGTCGTAGGTCGAGACCGTGATGTCACGCACCTCGTGGCTGCCGCCCCCGAGCATGCCGACCTCGATGCCGAAGGCCGACGACAGCACGGCGACCCACTGGTTGACCAGATCGATGGTGGGCGCCACGACGAGGGTGGGGCGCTGGGCGTCGGCGATGCAGAGCTCGGCGACGAAGCTCTTCCCGGTGCCCGTGGGGAGGGTGACCACGCCCTTGCGGCCCGCCGCCCGCCAGCTGTCGACGGCTTCGGTCTGGTAGCCGCGCGCGGTCTTCTGGGTCTGGTGCTCGAGCTGGAGGACCGGCCACTGCCGCGCATCGTCGCGGTAGTCCGCCGACGCCGCGTGGTAGCCGAGCACCGTGTCCCGGTAGTGCAGGCCGTGGGCACGCGGGCGCTGGACGCGATCGTCCCAGCGGAAGCCCAGGGGCATCTGGTCTTCCGGCACGCCGTCGAGGAGCAGCGTGCCGCGGTCGTAGCGGAGGATGATCACGGGGAGGGGCTAACGGAGCGGCGGCCGATCGGTCTGGCCAGGCAGCCGCACTCGCTCCTCCGAGGGAGCGAACATGTGGGTGCTGCTGTGGGCGGCCTGCGGGCTGGTGGAAGGGCTGCGCTACGAACCCTCGCCGGTGGAGGACGACTTCAACGAGACCCATGGCGGGGTCGACGAAGAGGCCTGGGAGGACCTGACGGACCACACACCGGGCCACGTCGACGACGACGGCGAGCCGATCGAGGACCAGGAGAGCCACACCTGGTACCCGGATCTCGACGGCGACGGCTACGCGGGCCAGGCGACCACCCGCGTGGGAACCGAGCGGCCTGCAGACCACATCCTGCTGATCGAGAGCCAGGGCTGGGACTGCGACGACGACGACCACGACGTGCACCCGGACGCGACCGAGGTGTGCGGCAACGGCATCGACGAAGACTGCGACGGCGCGGACGAAGACGGCATGGAGTTCTACGCCGACGAGGACGGCGACGGCTACGGCGACCCCGACCACACCGAGGCGGCCTGCAGCCTTCCGGACGGCTTCAGCCGCGACGACGACGACTGCGACGACGACGATCCCGACGTGAACCCCGCGGGCGAAGACCTCCCCTGTGACGGGGTGGACGGGGACTGCGACGGCCTCGACGCGGCCGACACCTGGTACGCGGACCGCGACGGCGACAGCTACCCCTCGGAGACCGACACCACCGAGGCGTGCACCCAACCCAGCGGCTACCTCGCCGGTGGCCGCACCGACTGCGACGACACCCGGGCCGAGGTGAACCCGGCGGCGGACGAGGTCTGCGGCAACGGCCTCGACGACGACTGCGACGGCGACGAAGACCAGGGCGTCGAGTACTACGAGGACGCCGACGAAGACGGCTTCAGCGACGGCTCGGACTGGCACTGCGACACGCCAGGGAGCGGGTGGCTCGAGGTGGAGACCGAGCGCGACTGCGACGATCAGGACGCCACCGTGTTTCCCGGCGCCACCGAGGTGTGCGGCAACGCCGTGGACGAGGACTGCGACGCGCGGGACGACACGGGGGACCTCTGGTACGGCGACGTGGACGGCGACGGCTACACGTCCGGCACGACCTGGGCCTGCACGCAGCCCTCGGGCTACCTCGACGCGGAGGCCGAGGAGGACTGCGACGACGAGCACGCCGCCGTGCACCCGGGAGCCGCCGAGGTCTGCGGCAACGGCGTCGACGACGACTGCGACGACGAGGGGCTGGCATGCGGTCCCGCCGGCGACATGGAGGTCGCCGACGGTGACTTCTGGCTGTCGGGGGAGTCCGAAGACGACCACGCCGGCTCGTCGGTCGCCGGTCCCGGAGACGTCGACGGCGACGGGCAGCTCGACCTCCTCATCGGCGCGTACGGAGACGACACCATGGGACCGGCGGCCGGCGCCGCCTACCTGCTGCTGGGGCCGGTCACCGCCGACCGCGCGCTCGGCGACTACGACGCGCTGCTCCTCGGCATGGGGAGCGGCGATGCTGCCGGAAGCTCCCTCGCGGCGAGCGACCTCGACGGCGACGGGTACGGCGACCTGGTGGTGGGCGCCGGCTACAGCTCCACGGGCGCCACCTACGCCGGGAGCGCGTACGTGCTCTACGGGCCGGTGAGCGATCAGGTCCTGCTCGACGGCGCCGACGCGGTGATCGACGGCAACCGCGCCAGCACCTACCTCGGCAGCGCGCTCGCGCTCGCGGGCGACCAGGACAGCGACGGCGTGCAGGAGCTGCTCGTCGGGGCCCGGGCCGACGCTGCGAGCGACTGGGCCGAGGGACGTGCCCTCCTGTTCAGCGGCCTGGAGGGCTCCCTGGACCCGCAGGACGCGCTGGCGACCCTCGTCGGGCAGGTGGCGGGCGACGAGGCGGGCTTCTCGGTCGACGGCGGCCACGACGTCGACGGCGACGGCTTCGACGAGCTCTTCGTGGGCGCTCCCGAGGCCGACGGCGGCAAGGGCTTCGCCTACCTGATCCGTGGCCCCGTCACCTCCGACCTGGATCTCGTCGACGCGGACCTCCGACTGTACGGGTCCTCGTCCAACGCCGACCTCGGGCAGTGCGTGCGGCTCCTGCGCGACCAGGACGGCGACGGGCTCGCCGACCTCGCCGTGAGCGCTCCCCGCATCGGTCGCGTGAGCCTGGGCAGCGACCCGGGCGACGGCGACGTCGACCACGACGACCTCGAGGTGGCGCTGCAGGGCAACGTGACCCAGGACTACTTCGGCCAGCGGATCGAGCAGGTCGGGGACGTCAACGGCGACCGGGCCACCGATCTGGTGGTGAGCAGCGAGTACCGGCAGGACAAGAACGGTGGAGCCTGGCTCTTCCATGGCCCGCTCACAGCGTCCGTGCCCTCCTCCGAGGCCCAGGCGGTGGTGACCGGCGACGACACCAACGACGGGCTGGAGGCCGCAGCGGGCGTCGGCGACCTCGACGACGACGGCCTCTCGGACCTGCTCCTCGGGGTGCCCGGCGACGACGAGGCGGGCAGCGAAGCGGGGGGTGCGGTGCTCTTCCTGGGCGGCGTCGGCCTCTGATCCGTGGCGGGGGCCAGCTGCAGCTATGCTCCGGCGCGTGCACCTGCTCACCGCCCTCGCCGCTGCTGGCGTGCTCGCCCACAGCGCCGCGACCCTCGACCACGCCACCTTCGCCGCCTCCCTCGAGGCCCCCGAGGAGCGACCGCAGCGGGCCGCGAACTGGGACTTCGAAGCCGACCTGCATGCCCGGCTGCAGGTCCTGATCGACGAGCATCCGGACTGGATCACGCCCTTCGTCATCGGAGAGAGCGTGCAGGGGCGGCCGCTGTGGGCCTACCGCGTGCGCCACCCGCACCTCGAGCCGAGCCGGAAGCTGCTGGTGATCTCCCAGCTCCACGCCTTGGAGTGGATTGGCCCCGAGGTCGCGGTGGCCTTCCTGGAGACCCTGCTGGGGCGCGCGCCCGCCGGGGTCGACCAGGCCCTCGGCGCGCCCTGGCCCGAGGTCGAGATCGTCGTCGTGCCCATCGTCAACCCCGACGGACGCCACCGCGTGGAGCAGGACCTCGTCGCCGGGCGCACCCGGACGTACCGCCGCGGTAACGGGAACCTCGTGGACCTCAACCGCGACTGGGCGGTGCACCGGGAGGCCACCGCCGTGTGGCAGCACGTGGTGCCGAAGTACTACGTCACCTCCCCCGGCCCGCTCTCACAGCCCGAGAGCCGGGCGGTCGACGACCTGGCCCACGACGAGCGCTTCGACGCCTTCGTCAGCCTGCACGCCTTCGGCCGCTACGTCTTCGTGCCCTGGTCGGGCCGGTGGGCGCGCCCCGAGGACTGGGACACGCTGCACGACCTCGCGCACACCATGCGCGCCGCGCAGGAGCACCCCTACACCGTGCGGCAGCTCTCCAGGTACGTGTTCTTCTTCCGGGCGCAAGGCTCCGAGATCGACCACCTGTACGGGGAGCACGGCGCTCTCTCCTTCCTGATCGAGCTGACGCCGAGCGGGATCCGGCCGCTGAAGCCGACCACGTGGCGCGACGTCTTCCGCTGGTACTCGCCCGAGGATCCCACCGAGGACGTCGCCGACGGCGTGAACGCGTTGTTGGCGCTCACCCTGGCCCTCCCTGCGGCGGTGCCCCACCCCTGATCGTGCTGCCCGTGCAGCCGGTTCCCAGTGCGACGCGAAGATCCCAGATCGGATCCCGGATCGACGCCGTTCTCCCGGATCCGAGTTGGCACGCCTCTTGCTGTATGTCCGGTCGGTTGGAAGATCACAGCGCTGCACAAGAGCACCGGTTCTCCGGTGACCCTCCTGGGGAATCCACTCCAGGAGACGGCTCTTGTCGGTGCCAGCCGTGTCCCGAGAGGGATCTCGCGTGTGCGTTGCGGTTTCCCGCTGGCCCCGCCCGGAATCACCCGGGCGGGGTCACTCACTCTGGGGTGAGCTGGCTGCGAGGTCCATGCCAGCAGCCGGCGCCGACGGGTCCATCCCGGGTCCGTAAGGAACTGTCGCGGATGCTTGCCAGCTAGTCGGAAGCGGCTACAAATCGCCGTCCTGACCGCCCGTCCCCCGACGGGTCCTGGAGGGTGGACAAGCGATGATCGAGGTGACCCGCCTGACGCGCTACTACGGCGACCATCCCGCCGTCGTCGACGTCAGCTTCTCCATTGCCGACAAGGAGATCGTCGGCTTCCTCGGGCTCAACGGCGCCGGGAAGTCCACGACCTTGAAGGTTCTCGCAGGGCTCATCCTGCCCAGCGACGGCAACGTCAAGATCGCGGGGGTCGACGCCCTCGATGCCCCGGACAGCCTGCGACAGCGCATCGGCTTCCTCCCCGAGGAGCCGCCGCTCTACCGGGAGATGAGGGTCAACGACTTCCTCGTCTTCTGCGGACAGCTCAAGGGCATGACCCGCGCGGACGCTCAGGCCCGGCTGCCGGAGGTCTGCCGGTTGACCGACCTCGAGGGCCGCGAGGACTGGCTCATCGACGAGCTCTCGCATGGCTACCGGAAGCGCGTGGGCATCGCCCAGGCCATCATCCACAACCCCGACCTCGTGATCCTGGACGAGCCCATCTCGGGCCTCGACCCGGCCCAGATCGTGGAGATGCGACGGGTGATCCGGGGCCTCAAGGACCACTGCACCGTGCTCCTGAGCTCTCACATCCTCTCGGAGATCTCCCAGACCTGCGACCGCATCCTCGTGCTGCACGACGGCGCGCTCGTGGCCCAGGGCACCGAAGACGAGCTCGCGAGCCGCGCTCAGGGCGGCTCGCGCCTCAGCCTCAGCGTCGCGGGCACCGACCCGGCGCCGCTGAGCGCGGCGCTCCAAGCCTTCGCGGGCGCGACCGAGATCACGGTGGAGCCCGCTGGCGCGCGCATCGAGGCCACCTGCGTGGTCGAGGGCGATCAGCGTGGCGCGCTCGTCGCCCACCTCGTCGGCGCCGGACTGTCGGTCTGGGAGGTCACGAGCTCGGAAGCCGAGCTCGAGCAGATCTTCCTGGGCCTCACCAGGAACTCCTCTTGAACCCCTTCACCGGAGGTCGATCGTGAGCGGCATGCTGCTCATCGCCCGCCGAGAGCTGGGCGCGTACTTCAACAGCGTCTGGGGCTACGTGGTCGTCAGTGTCATCCTGGCGATCAACGGGCTCTTCTTCAACGCTTTCGCGGTCACCGACAAGCCCAAGCTGAGCTCGGACGTGCTCGAGAGCTTCTTCGAGTACACCTGGGGCCTGACCGTCATCGCGGCCATCCTGCTGACCATGCGGCTCATCGCCGAGGAACGGCAGACGGGCACGCTGACCCTGTTGGACTCCAGCCCCCTGACCGACGCGCAGGTGGTGGGCGGCAAGTTCCTGTCCGCCTTCTTCTTCCTGGCGGTCTTCACGCTGCTGAGCGTCTACATGCCGGCGCTGATCTTCGTGAACGGCAAGGTCAGCATGGGCCACATCGTGGCCGGCTACACGGGCATCCTGCTCACAGCGTCGTCCACCTTGGCGCTGGGCACCTTCGCGTCGAGCGTCACGCGCTCGCAGGTGGTGGCCGCCATCATCGGCGGCGTGCTGCTCGCGTTCCTCATCCTCTGCTGGCTGGTCGCGCGCATCGCCGACCCGCCCGTCGACGGGCTGTTCGCCTACCTGGCGTACTT
This sequence comes from uncultured Enterobacterales bacterium, assembly GCA_964604675.1. Classification (GTDB taxonomy): domain Bacteria; phylum Myxococcota_A; class UBA796; order UBA796; family CAJQPC01; genus CAZSAT01. The sequence goes on from CAZSAT010000015.1 coordinate 16,412, forward strand.
CGACGCCCACTTCCACACGACCTTCCGCCGAGGTCAGATCCACATGAAGGACGTCGTGTACTACCTGTCCCTCACCTGGGTGTTCCTGCTGCTGGCCACCCGGGTGCTCAGCGCGAGGCGGTGGCGATGAGCTCCATCAGCGTGCTCTACCTGATCGGCATGGCCCTGGTCTTCGCGGGCCAGCGTCTGTTCGGCGACGAGACCTTGAGCCAGGTGCTCACGGGCTGCGGCGTGCTGGCCGTGCTGGCCGCGCTCGGCATGCGCGTGGGTGCGAAGAGCAAGGCCGCCACCGACAACCACCGCAAGGCCCAGAACGCCGCCCTGGGCTGCATGCTCATCGGCGCGTCCAGCCTGGCCCTCTACGCTCTGTCCACCGACTCGGCCGTGGCGATGCTCGGCTTCGAGGACGAAGCGGCCACTCGCTGGAGCGTGCCCTTCATGGCGCTCTGGCCCATCGCCTTCCTCGTCGGAACGCTGCCGACGATGGCCATCGACATGGTGCTCGCCGACAGCCCCGTGGTGCTCCAGCCCCGTCGTGTGGCCCAGGCGCGCGAGTCCTGGATGGTCGTTGCGCTCGGCATCGCCGTGGTCTTTCCGCTGAACTACCTCGCCGACGAGTTCAACGAGCGCTGGGACCTGGCGTACTTCAGGACCACCGAGGCCGGAGAGGCCACCCACGGTGTGGTCTCCACCCTCTCGGAGCCGGTCGTCGTGCGCGCCTTCCAGGCCCCAGCGAGCGACATCACGCCGGAGCTCGAGGCCTACTTCGGGCCCCTCGTGGGCGCGAACCTGAGCTTCGAGGTCGTGGACCACGCCGCCGAGCCCGCCCTCACGAGCGAGCTCAAGGTGCGCGACAACGGCTACATCGCCGTGACCTTCGGCGACGACACCAAGACCTGGAAGGTCGGCACCGAGCTCGACGCCTCCAAGCGCAACCTGAAGAAGCTCGACACCGAGTTCCACAAGCGCCTGCTCGAGCTCGCTCGCGGCAAGCTGACCGCGTACTTCACGGTCGGCCACGGCGAGATGAGCTGGAAGGGCAGCGGCGTCGGCCCCGAGCGCAAGCTCACCCAGCTCAAGAAGATCTTCGAGGCCCAGAGCTTCCGCGTCAAGGAGCTCGGTCTCAGCCAGGGACTCGGCGACACCATCCCCGACGATGCGGGCGTGGTGGTCATCATCGGCCCCGAGGAGCCCTTCCTCGACGCCGAGGTGGCCGCGCTCCAGCGCTTCCTCGACGGCGGCGGCTCGCTGATGGTCATGCTCGAGCCCGACGGCGACCCCTTGGACGACCTGTTGGCCAGCCTGGGCTTGAAGCGCGGCGAAGGCACCCTGACCAGCGACAAGAACTATGTCCGGGTCTCGGGCGGCCAGAGCGATCGCCAGAACGTGGTCACCAACCGCTTCAGCTCCCACGGCTCCACCGCCACGCTGTCGAAGAACAGCCGGGCGCTGCCGATGGCGTTGCCCACCTCGGGTCACCTCGAGGAGCTCGACGACTTCACCGGCAAGGTGACCGTCACCGTGCGCTCCATGCCCGACAACTGGGCGGATCTCGACGGCGACCTCGTCTACCGGCAGGACGCCTCCGAGGACAAGAAGATCCGCAACGTCGCCGCCGTGAGCTCCACCGGCGACGAAGAGGGCGACATGAAGGCGATGGTCATCGCCGACGCCACGGCGTTCTCCGACCTGGTGCTCGCCTCCATCAAGGGCAACCAGGTGTACGTCTGGGACGGCCTGGCCTGGCTCACGGACCAGGAAGAGGCCGCCGGCTCGGTGGAGTCCGAAGAGGACGTCAAGATCCAGCACACCCGAGAAGACCAGGTCGTCTGGTTCTACGGCAGCTCACTGGGCATCCCCATCGTGATCTTCCTGGGCGGTCTGCTCCGCGTACGCAGCCGCAGCCGCAGCCGCAAGAAGGCAGGTGAAGCATGAGCCGCGCGATCCTGAGCTACTCCGCCGTGCTGACGGCTTCGCTGGTGGCCAGCTACTGGGCCTGGACCCGGGAGGCCCCGGCGGACGACGACGAGGTCGTGGTCGTGGTCGACGTGGCCCCCGACGAGCTCGACCGCATCGAGTACCGCTCCGACGACCTCGATCTGGATCTCGTGAGCCGCTCCGACAGTCGCGGCGACTACCTCTGGGTGACCGCCACCGAGCGGAAGAAGGAGCGCTCCGCCCCCATCGACGACGGTCACGGCCACGGGGCGGACGCGGCCGACGATGACGCGGAAGACGCCGACGACGCCGACGACGCCGACGAAGACGCGGAAGACGCCGGGGAGAAAGCCCCTGAGATCGTGGTCACCACCAAGGAGTTCAAGGCCGGCAAGAACGGCGACG
>CAZSAT010000015.1:18854-36959 GCA_964604675.1 uncultured Enterobacterales bacterium
GCCCCTGAGATCGTGGTCACCACCAAGGAGTTCAAGGCCGGCAAGAACGGCGACGAGCTCCTGGCGCTGTTGAACCCGCTCGAGGCGGAGCGCGCGCTCGACACCGTGCCCGACGACAAGCTCGCCGAGCTCGAGCTCACCGAGCCGGCGGCGAGCGTCACCCTGGTCCGCAAGGGCAAGGAGCCGCGCACCCTGCAGCTCGGCGGCGAAGCCTACGGCACCAAGGATCGCTACCTCCGTGACGTGGGGTCGGGTCGGATCTACCTGGTGGACGACGAGTTCGTCCGGCCGCTGAAGTACGGAAACACCCGCCTGCCCGACCGCGAGCTCTTCGGTGTCGACATCGCGGAGATGGCCTCGCTGGTCATCGCCGGTCCGACCGGCAGCCTCGAGCTGGAGCAGCGGAACCGCGACGACGAGGAGAACGCCTTCTGGGCGGCCGTCGGAGCCGAGGAGCCCGCCGAGGTGGCGGCCACCTGGCTCGAGAAGGTGCTGCGCCTGAAGTCCGCGTCCTACGTGCAGGCCGAAGACGTGCCCGCCTCCACCGAGGAGGCCTTCTCCCTCCAGATCACCGACGTCGACGGCACGACCGTGACCTTCGAGGTCTCCTCGGGCGTGAACCCCGACGGGGACGAGACCTGGTACGGCCGCTCCGGACACACCCGCGAGCTGGTCCGCCTGCACAACGGTCCGGCCAGCCAGGCCGCCGAAGACCTCGTCACGGTCTTCGAGTAGTCCCGCGGGCTCGCGGCGGCGGGGCCTGGGTCGCTACAAGGCGAAGGGTGCCAGGAAGGTCTCGGCGTCTTCGCGCGGCAGGTTCGCCGCGAGCGAGCGCGACAGGTTTCGCGTGACCCGCTTGTGCTTGAGCTGTTCCTGCTCGTCCACAGAGAGCCGTGCCAGCAGGGCGTGGGCCTTCAAGGAGTAGAACCGGAAGCCGCACTGGTCGGCCACCGTCAGGGCCGCCGAGGCACGCTCTGCCGCTTCGCCGGTGAACCCGGCGGCCCGCAGGGCCCGCGAGCTGATCAGGCTCAACCTCACCTTCTGGTAGGGCCAGGCGGCCTCGGTGTCCGCGGTGGCTTCCTCCAGGCAGGTCTTCGCCTCGTCGACCCGACCGGCCTCCGCGTGCAGGCGTGCCGTCCACCCCGCGATCAGGGGCTGGAAGCCCTCGCTGTCGTGCGCCAGCAGAGGCTGGAGCTCCTCGAGCAGGCGATCCGCGGCCTCGAAGTCGCCCCGCGCCATGGCGATGCGCAGCAGGTGCACGTAGCAGCCGAGCTCGTCGTCGTGCGCCTCGAGCTCGCGCAGGATGCCCAGCGCCTCCGTGGCGTTGTCCTCGGCCTCCTGGAGACGGCCGAGGTCCACCAGCACCAGCGTGCGGTACATCAGGCCCAGCGCGATCCCCTGCCGGTGCTGCACCTCCCGCGCCTGCGCGATGGTCTTCTCGGCCGTCTGCAGCCCCTTTCGCAGGTTCCCGGTGCAGTGCGCGAGCTCGACCAGGTTGACCTGGGAGATGGCCAGGGCGGAGTGGAGGCCGAGCTGCTCGAACTTCTGGCAGCTCTGTTCGAGGTACTTCCGCGCCTCGGCCGCGTTGCCACGGCACATCGCCACGATGCCCAGGCCCCGGTAGCCTTCGCCGAGCGCGCGGTCGTTCTTCACGGTGCCCGCGACCGCGAGGGTCTCCAGCCAGTAGCGACGGGCTCCGTCGAGGTCACCCTGCACCCACCGCGTGCTGCCCAGCGCGAACAGCGGGCTGAGGCGCAGCTCCGTGTCGCCCAGCGCATCGGCGAGGGCGAGCGCTTCGGTGAGGTGCACCTCGGCCCGGTCGAAGCGCGCGTGGCGCAGGGCCAGGCTGCCCATGCTGCCCAGGGCCTTGCACCGAAGCGCACGCTCGTCCACCAGCCGCGCCAGGTCCTCCGCCGCCTTGTAGTCGTCGAAGGCGTCGCTCCAGCTCCCCATGTGCTCGAACGCGCGCCCGCGGCTCACGCGCAGCTCCGCCAGCCGCCTGTCCGCGACGTCGAGGGGGAGGTACTCCCGCGCCTCGGGTTCCACGCGCAGCGCGCGCTCGAAGTAGTCGACCGCCTCGGCCATGAAGGACCGCGCCATCAGCCGGTTGCCCGCGCGGACCAGGTAGTCGTAGGCCTTGGCCGGTCGGTCGCCCCGCTCGAAGTGGTGGGCCACCGACTCCACCACGCTGGCCAGGCGGTGGCGGTACAGCCGCTCCAGCGCAGCCCCGGCCGCAGCGTGCAGCCGAGACCGGGTGACCGCGTCGAGATCCTCGGTGAGCACGTCGCCCATGCGGTGGTGGGCAAGCACGTAGAGCTCGTCGGTCCCCACCTCGCGCTGCCTCACGACCCCGGACTCGAGGAGCTCCTCGAGGTCGTCGAGCAGCTCGTCCTCCGCCATGCGCAGGGCCTCCAGCAGCACGTCGAGCGTGACCTCCTGATCGCAGATGGCCACCAGCTGCGCCGCCCGTCTGGCGTTGGCGCTCAGTCCGCTCAGGCGCTCGCGGAGCGCGTCGCGGATGCTCGCCGGGATGGGCAGGCGCACGCGGCTGACGTCCGCCAGATCGAGCACGTAGCCTTCCGTCGTGGCGCGGATGACGCCTTCCTCCACGAGCCCGCGCACCATCTCGCCGATGAAGTGCGGGTTGCCCTCGCCCTCGCGGTGCAGGCGCTGGGCGAGCACGCGGGTCTCCCGGGCGTCCGGCACGAGCTGAAGCAACAGCTCTTCCACGGCGGTGATCGAGACGGGCCCGAGGCGGATGTGCTGCGCGACGCCGCCGGCATCGCGCAGGGCGTCGAGGCGGGACGGCACGATGTCGTCACCCGCGGGAGGTTGCCGGGCCAGCAGGAACAGCACCGCCGACGAGCTGCCATCGGCCAGGAGGTCGCGCACCAGGAACTCCAAGAGCTCGTAGGTGCCGGCGTCGGCGTGCTCCATGTCGTCGATGAGCACCATCGCGGGGAGCCGCGCTCGCACCAGGTCGCGGAACGCGCCGTGCACCACGAAGCGCTCCACGGGCGCCTCCGGGCTGTGCAGCCCCGTCTGCAGGGCCTGCGGCAAGGGATCGTCGCCGAGCAGCTCCGGGAGCATCTGGCGGAAGGGGCCATAGGGGCGACGACCCACGCAGGTGCCCCGAAAGACCGGGACATCGATCTCGAGCGCCTGCGCCTCGAGCTCCTTGAGCAAGCGACTCTTGCCGTACCCACTCACGCCGTCGAGCAGGGCGAGCTCGCCGTGCCCGGCGGCGAGGTTCGCCAGCGCTTCCCGGAGCCGGGTCTGCTCGGCGGTGCGGCCGACCAGGCGCGGCGGCCAGCGCTTGCCGTCGAAGCCATCGGTGCTGCGGCTGTGGGCTCCGAGCACGCTGAGCAGGTGGTGCGCGGACCCGAAGCGATCCGCCGCGTCCTTCTCCAGCAGCCGCAGGCAGATCTGATCGAGGTGGTGCGGCACCGTGGGCATGACCTCTCGGGGCGCCCGAGGCCGCAGGTTCTGGTGCTTGTTGAGGTAGCTCGACAGCGTGCTCGCGTTGAAGGGCCGGCGCCCGGTGAGCATGAGGTACAGCACCGTGCCCAGGGAGTAGAGGTCGGCGCGCGCGTCGACCGGCTCGCCACGGATCTGCTCCGGGGACACGTACGCGATGGTCCCCACCATCTCGCCGACGCGGGTGCGGTCCACCCCCGGTTCCTTGACCACGCCGAAGTCCATGATCCGGACGAACCCGTCGGGGCTCACGAAGATGTTGCCCGGGGTGACGTCGCGGTGCACCAGGCCGCGGTCGTGGATGTGCGCCAGGGCGCGCGCGACCTGGACGAGGATGCCCTCGGTCTCCTGGAAGCGCTGCGTGGGCGGCAGATCGCGCCACGCCTCCACGACGCCCCGCAGGTCCTGCCCCTCGAGACGCTCCATCACGATGTAGGGCCGACCCTCGAGCTCGCCCGCCTCGAAGACCCGCACGATGTTGTCGTGGTCCAGGGCCTCCAGGGTGCGGAACTCCGCCCGGAACCGGGAGCGCACCTCGTCGCTCATCGCGTCGGGCAGCAGCAGCTTCAGCGCGCGCATCGCGCCGTCACGGGTGTCGCGAACCTCGAGCACGGTCGCCATGCCGCCTCGACCGAGCGCCCCGACGACTTCGTAGGGCCCGATCGCAGTCCCCGCGGAGGGTTCGGCAGCAGGAAGTTGGTGGCTCATGGAGTAGGATTCCCGCGACCGACGGGTGCCCTGGGCATGGTACTCGACGCGAGACGTGCCAGCGCCCCGAGCGGCAGGAGCCCGGATGCAGATCGACGCCTTCGCAGCCACCGACGTCGGGCCCGTGCGGGAGCAGAACGAAGACGGCTGGCTGGTCGATGTGGACGGCGGGGTGTTCGCCGTGGCCGATGGCATGGGCGGTCACGCCGCCGGTGAAGAAGCCTCCCGCATCGCCTTGGAGACGGTGCAGGACATCATGCTGGGTGGCATCGACCCGGACGAGACCCGGGTCGTGGGCGTCGACGAAGACGAAGACACGATCGCCGCCACCAAGGAACGCCTGCGGTACTGCATGAACCAGGCCTCCATCCGCATTCGCCGCGCCGTCGAGGACGAGCCCGCCTGGACGGGCATGGGCACCACGATGGTGATGATCGTCGTCGAGGGCGAACACGCACACATCGCTCACGTCGGCGACAGCCGCGCGTACCTGTTCCGCACCGACCGCCTGCAGCGGCTGACCCGGGACCACACCGTGGTGCAGCAGGAGGTCGACGCCGGGCGCCTCACGCCCGAGCTGGCGCGCACCGTGCCGCACAAGAACATCCTCACGCGGAGCGTCGGCTACCACGGACCGGTGGAGCCGGACGTCAGCCAACGTCCCATCCAGGAGGGCGACGTGTTCCTGCTCTGCAGCGACGGCGTGACCGACCCGCTGGACGACGACGCCATCGCGGAGATCTGCCGCTCCACGCACCCCGAGGACCTGGCGCAGACCCTGGTGGACCGAGGCATCGAGGCGGGGGGCGACGACAACACCACCGCTGTCGTGATGCTCATCCGCGGCGATTGAGCCCCGTGCTCGCCCCGCCCATCGACCTTCGTTAGGGCGTCCGTGTGTCGATCGACCGGCCCCCTCCGAAACCGGGCGAACGGGTAGGCAACTACCTCCTCGGGCGCGAGGTGGGATCCGGAGGCATCGCCACCGTCTTCTTGGCCGAGGGGCCGCAGGGCGAGGTGGCCGTCAAGGTGCTCCGCAGCGACCAGCTCACTTCGGAGCAGGCGCGGCGCCTCCAGCGCGAGTTCGTCACCCTGCAGCGCTTCGACCACCCCCACATCGTGAAGGTGCACGAGCACGGGGAGCACGGCGGCTACCCCTGGCTGGCCATGGAGTTCGTCGACGGCAAGGACCTCGCTTCGCTCTTCACCGCGTGGCAGACCGCCTCCCCCACCGACCGCTGGGCGCGGGTCGAGACGCTGCTCCGGCAGCTCGCGAGCGCCCTGTCCACGCTCCATGCCTCCGGGGCCATCCACCGGGACATCAAGCCGAGCAACATCCTGCTCACGTCCAAGGGCGAGCCAAAGCTCTCGGACTTCGGCGGGGTGAAGGACGCGGGGGCCTTCACGACCAACCTCACCGTCGCGGGGCAGCTGGTCGGCACGGTGGCCTTCATGGCGCCCGAGCAGATCAGCGGCGACGCCATCGACGCTCGCACCGATCTCTACGCCCTCGGGGCCGTGCTCTACGTGGCGCTCACCGGCAAGCGGCCCATCGTGGCCGACACGATCGCCGGCTTCCTCGCGCGGCACCTCGTGGAGGACCCTCCTCCCCCGAGCGCCGTGAACCCCCACGTGCCTCCGCACCTGGACCGCATCTGCCAGAAGATGCTGCGCAAGGATCCCAAGCAGCGGTTCGCCAGCGCCGACGACGTGCTCGCCGCGCTGGACGCGCCCCGCGGTGAAGAGCTCCCCCCGATCCGCGGCCGCGACCTGATCCTGCGGGTGCTCGACGAAGCCATCGCCGACCTGGGCATGGGGCACGGCCGCGCGCTGCACCTGCACGGCCCCGTCGGCAGCGGCCGCAGCTCCATGATCGCCGAGATGGAGATCCGGGCGCGAAACGCCGGCCTCCAGGTGCTCCGCATGCGGGAGGACACGCCGCTCCAGAAGCTCGCTGCGCCACCGGCCGTCGTGTTGATCGACGACGTCGAGGCCTTCGACCGCACCGAGCTGAGCGCCGCACTGCACGGCTTCCCGCTCGACAGCCTGCTGGTCACCACGGGGCTCTCCGACCGCGCCCCCCTGCACGACGCCGACGTGCTGGAGCTCGGCCCGTTGCCTCACGACGCCACCGCCACGCTGCTCCGCGACCGCAGCCTCTCCGGGGTGCTCGCGGCCACCCTCGCCCGTCGGCTGCACGGAAACCGCGCCCCGCTCCCCGGCGCGGCCGTGGCCCAGCTGCACGCACTCGTCGACGCGGGCTGGCTGGTGCGTCGCGGCTCCCGCCTGCGCCTCGGCGTGCCCATGGAACGGCTCCGCGACGACCCGCTGCCGCTGCCGGCCAGCGAGCGAGCCCAGCTGCTCCAGCTCATGGGAAGCCTGGGCCCCGACGAGCGGGAGACCCTGGAGCACCTGCTCGTGCTCGGCGAAGAGGTGTCGGTGGACCTCCTCCGGGGCCTCTGTCCGGCGGCACCGCACGCGCTGCCCGCCCTCGAGAAGCAACACGGCCTCGTGGACCGCCGCACCGAGGGGCCGCACGAGGCGGTGGTGCTGCGCTCGGCGCCCACGGCCCGCGTGCTCTACGAGGCGCTCGCACCGGAACGCCGCTTGGTGCTGCACGGCGCGATCGCGGCGCACCTGCTCGAGCGGCACAGCCGGCGGCCCGCGTCGGTCGCTGCCCGTGCTGCTCGTCACCTGGTCCGCGCCGGCCAGCCGCTCGAAGCCACGCCCCTGTTCGAGCTGGCCCTCAAGCGCGCCGCCCGCCGGGGGCGCTGGGACGAGGTGGCCAGCCTCGCCGAACAGGCCCTCGCGCACCGGGATCAGCTCGACGACGACAGCGTGCTGGCCCGCCTGCTGGCCGCCCGTGGGCGCGCCCTGGTGGAGCTGGGCCGCCCGGTCGCCGCGCGTGGCGCGCTGCAGGAGGCCCTGGAGGTCACCAACAGCACGCCGGGCCGGCTCCGGGCCTGGCTGGGGGTGGCCCTGGGGCTGCTGGGCGAACACGAGAACGCCGCTCGGACCCTCGAGGAGGCGCTGAGCCTGCTCCCCGAACAGGACGACAGCCGCTACCGCGCGTGGGTGGCGCTCGCGAAGGCGCGTGGCCACCTCGGCCAGCACGACGCCGCGCGCCAGGCCTGGCGAGCCGCCCTGTCGGAGTTCGGGGACAGCACGCCGGGCCGTCGCGGCGCGGTGGAGCTGGGCCTGGGCCAGCTGGAGCTGGCAGCCGGCCAGATCGGCGGCGCTCGGGCGCCGCTTGAGCGCGCCGAGCGCGACCTCCGCGCCACCCGCCAGGCCGGGGCGCTGGCGGCCTGCCTGATCGACCTGGCCGATCTCGATCTCGTCGGCGGCAGCTACCCCGCCGCGCTGGCACGGAGCGAAGAGGCGGTGGCCCTCGCGCGGGACGTGGGCGACGTGGCGCTCGCCGCCGGCGCGCTCGCCGTGCGCTCACGCAGCCTCGGGGTGCTCGGGCAACACGAACAGTCCGACGCCCTCGCCGAAGAGGCGGTCGGGCTCGCCCGCGCTCAGGGCGGCCCCGCACCGGGCGGGCTGTTGCTGCTGGGGCGCGTTGCCGAGCACCTGGAGAGGGGCCGGGTCCATCCGCACCACGGGCTGCTGATGCTGGTGGTGGACGCTCGGTCGCTCGCAAGGGCCGGGCAGGTCCAGAGCGCGCTCGAGCGCGCCCTCCACGCCTGGTCGCACGTCCCGAGCACCGGATGTCGGGGCCTCGCGCTCGAGGTGGCGCTGGTGCTGCACGAGCTCGACGGTCGTCGCGAACACCGTGACGCAGCGGTCGATCTGGGCGGCCAGCTGGCACGCGGCCTTCCGCCGGAGCTGCGCCAGAGCTTCCGTGCCCGGCTGCCCGCATGAGCGACGCGCCCGAGGAGGTGCTGCGCCTCGGCGACATGGTGCTCCGCCCTGGCGACACGGTCGACAGCTACACCTACGTCCGCCCCATCGGCCGCGGCGGCATGGCCCACGTGGTGCTCGTGGAGGAGAGCAGCGGCGAGCAGCGGGCGCTGAAGATCCTGAAGGGCACCCGGCTCAAGACCGGCCTGGCGCGCTTCAAGCGCGAGTTCCGGGCCCTGTCCCGGATCCATCATCCCAACGTGATCCGCGTCCATGGCTGGGGAGCGTACGAACGCCACCCCTTCATCGCCCTGGAGTACGTCGAGGGCATCGACCTGCACCGCACCATCCGGGAGTTCAAGCAGCTCGGCGACGAGCACAGGTTCCGACGCTCCGAAGAGCTCCTCGTCGACCTCTGCAGAGCGCTCGCGCACGTGCACCAGCGGGGCCTGGTCCACCGCGATCTCAAGCCCTCCAACATCCTGGTGACCGCCAGCGGACAGGCCAAGCTCACGGACTTCGGCATCGTGAAGGACCTCGACCGCGACGGCGACCCCTTCCAGACCACCACGCTCGTGGGCACGTGGGCCTACGCCTCGCCCGAGCAGATCACCGGCACGCCGCTCGACCAACGGTCCGACCTCTACTCCCTGGGCGTGATCCTCTTTGCGATGCTCACCGGGCGGCGCCCCTTCGCGGCCGACGACATGGCCGGCTACCGCGAAGCCCACCTGAACCAGCTGCCGGACGACCCTCGCACGCTGCGCGAAGCCTGTCCGGACCACCTCGCCGAGATCTGCCTGAAGCTCCTGCACAAGTCCCCGCGCGACCGCTTCCAGTCGGCTCGTGAGATCCTCTACCGACTCGAACAGCTCGACCCCAACCAGGTCCAACACGACGGCGACATCTGGCAGGCACCGCTGGTCGGGCGCGACGAAGCCCTCGGACGCCTGCACGACTGCCTCGGCGACCTGGTGCGCGGCACGTTCGGGCTGCTGGCCATCGAGGGCCGGACCGGGACCGGCCGCACCCGCCTCCTCGCGCTCGCCGAGCGCCGCGCGGCGGTCATCGGCATCCCCACCCACCGCCTCGCCGGCGAGGGCAGCGGACTGCCGCGCCTCCTCGGGCTCGCGCGGTCGCTCAACCTGGCCCTCGGGTCGGAGGCCCCCTCGCTGCTCGTCGACGCGCTCGGCGCCTTCCGACGCGCCGACGCCGAAGGCGACCTGGTGTACCAGCTGGTCGACGGGCTGCGCGAGGCGCTCCGGGTGCAGCTCGACGACGGCCCTGTCGTGCTTTCGTGCGACGATCTGGAGGAGGTCAGCCCGCGCGAACGCGACCTGCTGTCCATGCTGGCTCGTGGCCTCTGGCGGCAACGGCGCCCCCTGCTGCTGGTCGTGAGCGCGCTCGGCGACAGCCCCACCGAGGTCGTCGACCGCCTCCTGGTGGGTGAGGGCGTGGGCGTGAAGCCCGTCCGGCTCCCCACGACCTCCTTCTCGCGGCAGGACGCCACGGAGCTCATCAGGCGCCTGCTCGGCGCCACCGAGGCCGGCGAGGTGCTCGCCGAACGGCTCTTCCTGGTGACCGAGGGCAACCCGCTCTTCTTTGCGGAGTTCCTCTCGGGGCTCATGGCCCGTGGCGTGTTGATCCCGGGGCGCGATGCCATGCAGACCACGGCCGACGCCCACGAGCTCGCCACCGGCCACCTCGACATTCCAGCCAGCGTGCGGGCGGTGGTCGGCGAGCGCCTGGAAGACGTCGGGCCCGCACACCGTGAGCTGTTGCAGTGGCTGGCCGTCTCCTCCCGCCCGCTGGACCTGGACCTGCTGCTGGAGCTGCTGGACGCGCCCGACGAAGACCTCGTCCTCGACCGGCTCGACGAGCTGATCGAGCTCGGCCTCGTGCGCGAGCGACGCACCGGCACGCAGGTCGTGCACGAGGTCGCGCACCGCATCCTCGCGGGCATCGTGTACCGGGAGCTGAGCACCGAGCGGCGGGCCTTCCTCCACCGTGAGATGGCCGAGGCCCTCGAGGGGAGCGAACAGGCGGTCGACGACGAGCTGATCGGGCACCACTTCCAGCTCGCGGGGCTCGCTGGGCGCGCCTACCGCTACCTGGCGAAGGCCGCGACGCGCATGCTGGCGCGCTCCCTGCCCGGCCCCGCGTGGGAGCTCTCCACACGGGCGGTGAACCTGGAGGAGGTGGCCCGCGTCGATCTCGACCGCAGCGCAGCCGACGCCGTGCGCATCGAGCTGCTCCAGGTGCGCGCCGACGTGCACTACGGGCGCGGGGAGTGGGCCGACTGCCTGCGCTGCCTGGAGGCCCTCGCCCGGCAGGCCGAGCTCGCCGAAGATCACCACGCCCTGGTCCGTGCACTGGCCATGCAGGGCACCGCCCTGCGACGCGCTGGCGACGCGCGCGATCCCGTCGAGCCGGTCGCGGCAGCGCTGGATCTGGCGCGCCGAACGCAGGATCGCGAGGGCGTGCTGGAGGCTCTGTACTCCCAGGCCGCGCTGGCGTGGGAGGCGGGCGACCTGGACCGCTGCGAACAGCTGGCCCAGGAAGGCCTGGTGCTCGTCGAGGAAGGCAGCACCAAGCTCCGCGGCGAGCTGCTGCTCGCGCTGACCGCCGTGCAGGCCACCCGAGGGCACGTGGCCACCGCGGCCCGCGGCCTGGACGAAGCGGTCGACATCTTCCGCAAGCTGTCGCGGAAGCGCACGCTCTGCGTGGCGCTGACGAACCTCGCCGAGATCCTCGTGGCGCAGGGCAAGCTCTCCGAGGCGCGCTCGCGCGTGTACGAGGCCGCGGAGCTGTCGCTGGAGCTGGGCTACCGGCTGGGCGAAGCGACGGCCACGCGCGTGCTGGGCGAGATCCTGCTCGAGCTCAACGACGTGGAGCGCGCCGAGGAAGCCCTCCGGGAGGCCCTCGCCATCGCGGGGGAGCTGCAGGTGGTGCCCGAGCTGGTGGCGATCCGCTACGCGCTGGCGCGCCTCGAGGCGCGCCGCGGGCGCCCGGCCGAGACCGAGGCCCAGGTCGCGGTCGCGCGTGTGCTCGCCAAGAAGGGCGACCCCGAGCGCTACGCGACGGCGCTCATCGCGCTCAACGCCTGGGCCTGCGCCCACACCGGCGACCTCCCCGACGCGCAACGCCTGCTGGCCTCGGCCGAGCGGGAGCTCGCGAGCCTCCCCGTGCCTCGGCGGTGCCAGGTCATGCTGGGCGCGGCGCAGGCCTACGTGGCCATGGAGCGGCACGACGACGCCGAACGGCTGGCGCTCGCCGCCCAGGCGCTCGCGAGCTCCCGAGGCTTCCGGCTCTGGGGACTCGACGCCCGCGTGCTCCTCGCTTCGCTGGTCGACGACGAAGCCGCCGCCCGGGGCTGGCGCGCGGAGGCCGACGCCCTCGCAACGGAGCTGGAGCGGGAGCTCGACCCCGACCTGGCCCGGGCGTTCCGCGTCGGTCGACTCGGATAGTCCCGGACCACGGGTAAGATCCGCTCCGATGGCCGACCGGATTCCGCCAGCGCCAAAGAAGCGGCCCAAGACTCTCGAGCCCTTTCCCGAGGCCATCGGCCCCTACCGGCCGTTGAGGCTGCTGGGCAGTGGCGGCATGGCGGGGGTCTACCTCTGCCTCGGGCCCGAGGGTGAGGAGGTGGCGGTGAAGTGGCTGAACCGCGCCACGCCGCGCCTTCGTCAGCGCTTCGCACGGGAGGCGCGCGCCATGCTGCGCGTCAGCCATCCCGACATCGTGCACGTGCTCGGGCAAGGCGTGGCCCAGGGCCGCCCCTACCTCGTGATGGACTACGTGGCCGGCGAAGACCTGCGTGTCTACGCGCCGAAGCTGCAGGAGCGGCCGGCGGCGGAGCGGGTGGGCGAGGTGCGCCGCATCGGCATCGCCATCTGCCGCGCCCTCCAGGCGGTGCACGCCGTGGGGCTGGTGCACCGCGACGTGAAACCCTCCAACGTGCTGCTGGATCTCCAGGGCGGCGTGTTCCTCACCGACTTCGGCGTGGTCAAGGACCTGGAGGATGCGGATCGCACCCAGGTGGGCATCCTCGTGGGCACTGCGAGCTACGCGTCGCCCGAGCAGATCCGAAGCGAGCCCGTCGACCACCGAACCGACCTCTACGGCCTCGGCTGCACCCTCTTCTTCGTGGCCACCGGGCGACGTCCGTTCCCCAGCCGAAAGCGGGACGAGGTCATCCAGGCGCACCTCTCGTCGCCCGTGCCCCACCTGCGCACCATCGACCCCACCCTCCCGAAGGAGCTGGAAGCCATCATCGTGCGGCTGATGGCCAAGCAGCGGGAGGACCGCTTCCAGGGCGCGCGGGCGGTTCGCCAGGCCCTGGAAGGACTCGGACGCGGCACCGGCAGCGCGGCCCCCCCGCCGCTGGCCGGACGCCAGCGCTACGTCGAGCAGGTCCGCGACGCCCTGCGAACCGTCGCGGACGGCAGCGGCGCAGTGATCCGTGCGGTCGGTCCAAAGGGCAGCGGGCGCCACTGGCTCCTGGAGGTGACCGAGGACCTGGGCCGCCGCATGAGCGTGCCCACGGAGCGCGTGAGTGACCCGGCGTCGCTCCACGCGGCGGCAGAGCGTGTGGCGTCGGGCGAGACGCTCGCGGTGATCACGCGCCTCCCCGATCCCGTGTCGGCGCGCGAGCTGATCATCGAGCTGGAGCCGCTCGGCATGGCCGACGTCCGGCGCACGGTGGTCTCGGTGGCGCCGAACACGCCCCAACCCCACCAGGCCGCCGAGCGCCTGCATCGCCTCAGCGGCGGGCACCCGGCCTGGCTGCTGCCTCTGCTCGAAGCCCACCGCCGCGGCGACCGCCTCGAGCTGCCCGACGCGATGACCGAGCCGACCGACCTCGCCGCCACGCTGGATCGCCTCGACTTCGAAGCGCTCGAGACCCTGGGGAGCCTCGCGGTGCTGGGTCAGCCGGTCACCGTGACCGCGCTCGAGGAGGTGACGCAGATCCCCGCGAAGGAGCCGCTCGCCTCCCTGGCGGAGGCGGGCCTGGTGGCCGGCCACTCGGGGTCGTGGTGGGTGATGGGCGAGCTCGTGGCCGAGGCCGCCAGGGAGCGCCTGCCGGATCCGGATGCCGTGGACCTGCGGGCTCGCCGGGCGATGAGCCGCTTCAGCCCCCCGCCACCCCCCGGCCCGCCGTCGGCGCCCGTCCGGATGCCGAAGCCACCGCCACACAAGCGTGACCTGGTCGAGGCGCTCGAGACGGCCGAGGCGTTGGCGGTGAGCGGCAAGCTCGCGGCGGCGCGGGAGAAGCTGGAGGGCACAGTCGCGACGGCGCACGCGCGGCAAGCCGGCAAGGTCGAGGCGTGGGCCCTCCGACTGCTCGGCACCGTGCTCCTGGATCTCGGCGAAGCGCAGCTCGCGCAGGTGCGCCTGGCCGACGCGGTGGCGCTGGCCCGCGCCGTCAACGATCCGGGGGAGCGTCGGGCGGGGCACGTGCTCCGCGCCCTCGCCACGCTCGACGCCCGGCCAGGAAACCCGTCGGCAGCCAGCTCGGCCTTGAGTCGGCTGCGGAAGGCCGCCGACATCACCGGGCCGGATCCCGCGGGCTTCGAGGCCCTCAGAGCCGCGGTCTCCGCTCGGGCGAGCGCCGTGCTGGGCGACCAGCGCAGCTTCTCCGGGTCGCGCGACGCCGCGGTGTCCGCCATGTCCGCCGCGAGCTGGGTGGTGCGCCTGCGCGCGGAGCTCGAGCTCTCGCGTGCCGCCCTGGTGGCCGGGGATCTCGCCGCCTCCCGCCAGCATGCCGACCAGTGCGGCGCGGAGGCCGGGGCGCGCGGCTGGATGTTGTTCGCCTGGCTCGCGAGCCGCGTCCGGGCCACCACAGCCGGTCTGCCGGCGCCCGAACCCGGCACGGTCGCGGAGGGCCTGAGCGAAGCCGAGCTGGATCGGCTCACCCGCAAGCCGGTGCATTGAGCCGCCACCCGCGTGCTACGGTCCGCTCCGGAGGAGGGCACATGTGGGGCACGTTCGCGCTGTTGGGTGTCGCCGCAGCGGCGCCGATGTCGCATCCTTGCGAAGCGCGCCCGCCCACCGCGGAGGACCGCTACGTGCGCCAGTCGCTGGTCGTGTTTCCGCTCGAGGTGGCCGAGCTGCCTCCCCCGGTCACCTACAGAGGCGACGCGCCGGACGGGAGCCAGCTCACCTCCTCGTCCGAGCTGGTCGTGTCGGTGGCTCGCGGCCTGATGGCCGTGGACTACCCGCTGGAACGGTTCGACACGTGGGGCACACAGTCCCGGCCGAGCCTGGACGGCGACCGCCTGGTGGTCGGGGCGCACCCCACACCGGTCGCGATGGCCCTCGCCTGCGCCGACGCCGCGGTCATCCCACGCATCGCGAGCCTGGAGATCGAAGAGAGCACCACCAAGACCAGCGACGGCCAGAGCCTGCCCAGCTACGAGATCAAGCTCCGCATGGAGCTCGACGTGTTCCAGCGCCGCCACACGGTGTTGCGCAAGACCCAGACCCTCGTGGCCAACGTCCCCGGCATCCCCGACCGCGTCGAGGACGTGATGACCGAGGCGCGGGCACAGTCGATGGAACAGCTCTCCGGTGCGATGCCCGTGAGCAGCGACAAGATCGACCTCGCCCGCGACAGCGCGGACGTGCTCGTATCCTACCTGCCGGAAGCGCAGGCTTCCCAGGCCGCCCAGGCGATCGAACAGTTCGAGCTGGCCATGACGCGCGTGGCATCCATCGCGCGCCCCGCCTCGCTCGTCCCGGTGCTCGACGGTGAGAACCCTGGTCCGCTCGGTCTCGGCTGGCGCAGCCTGGAGAACGCGTGCTTCACCGACCCCGCCAAGCCCGAGGATCGCGACTTCTCGGAGCGCACCCTCGAGTGCTCGGTGCTGAACCGCGTGCGTCAAGGCGTCCGCTCCCTCCAGCTGTCCACGCGCAAGGTGGAGGGCTTCCGGCTCTTCGCGCCCGTGCACACCCCCTCCGCCAGACAGGGCACGTTCCCCCTGGGCCTCGAGGAAGGCGTCCGCGTGGGAGACGGCTACTGGCTGATCGGGCCCTCGGGTCGCTCGGGCTATGCGCGCGTCGCAGCGCTGGGGCCCGGCGGCGAAGCCGGCGGCGCCGACCCGAGCGCGATGCAGGTCGTCTTCTCCCGGGACAACGAGACCGAGGTGCGCAAGGGTCGCGAAGACCCACGGCTCAACATCGAGATCGGGCTGGTCGCCGGCGTGCTGCCCGTGCGGGTGCCGGAGTCCGACCTCTACGACCCCGACGGTGTGGTGCACGCCACCGTGCCCGAGGCCTCCAGGGCACCGGCCGGCACCCTCACCTTCGACGTCAACCTGGGCCGGATGACCCAGCGCTTCGAGCTCTACCAGACCAACCGGATCAGCCGGGCCGCGGTCGGGCCGCTCCGCCACGGCCAGGCGGCCTTCGGGGTCGAGAAGCGCTGGCTGGTCGCCTCCCGCACCTACGCCTTCGCAGGGGGTGCCCTGGGCTTCCACACCTTCAGCGTGCCCACGGGCGACATCGAAATCGACGAGGAGGGCAACGAGCGGGAGCTACGGGGTGCCGAGATGCGCATCGGGCCCGAGGTCCTCGGCGGGCTGGTGCTCATGGTGCATCCAGCCGTGGTGGTGCGGGCCCAGCTCGGCGCCCGCGCGGCCAAGTCCGTGACCGAGTTCACCTACAAGCGCGGCGAGACGGAGATCACCTACGTGCCCGACCCCACCGACGGCAGCACCTTCGAGCTGAAGCCCACCGGTGTGATCGCCGGCGCTTCGGCCGCGTGGGTGTTCTGATGCTCTGGACCCTGGGCCTCGCCCACGCCGCCTTGACCGTGCACGCCACCGAAGGGCGCGTGGTGATCAGCATCGACGGCGAGGTGGCCGCCGCCACCCCCGTGTCCCTCGAGGACCTCGATCCCGGGGCGCACACCCTCGGCTTCTGGGACCCCTCCGCGGGCCGCGAGATCTTCTCCATGAGCGTCGACGTCTCCGGCGAGCAGCACCTGGTGGTCGATCTCGACGCCAAGCGCGCCACCCTGCAGGACGCCGCCCCGGGAGCCCCCGCGGCCTCTCCCGTCAGCGCAGCGCCCGCCGTGGCCGCCGCCGCGGCGCCCGCCACCACCACCGGAGCTCCAGCCCCGACCGCCGCGGCACCCACCGCCGAGCCGGTGCCCTCCGTCGCTTCGGCGTCGGTCGCGCCGGCCCCGGCGCCCGTGGCGGCGTCTCCGGGCAGGTCGGCCCGCCGAGGAAAGGCCACGACGGACGAGCCCGCTGCGGTCACCACCGCCTCGACGACGGACGTGGGCTCGCTGTTCGTGAAGTCCAGCGTCGACGGCGCCACCGTGTTCGTCGACGGCGTGCCGCAGGCCGACCTGGCCCCGGCCATGTTCCGCGACATCCCGGTGGGCGGCCACGTGGTGACCCTGGTGGAGGGCTGCGAGGCCGCCCGAGGCGACGTGGTCGTGGAGGCCGGAAAGATCGCGCGCGCCGAGCTCACCCTGGCCACCGAGGCGGGCAAGGCGGACTTCTCGGTCAGCCCCGGCTCGGCCACCCTGACGATCGACGGCCACGCGCTGAGGCAATGGCCCGTCACCATGACGTGCGGCGAGCACACCTGGGAGGCGAGCGCACCGAAGCACCACGACGCGGCGGGCTCCTTCTTCGTGCAGCCCCTGCTCACCACCCAGGTCGACGTCACGCTCCAGGCCATGGCCTGGGGCAGCCTCGTGGTCGACGTCACCCCCTTCGATGCGGAGATCCGTCTCGACGGCGAGCTGGTCGGGGAGGGACCGATGACCCTCGACGATCTGCTGGCCGGGCCCCACACGGTCACGGCGTCGGCCGACGGCTACCGCACCGCCACCCTCGATCACGATCAGGTCGGAGACCAGGTCCAGACGTGGACGGTGACCCTGGAGGCCGGCGCCGATCCGGTCGCGGTCGCTGTGGCGCCCGCGCCAGCCGCGCCCGAGCCCGAGCCCGAGCCCGAGCCCGTGCCGGCTGCCCCCAGCCCCGAACCGGTCGTGGCCGTCGCCACGGCTGCACCCGCACCGACCAGCGCGCCCACCGGTGAACGCTCCGGCGCGTCCCCCGCACGGGTAGCGCTCGACGTGGTGGTCACGGGCGCCACCGTCGCCGCGGCCGGCACCGGGCTGTGGGCCTACAGCCGCGCCCGCGAGGCGTACTCGGTCTACTACGACATCGCCACACCGTCGTCCGCCGAGGCTTTCTACGACGAGAGCGTGGTGCCCCTGCGGAACCTGACCTGGGCTTGTGCCGGTGCCGCCATCGTGGGCGCTGGCGCGAGCGCGGCGTTGTGGGTGACGACGGACTTCAGCGACACGGGCTTCGTCGGTCTGCGAGGGCGCTTCTGATGCTCATCTGGATGTTGGCGTGTTTCCCGGAGAAGGTCGTCTCGACCCCCGTGAGCGAAGACACCGGCTCGGCGTCGAGCGACGACACCGACGACGCGGCGGACGAGACCGAGCCGGGCGACGACTCGGAGGAGACCTGCAACGGACTCGACGACGACGACGACGGGCGGGTCGACGAGGACGCCCGGGTCTCCATCAACGGCGAAGGCGACTACAGCCGGATCTCGGGAGCGCTGGTCGATGCCCAGAGCGGCGACTCCATCCTGGTGTGCCCCGGCACCTGGTACGAGGACCTCGCGATCGACACACCGGTCACGATCCGCGGGGTCGAGGGCGCCAGCGAGACCGAGGTGAGGGGCACCGGGGCCGGGTCCACCATCCAGGTCCTCGCGAGCGGAGTGGAGCTCGAGGGGCTGACCATCACCAGCGGTGTTGGCGAAGCCAATCCCTTTGGCGGGTCGGGAACGGTCGGCGGCGGGGTGTTCGCCACCGGATTCGTGTCGTTGACCCTCTCGGACTGCGTGCTGAGCGGAAACACGGCGGACTACGGCGGGGGACTGCTCGCGCAGGACGTCACCAACGTGACCCTCACCAACGTCCGTCTCCAGGACAACGAGGCCCTCCGGGAGGGCGGCGGCATGTACCTCCAGGAGACGATGGCCGTGCTGGACGACGTGACGGTGAGCGGCAACGTCTCCGAGACCGGCGGCGGTCTCGCGGTG
>CAZSAT010000015.1:36969-84568 GCA_964604675.1 uncultured Enterobacterales bacterium
GCCGCTGTCGAGGCCGGCTCCAGCGTGATCACCGGCAACGTTGCGGGGAACGCTTCTCTGGAGGTGGGCGCAGGTGGGGGCCTGACACTGGAGGACAGCACCTGGACCGGCAGCACGATCACGGGGAACGAGAGCGGCTACGCTGCCGGCGGCGCGCTGCTGTGGGGCACAACGAGCCTGGAAGACGTCGTGCTCTCCACCAACGATGCACCCTACGCCGGTGGGCTGTACATCTCCGGCTCGGCCACTCTCGAGTCCGTCACCATCGAAGGCAACGACGCCGACTTGATCGGCGGCGGTCTGTACCTCTACGAGGCCTTCACCACCCTCGTCTCCGTGCATGTGCAGTCCAACTCGGCTGAGGATGCCGGCGGACTGGTGGCGCACACGTCCGACGTGGTCTCCTACGGGGACGTGACCATCAGCGGCAATGCCGCGGACGGTGCCGGAGGCGGTGTCTGGCTCTACGGCGGAAGCGTGCTCTTCGGCACCTCGGTTGAAGAGAATTCGGCCACCGCCGGCGGAGGCCTGTACATCCAAGGTGACAGCTACGCAGACAGCGTCACCATCGAGAACAACGAAGCCGAGGCCGGTGGCGGCGTGTACGTGTACGACGACGGCACGCTCACCGACGTGGAGATCGTCGGAAACACCGCCGACGAAGGCGGCGGCCTCGCCGTCGACGACGGCCGCACCGAGCTCGAGGACTGCGTGGTCGAAGACAACTTCGCCAGCACCGGCGGCGGCGCCATCCTCTACGACAGCGCCTACCTCGAGAGCACCGACACCGACTGGGGCTCGGGCTCGAGCGACAACAGCCCGAACGACGTCGAGATGGGCGAAGGCACCGCAGGCGAAGGCCTCAGCTGGAACTACGGGAGCTCCGCCGACTTCGACTGCGCCGGCGACACGGGCCTCTGCTGGTAGCCCACCCGCCCCCTGCACCACCGAGCACCATCCAGCACCACGACCCCGGTCCCGCACCGGGCAAGCTCCCCCCATGGTGCTCACTGTCCTCAGCCTCAACACGTGGGGCCTGCCGTGGCCGATCTCCCGGGACCGGGAGGCGCGCTTCGCAGCGCTCACCGACACCCCCGAGCTGCAGGCCGACGTGGTCGGGCTGCAGGAGATCTGGAGCGGCGCGCCCTGGAAGTCCCGCCGACCCCTGATCCGGCCCAGCACCCGCGGGGACTCCGGCCTGGGCCTGCTCACCGACTACCCGGTGACCGGCACCGCCTTCTACGCCTTCCGCGACAAGGAGGGCGCCGACCGGCTCAAGCGCAAGGGCGTCTTCGCCATCGAGCTCGAGCTGCCGGACATCGGCAGCATCTGGGTCGCGTCCATGCACGCCCAGTCCGGCAGCCGCAAGGCGGCTCCGCGCGCCGTGCAGCTCCGCCGCGCCGCCGCCTGGCTCGACGACCTGCGCGGCGACGCCCCCGTGGTGTGGGTAGGCGACTTCAACCTCGAAGACCACGACCCCGTCGACCAGGCCACCTCGGCCTGGCTCGTCGACGCGGGCTTCGAGGACGCCGGCGAGCACCGCCCGGAACCCACCTGGCACACCCACAACCGCTGGGTGAGCCGTGGCGAGGCCCGCTACGACCGCATCTACGTGAAGGACGGCCGCAACGTGGACGTGAGCGTGCTCGACATCGAGGTGGTCCTCGACGACACGCCCCTGAGCGACCACTACGGCGTGCAGAGCCGCCTCCACTTCGTGCGCCGTGGGCCCGCAGTCGCGCAACAGGACCGCTGAGCTGCCCGCACGTCTGGAGCGCGTGCTGGTCACCGGCGCGTCCGGCTTCATCGGGCGGCGCGTGGTGCGGCACCTCCTGGATCGGCAGGTCGCCGTGCGGTGCCTGGTGCGCGCGAGCTCCGACCGGTCCGCCCTCGCGGGCACCGAACAGGTGGTCGGGGACCTGCTCGAACCGGACTCGCTGAAGCCGGCCGTGCAAGACGTGGACGCCGTGGTGCACCTGGCCAGCCTGCTCAAGGTCCCGTGGAAGCCGGCCTTCCACACCGTGAACGCGCGAGGCACCGGGAGCGTGGCCGAGGCGTGCGCCCGCACCGCGAACCCACCTGCCCTGGTCGTCGTGTCGTCCCTCGCGGCGGGCGGCCCGTCGGCCCCCGACCGACCCCGAACCGAGGCGGACGGCTGCGCGCCCGTCTCCATCTACGGCGGGGTGAAGCTGGCCGCGGAGCACGCGGCGCTCGCGTGGTCTGACGAGGTGCCGATCACGGTGGCCCGGCCCCCGATGGTCTACGGCGAGCGCGACCGCGCCACGCTTCCGCTCTTCCGCTCGGCCGCGAGCGGCTTCACGCTCGTGCCCGGGCGGCGAGGAGCGCGGGTCTCGGCCATCCACGTCGACGACCTCGCGGGCGCGCTCGTCACCCTCGCCAGCACGGGAGAGCGGGTGGCGCAGGGCGACGCGAGCGGCCGCTACTACGTGGCGGGCCCGGAGCGCCCGGAGCTGCACGAGCTCGGAACGCTGATGGGCCGCGCCGCTGGACGAGGCACGGTGCGCGTCCTCCACGTGCCGGGGTGGGTGGTGGGCTGTGCCGCCGCTCTGAGCGAGCTGAACGCCCGGCTCCGCGACCGGCCGGCGCCCCTCAACCTCGACAAGTGGCGCGAGATCGTGGCCGGTTCCTGGATCTGCGACACCTCGAAGGTGAGCGCCTTGGGGTGGGCCCCCGAGAAGCCGCTCCCGGCGCGGCTCGAACAGACCGCGGCGTGGTACCGCGACGAGGGCTGGATCAGCTGAGGTCGGACCGGCGCCGACCGACCGCCAGGACGCTCAACCACCACAGCGCCAGCGGCGACACCGTGCTCGCCCCGCACCCGCGCGGCTCGTCGGCCGGCAGGTAGCCACTCCCGCCGCTGGAGGTGGCGGGCTCGTCACCGCCGCCGCTCCCGGGCGAGTCGCTGTGGTCGCTCCCGTCCCCCTCCTCGGCCGGCTCGTCGACGGCCAGCTCCTCGTCGAGCCAGTCCAGCCCGACGTCGATCCGCGCCACACCCGCCCCCCCGTCGTCGCAGAGCACCTCCTGGTGATCGGCCCAGACGAAGGAGTTGACCCCCACCACCTCCCATCCGTCGGCGCCTTCGCGGAGGGCCGGGCCGCCGGAGTCCCCCGAGCAGAGGTTGCGGCCCTCGTCGTCGAGGGTCAGGTAGAAGGTCTCGTAGACGTCGTACACGTCGAGCTCCACGCTGCGCTTCGTGCCAGCCCCCTCCTGAGCCGACGAGGTGGAGCCGAAGCCCAGGAAGGTCAGGGTCTCCCCGAGCCAGGACTCGTCCACCTCGGAGGTCGTGAAGGGGATCGGGTCGACCGCCGTGATGGGGGACGCCAGGTGCACCACCCCCAGGTCGTAGAGCAGCTCCACGGTGTCGTAGTCCGGGTGGTAGCTCGCGTAGTCGACGGCCGCGTACGCCTCGATCCCCTTGCCGGTGTAGATCTCGTCGCCCACGACGAAGTACAGATCCCACCCCTTGTCCCACGCCCAGAACGCGGCCTCGACACAGTGGGCGGCGGTCAGCACCCACGAGGGCTCGACGAGCGTGCCGCTGCACACCAGCAGGCCGTAGTCGTTCGACACGGCCAACAAGGCGCCTGCGGCCGGGTGGGCGTCGGTCACCTCCCCGTTCACGATGGGGGGTGCGGGTGCGGCGAGCGCCGTGGCCAGGAGCCCCAGCGTCAAGCGCGACGCCGCCGGGTCAACGCCAGGCCGGCGAGAGCGAGCGCGAAGAGGCCACCGGTGCGGGAGTCGGGCACCGAGGAACAACCCAGGGCGTCGAGGATGGTCTGGATGTCCTCGCCGTAGTCTTCGGGACGACCCGGATCGTCGGTGCCGTCGGCGCCGCCACCGCTTCCGCCGCCGTCGCCGCCGGCGCCATCGCCGCCGCCGCCGCCATCGCCGCCGTCACCGCCGCTGCTGCCCCCGCCGACTTCGTAGTCGACGTTGTCGAAGTCGATGTACTGCTCGATCCAGCTCAGGTGGATGTCGACCCGGGTGCTGGCCGCGGCCGCTGAGTTGCCGGTGCAGCTCGGGTAGCCGCCGTTCTGGTCGAAGCCATAGCTGTTGGCGCCCACGAGCAGGTACTGGCCGTCGGACTTGATCAGCGCGGCCCCTCCGGAGTCGCCCGAGCAGATGTTCCGGCCCTGCCCGGTGGTGTCCCAGGTGAACACGTGGTCGTTGTCGTAGCCGTTCTGCGGGCAGTAGCCCTCGGTGCAGATGGGCACGTCGACCGTGCGCTTCGTGCCGGAGCTGTTGTTCGCGTTGTCGCTGGTGATGCCCCAGCCGACGTAGGTCACCTTCTCGCCGGCCAGGCTGCCGCTGATCGAGCCCACGATGTAGCCGGGGGTCTCCGACGCGTCGGTGTACAGCTCGAGCACGCCGATGTCGCTGTCGAGGTTGTTGGTGTTGTAGTCCGGGTGCGCGTACCAGTTCTTGATGCGCGAGTAGCTGGTCACGCCGTTGTCGTCGTAGACGTCGGTCCCGAAGAAGATGTAGTGCAGGGTGAGGCCCTTGCGCTCGAGGTCGGCGTAGGCCTCCACGCAGTGCGCCGCCGTGATGACCCACTTGTTGTGCACCAGCGTGCCCGAGCAGAACTCCGCGCCGTAGCCGCTGGTGCTGGTGGAGACGAGCGCGCCGACGTAGGCGAAGTCGCTGGTCTCGCTGCCGTTGACGATGCCCTCCGCGCGGCCCCACGTGGGAAGCGGGCTGTCGTCTCCGTCGACCCAGCCTTCGTGGGCGAGCTTCGGCAACTGCGTCGGCACCGCGAAGTCTACGGGGTTGGGCGCGTCGAGGATGGTCGCTTCGTCGATCGGGTTGGCGGCGGCGAGCGAGGCGAGCAGCAGCATCACGTGGTCTCCCGGCAGACCCCACGAATAGACGTGGGGAAGGCGATCCGCAAGCAAACGGTCGTCAAGACGATGCCAGTGTACGAGCCAGGCGGGCCGGTCTTCAGAGCGAAATGAGCACGCTGCCCAGAAAGGCCAGGGAGACGTACCCGTTCAGGTCGAAGAAGGCCTTGTCGATGCGCGACAGATCCGTGGGCGTCACGATCGCGTGTTCGTAGGCCAGGATGACCGCCATCAGCGCCACACCCACCCAGTAGGGCCACCACAGGCCGACCACCCACGGGAGCGCCACCAGCCCGGCCATGGTCACCACGTGCAGGAGCGCCGAGACCACCAACGCACCGCGGACTCCGAGGCGCGCGGGGATGGAGTGCAGGCCTTCGTCGCGGTCGAAGCCGGCGTCCTGGCAGCTGTAGAGGATGTCGAAGCCCGCGACCCAGGTGGCGACCACCACCGACAGCAGAGCAGCGGTCCAGCTCATCCCGCCGGCGACGGCGATCCAGGCCGCAGTGGGCGCCAGCGCCAGGGCCAGGCCGAGCACCAGGTGACACGCCCAGCTCACGCGCTTGACCAGCGAGTAGCCCCAGACGATGGCCAGCGCGACCGGGAACAGCATCAGGCAGAGCGGCCCGAGCACCCAGCTCGCCACGCCAAAGACACCGGCTGAAGCCAGGGTCCAACCCCAGGCTGCACGGACCGACAGCTCCCCGGCCGGGATCTCCCGCGCCGACGTGCGCGGGTTGGCCGCGTCGATGTCGCGGTCCACGATGCGGTTGAAGCCCATCGCGGTCGAGCGCGCGGCGGTCAACGCCACCAGGATCCAGACCACGGTCCACACCGTGATGCCGTGCTCGCGGGCCGCCAGAGCGGTGGCTGCGAGGGCGAAGGGCGCCGAGAAGATCGTGTGGCTCAGCTTGATGGTGCGGGCGAAGGCGGAGAAGCTCACGCCACCCATCTAACGGTAAGGAGGACGGGGGCGGTTAGCGGGAGTCCGGAGCCCCGCCCAGGAGCACGCCCCATGGACTCGACGATTGGCAGCATGATCCAACGCCGCATCCGCAAGAGCGGTGCCAACCCCGCCCTGCGCGTCAAGACCGACGGCCGCTGGCAGGACACGAGCTGGAGCGCGCTCGGGGAGCGGATGGACCGCATCGCCGCCGGTGTGCTCACCGTGCCCGGCGGGGTCGAAGACCGCGCTGCCATCGCCATCATCGGCAACACGAGCGCCTCCTGGATCGCCTGCGACTTCGCCTGCCTCGGCGTGGGCCTGCGCACCGTGCCGGTCTACGCCACCCTGCTGGCGGAAGAGGCCGGCTACCTGCACGTCGACACCGGCGCTGTGGTCACCATCGTGGAGGACGCCGCCCAGCTCGAGAAGGTCCGTTCCTTCCGCAAGGGCTTCCGGTTCTTCGACCGGGACTACGCGGCCGACGAGGTGACCCTGCGGCACATCGTGGTGATGGACCCCACCGGGGTGGCGCCGGCCGACGACTGGGAGAGCCTGGCCGACCTCGAGGCGCGGGGAGCCGAGAAGCTGGGCGAGACCGAAGCGGAGCGCACGCGCCGGGCCGAAGGCAGCCGCGATCAGACCGCCACCTACACCTACACCTCCGGCACCACCGGCCCGCCGAAGGGCGTCGTCCAGACCAACGAGAACATGCTGGCCATGCTCGAGGCGGTCGAGAAGATCAACATCTTCGGCGAGGAGACCCGGGACGGCGGCCTCCACCTCTTCCTGCCCCTCGCGCATTCCTTCGGTCGGCTGATCGAGCTGGGGAGCCCCTTCTTCGACACCCCGATCGTGGTCTCGTCGGTGCCCACCCTGGGCGACGACCTCAAGGAGACCCGCCCGGGCTTCTTCCCCGCGGCACCGCGGGTCTACGAGAAGATGAAGGCGAAGATCGAGACCAAGGTCGCCGGCGCCCCCCCCATCCGCCAGAAGCTCTTCCACTGGGCTATCGGCGCGGGCAAGGCCACCATTCCGTACCGCTCGGTGGGCCAGGACGTGCCCTTCTTCATCGGCCTCAAGCACCGGCTCGCCGACAAGATCGTGCTCTCCAAGCTCCGCGCCGCGCTGGGCCTGGACCGCGCCCACATCCTGCTCTCAGGATCCGCGCCGCTCAACGTGGAGGTGCACGAGTTCTTCCTCGCCTGCGGGCTCGATCTGCTCGAGGCCTACGGGCTCACCGAGACCTGTCCGGGCCTCACCGCCAACCTGCCCGACCGCTTCAAGCTGGGCACGGTGGGCGTGGCCTTCCCCGGCGTGCAGATCCGGATCGCCGACGACGGCGAGATCCTGGCCAAGGGCGCGAACATCACGTCGGGCTACCTCAACCGGAAGGACGCCACCGACGCCGCCTTCGACGACGAGGGTTGGTTCCTCACCGGCGACCTCGGCTCGATGGACAGCGACGGCTTCGTGAAGATCACCGGCCGCAAGAAGGAGCTGATGAAGACCAGCGGCGGCAAGTACATCGCCCCCGCCAAGCTCGAGGGGCGGGTGAAGAACCTGACCATCGTGCAGGAGTGCGTCTCGGTGGCCGACACCCGCAACTACGTCACCGCGCTGATCGCCATCGATCCCGAGGAGCTCGCGGACTGGGCCGCCCAGCAGGGGGTGGCCGCCGACCCGCAGTCCGAGCCCGTCCTGGCGGCGGTGCAGGCCCATGTCGATGCCGTCAACACCACCCTGGCCAGCTTCGAGACCATCAAGTACTTCCGGCTGGTGGAGCCGATGACGGTGGAAGGCGGGCTCTTGACCGCGTCGCTCAAGGTGAAGCGCAGCGTGGTGCTGGAGCGCTACGCCGACGTGATCGAGGAGATGTACGCGAGCGGCAAGAAGGCCTGATGAAGAACGCGCTCGGTCAGGAGGTCGGACCGCTGGTGACCTTCCGGCCACGGCCCCCTCCTCCGTCGGAGCCGCTCGTGGGTCGCTTCGTCACCCTGGAGCCCTTGGACCCGAGCGCCCACGCCGACGATCTCCACGACGCCTATGCCGACGACGTGCACGGTCGCGGGTGGACATGGATGGGCTACGGCCCGTTCCCGACGCGTACGGCGTTCCGAGCCTGGCTCGACACCCTGCCCGGCACCGATCCCCTCTTCTTCGCGGCCTGCGTCGACGGACGTGCAGCCGGCCTGGCCAGCTGGCTCAACGTGTGCCCCGAGGCGGGCCGCCTCGAGGTCGGCCACATCCACTTCGCCCCTCGTCTCCAGCGCACCCGCGCGGCCACCGAGGCGATGGACCTGATGCGCCGGCGGGTCTTCGACCTGGGCTACCGCCGCTACGAGTGGAAGTGCGACGCGCTGAACGCCCGCTCCCGACGCGCGGCGGAGCGCCTCGGCTTCTCCTTCGAGGGTGTGTTCCGGCAGCACCTCGTGGTGAAGGGCCGCAACCGCGACACCGCCTGGTTCGCCTGCGTGGACCACGAGGAGCCCGCGCTCAGGGCCGCCTTCGCCGCCTGGCTGGACGACGCGAACTTCGAGGGTGGTCACCAGCTCCGGGCGCTCGGGACCTTCACCGGCCCCGTGCTCTCGGCCCGCGATCCCACGCTTCGCACACCGCAGCCGTAACGAAGCCGGCGAGCCCCCCTTGAACTCGCTCCCCACCCCCACCCGGACTCCCCATGCTCGCCCTGCTCCTGACCTGCGTGACCGTGCCCACCACCGGCACCCACATCACCTTCGTGGCGATCGGCGACACCGGCAAGGGCACCGTGCTCCAGAGCCTGGTGGCCGACCAGATGGCCATGGTGTGCGCCAACGAGGACTGCGACTTCGCCCTGATGCTGGGCGACAACTTCTACAACTGCGGCGTGGACCCCGACACCGGGGGTGGACCCGATCCGCTCTGGGACACGCGCTTCAACGACATCTACGACCAGGCGTCGCTCCAGATCCCCTTCTACGCGGTCCCCGGCAACCACGACTACTGGGCGGAGAACCCCGACGGCACGTGCGACACCGGCAACGGCTGGGCGGCCGACCGTGCTGCTGCCCAGGTGAGCTACTCGCTGAACAACTACCCGGCGAACACCCAGTTCAGCATGCCGTGGCTGCCCAGCTACGAGATGACCGAGCCCCACGACTGGATCGAGCTCTTTCCGCTCGACACCCAGCGCATCGTGCTCGGCATGGGGGACGACGGAAACCCTGGAACCACGCTCCAGTGGACCGACACCGCGGACCGGATCGCCGCGTCCACCGCGAACTTCAAGGTCGCGTTCGGGCACCACCCGTACCTGTCCAACGGCAGCCACGGCGACGCCGGTGACTACGACAACACCACGGTGGGAGCCGCCGACGTCTGCGATCCGACCACGCACGTCCCGGCCACCAGCGAGGCCTCCGACGCCGGGGTCTGCTGGAGGCAGTACATGGAAGACGAGGTCTGCGGAGAGGTCGACCTCTACCTGTCCGGGCACGACCACAACCTGCAGTACCTGGAACCCGTCGCCGGGTGTGGCGACACCGCGTTCATCGTGTCGGGCTCCGGTGGCCAGGTGTCGTCGCTGAGCGGCAGCAACACCGCCTACGCGGAGTCGGCGGCGGCCGGCTTCTTCCTGCTGAAGGTGTGCGGGCCGCTCGGGCGCCTCGACCAGGTCACGATGTACGAGCACGACGGCACCGTGCTCTACACCTACAACCACCCCGACGCAGGGTCCTGCCCGATGACCTACGACGAGAAGGCCGAGCTGCAGATCGAGGCGGCACGGGTGGCCGGCTGACCGATCAGGCCACGGACAAGGACCGCTTCCCGGGGTCGCCTACGGGCGTGACACCCATCGCGGCATCGGCACCGGCGAACGCAAGGAGGTCTCCGGGTCGTCGGCGACCGGAAGGAGCAGGAGACCCGGCCGACGCCCGACCGCGATGGCTCCGAGATCGGGGCGACCGAGCGCGTGCGCGCCGCCCTGTGTGGCCGCGTCGAGCCAGGCGCGGACCGGCACGTCGGGAAACGCTGCGGCCAGGCAGCGGAGCTCGGCAAGGAGATCCAGATCGGGGCAGCTTGCGAGCGAGTCGGTCCCGAGCGCGAGCGTCACGCCGGCCCGCAGCATCGCGGGGACGTCGGGCAACACGCCGCCGATGTGCAGGTTGGAGCGCGGGCACAAGACCACCGGGCTGCCCGCCGTCGCGACGAGCTCGAGATCCGCGGACACCGCGTGCGTCATGTGCACGAGGGCGAGCCGCGCGCCCAGCACGCCGAGCCCGTCCAGGTACCGAGCGGGCGACACGCCCGGGGGTTCGAAGCTCCGCCAGTCGCGGCCCATCCGGTCCAGGTGCTGCGCCCAGGGGCCGCTGCCCGTCAACAAGAAGCGGCGCTCGGCCAGGTCCTCGTCGAGGTGGATGGCGGCCGGGGGGCCGGCGACGGCGCACGCGTCGCGGATGCGCTCCGGCCAGGTGGAGTACGGGGCGTGGGGGCTGGGGCGCGACACCAGCCCAGGCGCCAGCTCCTCGCAGCCGCCCACGTCGAGGGGAGCCGGCTCCTGCCCGATGACCTCCCGGTGCACGGTGCCCTGCACGCGGGCGTCGATCAACGCCTGGGTGGCGAAGGGCGTGCCCTGGATGTCGCCGACCGCCACGGTGCCGAACGCGATGGCTTCGCGCACCGCCGACGCAGCCGACGAGCGGATCGGACCCACGTCGTCCACAGGCAGGTGGCCGAGCAGGCGCGTGACCCAGCTCTCGAGGTCGTCACCCCCCGGCACGAGCCCGCGCAGCCACGACAGCTCGAGGTGGGTGTGCGCGTTGATCAGCCCCGGGAGGAGCAGCCCATCGACGCGTTCCCCTGGCCCGTCGTCGAGGGCGACGATGCGCCCATCCTCGTGCTCGACGGTGAGCGCTCGGAACCCGTCGGGCGTGAAGACCCGATCCGGCCGGAGGCGCTGCCTCACGTGGCGGGTGCGGGCGCCCTCCGCCCGTTCTCGCGGGTGAGCGCAGCGCCCACGTGGTCGTACTGCGCGTTCCGACGGACCGGGTTGAAGCCGGCCTCTCGGATGTTGCGCTCGACGTCGGCCACGCTCATCGCGAAGGTGGTGCCCGCCGAGCTGACCACGTTCTCCTCGAGCATCACCGATCCAAAGTCGTTGCAGCCCATGTGCAGGCTGGCCTGCGCCACGCCCGGGCCCTGGGTGACCCAGCTGGCCTGGATGTTCGGGATGTTGTCGAGCACCAGGCGCGACAGCGCGTTGACCCGCAGGTAGTCGGCGGCGGTGTTGTCGCCCGGCTTCACGTAGGTGTTGTCGGGCTGGAAGGTCCAGCAGATGAAGGCCACGAAGCCCCTCGTCTCGTCCTGCAGATCGCGCAGCCGCATCATGTGCTCGACCCGGTCCGCGGCGGTCTCGCTCATGCCGAACATCAGGGTGGAGCTCGAGCTCATGCCCATCTTGTGCGCCATGCGCATCGCCTCGAGCCACTGGTCGGTGGTGCACTTCAGCGGCGCGATCTTCTTCCGGACCGCGTCGACGAGCACCTCGGCGCCGCCTCCCGGCAGGCTGTCCATGCCGGCGGCCGCGAGCCGCTCCATGGTGGCCTCCATCGACAGGTCGGAGATCTTCATGATGTGGAAGATCTCCTCCGGCGACAGCGCATGGAGGTTGAGCGGGAAGTTCGACTTGATGAAGCGGAAGAGCTCCTCGTAGTACTCGATGCCCAGGCTGCGGTGGAGCCCGCCCTGGAGCAACACCTCGACACCACCGACCGAGACCAGCTCCTCGCACTTGGCGCGGATCTGGTCCTCGGTGAGCACGTAGGCCTCGCGGTGCTTCTCCGGCCGGTAGAACGCGCAGAACTTGCACGCCGTCACGCACACGTTGGTGTAGTTGATGTTCCGGCTGATGATGTAGGTGACGTCGTCGGTCGGATGCAGCGCCCAGCGGCGCAGGTTCGCGGCCGAGCCCAGGTCGGCGATCGGCGCCTCGAGGTGGAGGCGGTGGGCCTCCTCGAAGCTGAGCCGCTCCCCCTCGGCGCCCTTGCAGAGCAGGGTGTCGAGATCGGTGCGGCGGTAGGCCTGGACCCGCGGGCCGTACAGCACCACGTCCCGGGTGCCCAGCAGGCCGCGCTCGGCCCCCAGGGCGGCGTAGCGGCGCAGGCCCGAGAGCATGCGGTCGTCGAGCTCGTACTTCACGGCGTCGGTCAGGTAGGTCCGGTCGGGCTCCGGCAGCCCCTCCCGAAGCGCCAGGCCCTCGGTGGCCACGCGCCGCAGCTCGTCGATGACCTCGGCGTCGAGGTCCGGACGGCCGGCCCAGACCGCGAACACGAAGGGCAGGCCGGTCCAGTCCTTCCAGGCACCGGCGAGGTCGATGCGCTCGGCGAGCCGCTCGGGAAGCTCGCGCGCGGGGTCGCCGATGATGAGCGCCGCGCCCTTCCCCACCGCGTGCTCGAGCGCCTTGCCCGGCTCGGTGCGGAAGATGGTCAGGTCGGTGGGCACCCGATCCTTCAGGGGCCCCTGCTTCACGAGCAGCTCGGCCAGCACGGCGCTCGACCGGCTGCACCCGTCGAGCGCGAGCACCTCCCACTGCTCGGGCGGCACCTCGCTGACCAGCAAGACCGACTGCACCGGCCCGTCGGCGCCGATGCAGACGCCGGGCACGATGCGGTAGTCGCCGTCGGTCAGCACGCTCGCCACCGGCAGGAGCGCCAGATCCACCTCGCCTTCACGGAGCAACCGCGCGGCCTCCGCCGGGTGGTGGTGGAGCACCTCGAAGCGGGTGTGGTCCAGGCGCGCGGTGAGCGGCCAGGCGTTGGTGAAGTGCACCGTGGCGATGCGGACGCGGTCGATGGGGGTGGCCATGATCAGGCCTCCGCAACGGTGTTGTAGTGGGTGTCCCGCTCGACCGGGACACGGCCCGCGGTCGTGATGAGCTTGATCAGCTCATGACGCGGCAGACCCTGCGGGGTCTCCGCGCCGGCCATGTGGTAGATGCGCTCCTCGAGCACCGTGCCGTCGAGATCGTCGGCGCCGAACCAGAGGCTCACCTGGGCGATCTTGACGCCCAGCATGATCCAGTAGCTCTTGATGTGCGGCACGTTGTCGAGCATCAGGCGCGAGATGGCGATGGTCTTCAGGCTGTCGTGCCCGGTGGGCGCGGCGAGCTTCGAGAGGCGGTTGTTGTCGTTGTGGAAGCGCAGCGGGATGAAGGTCTGCATGCGCCCGCGACCCGCCGCGAGGCTCTCGTCCTGCAGCGCGCGTAGGCGGACGAGGTGGTCGACCCGCTCCTCGTGGGTCTCGATGCTCCCGAAGAGCATCGTGCAGTTGGTCATCATGCCGAGCCGGTGAGCGGTCCGGTGCACGTCGAGCCAGCCGTCGGCGTCGACCTTGTCGTGGCAGAGCTTCTTGCGCGCCCTGGGGTGGAAGATCTCGGCACCCCCGCCCGGCAGGGAGTCGAGCCCGGCCTCGCGCAGCGCGACCAGCACCTGCTCGTAGGACATGCCGTACTTCTCGGCGTAGTAATGGATCTCCACCGCCGTGAAGCCCTTGATGTGCAGGTCGGGCCGCTCGGCCTTCACGGCGCGCAAGAGCTCGGTGTAGTAGCTGAAGGGCAGTCCGGGGTGCAGCCCGTTCACGATGTGCACCTCGGTGATGAAGCGGTCCTTCAGCGCCCGAACGCGCCCCACTGCGTCCTCCAGCGACATCGTGTAAGCCGCGTCCATGCCCTCCTCGAGGCGGGCGAAGCTGCAGAAGATGCAGCTGGCCTCGCACACGTTGGTCGCGTTGATGTGCAGGTTGCGGTTGAACCAGGTCAGGTCGCCGTGCAGGCGCTCCCGCACGAGGTTGGCGAGGGCACCCACGCTGGCGACGTCGCGCTCCTCGAACAGCCTCACGCCGTCCTCGTAGCTGAGGCGCTCGCCGGCGCTCACCTTCTCGGCGAGGTCGTCGAGGCCGATGCGCTTCAGCGCCATGCGGCTGACGGTGGACAGGGTCGGAGTCATCGGGCGCCCTCCCAGCGGCGGACGAGGTCGTTGTCGATACCGAGCTGGTCCAGCACGCGGCCAGCCAGGTCGTCGACCACCTCGTCCAGGGTCTCGGGGTTCGTGTAGAAAGCGGGAGCAGCGGGCACCACCACGGCGCCGGCCAGCGTGACCGTTCTCAGGTTCTCGATCTGGATGAGCGACAGCGGCGCTTCCCGGTAGAGCAACACCAGCTTCTTCCGCTCCTTGAGCATCACCTCGCCGGCCCGCGCGAGCAGGTCGCTGGCCTGCCCGGTGGCGATCCGGGCGAGCGCGCCTGCGGTGCACGGCGCGATGGCCATGCCGTCGACCCGGGCCGAGCCCGACGCGAAGGGCGCGAAGAAGTCGTTCGGTGCCCAGATGCGGTGGCCGAGCTCCGCCGGGTCGCTCTTCAGCTCGTGCTGCCACACCATGCGGCCGGCCTTGGTGAGCACCACGTCGGTCTGGATGCCGCGGTCACGCCCGGCGTTCGCGAGCCAGGTCAACAGGGAGCGCGCGTAGCAGGCCCCCGTGGCGCCGGTGATGCCGATGACGATCCTCATGGTGCCTCCAGCACCACGAGACCCGCCACCGGGAAGAGCCAGCGGCTCTGGACCACGGTGAAGCCCTGCCCCTCGGCCAGCGCCACGAACTCGTCCTGCGACACGTAGGCCGACATCGAGTTCGCCAGGTAGGTGTAGGCGCCTCGATCCCCCGAGATCAGGCCGCCCACCAGCGGCAGCACCACCCGATCGAAGACCGCGTGGAAGGCCCAGGCGAAGAGGTTCGTCGGCCGGAACAGCTCGAGCACCGCCACCCGCGCGCCCGGGCGAAGCACGCGGCGGAGCTCCCGCAGGGCCAAGGCGTTGTCGGGCACGTTCCGCAGCCCGAAGCCGCAGGTGGCCGCCGCGAAGTGCTCGTCGTCGAAGGGCAGCTCCTGCGCTTCGGCGCACACCAGCGCCACCGGCGCGTCCGCTGGGAGTCGCTTGGCTCCCTCGTCCAGCATGGCCTGCGCGAAGTCGGCCGCCGTGACGTGGGTGGCGCCACGAGCGAGCAGGTCCAGCGTGAGGTCGAGGGTGCCCGCGCACAGATCCAGCACGGCAGCCTGGGCGCCGACGCCGAGCGCGTCGATGGCCGCCTTCCGCCACAGCGCGTCGATGCCGAAGGTCATCACCCGGTTCGTGAGCACGTAGGTGGGGGCGATGCGCGAGAACATGTCGCGCACCAGGTCCCCGCGCACGTCGGCGGCGGGCACGGCGCCGGTGATGCGCTCGCTCATCGAACACGCTCCACCAGGTACCAGGCGAGGCGGATCAGCGCGTCCTTGTGCAGGCTGTCGGGCAGGGTGGCGAGCGCCTCGATGCCCGCCTCGGTCCAGCGACGGGCGTCGGCCAGGGACGCCTCGAGCGCGCCGCTGTCACGCACCAGGCCCACGAGCTCCGGCAGCTCCCCATCGCTGGGTGGACCGGCCTCGAGGCGCTCCCGGAGCCCCTCGACCCGCTCGAAGGCGTGGAGCAAGGGGAGCGTGATCTTGCGCTCGCGCAGGTCGGCGCCCACCAGCTTGCCCGTGACCCGAGCGTCGCCGCCATAGTCCAGCACGTCGTCGGTGACCTGGAAGGCCACGCCGACCTTGCGGCCGAAGGCCTCCATGTGGGCCGCGAGCGGCTCCTGCTCCGACACCCAGGCACCGACGGCGGCGCACCAGGCGATGAGGGCCGCCGACTTCTTGTCGACCGTCTCGAGCCACGCCGCGCGGGTGGTGGAGAGGTCGCCCGCGTGCACCAGCTGCAGCACCTCGCCCTCGGCCATGGCCGTGACCGCGCGCGCCAACTCGGTGACGGCTGCGTGGCTGCCCTCTTCGCTGGCGAGCAGGATGGCGCGCGCCAGGCAGAAGTCGCCCGAGAGGATCGTGCAGGCGTTGCCGTGCACGAGGTGCGCGGCCGGCTTCCCCCGGCGCTCGTCGGCGTCGTCCACCACGTCGTCGTGGAGCAGCGAGCCCAGGTGGATGAGCTCGCCCACGCACATCAGTCGGGCGATGTCACCGCCCAGCCCCGCAGCGCGGCACCCGAGCGCGGTCAAGAGCGGACGGAGCCGCTTGCCACCCGCCTCGGCGAGGTAGCTGCCCACCGCAGACACCTGCCGCACGTCGCTTCCGAGCAGCCGAGCGAGCTGGCTCTCGGCCGCCGCCATGTCGTCGCCCACCAGGGCGAAGGCGTCCGCCGGCGTGGCGATGCGGGTGAGCGGCGAGCCGCCGACCACCCCGACGGGGCGAAGGCGGCGGGGGAGGGTGGAGGCGATGCCTTCCATGAAGCACTCCAGGGTGGTCGCTTCCCGGATCGCCCCTTAAACGGGTGGCACTGGGATTTCAATGTTGATTGAAGCTTCTGAAGCCGACCTCACGACCGCCGAGCAGGCGCTGGACCGCGCGGTGGAGATCACGGCCGCCACGGTCGGCGAGCTGATGGGCTTCTGGGGCTTCAAGCCGTCGATGGGGCGCGTGTGGGCGGTGCTGTACCTCTCGCAGGACCCACTCCACGCCGACGAGCTCCAGGCGCGCACCGGCCTCTCTTCGGGCTCGATCTCGATGACGATCAAGGAGCTCGAGCAGTGGCGGGTGGTCCGCCGGGTGTCCGTGCCCGGTGACCGGCGCCGGGCCTGGCGTGCGGAGAACGACATCCTGGCCATGGTGACGCGGGTGTTCCGGATGCGAGAGCTCACCCTCGTGCGTGATGCGAGCCGGGAGTTGCGGGAAGCCCTCCGCCTGCTCGACGACGACGCGCCGTCCAGCTCGCCCGAGTCGATGATGCGCGTGCGCTTCGTGGCCACACGCGTGCGCCACCTCCTGGATCTGGCCCGCACGGGCGAGCGCATCGTGGAACGCCTGAGCCGCAGCGGCTCTGCTGACCTGTCACCGCTCAAGGGCTGGCTGTCGGCGGTCAGGCGCGCGGGCCGTGGCTGACGGCCCGTGCTACGTTTCGGACCTTCGCGAGGCTTGAGATGACGCTTCTGACCTTCCTGTTGGCCTGCTCCGATCCGCCCTCGGTGGACGTCAAGGTCGTGGACATCTGGAACAAGCCGGTCGCCTCCGCCACCGTGGCGATCGAGGGTGACAGCAACCACTACACGGTGGATGGCTCCGGGAAGGTCCACATCGAGGTCCAGGCGGGCACCGTGCGGCTGCTCGGCGGCGCCGATGGCTACATCAAGGACCTGCAGTCGGTCGACGTGGCCGAGGACATGGACGCGCCGGCCACCAGCACGCTCACCCTCTTCCCGATCCCCGAGGGCCCGGGCTTCCACGGCATCGGCAACAAGGGCTACGTGGCCCTGAAGTCGGTGCCGGTGAAGACCGTGGCCAACGAGCTCGACACGCTCATCGGCATCAACGACCAGCCCAACGATGTGCTGCCGGCGGCCAAGCCGGGCCAGCGGTTCCTGTTCCAGTCGACGCTCCGGCCGGAAGAGCTCGGCCGCTTCGACCTCGCGGTGTCCAAGCTCCACTTCATCGAGACGGCCACGGTCAAGGGCGTGCTCGGTGAGACCGAGATCGACGTGGACCTCTGGGTGGCCGATGGCGACATCGACTTCGACGTGCGCGGCACGCAGGCGGCCGACAACTACCTCTTGACCACCACCACGGCGCTGGAGCCGGGCGTGTACGCCTTCCACGCCCAGGAGATGCTCAACGACACCGACACGAAGCAGGTCGACCACCTCCCGGAGGAGCTCCGGGTGGTCTACCCCTTCGAGGTGAAGTAGCTCCGGGATGCCGACGCTCCCCGACGCCGATGCGCGGTACGCGCCCGGCGCGCACATCGGGGA
This sequence comes from uncultured Enterobacterales bacterium, assembly GCA_964604675.1. GTDB lineage: Bacteria > Myxococcota_A > UBA796 > UBA796 > CAJQPC01 > CAZSAT01. Next base: position 54,576 of record CAZSAT010000015.1, read on the forward strand.
AGGTGGCACCGCCATGGTCCGAGAGGCCTACGACGAGACGCTGAAGCGTCAGGTGGCGCTCAAGCGCCTGCACGCAGACCTGCTCCGCGACGACGACTACCGCCGCCGCTTCGTGGAGGAGGCCCAGGCCGCCGCCCAGCTGGAGCACCCCAACGTGGTGCCCATCTACGACCTGGGGTTGGACGCCCAGGGGCCGTACTTCACCATGAAGCGCATCCGCGGTCTCACCCTCCGCGACGTGGTGCGCGGTGTGGGAGAGGGTGGTCAGCACCGCGGGCGCCCCTACGCCGAGCTCTACCCGGCCCGCCGGCGCATCGAGATCCTGGTCGCGGTGTGCCAGGGCGTGGCGTACGCCCACCAGAAGGGCGTGCTCCACCGGGACCTGAAGTCCGCCAACATCATGGTCGGCGACTTCGGCGAGGTCCGCGTGATGGACTGGGGCCTCGCCAAGGTGCGCGGCGACGCCGAGATCACCGGCGGGCCACGCATCACCACGTCGTCGATCGAGCGCGGCGACGACGCCACCCAGCTGGGTGCGGTCTACGGCACGCCCTCCTACATGTCGCCGGAACAGGCCCGCAGCATGGCGCTGGTGGACGAGCGCAGCGACGTGTACAGCCTGGGCGCCGTGCTCTACGAGATCCTCGGAGGCGCCCGCCCCTACGCCGTGAGCTCCCAACAAGCGCTGGTCGCGCTCCACGGTGGGCCGCCGGCCCCGCTTCACCACGGCGCACCGGGCTTCGAGAGCCTCCCGAGCGAGCTGGTCGCCATCTGCCACCGCGCCATGGCCCGGGCGCCCGAAGACCGGTACCCATCGGTGGCAGCGCTCCGCGACGACCTGCAGGCGTGGCTCGACGGCCGGGCCACCCAGGCCGCCCCGGACACGGCCTGGACCGCCACCGCGCGGCGCCTCCACCGGCACCGCCGCGAACTCGCTGCGGTGCTCGGCACCGCCGTGCTCCTCGGCGGCCTGGCCCTGGGCGCACGCACCGGGCAACGTCAGGCCGAGGTCGACGCGATCCTGGCCAAGGCGCGCAGCAAGCGAAGCTACGCGGCGGGCGCGTTCGAGAAGGCCTTGAACGCTGCGCCCGGCGACGACGATCCGTACCAGGCGCAGGTCCTGGCCAGCCTCGCCGGAAAGGGGGCACGTGGCTTCTTCGACACCCTGGGCGACCAGGTGCAGCAGCTCGAGCGCGCCCTGCAGATCACGCCCAGCAGCGTCGAGGTGCGCACCGAGCTCGCCGAGACGCACATGGCGCTCTGGCGGGTCGCGCTCTACCAGGACAACGAGGCCCTCCAGCAGGAGCACCGCAGGCGCGCCCTCTTCCACGCACCGGATCCGTCGGCCTACCAGGACGAGCTCGACGGCCAAGGCTGGCTCAGCGTAGTCGGCGCCGACGAGCTGCGGCTGTACCGCTACGTGGAGGTGAGCGCGCGCCAGAAGGACACCATGGCGCCGGCCCGCCTGGTGCCACTCCCGTGGGATCTGGCCACGGGCAAGGTGGCGGCCGGGGCCGAGGATCGGGCCAAGCTGCGCCTGCTCGACGACGAGCCGCCCGAGGGCGAGCACCTCTATCCACTGGCCGACACGCCGACGTGGGCCGGACGGCTGCAGCTCCCCCCGGGGAGTTGGCTGCTGGAGGCCCGGAAGGAAGGCCGAACCTGGCGCGTGCCGGTGCTGCTCGAGCGGGGTGAGGAGCGCCTGCTCGCGCTCACCCCACCCCCTGAAGATCTGCCTCGGTTCACCTGGGTGATGGGAGGCGACTTCGTGGTCGGGGGCAAGACCGCCGGCGCCCTCGCCCCTGGAGTCGAGCGGGTCGAGCCGTTCTGGCTGGCGACCGACGAGGTCACGATGAGGGCCTATGGGCAGTTCTTGGCGGCGCTCGCCCTGGAGCGTCCGGACGAGGCGACCCAGCGCTTGCCGCGCGACTTCGGCGGGCTCATCGGAGCGATGCGTGACGGGCGGCTGGTCAGCGTCGAGGCGATGGACGCCGAGCGCTTCGCGTCCTCGCCGGTCCGGGGCGTGAGCCTCTCCGACGCCCAGGCCTACATCGCCTGGCGCTCGGCTCAGGATGGGCGCAGGTACCGCTTACCCACCGATCTGGAGTGGGAGGCGGCGTGCCGAGGTGCCGATGGCCGCGCCTTCAGCTGGGGAGCCGCTCCTGCGGTGGGTCTGGCCACCGTGCTGTCGGGCTACGGCGACTCCGGCGCCACCGTGAGCTGGGACTGGCGCGACGGAGCCGACGAGTCGCCCTGGGGCGTGCACAGCATGGCCGGCTCGGTCGCCGAGTGGACGTCGACGCAGCGCACACCGACCGAGGCGGTGATCCGAGGCAATGCCTGGTCGATCCAGCCCGTCGGGCTCCGCTGCGCCTTCCGAACCTCGGGCCGGGAGGACTACTTCCACCCCACCATCGGCTTCCGCCTGGCGCTGGACCCCTGAGCGCCCGCGTGAGGGGGGGGCTTTGAGGCCCCTCCTTTCAGAGGAGGACTGCGCCCCGCCGAACGCCCCACAGGGGCAGAGAGGCGGGAGGGTGGTTCGTTACTGACGAACCGCCCAACTAGTTGACGGGCTCGTAGGTAACGAGCCCTTTCAACTACTGTCTCCTGCGGGGGCCAGCCCCCGCACCGCGCGCTGGGCGCGCTCCCCCCGGCCTTCGGCCGCCGCGCGCCGTGCGCGCGGGAGCGGTTCGTTACTAACGAACCGCTCAACTAGCCGCCCCGCTGGCGGTCCAGCAGGGCCTTCAGGATCTCGGCCTGGTAGCGCGCGTCGTAGTCGGCGCGGTGCTTCTGCGACATGTCTTCCTCCGGCAGCCCGAGCCGCGCGCTCAGCGTGTCCTTGCCGGTGTCGAGCCAGTGGATGTCGAGCACGCCCGCCGCGAGCGCCTTGGTGTCGAGGGCCTTGTAGCCGAAGGGATTCCTCAGCCCCTCCGCCTTGTAGCACCAGCTCACGAAGCTCCAGTCGAAGGGCGCGTTGTGCCCCACGAACACCGGCTCGGAGCCCGGCGTGGCCGTGGCCTCCACCCATGCGGTGAGCTGCAACAGCCCCTCCCGCCGGGTCAGGCCCTCGCGCTTCAAGCGCTCGAGGTCGAGCCCGTTCACAGCCATGGCGCGGGCGTCCACCTTCGGACCCTCCGGCTTCAGCTCGAGGTAGAGGTCGTCGCCCAGGACCAGGCCTCCGTCGCCCGTCTCGGCGACCACGACGGCGCCGAGCGAGATCATGTCGTAGATCGCCGGCACGGTGCCGGAACATTCGATGTCGATGCAGTACCAGGTGGCGCGCGCCATGAGACCCTCCGAGCCGGCTTTCTAATGCTCGTGGCATGCTCGTGCACCGGGCTGCACCACCGAGGTGGGAAGAAGAAGCGGTCCCCGCGCGTAAGGAGGCCGAGGTGCCCGGATGAACCGACTCGCAGCCAGCATCGTCCTCCTGCTCGGCGCCGTGCCGCTCACCACCGCGCTCGCGGCCCTCGTCGGGCTGGGCATGCACCGCAACGGTCCGGCGGCCGCCGTGGGCGTGGCGGCGGTCTGCTTGGTCTTCCTGCCGTGGATGGGGCTGGCCACGCTCTTCGGACGGGGCATCGGAGCCTACGCCGGCGCGGCCTGGGCCTGGGGCGCAGCGGCCCTGTTCACGCTCCCGATGTACTTCCCTGGCGAGCGGCAGGAGGCCATCGCCACCGGGTCCGCCGCCCTGGCTGCCCCCTTCGGGCCGCAGGCACTCGAGCGGGCGGTGTCGCTGGGCGAGCGGGTCGGCGACCTGCTCGGCGACGACGGTGTGCGCGGCACCACCCCCCCGCAAGAGGTCGAGGCGGAGTCGATCGACGCCGCGGAGGCGGTTGCGGACCTGCCCGAGCCCCGCGCTCTCCAGGAAGACGAGGTGGTGCTTCCCTACGAGGGCTCGGGGTCCAGCCTCCGGGTGCAGGTGGCCTTCGACGGGCCGGCGGCCACCGACGAGGTGTGGATGCTCTTCGACACGGGCGCCACCTTCACGACCCTCTCCACGGAGCGGCTCCGGCACCTGGGGGTGGAGGTGCCCGACGACGCACCGAGCGTGACCATGCAGACGGCGGGCGGCGAGCGCGAGGCACGCCTGGTGTTGCTCGACAGCGTGTGGGTGAGCGGCTTCGAGGTGAAGGGCGTGACGGTGGCGGTGTGCGAACCCTGCGCCGGCGACGACACCGAGGGCCTGTTGGGCTTGAACGTCACGGGTCAGTTCCAGGTCACGCTGGATCCGACCCGCAAGGAGCTGGTCCTCTCACCCCTCGACGACACCGATCGAAAGCTGGACATTGCCAACTGGCTGGACATCACCGCGCGGGCCACGTCCTGGTCCGACGGCCGCTTCCAGGTGGAGGTGGAGACCGACAACCTGGCCGACCGTCGTGTGAGCCGGGCGCGCGTGATGATCGAGTGTCCCGACGACCGCTTCCCCATCGATCTCGGGCCCTTGGACCCGAACGAGCAGGACACCACCAAGCGAGCGTTGCCGCGTGGCACCGCGTGCGGCGAGTACCGGGTGGTGTTGGACCGGGCGCGCTGGTAGCTCAGCGCTCCACCCGCTCGGGGTAGAGCTCCACGAGCCGCACCCCGAGCTCGGTGTCGGCGACCACCAGGGGCTCGACGCCGCCGAAGAGCATTACCGCGCCGACCACGGGCTCGACCTCCTCTCCGAACGGTTCCCCCAGCGGCTGCACGACCGGCTCCTCGTGCAGACGACCGATGGCCCTCGGCGCGGAGGGATCCTCCAACGACCAGGCGAGCACGCCCTCCTCGAAGGCGTTCATCACCAGCAGCTCGTCGCGCACCACGACCGCGTGGATGCCGTTGACCTTCACCTCGTACAGCTCCGACTGGAGCTCAAGCTCCGGACTCCAGGCGCGCAGGAGTCCCTGGTCGGCTTCGTCGGACGTGGCCACCAAGCGATCGGACGCGCCGACGCTGTGCAGCGAGCCACCCGACCAATCCAGGGTCTGGACCAGCTCCAGGTCGAGGTCCAGCGCGTCCAGCCGAGACAGGGCAGCCACGTACACACGGTCGTCGGTCACCGCCAGGTCATGCACCTCGGCGGACACGGCCCAGGAGGCCACGGTGACCATCGCACCATGCTGCAGCTCCATCGCCTGCACGCCGGCGTCCGCCAGGTACAGCCGATCCCCTGCCACGCGCAGCTGGTGGGCCTGGGCGTCGAGGTCGTCGAGCCGGACCGGTGCCGCCGGGTCGGACAGGTCGTAGACCGACACCGGGGCGAACAGGTCGAAGGACACGAACAACAGGTCGCCCATCAACGCGAGGGAGCGCGCCGTGGCGGCGAGCCCCCCGACAGACCCCTCGATGACCGGAGCGTCGCGATCCGTGATGTCGATCAGCACGACCTGGGGGGACCCGTGCTTGGAGGCTCCCAGCGTGACGACCCGATCCCCCGCACCGCCCAACTGGAACACGCCGTCGACGCGCACGGAGCCCCGAGGCCACAGCCGGTTCCGGCCCACCAGCTGGGTCAGGGGCTCGCCGCCGTCGACGCGGACCTCGTAGACGCCCCGCTCCAGCCCGTCGACGTCGAGACGGTTCGCCCCGGACACGTCCCAGCTGTCGCTCACAGGGCCGTCGATCGTGACCACGGCCTCGCTCGCGCCGGACCAACCGATCGAGAGGCCGGTCTCCCACTGGGCCTCCACCCAGGCCAGCGTCGCGGGGCCAGCGTCTCCGGTGTCCCGGGTCGTGTCGCCCGGCGCGCCGTGCGGCGCGGTCGCAGAGCAGGCCAACAGGGCGAGGAGCATCCCTTGCTCAGGCACCCAGCGTGACGTTCACGCCCACGACATCCTGCTCGGAGCCATCCTTGGCCGAGGTGGTGTAGGCCTCGAGCACCGCAGCCCCGCTGGCCCCTTCCGGGAGCTGCAGCTGGACCGTCCACGCGCCTTGCTCGGGGGCTCCGGCGCTGGCGGCGACCGTGGTGCTCACGAGCACGGTGTCGCCCTGCCGCACGCGCACGTTGATGCGGCCTTCGAAGGCCGTTGCGGTGCCCCGCGCGGAGAGCAGGCTGCGCGTCACCGCCGTGCCTTCTCTGGGGACCGCGATGGTGATGGGCCCGTTGGTCTCGCCGGACTCGGCCTCGGGCGTCGAAGCGACCGGTGCTTCCCTCGCCGGCCGCTCGCTGCGGGCTACCTCGACCTGCGCCACGTGCTCGATCGCTTCCGGAGCCTGGGCGACCGAGTCGGACTTGGCGCAGGCCCAGAGCCAGCAGAGCACCATCAGGCGTCCCAGGCGCAGTCGAGCGCTTCGGTCACGGCCCAGAGCACCAAGAAGATCAAGCCCGCCTTGTCGGCGTCGACGTCGACCTCGGTCTCCTTCTTCTCGTCCTTCTCCATGAGCGCCCACAGGGACTCGTCGAGGATGTGCGGCTGAGCGCGCCAGTCCACGCCGCGCACGCGGTCCGGGAAGCCTTCGTCGAAGGGCAACAGCGAGTCGGCGACGTCGAAGATGCGCTTGGCCGCCCCGTCGATGTCGCGCCCCTGCACCCGCCCCAGCTTGCCGCCGTAGGCCTCGAAGATGCGGATGACGACCGTGTAGAGGTAGAGCGCGACCTGCCCTTCCTGCCCCTCGATGAAGGGGAGGTTCTGCTTCACGAAGCGGGTGAGGCGCTTCTGATCCTTGACCAGGCGACTGGCCACGACCTGGTAGCGCTCCGCGTCGTCGGCGCAGCTCTCGGCGATGCGGTGGACGTCATCACGGGGGATGGCGGGGTTGGACATCGGTTCCTCCGGCCACCGCACCTATCCTTGAGCACCGGAGGTGTGCCATCCCGCGGGCCGCAGTCGTGACAGCGTTGACCGGTGTGCTGGTGGTGCTGCTCGGCTGGACGGCGCCGTTGACCGGCGACAGCCTGTTCTGGTGGGTGCCCAAGGCGCTGCTCGTCGCAGAGCACGGTCCAGGCCTCGTCCTGGCGGGCGAGCTACCCACGGCCGCCCTTCCCGGCGCCCTGCTCCCGCCGCAGTGGGCGGACGGGCTCCCGGACTACGGCCACCCGCCGCTCTGGTACGGGTGGCTCGGGCTGCACCTCGCGCTGTTCGGTGGCGGCCTGGGCGCGGTCCACGCGGCGGCGATCGTGCCCGCGGCGGTGCTGGGGTGGGGCCTGCACGGCCTGCTTCGGCGCGCGGCCGGACCGCACGTGGCCCGCGCTGCGCCGCTGATCTTCCTCTTGCCCCCCCTCGTCGCGCAGCTCCAGTCCGCCGACACCGACCTGCCGCTCATCGCCCTCACACCGTGGGCCCTGATCGCGGTGCTCGACCGGCGCGACCTGCTCTTCGCCGTCGTCGCGGCGCTGGCCACCGCCTGCAAGGAGCCCGGCGTGCTGCTGGTGGTCCCGCTCGGTGTCGCCATGCTGCTGGATCGCCGGTGGACCTGGGCCTGGCTGGCGCCGCTGGCCACCCTGGCGGCCTGGGCGGCGCTCCACCACAGCGAGACCGGCTGGGCACTCGCCGGCTCCGAAAGGCTGCCGGAGTCGCTGGGAGGCTGGCTCCGCGACCTCGCTGCTGCCGGCTGGATCCTGGTGGGTGAACAGGGGCGCTGGGGCCTGCTCGTCGCCGCGGCCTGGGGCGCGTGGAAGCGACCGCCCAGGCGGCGGCCCGTGACGGTGCTGGTCGGGCTGGGCCTCGGATGGTGGCTGTTCTTCGGCACCCTGAACTTCCTGGGGGGCCTGGAACGCGCCGACGCCCACACCCACGTCCGCTACTTCGTGCCGGGCATGCTGGCGCTGGTCGTGGCGGCGCTCGCGACCGCGCCTCGGGCGGCTGCGTGGCTCGCGGTCTGTGGCCTGTTCTTCCTCCACGCGCCCAGCCGCTGGGGGCCGGAGGCGAGCCTGTGGGGCATCGACACCGCGCGGGCGGTGCGGGACTGCGCCGAGCGCCTGCCACCCGGAACGGCGGTGGGAACCTACGCCTACGTGCAGCTCACCCGCCCCTGGGCCGCCGGGCTCCGTGTGCAGGGACTCTCCCTCTATGCCTACGGCACGGCGCCCGACGAGGTGGGCACCCACCTCCTCGCTGCTTCCGTCGGCGAACCTCTGGGTCGGCTCCAGGAGCTGGACCTCGTGGCCGAACGCACCTGCGAACGCCACAACGGGGGGGCGGTCCTGTACCGGGTCGAACGCCGGTGATAGCGTTCGGGTAGATGCCCGAGACGTACCACCTGCGTTGTTGGACGCGCTTCTTCGCCTCCCTCGACGAGGTCTGGTCGCTCAAGACGGACCCCGCTGAGCTCCGAAAGGAGATGGCGCCTCTGCTGGCGCTCAAGGCGAGCGACGCCAACGCTGAGCAACAACTGCACGCGGCCCTGCAGGAAGGCGACGCCGACCTGCCCGTCACCCTCGAGGCCAACATCGGCCTGCTGGGCGCACTTCCGGGCCCGGCCTGGCCCGTCGAGATCGTGGCCTTCGAGAAGCACAAGCGCTTCGTCGACCGCTCCGAGAACGCGCTCTTCGCGCGCTGGGAACACGAACACGTGTTCGAGGAAGCGTCGGACGCCGTGCGCTACCTCGACGCCGTCACGTTCCAGCCGCGCTCGAGCGCCGACAAGCTCATCGCGCGCGGCGTGCTCGAGTTCTTCCTGCACCGCCACCGGCGTGCGGCGAAGCGCCTCGACACCGATGTCCGTGCGACCGCCGTGGCGGTCATGCGCTGCGAAGACCCGAGCCCACAGGGGGCCTGAGTGCCGCTGTCCCGAGAGGAATACGCCTGCGTCCGCAACTTCTCCGTGCTCTACAGCGGCGGGCTCGACAGCTGCGCGGTGCCGATCATCGTCGGCGAGCTGCAAGAGGACCGTGCCGCCGGCATCCACCTGCTCACCTACAAGCACCAGTACGGCAGCTTCTTCAACGAGTGGTCGAAGAAGCACACCCCGGAGCTGAAGCGCGTGCTCGGCGACCGCGTGGAGCACCACCTGATCGACCTCACCAAGGTCTGGAACGAGATCGGCGCCAAGAAGATGATCTTCGACGCCATGAAGTACCGCGGCCACTGGGTGTGCTGCCTCGGGTGCCAGGAGTCGATGGGCACGCTGACGATCGTGCACAGCCTGATCAACAACTGCACCAACGCGTTCATCTGCAGCTCGGTGGGTGGCGAGTACGCGGTGATGTCGATGCCGATCACGCGGAAGAAGAACGTGGGCTTCTACGAGCGCTTCGGCGTGCGCTACAACGCCCCCCTGCTCGATCTCGGCATCTCCAAGCCCGAGGAACGCGAGGTCCTCGCCGGCAAGGGCATCGATCCCGGCTGGGGCGCGCGGCGCTCCCACCAAGGCTACCAGCCCATCTGCGTGCTGGGGTTCCAGCACAGCCTCGACATCCTGTTCGACTTCCACACCACCTACCCACCGGATCGGGTCGGTCAGTTCCTGGACGACAAGTTCGTCATCATGGAGAAGATCATCCGGCGCATGCTGCAGCACCTGGGCCACGACCCCGACGAGCTGATCGAGCGGAACCTTGCAGCCTTCCACGAAGAGGGCGCCGCGATGAAGAAAGCGCGTGAGGCGGCAACGGCGTAGGTGGGTTTCGCCTTGACAAGTTGGGACAGCGCAGGCATTTAGGCGCCCCTCGGCCCGCCCTACCGGCGACCCCCGGCCCCTCGGAGTGCGCGATGTCCCTCAGCTTCTTCACCGCCAGCCTGGTGCTCGGCTGCAGCAACGGCTTCTTCGGCAAGAACACCGATCCCGAGTTCGACACCGGCCGCTCGGGCCCGTCCGACCAGACCGACGACACCGGCGCCGAGGCCTCCGCCGACGACACGGGCGAAGAGCAGGGGGAGGAGGAGGAGCCCGACCCGGCGGACGTGGACGACGATGGCGACGGCACCACCGAGAACGAGGGCGACTGCGACGACACCGACAGCAGCGTGGGTCCGGGCAGCGACGAGATCTACTACGACGGCATCGACAACGACTGCGACGAGTCCACGGTGGACGACGACGCCGACGGCGACGGCTCGACCTACGGCGACGACTGCGACGACACCGACGCCAGCGCCTACCCGGGGGCGGACGAGGACCGCACCGACGGCGTGGACAACGACTGCGACGGCGACGTCGACGAGCGCTTCGAGGTGGAGACCGTCGATGCCGACCACGACGGCGGCTACCCCTCGGCCCTCGACGTCACCAGCGACGGCGACGTGCACATCGTCTACCAGGACCGCGACAGCGGCAGCCTCTACTGGGCGCGGCTGACCTCGGCCACCTGGTCTGCGCCCGCCGAGATCGTGAGCGGCGGCACCAGCGGCGAGTGGATGGACGCCAAGATGGACAGCCAGGACCGGCTGCAGCTGGCCTTCACCTGGTCCGATGGCGGCACGCAGGAGCTCTACTTCGCCTTCCTCGACAGCGGCGTCTGGTACGGCGTGTACGTGGTGGACGACGCGAGCATCACGGGCTCGAGCTCGCTCGGACACGAGGTCAGCATCGACATCGACAGCTCGGACCTTCCGAGCTTCACCTACTACGTGGACGAGCACCCGGACCATGTGTTCGGCTTCGGCATCCCCACGCTGGCCGAGACGAGCTCCTGGCTGGGCGAGGTGCTCTACCTCCCGGTCGACTACCAGCTCACCGGCAACGCGGGGGAGGAGATCGCCCTGGCCATCGACAACGACGGCTTCGACCACGTGCTGTACTACGACGATGGCTGGACAGCGGGCGAGATGCAGTATTCGGGTGTCGGCGCCGACCTGAACATCAGCTTGAGCCAGACGGCCTGGGACGGGGAGGCGGCGGACATCTCCATGGACGTGGGCACCGACAACGAGCCGTGCGCGAGCTTCTACGCGGTGAGCGCGGGCGACCTGATGTACGGGTGCTACGACGGCTCCAACTGGTCCTTCGAACAGGTCGACGCCAGCGGCGACGTGGGGCTGGGCTCCGCGATGGTGCTCGACGGCGACGAGCCCTGGATCGCCTACTACGACGAGTCCAACGGCGACCTCAAGGTCGCCCACAAGGACGCGAGCGGCTGGGAACTGTTCACCGTAGACAGCGAGGGGGACGTGGGGCAGCAGCCGTCGATCGCGCTCGGCGACGACGGCCGGGTGCACGTGAGCTACTACGACGCGAGCAAGGCCGCGCTCAAGTACGCCGTAGGCCGCTGACGGTTGTACGGTGCGCCGCGGTCGTCGATCACGCTGCGTCGAGCACGAAGACCCACACCGCACCCTCGCGCCTCGTCGCGTGCGGAGCCTCATCGACCACCTGGAGCGCAGCGTCGACGCCAGGTGCTGAGCGGTCACGCGTCGACGCAGCCCCCGTACAAGCGGCTCATGATCTGCACGCTCGCCTGGAAGCAGCCTGCGCAGTCGTCGACCTTCTGACGGTAGGGCTGCATGGCCGTGCCGTGCCAGATGTCGTGGAAGCTCTGCTCGCGCACGTTGCCGATGCGCTCGTGGTCCAGGCCGCAACGCACGACGTCGCCGTTGGGGAGCATGTAGAGCAGGTCTCGGAGCTCGCGGCAGGTGAACTTCTTCACCTCGCCGTTGAGCTGCCGGGTGAAGGTCTTGTCGACCAGGAAGCGGGAGAGCAAGCGGTCCACGCCGGGCAGCTGACCGCGCAGGCCCATGCGGGCGTCGCGCATGGCCTTCATGGCGCGCTGCTTGTCCTCGATCATGATGACCTGCTGGGCCTTCACCTCGGGGGGCACGGTGCCCACCAGGAAGGGGTCGACCCACACCCCCGGGACGAGGTCGGCGCCGAGGTCCTCGGCGAACCGCAGCATCGGCTCGACGTCTGGGATGCTGACGTCGTTGATGGCGAAGTTGATGCCGAAGCTGAAGTCGTGCCGGTCCCGCAGGCGAGCGACCTGCCTGCAGGTCTCCGAGACCTTCTTCCAGCTGCCCTTCACGCCGCGCAGCTCGTCGTGGGTGGGCTCGGTCCCGTCGACGCTGATGCGCAGCTGCAGGCCAGGCCAGGCGATGGCCTCGACCACGTCGATCACGCGATCGGTGAGCATGCCGTTGGTGGTCAGCTGCAGGATGTAGGGGTCGGACTCCTCGCGCACGGCCTCCAGGATCTCGCGCAGGTCGCGGCGCACGAAGGGCTCGCCCCCGAGGATCTTCACCAGGTCGAGCTGCCGCATCTGGCGGAACACCGAGCGCCACTCCTCGGTGGAGAGGTCGTCGTGGTCCCGCACCTTCCAGCTGCCGCAGCCGACGCACTTCAGGTTGCACTTGAAGGTGACGATGAAGTGCCCCGCGTGGGGTTCAGGCACCCAGTCGGGGGACACGCGGCGCATGGTCGCCGACGTGGCGATGTTCTTCCAGGCGCGTGCGCGGCGGCGGGCGGAGGCCAGCTCCATCGCTACATCGTGACCAGGGACCTGGGGTTCACCCAGCGCTTGATCAACAGCGGCGTCATCTCGCCACGCTGGGTCATCTCGAGGAACACGCCGCCCATCTTGACCAGGTTCAGGGCCTGCGCCATCTGCACCAGAGGGGCTGGGTCCTCCTTGAAGCGCTCGCTCTCGTAGAGCTTCCAGATGAAGTCCTTGCTCAGGAAGGCCTTGTTGCACAACACGAACAGCGCGAGCCAGCGTCGATCCGCCTTCGGGCGCGGGTAGTTCAGGTCGACCCGGAACTGCTCGAAGGCGTGGGTGTTGATGCCCTCGACGTGGGTGTCGTCGATCCGCCCCTCACGGAGCATGCGGCGCGCGAGGTGGGTGTTCGGGTAGATCGTGAGACCGAACAGGTAGAGCTCGAACGGACGCTCCAGCTCCATGACCATGCGGAAGAGCTGATCCTTGTCGTCCTCGGTGCTGTAGGGATCGTCCCAGATGATCTGCAGGTTCGCCACGATGCCGATCTTCCGGAAGACCGACTGCGCGTCCAGGATCATCTGGTTGGTGGTGTTGCGGTGGTAGAACTCCTGGTTCACCCGTTCGTTGGCCTGGATGCCCATGCAGATGGCGCGCAGGCCCGCCTCCTTGAGCTGACGGAGCGGCTCCTCGGAGACCATGCGCGGATCGACCAGCACCTCGAACGGCAGCCCCACGCGCTTGGGCCACTTCTCGGCGAACTCGGCGATCCAGTCCTTCCTGATCGGGAACACCTCGTCGTCGAAGCGCACGACGCGGATGTCGTCGCATAGCTCCGTCGCGTACTCGAACTCCTGGATGATGTTCTCGACCGAGCGCATGCGGAAGTTCTTGCCGAGGCCCTGGTAGAGCGGCTTGGTGAGGGTGTTGCTGCAGAAGGTGCAGGTCCAGTAGGGGCAGCCCCGGCTCGCCAGGGTGGTGTACTCGGGGTTGGAGATGAAGGGATCCCCCGAGGCGACCTTCTTGCCCTCCACGTGGAACTTGTCGTCCTGGGTGTGGAAGTCGCGCCAGGGGACGTCGTCGAGGTCGTTGACCAGCGGACCGAGGTCGTTTCGCCAGACCTGATCGCCCTCCCGCGTCCAGAAGCTCGGCGCGCGACGCACCGCTTCCCGGTCCCCGCGCTCGACGGCTTCGAAGAAGTCGCGCACGAGCAGGTCGACCTCCCCGATGGAGATGTGGTCGGCCACCTCGATGCAGAGCTCGGGCAGGAAGGTGGGGTGCATGCCGCCCCAGAGGATCGGCAGCCCCGTCTCCGCTCGGATGCGGCGGGTGAGGTAGGTGGCCATCCGGTGGAACGCGCTCGCTCGCACCGACATGCCGATGAAGTCGACGCCACGATCCCCGAGGAGCTTGATGAGGTTCTTGACCTCGTGCTCCTCCGGCCACGGGAAGCGGTTGTTCACCCAGTCCTTGAAGTAGACCTCGGTGACCTGGAAGCCTGCTTCGCGCAGGCTGGAGGCCACGTGCCGGACGCCGTTGTTCTCCAGCGCGTAGAGGGAGATCACCGCGATGTGGAGACGGTCCGGCATGCCCCCAGCCTACCGCGACACGCCGGCACAAGCCGTCGGCTGGCCTACGCGCGGTAGGATTCGGTGATGCTGGTCTTGTTCGGTGCAAACGGTCGCACGGGCGTGGAGGTTCTTCGCGAGGCGCGGAGACGTGGGCTGGCCGTTCGGCCCGTGATCCGCGACGACAGGGACTCCGAGCGCATCGACGGCGTGGTGGACGTGCGCGACATCCACTACGCGGACCCGGAACACCCGGGTAGCCTCGGACCAGCGCTGGAGGGCGCCACACGCGTGGTGTCGTGCATCGACCCGCGCACGGCCGGCCCCGGCGCGCCGATGTACACGGGGGCCGCCGCCACCAACATCGTGATGGCCGCCGACGCGGCCGACGTGGAGATCACGCTCTGGGTGTCGGTGATGGGCGCCTACCGCTGGTCCTACGCCAAGCTCAACCGGAAGAGCTTCGCCCTGGAGAGCGGCGTGAGGGTGTGCCCCGCCGCCTGGGCGATCCTCCGGATCAGCTGCTACGTCGACGAGGTGATGGAGGGGCACGTGCGGCCGCCGGACGGCGGCAAGCCCTACGACTTCAAGGATGCCTCTCGCTACGCGCCGACTTCGCGCGCCGACGGTGCGGCGATGATCCTGGACTTCCTGGACCGATGTGAGTCAGGTCGGGCGCAATGCGCTGGTGGGCCACAGGTCTACACCGGGCCGGAGCTGATGCGGCTGATCGGCCCTCACCGCCGGGGGTCGGGGAAGCGCACCGCGTTCGCACCGCTCCCACCGGGCGACGTCTCCGTCGACCCGGAGACCACCCTCCGCACGATCGGCCGCCTGCCGTCGAGCACGCTGGAGAGCGAGCTCGACGCGGGCGAGGAGCCCGACCCAGGGACCGAGGTCCGAACCGTCTACCCCGTGGGGGAGCCGCAGCCTCACCCCTCCGACACCGGTGAAGCGTGGCCAGCGCTGGAAGGCTTCGGCACCGACCTGAGGCGGGTGCTGCACCACCAGCTGGCGCTCGACCTCGAGCGTCTGGCGGTCGACTCCCAGGGCGTCACGCTCGACTTCGCCGAGGCCGAGCGCGGCGAGCGAGGCGCGCAGGCGCACGGCGGTGTGGCCGTGACCCTCTCCGGCGTGAGGGCGGTCCGGGACGGCAGGCTGGTGCACCGGGGCGACGTGGACTTCCTGCGCGACAAGGTCGCCGAGGAGTTCTACTGCTGGTGGGCCGGCAGCGGCATCCCGGAGCGCGTGTGGCACCAGCTCGACATGGGGGTACGGCGTCGGCTGCCGCGCGACCCCCACCACGCCACCGACGAGCGGGTGAAGGCCTTCGCCGCCAGCTTCGGGTAGGCGCTCGACACCGGGTGTAGCTATTCGTCGACCGGGAGGTCCAGGCAGCGCCTCAGGTGCCGACCCCACGGATGCACCGCGAGGGCCTGCTGCTCCTCCCCGTCCTGGTCGGCCTCGATGGCCCCCAGCAGCTCCAGCCCCATCTTGGCGTAGTCCCGGGAGCGCATGGCATCGGACCCGTGGTGGTGGCTCGCGGAAGCGATCAAGAACTCCAGACGCGCGAGCCGAGCCGGCTCCCGGTCCATCCAGCCGAGCACCGACTGGTACACCTCCAGCGGGTCAGCCACATCTCCGACTGCGCGGGCGCGGCAGCTGCAGGCTTCGGCGAGCGGTGGCAGGTAGGCCATGCGGTCGAGCCGCTCCACCGCCTGCCGGAGGTTGCGGTCACCGATCTCGCGCTCGCCACAGGCCACCTGGGCCTCGCCCAGGTACGCGCGGAGGTGGGACGACAGGATGTGGAGCTCCGCTTCCTCGGCCTCGACCACCAGCGGCGCCAGGATGTCGAGCGCCTCCTGGGGCTCGCCCGACGCCAGGGCGATGCGACCCCGGGCCAAGGCCATCGCGAGCCGGAAGTGGATCGGCGGATCGGCGGGCAGGACCACCTCGAGCTCGTCGAGCCGCTGCCGCGCACGCCCGAGCCGAAACAGATCGATCTCGAGCTCCGCGGCGTTGAGCACGAGGAACGCGTAGCGCACGGGCGAGGCGGAATCCCGTGCGACCTCCAGCTCGGGCAGCAGCATCCCCAGCGCCTCGGTGTAGCGGGCGCCGTAGCGGAGCACCTCGACGAGGTTGAGCAAGGCGTGCCATTGCCCCCCGCGGTCGCCAACGCCTTCGAAGAGCGCCATGCCCTCGAGCAGCTCGACCTCCGCCGCCCGGAGCCCGCCGCCGGCGATGCGGATCACGGCGCGGGCGACCAGGGCCCGAGCGACGTCCCGGTCCTCGCGCGAGGCCCGTGCTGCCGCCAGCGCGCGCTCGAAGGAGCGGGAGGCCGCCTCGAAGTTGCCGGCGAACCAGTGCAGGGAGCCGAGGTCGTGGTGGGCGCGTGCCCGCAGGTGAGCGGGACCGTCGCGATCGAGCCGTTGCTGGGCCCGGTCGAGCAGGTTCCGTGCGGTGGCGAGCTCGCCACGAGCTACCCGCATCCGCGCGTCGTAGACGTCCACCTCGCCCTTGAGCGTGGCGGTGAGCGCCAACGACGACGCACGCCGGAAGGCCCGCACGGCGTTGGGATCGCTCGGCCCGACGAGGGCGAGTGCGCGGCCGTGCAGCAGATGGCAGCGCGCCAGCACGCGCGCCGGCGTGAGCTCCGCCTGCTCGGAACAGCTCGCAACAGCCTCCAGCACCGGCAACACCTCCAGGGCTTGATCGAACTCGAGCAGGGGTTCCGCCCAGGCCACCACGCCGGCCACCGCCTCGTCGACCCGGCCCGCCGCGAGCAACAGCTTCACCGTGCGGGCGCTGGGCGGCTCCGTGCTCATCGCGTCGGCCAGGCGGCGACGGAAGACGTGCCGACGGCTGGCCCGGAGGCGCTCCGACACCACGTCGCGGGTCAGCCCGAGACGGAAGATCCAGCGCTCGCCACCCGCCACCTCGCGGGTGTCCAACAAGCGGCGGTCGACGAGGTCCACGCAGCTGTCGCGCACCTCCTCCAGCGGCTTGTCCAGCCCGTGGGCCAGGGTCTCCGAGGTGGCGTCGCCCCCAGCGACGGCGAGGGCCTCGAGCACGCGGAAGCCGGTCGGGTCGAGGAAGCCGAGGCGCATGTCGATCGCCTCCCGCATCGAGCCCGGGATCACCAGCTTTCCCTCCGACTGGTCCACCCAGGCCACCTGACCGCGCGCCGACCGGGCCACGACCTGCCCTTCGACCACCATGGCGCGCACGAGCTCTTCGATGAAGCCCGGGAGACCGCCCGCTGCTGCGTGGATGCGCTTGGCGAGCTCCGAGCTGGCGGGCCGTCCACCGAGCAGAGCCGAGACGACCGATCCGACCTGGGCCACGCTGAGCGGGCCGGGCTCCACCCTCTGGGCATCGCCGAAACGCTCGCGAAGCACGGAGCCGGGTGCGTCGGCCTCATCCGTCGCTGTGGCACAGACCACGACCGCCACGGCGTCCACCCGCAGCCGGTGGCGCAGCCCCGCGAGGGCGCCGAGCGCCAGCGGTGAGGCCTCGTGGAGATCGTCGAGCGCGAGCACCACCGGGGCCGTGTCACGGCGCGCCCGCTCCACGATGACCATCGACAGCGCCGTGGTGAGCTCGTTCCGCAGCTCGGGGGAGGCACCCCCTCCCGCCAGCGCCAGCTCGTCCTCCAGGTCCAGGAAGCGCTGCATGGCCGCGTCGAGCTCGGGGAGCTCGCCCGACGGGAAGGTGCTCCACACCTCGCTCGCGATGTCGGCCAGCGGACCGAGGCCCAGCTTCTCCGCGAAGCGGCCCGAGAAGCAGTGCGAACCACGGGCACGAGCATCGGCACACGCCCGTCGGAGCAGGCGATGCCGGCCCGCCCCCTGCGGGCCCGTGATGAGCACGAGGTGCCCTGGCCGGCCCTCGCTCACCGCGTGCTCGATGACCTGGAGCTCGTCCTCCCGGCCGACGAGGCGATCGGGGCTCGCGCGCTCGGGCAGCGACGGCCGATCGGGGTCGGGCCGGCGCAGGGCGGTGAGGACTTCGGCCACCTCGGTCGCGGTCTGCAACCGCGCCGCAGGATCCTTCTCGAGCAGCTGGAGCACCATGCGGTTCAGCGAAGCCGGGAGCGCGGGCACCCGATCCGACGGTGGAATCGGAGCTTCGCGCACGTGCTTGCGCGCCAGCTCGTGAGGTGAATCGCCCGTGAAGACGCGCTTGCCGGTGGACATGCGGTACAGCAGCACCCCCAGCGAGTAGAGGTCCGAGCGTGGATCGAGCTCCTCGCCGCGGATCTGCTCCGGCGAGGCGTACGCAAAGGTTCCGACGAACTCGCCGTGGCGTGTGATCCCGTCGCTCGCGCGACCGAGCACCCTGGCCGTGCCGAAGTCCAGGAGCTTCACCCGGGCATCGGCGAGCACGAGCACGTTGGCGCTCTTCAGGTCGCGGTGCACGATCCCCCGCTCGTGGAGGTAGGCCAGGGCCGTGGCGACCTCGGCGCCCACGCGCAACACCTCCTGGGTGCGACGCGGCGTTCCCGGGCGCCCCTGGTTCTTGCAGTGCACCTGCACCGGCACGCCGTCCAGCAGCTCCATCGTGAGGTACGGGCTGCCCTCGTGGGTCCCGAACTGGTAGACGCGCACGATGTTGGGGTGATCGAGACGCGTCAGCGCGCGGTACTCCCGCTCGAAGCGCGGCGCAGCCAGGCCGCGCTGGGTGAGCATCTTGAGCGCCAGGCGTTCCCGGGTGTCGGGGTCCTCCACCTCGAACACGGCGGCCATCCCGCCCTGCGCCACCGGCCGCAGCACCCGGTAGCGCCCGATCGTCTCGGGGACCGGGATCTCAACATCTTTCACTCGTGCTCCGCGATCGCCATCGTACCGCCCCTCATGTGGATCGGCCGCCCAGCCGTTGTCTGCGGGAACAGGAGCCCCCATGTCTTCTCGCGCCGTGTTCGTCCTCGCCCTCTTCGCCCCAGGCTCCGCCTTCGCGGCCACCTGGACCGTCGGAGGCGAGTCGATGTCCTTCGACGACGCGCTGACGTCTGCCGAGGCCGGCGACACGATCTCCGTCGCGAACGGCAGCTACGGCGACGTGGTCATCGACAAGGCGATCACGCTGATGGGCTCGGGCGACGCGGCGGTCTTCTCCCGCGTCGAGGTGCGCGGCGCCGACGCGGTGCTGCAGGACCTCACCCTGTCGGGCCTCGAGATCCAGGACGGCGCCGCCACGGGCGCGCGCCTCTTGATCGACGGCGCCGGTGCGGAAGCGACCGGTGTGCGGATCGCCGCCGAGGCCTCCGGCCACTTCACGGATCTCGAGGTCAGGGACTTTCGACGAGGCGGCGTGGAGGTCGCCGAGGGCGCGACCTTCGCCGTCGACGGCGCCAGGATCCACGGCTGCCGGAACGAACACGGCGGCGCGGTGATGGTGGCCGGCGGCACGGCGACCATGAGCAGCGTGACCTTCCGCTCCAACGCGGCCGACGGGCGCGGCGGGCACGTGTCGGTGGAAGCCGGCACGGTGACGATCCGCGGCAGCCGCTTCGTCGACGGCGAGGCGGTCATGGGCGGCGCGATCTCCGCGCAGGACAGCCAGATCACCGTCAGCGAGTCCGGCTTCGCCCGCTCCCGCGCCTGGGGCGACGGCGGCGCGATCCACGTCGCTGGGGGCGACGCCAGCATCGCGGACGTGCAGGCCTACGACAGCAACGCCGAGCAAGGTGGCTTCGCCTCCTTCGTCGGTTCGCAGGTGACCGTGAGCGACCTCACCACGGACCACGCCACGGCGTGGCTCGGTGGTCACGTGCACACCGCCGGGGGTGTGGTCGACATGACGCGCACCTGGATGACGGCAGGGACCGCCGGACGAGGCGGCGCGGTCGCCGTCGAGAGCGGCACCTTCACCGGGCGGAACGCCGCGTGGACCGGCAACGACGGCACCGAGGCCGGCGGCGCCCTCTACGTTCGTGACGGCGACGTCGACCTGCGCTTCGCCGTGCTGGCGCAGAACGTCAGCGGCCTCGGGGCCGCCGTCGCCGCCGAGTCGGGCGCGACCTCGCTCAGCGGCGTGATCGCCTTCGACAACGCGGGCAGCGAGGCGCTCCTCAACGCGGGCGGCGCCATGAGCTTCCACGAGGGGCTGGTCTACGGACCCGAGATCGACGTGGCGTTCGGCGCCGTCGACGTCTCCGGCCTGGTCGAGGGGCACCCGCGCTTCACGAACGAGGCCGGCGGGGACTGGACGCTCCGCGCCACGAGCCCCGCGCTGGACCGCGCGGTGGCGGGCGAGCTGGACCTCGACGGCACCGTGGCCGACATGGGCGCCTTCGGCGGCGGCATGGCCTGGCAGCTTCCCGACGAGGACGGCGACGGCTGGGCCTACGGCCGCGACTGCGACGACACCGACGCGACCGTGCACGAGGGCGCAGCCGACAGCCCCTACGACGGCGTGGACGCCGACTGCGACGAGTCCGACGACTTCGACGCCGACCGCGACGGCTACACCTCGAGCCAGTTCGGCGGCGACGACTGCGACGACTTCTCAGCGCTGACGCACCCCGGCGCAGACGAGCGCAGCCTGGACGCGTACGACCAGGACTGCGACGGGCTGCTCGATGTGGACGCGGACGGTGACGGCTTCAGCGAGGGCGTGGACTGCGACGACAGCGACGCCAGCGTCTGGCCGGGCGCGGACGACAGCTACTACGACGGCGTGGACAGCGACTGCGCCGGCAACGACGACTTCGACGCGGACGGCGACGGCGACGCCGCCGAGTCTGCGGGCGGCACCGACTGCGACGATCTGGACCCGACGGTCCACGGCGACGCGGTCGAGCGCGCCGACGACGGGATCGACCAGGACTGCGACGGCGTGGACCTCGTCTCCGAGGACGAGCAGCAGCTCGCCGACGAGGGCGGCGAGGCGAACATGGTTGGTGAGGCGGCCTCTTCGGTCGGGAGCGACGAGCCGAACCGGGTGGGGGTCACCCTCGGCTGCACGCACACCGGCGCCCCGGGTTCCGGAGGAGCAGGCTTCACCGTGGTGCTGGCGCTGGCAGGGCTCACCGTCCTGCGCGGGCGGCGCTGAGGCACCACAAGGGTCCGACTCCGACATCTGAGCGGGCGTCGGGGTCGGGCCCGCCATCTCCCTGTGGCAAGCGGAAGCCGGTGCAACAGCGGACACGAGGTCCGGTGGTGCAGCTGCGTGCGGGACGAGCTGCACGCACCCCTGCCAGGTTCCTCGACGCTCTCCAGGAGGTGCCCTGGGCGGCTCACGGGTTAGGTGCCGCCTTCCCTTCAGGAGCCACGACATGCTCATAGCCCTCGCCCTCACAGCTTGTGACGGCGCCGCCACGGCCACCGCCACCACGCCGGCTGTCACCGCGCCCGCGGCCAACGCTTCCGCGCCCAGCGACATCTCGCCGGAGCACGTCGTCGCTGCCTGGAAGGGCGGCCAGCTCACCTACGGCGACATCCTCCCCGAGATCCAGGCCAGCCTGCAGAAGGCGGAGGTCGACTACCTCAAGTCCCGGTACCAGACCCAGACGCAGGCCGGCGAGGGAGGCGCCATCAAGGCCCTCATCGAGGCCGAGGCCGCCGCGAAGGGCGTGTCCGACGAAAACCTCGTGAAGGCCGAGGTCGAAGACAAGGTCTCGGCAGCCACCGACGCGGAGATCGAGGAGTACTACCAGGTCGTCCGCCGACAGCTCCGCGGCCAGCCCCTCGACGCGGTCCGGCCGCAGGTCGAGGGCGCGCTGCTCCAGAAGAAGCAGGCCGAGCGCTTCCAGGCCTGGATCGAGGAGCTCAAGGCCACCTACGAGCTCACGCTGGACATCCCCTACCCGGACCTGCCGCGCATCGACGTGTCGCTCGACGACGACCCGAGCAAGGGCCCCGACGAGGCCAAGGTCACGATCGTGGAGTTCGGGGACTACGAGTGCCCGTACTGCAAGAAGGGGCAGGACACCCTGGAAGCGGTCCTCGCAGCCTACGGCGACGACATCCACTTCGTGTACCGGGACTTCCCGCTGTCGTTCCACCAGAACGCGATTCCGGCGGCGGTCGCTGCGAACTGCGCCGGCGAGCAGGACAAGTACTGGGAGATGCACGACCTGCTGATGGCCAACCAGCGCTCGTTCTCGGCCGAGGCCTACGAGGGCTGGGCCGCCGAGCTCGGCCTGGACGCCGCGGCCTTCGACGCGTGCAGCGCCAAGCCGGAGCACGTGGAAGAGGTGCAGAAGGACTTCATCGACGGCCAGCGCCTCGGTGTGACCGGCACACCGGCGTTCTTCGTCAACGGCGTGTTCCTGAACGGTGCCGTGCCCTACGACGAGTTCAAGGGCATCATCGAGGCTGAGCTCGAAGGCTGAACGGGCGGGCGGCTGAGCTTCAGCCCCGCCAGATCTCGAGGAACAGGGCCCACTTCAGGGCCGAGTCCTCGGGCATGTCGAGCTCGAACAGGGCCTCCGCGGTCCGTACCTGGAGCCGGTCGCGCATCTCCACGGAGACCGCGCGCATGGCCGCGAGCGGCACGGACCAGTCGGTACCGTCGAGCGTCAGCCGATCCCGGGTGAGCACGAAGCGGCCCTCACCGAGCACCCGGTCGACGTCTTCACCATCGCGCAGCCGCGCCGAGCCGCTACGGACCACCACTCCTTCGCGTTCGAGCGCGGCCGGGTCCGTGCAGCTCAGCGCGCGAAAGTGCTCCCGCACCCGATCGAAGGCCTCGGCGAGCGGAAGCGCGCGCTCGCCCGACACCAGCCGGTTCTGCGTGTCGACCTGCCAACGAGCCGTGCAGGCGCTGCAGTGCACCGCGTCGCCAGCCTCCTCGAGGGCCTCCACCACCAGGCACGCCGGGCAGGCGAAGAGCGGGTTCTTCAGCCCAGCGGCCAAGTTGCCTCCCTTCACGGGCCAGGCCGCTCCCTCGCCGGGCCGCACCGCGATGCGTTCCTCCACCCACCTCCGGATGACCTGGGGGTCTTCCCGCCGTGCGAACCAGTGGGGCGGGTCGAAGGTGACGTGCACCCGTCCTCGCCGCATGAAGCGCGCCCAGCGGGGAGCCTGACGCTCCCCGTTCTGGATGCGCGCGGTGACGACCGGCGTGTTCAGCATCCGGATGAGCTTCTCGATGCCCGGAATCAGCGGCAGCGGCCGCCCGTCCCAGCTCCGCTCACCTTCGGGAAACACACCGACGGCGCCCCCCGCCTCGGCCCAGCCCTTCAGGGTGCGAACGGCCCTGGTGTCCGCCGTGAACTTCTTCTTCGGCACCGTGCCGAAGTGGCGCAAGAGCCTCGCCCGCGGTCCGTTGTCGCGGAGCAGGGTCTGGGTCGCCAGGAACTGGATCGGGCGGTTCGCCGACAGGATCAGCATCGCCGGGTCGAGCTCGTTCACGTGGTTCGACAGCACGAGGACCGGGCCCTCGCGCGGCACGTTCTCGGCCCCCGTCCACGTGATGCGCGCGGACCGGAAGCGGGTCCACCACAAGAGCGGCCATCGAATCACGCGGAGCGTGCGCTTCATGCGCGCGAGCTCCGTCGGGCTCGGTTCGGGACCCGTCATCGGCGGCAATGTCACACCACATCGCGGTCCCGTCCAGCCGCCGCGACCCAAAACGCTGCCGATCCGATCGAAGGGGATCCAAGAGGAAGGCCCCCACAACCCGAAGGTCGTGGGGGCCTGCTGCCGTAGTCCCGATGGAATGGCTCTTCAGAGGTTCGAGCTGCGTCGTGAGGTCTGCCTGCCTCCCCCGCCTCTCGGCGGCTTCGTCAGCCAGAAGTCCTCCCATGACGTTGGCCTGAGCTTCAGGGCTGCCCGTGAACACCTCGGGCGATGCCGCTTCCCCACCGTTGCCGGTGGTTGGCGATCTCGCCTGCGGTACTCACCCACAGCCAGTAGCAGCTCGTTGGCCTTCGCTGCTCCCTCCATGACCTTTCCACACGTTGCCGCATGCTGGCCTTCGAGGTCTTCCTGACTGTGGCTACGCCACGAATGCCGAAACGTCCGTGGGGTTGAGCCCTCCTACCCTTCACCGCGCCTTCGGAGACCCGCACCGCGTACCAGCTTCACGACCGGAGTCGCTCGGCTGACGGTGCCTCTCTCGGCGCCCTGGCCCTGCCCTCGCAGGACCGCCTCTCGTGAGCTTCATTCAGAACGTGCCCCTCCATCGTCTCCTCCGTTTGCGCGTCCACTCCCAGGCGTCGGGGGCCAGGCCCTCCTTCACCCTTCGGCCAGCTGGAGCCATCCAGCCAGTCCTGTTCCGCCCTCGTGGTTTCGCACCACCTCGACGGTTTCCTCCGCGCTCAGCACCTTCCAGTCTCTCGACCTTCTCGTGCCTGGAGTTGCGGGCTTGTTGCATCCCGCTCTCGACCATGGGGTTCGCTGCGTTTCGAGCCTCCCAGCCGACCAGTCAGTCCCTCCCTCGCGGAAGTTCCCGTCTCGTCGTCCGGCCTCGACTCTTCCGAGTCGGTCGACCCTTGCGGGCCGAAGACCGTTCCCAGCAGCGCTGGTCACACCCTCCAAAGCTTTCCCCTCATCAACAGCCACCTCCCGTCACCGTCAGTCCCCAGCGTCGCGAGTTGCCCCGCTTGCCGCTGCGTTCCTCCGTTCACCGGATCCTTCTCGCTCGTGCCCGCGTCAGTTCCTGCGCCACCGGCGAACCGGCACCACCACAACCTCCACTGACCTTCCCGAGCTGTCCCGCATCACCGCTCCACCAGCTCCCTCTCACGCGTTGCCGCGATCCTGGTTCCTGCTGGACCGTCACTGCGAAGGCGTTGCCTTCCTGCCGTTAGCTCCCGGCGCCCTTCCCGACTTGGCCCGGCATCCGTGAAGATGTCCGACTTCCACCGTTGTTGACACATGGGCCGCGGCTCCAAGGCCTTGCTCCGTCGATGAGTCCGTTGCCGACGACGACGTTTCCGCCGTTCGCCCGCTCGTTGCTTCCATGGGCTTTGTTCCCCTTCAAGGCTTGCTCCGCACCTGCCGTTCCGATCGCGTCCGCTCGTCGCGAGGACGAGCGCCGTCGCAAGCGAGCCACCAGAGGTGTGCCGCAACGTCGGGGTCCACGCGAGTGCTCTTCACGGACGGGTTCTCACCAGCCCGCTGCGAGCACCGGCCAACGCCAGGCTTTCACCTTTCGTCAGCCTCCAGACAGCCTCTCGCCCTCGGGTGTCTCCACCTGGGTGCGAGGCTCTCCAGCCTGCGCAGTCGATGCCCTTCATCGCGTCCGAGGACGCTCTGGCCGGCACCGGCCTTCTTGGGGTTTGTCTACGTCAAAGAGCGAGTTCCGAAGAGCTTCGCTTTCGGTAGTCACCGGGTGACCCCGGCAGCTGCAGGTACACAGTGCAGCTTCCGTGCCAAACGTGTGACGACCGAATTTCAAGTGCTTAGAGAGTCCAGCTCGGAACCCGATTTCCGGCGTCTGTCCACAGGGATGCAAGGGTTCTGCACAGGGGGATCCCAAGGCTGTGGAATCACTTGTGATTTGTAGATCCGGATCCCTCGATCAACTTGGGAAAGTCATTTCTCAAGTCCAAGAACTCCGAGAGCTTCCGCCGGGCAGTGTCTTGCCCATCACGCAAGAGCGGCGCCCACAGGGGGCGCCGCCGTTCCAGCTCCGTGGCCCGCCGGCCCGCCGGTCAGTCGCTGTGGACGCTCGCCATCAGCAGGTCGCGGTTCATGCGCGCGATGTTGTCGAGGCTGATGCCCTTGGGGCACACGCTGGCGCACTCGCCGTGGTTCGTGCAGCCCCCGAAGCCTTCACCGTCCATCGTGTCGACCATGTTCTTCACGCGGCTCCAGCGCTCCGGCTGTCCCTGGGGCATCAGCCCGAGGTGCGTGACCTTGGCCGACGTGAACAGCATGGCGGAGGCGTTGGGGCACGCCGCCACGCACGCACCACAACCGATGCAGGTGGCTGCGTCCATCGCCTTGTCCGACACCGGCTTCCCGACAGGGTGGGTGTTGCCGTCGGGCGCCGAGCCCACCCGGGCAGAGATGAACCCGCCCGACTCGATGATCCGGTCGAACGACGAGCGGTCGACCACCAGGTCACGGATGACCGGGAAGGCCTTCGCCCGGAAGGGCTCGACCGTGATCTCGGCGCCGTCGGCGAAGTCGCGCATGTGGAGCTGGCAGAGGGTGGTGCGCGACTGCGGCCCGTGGGCCACGCCGTTCACCACGGCCCCGCAGGTGCCACAGATGCCCTCGCGGCAGTCGTGGTCGAAGGCCACCGGCGCCTCGCCGTCGTCCAGGAGCTGCTCGTTGAAGACGTCGAGCATCTCGAGGAAGGACATGTGGCTGTTGATGCGGTCGGAGACGTAGGTCTCGAGCCGACCCTCGTCGGAGGGGCCGCTCTGCCGCCAGACGTGAAGCGTGATCTTCATGGTGGGCCCTACTTGTAGCTGCGCTGGGTCGGTGGGACGTAGCGGAAGTCGAGAGGCTCGACGTGACGCGCGGGCGCGTTGCCGGCCCCCTTGTACTCCCACACGGCGGCATGGCTGAAGTTGTCGTCGTCGCGACGGGCTTCGCCTTCTTCGGTCTGGTGCTCGGACCGGAAGTGGCCGCCGCAGGACTCCTCCCGATGGAGCGCGTCCATGGCGAGGGTCTCGGCGAACTCCAGGAAGTCGGCCACACGGCCGGCCTTCTCGAGGCTCTGGTTCAGCTCGGCGCCCGTGCCGGGGATGCGCACGTTCTCCCAGAACTCCTCTCGGATGGCGGGGATCTTCTCGATGGCGGCTTCGAGGCCTGCCTTGTCGCGCGCCATGCCGCAGTGCTCCCACATCACGGCGCCGAGCTCCATGTGGAAGGAGTCCACGGAGCGCTTGCCCTGGATGCCCAGGAGCTTGTCGACGGTGCGGGTGACCTGCGCTTCGGAGTCCGTGAAGGCGGCGTGGTCGGTGTCCACCCCCCCGGGCTGGACCCGCGCGAGGAAGTTGCCGATGGTGTACGGCACGACGAAGTAGCCGTCGGCCAGGCCCTGCATGAGGGCCGAGGCCCCCAGCCGGTTGGCGCCATGGTCGGAGAAGTTCGCCTCCCCAGCCACGAAGAGCCCGGGAATGGTGCTCTGGAGCTCGTAGTCGACCCAGAGGCCGCCCATCGCGTAGTGCACGGCGGGGTAGATCTTCATCGGCGTCTCGTAGGGGTTGTCGCCGCTGATCCGCTCGTACATCTCGAAGAGGTTGCCGTAGCGATCGGCCACGCCGTCCTCGCCGAGGCGCTTCACGGCATCGGCGAAGTCCAGGTAGACGGCCGGGCCGTGGCTCCCCACGCTGTAGCCCGCATCGCAGGCCTTCTTCGCCGCCCGGCTCGCGACGTCGCGCGGCACCAGGTTGCCGAAGGCCGGGTAGCGACGCTCCAGGTAGTAGTCGCGCTCGCCCTCCGGGATCTGCGCCGGGCTGCGGGTGTCGCCCTTCTGCTTCGGGACCCATACGCGACCGTCGTTGCGGAGCGACTCCGACATCAGCGTGAGCTTGGACTGGTACTCGCCGCTCACGGGGATGCAGGTGGGGTGGATCTGCGTGTAGCAGGGGTTGGCGAAGCCAGCGCCCTTCTTGTGGGCCCGGTAGCTGGCCGTGACGTTGCAGCCCTTGGCGTTGGTGGAGTGGAAGAACACGTTGCCGTAGCCACCCGTGGCGAGCACCACCGCGTCGCCCACGTGGCGGCGGATCTTCCCGGTGACCATGTCGCGGGTGACGATGCCGCGCGCGCGACCGTCGATGACGACCAGGTCGAGCATCTCGGTGCGGGTGTGCATCGTGACCTTGCCCGCCGCGATCTGCTGCGCGAGCGCCTGGTAGGCGCCGAGCAGGAGCTGCTGGCCGGTCTGGCCCTTGGCGTAGAAGGTGCGGGAGACCTGCGCGCCGCCAAACGAGCGGTTGGCGAGGTAGCCACCGTACTCGCGAGCGAAGGGCACGCCCTGGGCGACCGCCTGGTCGATGATCTCGACCGAGATCTGCGCCAGCCGGTACACGTTCTGCTCACGGGAGCGGAAGTCGCCGCCCTTCACCGTGTCGTAGAACAGCCGGTAGATGCTGTCGCCGTCGTTCTGGTAGTTCTTGGCGGCGTTGATGCCACCCTGCGCGGCGATGGAGTGCGCGCGCCGGGGACTGTCCTGGTAGCAGAAGCAGTCGATGTCGTAGCCGAGGCCGGCCATCGTGGCGCTCGCGCTCGCGCCCGCGAGGCCGGAACCGACCACGATCACGCGGTACTTCCGCTTGTTGGCGGGGTTGACCAGCTTCATCGCCATGCGATGCCGATCCCAGGCTGTCTCGATCGGCCCGTCCGGGCACCTGCTGTCGAGGTTCACGTGCGACTCCTAGCTGATGATGCCGGTGAGGATGGCCACGGGCACGGAGACGAATCCGAGCGTGACGACCACGCTGAAGGCCATCGCGACCTTCTTGCGGGGGTCGTCTTCGTCCGGACCGCCGAACCCGAGGGTCTGGAGGAAGGACCACGTCCCGTGGGAGAGGTGCAGGTACAGCGCCGCCATGGCGAGGAGGTAGACCCCCGTCACGAGCGGGTTCTGGAAGGCCGTGACCATGTTCCCGAACACGTCCCCCTTCACGAAGTCGGTGTGCGCGACACCCACGGTGAAGTGGAGGATGTGGTAGACGAGGAAGAACAGCAGGAAGATGCCGCCGAAGCGCATGGTCTTGGCTGCAGCGGTGGTCCGCACGTCCTTCCGACCGCCTGCATACGCCACCGGACGAGCCGCCGCGTTGGCCTTCACCAGGCTGATCGCCGAGGCGACGTGGATGACGATGGCCGCGAGCAGCACGACCCGCACCGTCCAGACCAATCCCGCGTTCGCCTGCAGCGCGGCCGCGTAGGCGTTGTAGGCCTCCGAGCCCGCGAAGGCGATGAGGTGCCCGAGCATGTGCGCCAGCACGAAGCCCAGGTAGAGGGCACCGGTGACCGCCATGGCGACCTTGCGCCCGATGGTCGTCCGGTACAGCGACAGCACAGCTTGCATGACCGCTCCAAGGGAAGGCCCTGCCTTAATCGGCTCGGCGGTGTCGCGCCTGGACCAACTGCCGCCATGGCGGCTCCAGCTCCGTTCAGCCCCTCGGCGCGCTGTCGGATAGGCCGTCACCATGAACCGCTTTGCAGATCACCACGTGGTCGTGACCGGCGCCGGTACCGGCATCGGTCGCGCCATCGCCGAGCGCCTCTCCTCCGAAGGCGCCCACCTCACGCTGCTCGGTCGAAGGGTCGAGCCACTCCGCGAGACCGCGGAGGCCCTCGATGGTCCGAGCTTCTTCACGTCGTGCGACGTCCGGGTGCAGGCCTCGGTCGACCTGGCGTTCGCCGAGGCCGTCGCAGCCCAGGGGCCGGTCCGCGCGCTGGTCGCGAACGCCGGGATCGGCGGCGCCAACACGCCGGGTGCCGACGATCGCTTCCTCGACATCGTGAACACCAACCTCGTGGGCACCTACTGGTGCGCGCGGGCAGCCCAGCGCCACCTGGGTGAGGCGGGCCACATCGTGGTCATCGCGTCCATCCTCGGTCGCATCGGGGTGCCTGGCTACACGGGCTACTGCGCGTCGAAGACCGGGCTGTTCGGCCTGGTCCGCGCGCTCGCCCAGGAGCTCGCGGGAGACGGCGTGCAGGTCAACGCCGTGGCGCCGGGCTGGGTGGAGACCAGGATGGCCACCGAAGGGCTCGCCGGACTCGCCGAGGACTGGGGAATGACCTACGACGAGGCGCACGCCCAGGCCATGAGCCAGGTGCCGCTCGGTCGGATGAGCCAGCCGGAGGACCTCGCGGGCATGGTCGCGTGGCTCCTGAGCGACGACGCGCGCGGAGTGACCGGCCAGACCCTCGACATGAACAACGGCGCCTGGATGTAGCCGGCGGGAGGCGAACACCGATGAACGACACCGACGTCTACGAACGGCAGCTGCTCGAGAAGCAGCTCACCAACGCGCGCCTGGTGATCGGCGGCGGCCTCGCGATGATCCTCGGCCCGCTGGCCATCATCGCGTTCACCTGGGAGAACGGGGGCTCGGTGGTCTTCTACGGCGCCTTCCTCGCGGGCTTCGGCGTGGTCGCCAAGGGCATGGCGGACCTCCGGGGGGCGCGGGCGGAGCTGGCGATGTTCGACCAGGACCAGCGCTAGCCCGCATCCATCATGGCTCCCCAAGTCTGGGTAGATCAACGTCGCTGTGG
>CAZSAT010000016.1:0-82862 GCA_964604675.1 uncultured Enterobacterales bacterium
CTCGTGTGCGATGGCTTCGCCGGCAACGTGATGCTCAAGACCGTCGAGGCGACCGCGGAGCTGGTCGGCGGCGTGTTGAAGCGCGAGCTTCAGCGCCACCCGCTCGAGTCGATGGGGGCCGTGATGCTGGGCCGAGCCTTCAAGCGCTTCCGCCGCCGCACCCAGGCGCGCAACTACGGGGGGGCGCTCCTGGTGGGCATCGACGGGGTGGTGGTGGTCGGGCACGGCCGCAGCGATCCGGTGGCGGTGCACAGCGCGGTGGAGGTGGCGGCGCAGTGCGTCGAGCGTGACCTCGTCGGTCACGTGCGGCGGGCCCTCGCTGGCGCTTGCGAACAGGAGCCGTCGCGATAGTAGGGCCGCCCCCTGACGAACGGAGTGGATCGTGTCCAAGGACCAGATCGCGGGCAAGGCGAACGCGCTGATCGCCGAGACCCTGGGTGTCGGACTCGACGAGGTCGAGGCCTCGGCCTCCTTCATCGACGATCTCGGGGCGGACAGCCTCGACATCGTCGAGCTGGTGATGGCCATCGAGAAGGAGTTCAACATCGAGATCCCGGACGAGGACGCGGAGAAGATCGCGACCGTTCAGGACGCCATCGACTACATCGCGGACCACTCGGGGTAGCGCAATGTCGCGCAGGCGCGTGGTCCTGACCGGACTCGGGGCCGTCTCGCCCTGTGGCCCCACCGCGCCCGCCACCTGGGAAGCGATGGTCGAGGGCCGCTCCGGGGTGGCTCCGATCTCCCGCTTCGATGCGTCGGACTGGCCGGTTCGGATCGCCGCGGAAGTCGACGGCTTCGACGGCCCCGCTCTGCTCGGAAGGCGCGATTGCAAGCGCATGGACCGCTTCACCCAGTTCGCGATGGTCGCGGCAGACGAGGCGGTGGCCGACGCTGGGATCGAGGTCCCGCTCGTGGACCCCACGCGGCTCGGCGTGTACGTCGGCAGCGGCATCGGGGGGCTCGAGGAGCTGGTCCAGAACGCCGAAGGCCGCCTGGAGCGTGGCTGGAGAGCCCATTCGCCCTTCTTCATCCCGAAGGTGCTCACCAACCTCGCCACCGGGCTCATGGCGATCCGCTACGGCGCCCAGGGCCCGAGCCTCTGCGTCACCACAGCCTGCGCCACCGCGAACCACATGCTGGGCGAAGCCATGAGGGCGATCGCATGGGGCGACGCCGAGGTGATCATCGCCGGTGGCTCGGAGGCCCCGATCGTGCCGGTCGGCGTCGGCGGGTTCATGGTGATGAAGGCCCTCTCGAAGCGAAACGACGACCCCACCACGGCGAGCCGCCCCTTCGACGCCGAGCGCGACGGCTTCGTGATCGGGGAAGGCGCGGGCATCGTGGTGCTCGAGGAGCTCGAGCACGCCAGGGCGCGAGGCGCTCGCATCTACTGCGAGCTGGCCGGCTACGCGCTGAACAACGACGCCTTCCACATGACCGCTCCCGGAAACCGCGGCGCCAGCCGCTGCATGGACCGCGCCCTCCGCGACGCGCGGGTCGCTCCCGAGCAGGTGGACTACATCAACGCCCACGGAACGAGCACACCGGCCAACGACGTGAACGAGACCACCTGCATCCGAGAGGTCTTCGGCGGTGCGGCCGACGACCTCGTGGTGAGCTCGACCAAGTCGGTCACGGGGCACCTGCTGGGCGCCGCGGGCGGCGTGGAGGCGCTCGCCAGCGCGATGGCGCTCCACACCGGCGTGGTGCCGCCCACGGCCACCCTTCAGAACCCCGATCCCGCCTGCGACCTCGACTACGTGCCGGGCACGGCTCGAGAGCTTTCGCCGGACGTGGCCCTCTCCAACTCCTTCGGGTTCGGCGGTACCAACGCCACCCTCGTCTTTCGCCGCTTCCAGGAGGCGTGATGCGCATCGTCGTCGGATCCGACCACGCGGGCTTCGAGCTCAAGCAGGAGCTGCTCGGCTGGCTCGCCGAGCAGGGCCACACTGTCTCCGACCTGGGTGTGCACGAGCCCCAGAGCGTGGACTACCCGGACTTCGCACGCCCGGTGGCGCTCGCGGTCGCATCCGGCGAAGCCGACCGCGGGCTGCTGTGCTGCGGCACGGGGCAGGGCATGGCCATGACGGCCAACAAGGTCGCGGGCGTGCGCGCGGCGGTCTGCGCCGACACCTTCTCGGCCCACGCCACCCGCGAACACAACAACGCCAACGTGCTGTGCCTCGGCCAGCGGGTCGTCGGCGGCGGGCTCGCGCGCGACATCCTGGCCGCGTTCCTCGGCGCCGAGTTCGAGGGCGGGCGACACGCTCGTCGGGTCGGCAAGATCGAAGCGGCTTCGTGATGGACCACCTGCAACAGGCCGATCCGGACGTCTTCGCCAGCGTGCAGCGCGAGCTGGGGCGGCAGGAGCGCCATCTCGAGCTCATCGCGTCGGAGAACTACGTGTCCCGGCCGGTGCTCGAGGCCCTGGGCACAGCGCTGACCAACAAGTACGCCGAAGGCCTCCCGGGCAAGCGCTACTACGGCGGTTGCGAGTTCGTGGACGAGGTCGAGGTCATCGCCCGGCAGCGCGCCAAGCAGCTCTTCGGCAGCATCGGCGCCAACGTGCAACCCCACTCCGGTGCCACGGCGAACGCTGCGGTGTACCTGGCTGCCCTCGATGGTGGCGACACGGTGATGGGCCTGGACCTGACCCATGGCGGTCACTTGACCCACGGATCGAAGGTGAACTTCAGCGGGAAGCTGTACCGTTCGGTCCACTACACCCTGGACGAGGCCACCGGTCGGATCGATCTGGACCGGGTGCGCGACACCGCTCGCCGAGAGCGCCCGAAGATGATCGTGACGGGTGCCAGCGCCTACCCGCGAGCGTGGGACTTCGCCGCCTTCCGAGAGATCGCCGACGAGGTCGGTGCGGTGCTCATGGCGGACATCGCCCACGTGGCCGGCCTGGTGGTCAGCGGGCTGCACGACAACCCCGTGCCGCACTGCCACTACGTCACCACCACCACCCACAAGACCCTTCGCGGCCCCCGTGGCGGGCTGGTCCTGGGCAACCGGCAGACCATGCGTGGCTTGAACTCCGCTGTGTTTCCAGGGGTGCAGGGCGGCCCGCTGATGCATGTCATCGCCGCCAAGGCCGTGGCCTTCGGTGAGGCTCAGAAGCCCGCGTTCAAGGTCTACAGCCAGCAGGTCCTCGACAACGCGCAGGCCATGGCCGCCCGCTTCCTCGCGCGGGGCTTCGACCTGGTGAGCGGGGGCACCGACAACCACCTGCTGCTCATCGACCTCTCTGAGACCGACCTCACGGGCCGGGACGCGGAAGAGGCTCTGGCGCGGGTCAGCATCACCGTGAACAAGAACACGGTGCCTGGCGAGAAGCGCAGCCCGATGGTCACCTCGGGGGTGCGCATCGGAACGCCCGCCATGACCACGCGGGGCATGGACGTCGAAGCCGCGGCGCGGGTGGCGGACTGGATGTGCGACGTGATGCGCGCCCCCACAGACGACGCGGTGGTGGAGCGCGTGCATGCCGAGGTGGCGGCCTACTGTGCCGATCACCCTGTGTACGTGGGGCGCTGAGTCGGTGATCTGCCCCTTCTGCGGACACGAGGACTCCAAGGTCGTGGACTCCCGCGACGCGGGCGACTCGATCCGTCGGCGTCGCGAGTGCGTGGCGTGCAGCAAGCGCTTCACCACCCACGAGCGCGTGGAGCGACGCCTCCCCACGGTCGTCAAGAAGAGCGGCGGCAAGGAGCTCTTCGAGCGCGACAAGGTCTTCAGCGGGCTGGTGCTCGCCTGCCGGAAGCGGCCGGTGCCCGGGGTCCTGTTGGAGGCGGCGGCCGAGCGGATCGAGCAACGGCTCGCCACCTGGCCCGAGCGCGAGATCGACAGCCGCGACGTCGGTCAGCTGGTGCTCGACGAGCTGCTCTCGCTCGACCGCGTCGCCTACCTGCGGTTCGCCTCGGTGTACCAGGAGCTCCGCACCCCCGAGGAGTTCTACGAGCTCCTGAAGCCGCTGCTCTCCGAACGCTCGTGAGCGCGCGTCCGCGGGTCTGGTTGAAGGCCGCGGCGAGCCTGGATGGGCGCATCGCCGACGCCCACGGCCGCTCCCGGTGGATCACCGGGGTGGAGGCGCGGACCGAGGGGCATCGGTGGCGGGCCCGCTGCGACGCTGTCCTGGTGGGGTCCGGCACGCTCGAGGCCGACGACCCGTCGCTGACCACCCGGCTGGTCGACGGACCGGACCCGATCCCGGTCGTGCTGGACAGCGGGCTGAGGTGCCCGGACAGGGCCCGGGTCCTGGCTGGGCCGGCCCGCATCTACTGCGCGCCCGACGCCCCCGAGCGTGACCTGGAGGCCACGGTGGTGAGGGTGCCGCGGTCCGAGCGCGGACTCGACCTGCACGCGGTGCTCGCGGATCTTCATGCCGCCGGCGTCGAGCGCCTGCTGGTGGAGGGCGGTGGGCAGATCCACCGCTCCTTCCTCGACGCGGGGCTGGCGGACGAGCTGCTGCTCTTCGTGTCGCTTCGGGTGCTCGCGGGAGGTCCGGGCTTCGTCGGCGGGCCGGGCCTTCGGCTCGGCGACACGCGGCCGTGGACGCTGCTCGACAGCCGTCAGGTCGGCGGCGATCTCTTGCTGCACCTCTCACTGGAGGCCTGATGTTCACCGGACTGGTCGAAGCCACGGGCACCGTGCTCGCTCTCCGCCCGCTTCACGCGGGCCTGGTGATGGAGCTCGCCGCGTCGTTCGCCGGCGAGCTGGAGGTCGGCGACTCCGTGGCCGTGGACGGCGTGTGCCTCACGGCGGAGTCCTTCAGCGCCAGCTCCTTCACCGTCACCGCGGGGCGCGAGACCCTGAAGCTGACCACGCTGGGCGGCTGGGCCTCGGGACAGCTCGTGAACCTGGAGCGCGCCCTCGCCGTGGGCGATCGGCTCGGTGGTCACCTGGTCAGCGGTCACGTCGATGGACTGGCACGCGTGGAGGCGGTCGACCCGCAGGGTGAGTCGCTCGTGGTGTGGCTGTCGGTGCCGTCGTCGCTCGCTCGCTATGTGGCCACGAAGGGCTCGGTCACCCTCGATGGCGTGAGCCTCACCGTGAACGAGGTGGACGGGGATCGCTTCCGCGTGAACCTGATCCCACACACCTCCGAGGTGACGACCCTGGGGCGCTGGCGTGCCGGCACGGCCGTCAACGTGGAAGTCGACGTGCTGGCTCGCTATGTGGAGCGACTTCTACAGGCCGACGAAGGCGCGCTCTCGCTGGAGCGACTCGCCCGTCTCGGCTTCTCACCGAGAGGACAGCGATGAGCTTCACCGTGATGCACGACGACCCCATCAAGCGGGTCGAAGCCGCGATCGAGGACATGAAGGCGGGCCGCATCGTGATCCTGGTCGACGACGAGGATCGCGAGAACGAGGGTGACCTCACCATGGCGGCTGAGATGGTCACGCCCGAGGCGATCAACTTCATGGCCAAGTGGGGCCGCGGCCTCATCTGCCTCTCGATGACCGAGGACCGCGTGGACAAGCTGGCGCTGCCGATGATGGCCAGCAACAACCAGAGCCCGTACCACACGGCCTTCACCGTGTCGATCGAGGCGCGCGAGGGTGTGAGCACGGGCATCTCCGCCGCCGACCGCAGCCACACCATCCAGGTGGCGATCGACGACGACAAGGGCCCGCAGGATCTGGTGACGCCCGGACACGTCTTCCCGCTCAAGGCGCGCAACGGCGGTGTGCTCGTGCGCGCCGGACAGACCGAAGGCTCGGTGGACCTGGCCCGGATGGCCGGCCTGAAGCCGGCTGGTGTCATCTGCGAGGTGATGAACGACGACGGCACCATGGCGCGTCTGCCCGACCTCGAAGCCTTCGCCACCGAGCACGAGCTCCACATCGTGAGCGTGGCCGACCTCATCAAGTGGCGCTTGCGCAACGAGCGCCTCGTGGACTGCCTGGTCGACGGTCGCCTGCCCATGCCCGGTCTGGGGACCTTCAACGCCAGGGTCTACCGCTCGGCCACCGATGGTGGGCTGCACCTCGCGTTGTGGCGCGGTGAGCTGACCGACGACGTGCTGGTGCGCGTCCAGGCCAGCGACCCGGTGGGCGACGTTTTCCGTGCCGAGTCCAGCGACGCTCCCGCGCAGCTCGACGTGGCGCTGCGGCAGATCGGCGCCGAAGGCGGGCTGTTGCTCTACCTCCACGTCGATGGCGGGCGTGCCGAGTCCTCGCTGGTGGGCCTCATCCAATCGCACCTGTTGCCGGCCGAGGGCAAGGAGCGCGCGGAGAGCCCTGGCGTCCGCGCCCGGAAGACCGAGCTCCGCGAGTTCGGCACCGGCGCCCAGATCCTGCTGCACCTCGGTGTACGGCGCCTGCGGCTTCTGACGAACAACCCCAAGAAGATCGTGGCGCTCGAAGGCTTCGGCCTCGAGGTCGTGGAGCGCCTCCCCATCCAGGTCCAGACCACCGAGTCCAACCGCGAGCTGCTGGTCGGCAAGCGCGAGGCTCTGGGCCACCTCATCAAGCTCGAGGGCTGACGTGAACGTCTACGAAGGACACTTTGACGGTGCTGGCCGCTACGCCATCGTCGTGGCGCGCTTCAACGCGCTGATCACCGAGAAGCTGCTCGAGGGCGCCCTCGACACGCTGCGCCGTCACGGGCTGGACACCGCCACGGTCGATGTGGCCTGGTGCCCAGGGGCCTTCGAGCTCCCGCTCGTCGTTCAGCGCCTCGCGGCCTCGGGTCGCTACGACTGCGTGATCGCGCTGGGCTGCGTGATCCGGGGCGGCACCCCGCACTTCGACTACGTGGCTGGCGAGGCCGCCAAGGGCCTCGGGGTCGCGCAGATGCAGACCGGCGTGCCCGTGGCCTTCGGTGTGCTCACCACCAACACCATCGAGCAGGCGCTCGAGCGGGCGGGGACCAAGATGGGCAACAAGGGCGGGGAAGCCGCCCTGGCCGCGCTCGAGATGGTGTCGCTGTTCTCCAAGCTGGAGGGCTGAGCCTTGGCCAGCCGACGGCGCGCGCGCCAGTATGCGCTGCAGGCGCTCTTCCAGGCTGACGTGTCGGCGTGCTCGGCGGTCTCCGCGCTCGCAGGCCTCTGGGACGGGCAGCTCGACGTGGACGACGATGCCCTGGGGGGCCGCGCAGCCGACGAGGAGGAGGTCGACTTCGCGTCCGAGCTGGCGGCGGGTGTCGAGGGCCACCTCGACGCCATCGACGCGGCCATCGAGGCCAGCTCCACGAACTGGCGCATCCGACGGATGGCCGTGGTCGACCGGAATGTTCTCCGCCTGGGGACCTTCGAGATCCTCTACCGCGACGACATCCCGCACAACGTGACCATCAACGAGGCGGTCGAGATGGCCAAGCTCTTCGGCAGCAAGGAGTCCGGCTCCTTCGTCAACGGTGTCTTGGACCGGATCGCCAGGGATCGAAAGCGGTGATCGCGCTCCTCGCGTTGTCCTGGGCCAAGGAGCCGAGCCTCGAGAAGCTCCAGAAGAAGTCGGTCTTTCTGCCCTCTGAGGAGGTGGAGGATCTCGTCTTCGACGGTGAGCGCGGCCTCTCCACCCTCGACTGGAAGCGCGCCGAAGACGCGTTCACCGAAGCGCTGGCGGAGGATCCCTACTGCGGGCGCTGCCGACTCGGTGTCGGCCAGGCCCTGCTCGGGCAGCGCCGCCTCGACGAAGCCGCGGAAGCGCTCGAGCGGTGCGCGGTGCTGTTCCCGGCGGAAGCCGAGGTCGCGCTCGCGCGGGCCTGGGTGGCCTTGGAGGCCGGCGACACCGCGGCAGCCACGCCCTGGCTGGACAAGGCCGGCGACGGCGCGCGCGTCGACGCTGCGCGGCTGTGGGGGCGGATCGACGCCGACGAGCGCGAGGCGGTCTTCGAGCAGGCCACCGCCGACGGAGGCGTCACCAGCTCCCCCCTCGACGGGTGCGTCGAGTCCAGGCTGCGGTTCGAGGCAGGGGACGCGATCTCCGGATTCGTGCTGGCAGCGCTCTGCTCTGCGGAGCCGGCGCCCTACCTCCAGCGGGCCGCGAGCCACCACGTGGCGGCCAACGAATACGCCACGGACTGGCTCACCGAGCTGAAGCACGAGGCCGTCGACTCGGATCAGAACACCCGGCGGCGGGCCCTCGACGCGCAGCTCGATGGCGACAGCGACAAGGCCCGCGAGCTGCTCGCGCGGCTGCTCGTGGCCTACCCGGCGGACCTCGACCTCCACCTGCAGCGCGTGCTCGTGTTGCAGTCCCAGGGGGAGGACGCCCTGGCCACGCAGTGGGCCGAGCGCATCGTCGCGGCAGACTGGAACCGGCTCTATGGGCTCGAGGGCACGCCCGGTGTGCTCAATCCGGCCCCTGCCGACCGTCTCGAGGCTGGGGTCGCGACCGCCCGTGGCTGGCTGGAGCCCGTTGCAACCGATGAGGTCGATCCGACGCCGTGAGGTACCACGCGCAGGTGCTGCTGCTCTCGACCCTGGTCGTCCTCGCGAGCGTGGTGTTCTCGGCCGACACGCAAGCGGTCCGGCTCTTCGGCCAGGTGTTGCCCGAGGTCTGCTGGTCGCGGCGCCTCTTCGACATGGACTGCTTCGGCTGTGGCCTCACGCGGAGCTTCGTGCTCACGGCGCACGGGCGCCTCGCTCCAGCGTTCGAGGTGCACCCGCTGGGGCCGCTCCTGTGGCTGGGCGTCGCACTCCAGCTCCCCTGGCGTGGCTGGAAGCTCCGAACAGCGGCTCGGGTGGAGTAGGCTCGATGCATGGTCTTGCTCTCCAGTCCGCTCCTGGCCGCCACCTTGACCGTCGGGAGCGGCGGCTACGGCACCATCGGGGAGGCGGAGACCGCAGCGACTGACGGCGACACGCTGCTGTTGGACGCGGGCACCTGGGCCGAGGACCTCCGCCCTCTGGGCAAGGACCTCACGTACTCGGGTGACGGCGCGACGATCAGCGGCAGCACGGGCAACCCCTGCTACGACGCGTACAGCGGGGAGGCCGTCACCCTCGAGGGGCTGACCTTCTCCGGGTGCAGCCGCGCGGTGCAGATCGGCAGCTCGGGTTCGCTCACCCTCGACAGCGTCACCTTCGATGCCAACGGTTCGGCGAGCGTGGGCGCAGCCGTGTACGCCACGAACAGCGCCACGGTGGCCATCGCGGGCTCGGTGTTCTCGGACAACGTGGCCACCAACGGCGGCGCGATCTACGCGGACGGCACGGTCACCGTCTCGATCGAGGGCTCGGACTTCTCGGGGGGCACGGCCTCGTCGACCGGCGGCGAGATCCGCACGGGCGGCAGCGTGTCCGTCTCCATCGCCTCGAGCAGCTTCTCCGGGGGCACGGCGTCGGACGGGGGCTGCCTTTACCTCACCGGCACCGGCGCGGTGACCCTCGACGACGTGGACTTCTCCGGTTGCGCGGCGGGATCCCAGGGTGGCGCCATCTACCTCTCCTCCGCTTCGTCGGCTTCGATGACCGGGGTGACGATCGACGGGGGAAGCGCGGCGTACGGCGGCGCCATCGCCACCTGGACCGACCTGGTGCTGCACGACTTCGTGCTCAGCGACAACGCCGTGTCCACCTACGGCGGGCACCTCTACGCGCCCACCACGTCGCTGGCCTTGACCGACGGCGTGCTCTCGGGGGGCTCCGCCTACCAGGGCGGCGCGATCTACCAGTACAACGACGCTCTCGACGCCGACACGGTCTCGTTCGAGGGGCACGTGGCCAGCGATCGAGGCGGCGCGATCTACGCCAGCACGGTCCCGATGACGTTCACCGACGTGGACATGCACGGCAACACGGCGGGGCACCGGGGAGGCGCCATCTACAACCTCGGCGGTCACACTGCCGAGCTGGACATCGTGGGCGGCTCGTTCACGCAGAACACGTCGGCGGACAACGGCGGCGCGTTCTACCTCAACGACATGGAGCCCACGTCCATCGCGGGCGCCTGGTTCGAGGGCAACAGCGGCGTCGACGGCGGCGCCCTCTACGTGCACGGGAACTATGGGAGCTACGGGCCGAGCTACGTCGACGGCTGTTGGTTCGTGGACAACGAGGCCAGCGGCCACGGTGGCGGCTTCTACGTGCAGTACACGGGCGACACGTACGTCACCTCGAGCGCCTTCCTGGAGAACACGGCCGCCGGGTCCGGCGGCGGCTTCTACTCCGGTGCCGGTGACTTCACGACCGAGACCTTCGTGACGGGCAGCGCGTTCGTGGAGAACACGGCCGGTACGTACGGCGGCGGGCTGTTCAGCAACACGTCGACGCTGCTGGTGGAGCACGTGAGCTTCGCCTGCAACGATGCGGGCAGCTCCGGAGGCGGCGTCTACACGTCGAGCTCGACCACGCTCACCGCGAACGTGGTGCAGGGCTCCTCGGGGGGCGGCGTCTACGCACCGAGCGTGGCGGCCGCCCCCAGCTACAACATCCTGCACGACAACGGCGCCTACGCCTGGTCGCCCACCAGCTACACGGGCTCCAACGGTAACCAGGAGACCGATCCCGGCTTCTCGGCGCTGAGCTGTGACGGCGTCTGGACCACCGAGGAGCTCACGCCGGCAGCCGGCTCGGTGATGGTCGACGCGGCCACGAGCACCGACGCCGACGGCAGCGCGGGTGACCTGGGTGGCTACGGGGGCGACGACGGGGCCTCCCTCGACGTCGACGCCGACGGCTACTCGCCCTGGGACGGTGACTGCGACGACTCGGATCCCGAGGTGTCGCCAGGTGCGATGGAGATCTGGTACG
Organism: uncultured Enterobacterales bacterium; assembly: GCA_964604675.1. Lineage (GTDB taxonomy): Bacteria > Myxococcota_A > UBA796 > UBA796 > CAJQPC01 > CAZSAT01. Next base: position 10,712 of record CAZSAT010000016.1, read on the forward strand.
ACGGGATCGATCAGGACTGCGACGACGCCGACGACTCCGACGCCGACGAGGACGGCTGGGGCGTGGACGAGGACTGCGACGACGGGGACGGCGCGGTGAACCCGGGCGCGAGCGAGATCTGGTACGACGGCATCGACCAGGACTGTGCCGACGACGACGACGACGACGCGGACGGGGATGGCTACGTCTTCTTGGACGACTGCGACGACGGCGACGCGTCGGTGAATCCGGGCGCCACCGAGGTCTGGTACGACGGCATCGACGACGACTGCGACGGGTCCGACGACGATCAAGATGGCGACGGGTACGGCCTCTCGGAGGACTGCGACGATCTGGACGGTGCCCTCTCGCCGGCGGCCGACGAGATCTGCGACGGGGTGGACAACGACTGCGACGGGGACACCGACGAGGACGACGCGGCGGACGCCACCACCTGGTACCTCGACCACGACGGCGACGGCTACGGCGACGCGGCCTGGTCCTCCACGGCGTGCTCCGCGCCGAGCGGCTACGTCGCCAACGCCGAGGACTGCTCCGATCTGGACGCGGCGGTGAGTCCGGCTGGCCTCGAGACCTGCGACGCCGTCGATCAGGACTGCGACGGCGTGGTGGACGAGAGCGCGGTGGACCCCGGCACCTGGTACGCCGACGCCGATGGGGACGGCTATGGCGATGGCACCTCCAGCGTGGACGCTTGCGATGGCCCCTCGGGCTACGTCGCCGACGCCACCGACTGCGACGACGGGGACGCCTCCGCGAATCCCGACACCCTGTGGTTCGTGGACGCGGACGGCGACGGCTTCGGCAACAGCGCCTACACCACGGCGTCCTGCGCCCAACCGAGTGGCTACGTCGCCGACTCGGACGATTGCGACGATGGCGCAGCGGCGAGCCATCCAGGCGCCAGCGAGCTCTGCGACGGTGTGGACCAGGACTGCGACGATGCGGTCGACGAGCACGCCGTGGACCCCAGCACCTGGTACGCCGACACCGATGGCGACGGCGCGGGGGATGCCAGCAGCACGCTGTCGGCCTGCGAGATGCCGAGCGGCTTCGTGGACAACGCCGACGACTGCGACGACGGCGACGCCGCCGTGAGCCCCGACACGACCTGGTACGCGGACGCGGACGCGGACGGGCACGGCAGCCCGAGCTACAGCGCCGCGAGCTGTCTGCAGCCGAGCGGCTACGTGGCGGACTCCAGCGACTGCGACGACACGCTCGCGAGCACCTACCCAGGCGCTCCCGAGACCTGCGACGGCGCGGACGACGACTGCGACGAGCTGGTGGACGAGGACGCCGTGGACCCCGCCACCTGGTACGTCGACGTGGACGATGACGGGTTCGGCGATCCCGCGCTGGCCCTGTCGGCCTGTGAACCGCTCACCGGGTTCGTCGACAACGCGTCCGACTGCGACGACGCCGACGCGGCCGTGCACCCGGAGGCCTCCGAGCTCTGCGACGAGCGGGACCAGGACTGCGACGAGGCGGTCGACGAGGGCGTCGGGGGCGACACCCAGTGGTACGCGGACGTGGACGGGGACGGCTACGGCACGGCCGAGTCGACGCTGACCGCCTGTGAGGGCCCCAGCGGCTTCGTGGCGGATGCGACCGATTGCGACGACACGCTGGAGGCGGTGCACCCAGGAGCCGACGAGCACTGCGACGCGCTCGACGAGGACTGCGACGACGCGGTCGACGAGGACGCGGTCGACCCGACGACCTGGTACGACGACCGCGACGGCGACGGGTGGGGAGACGCCTCGCACTACGAGGTCAGCTGCGTGGAGCCGGACGACGGGAGCGAGGTGGCGGGCGACTGCGACGACGGCGACCCGGAGATCTACCCGGGTGCCGAGGGCTGGGACGAGGACTGCAACGAGCTCCAGACCGACAGCGGGGCGCCGGAGCAGGAGGAGGTCGGCGACACCGAAGCCCCTGCGGACACGGGCGGTGCCGAGGGCCCGAAGGACGCGTGTGGCTGTGCGTCGGGGGCTGGCGCGTGGACGCTCTGGCCGCTCGCGTTGTTGGCGCTACGACGCCGAGGTCGTGGCCCGGGGCCTACCGCAGAGGCGCCTTGAGCCGAGCCACGTAGTCGCGCACCACGGCGGGGGCGCCGGCACCGTGTTCCTCGACCAGGGCCATCAACGCGGACCCGACCACGGCACCGTCGGCGGCTTCGCCGAGGGCGGCGACGTCGTCTGGCGTGCGCACGCCGAAGCCGACCACGACCGGGACGGGCGACAGCTCTCGCACCCGTCGCACCCGGTCTTCCGCTGCGTCCCGCTCGGTGAGCGCCGCACCGGTCACGCCCGTTCGGCTGACGTAGTACACGAAGCCGCGCGCCGAAGCGCAGATGGCCTCGATGCGCGGTACGGGCGTCGTGGGCGCGATGAGCCGGATGGCATGCACGTCGTGGCGCTCCAGGGCCGTCCACAGCTCGGGCTCTTCCTCGGGCGGGCAGTCGACGCAGAGCAGGCCCGCGACGCCGACCTCCGAGGCGCGCTTCGCCAACCGTTCGTAGCCGAAGGCGAGGAAGGGGTTCAGGTAGCCAAACAGCACGAGCGGGATGTCGCGATCGAAGCGCGCTGCGAGCTCCAGGGCGCTCTCCAGACCGCCACCCGCGGCCAGCGCTCGCTCGGCTGCTCGCTGCAGCACCGGGCCATCCGCGCCTGGATCCGAGAACGGCACCCCCAGCTCGATGATGTCCGCGCCACCGTCCGCGATGGCGTTCAGGATGTCCAGGGACGCCTCGAGCCCGGGGTCCCCTGCGGTCAGGTAGGGCACGAGGACCTTCCGGCCGTCCGCGAAGACGCGATCGATACCGTTCATGCCGTGCCTCCGAGGGCCAGCTCGCGGGCAACGGTCTCCATGTCCTTGTCGCCCCGGCCGGAGAGGTTCACCAGGACGGGCCCGCCCGCTTCCGCCACGACGCGTGGTAGCGCGGCGATCGCATGGGCGGACTCGAGCGCCGGGATGATCCCCTCGGTCCTCGACAGGAGCCGGGTGGCTTCCAGCGCTTCGCTGTCGGTCACGCCGATGTAGGTCGCCCGGCCGGTGTCGTGGAGCAGCGCATGCTCGGGACCGACCCCCGGATAGTCGAGGCCCGCCGAGATGGAGTGGGCGGGCTGCACCTGACCGCCGGCATCTTGCAGCAGGTAGGTCTTCTGGCCGTGGAGCACGCCCACGCTGCCGCGCTGGATGCTCGCTGCGTGGGCGTTGGTGTCCAGGCCGTGTCCGGCGGCCTCGACGCCGTACAGGGCCACACCCGCGTCGTGCCGGAACGCGTCGAAGATGCCCATGGCGTTGGAACCGCCACCGACGCAGGCGACGATGGCGCGCGGCAGCCCCACACCCGCTGCCGCGAGCTGGGTCTTGGCCTCCTGCCCGATGCAGGCCTGCAGCTCGCGCACCATCTCGGGGTAAGGGTGCGGCCCCGCGACCGAGCCGATGCAGTAGAAGGTGCCGTCCACGTGGGTGACCCAGTCGCGGAGCGCCTCGTTCATCGCGTCCTTCAGCGTGCTCGTGCCGCTGTGGACGGGCTCCACCCGCGCCCCGAGCAGCTGCATGCGAGCCACGTTGAGGCGCTGACGGACCGTGTCCTCAGCGCCCATGTAGACCACGCACTCCAGGCCGAAGAGTGCGCAGGCCGTGGCGGTGGCGACGCCGTGTTGACCCGCACCGGTCTCGGCGATCACACGCTCCTTGCCCATGCGGCGCGCCAGCAGGATCTGCCCGACGCAGTTGTTGATCTTGTGCGCGCCGGTGTGGTTCAGGTCCTCGCGCTTCAACCAGATCTCGGCGCCGAGCTCTGAGCCGAGGCGTTCTGCCTTGTACGCCAGCGTTGGTCGGCCGACGTAGTCCCGCAGGAGGCGCTCGTAGTCGGCTCGGAACGATGGGTCCGCCCAGGCCCTGGACCACGCCTCGGCGAGCTCATCCAGCGGCGGCATGAGGGTCTCGGCGACATAGCGTCCGCCGTAGGGACCGTAGTGTCCGGGGGTCGAGTCCATGGACTCAGCGGCTATCCGCGCCGCGAGCTGCCCGCACGAAGGCCTCCACGCGTGCAGGGTCCTGGCGCCCGCGATGCGACTCCACGCCGCTCGCCACGTCCACGCCCCACGGTCTCACGCGCTCGATGGCCTGTGCCACGTTCCCGGCGTGGAGGCCCCCGGCCAGGACCAGCCGACCGAGCTTGGACGCCGCGGCCGCGAGCTCGAGGTCCACGAGCCGTCCGGTCCCTCCTGCCTGCCCGGGGACGTGGGCGTCGAGCAGGAAGCGGTCGCCACCGTGTTCGGTGATCTCGGTGAGCACGCCAGGCCGCGCCCGGTGGGCCTTGTAGGTGTGCACGCCGAGCCAGGCTCCGAAGCCCGGACGCTCGTCGCCGTGGAGCTGGACGAGGTTCGCCCGGGTGGTCGTGACCAGCTCCCCCAGGACCTCCTCGCTCACGTCCATCACGACGAGCACGGTCTCGATGGCGAGCGCGTCCGCGATGTCGGCGGCCACCTCCGGGCTGACGCACCGTGGCGAGCTGGGCACCAGGTTCACGCCCACCGCATCGGCGCCGCAGCTCTGCGCCCACAGGGCCTGGTCCACGGTCCGCACGCCGCAGATCTTCACCCACATGCGCGCAGATCCTCGACGAGGGCGGCCGGGTCCGCCGCAGACATCAACGCGGAGCCCACGAGGATGGCGTCGGCCCCGGCGGCGCGGAGGCGGCGGGCCTCGAGCGGCCCGCGCACGCCGGACTCGCCGACGGCGATGCAGCGCCCCGCTGCCACCCTCGGCAGCAGGGCCTCGCCCGTGGCGAGATCGATCTGCAGGCTGACGAGGTCACGGTTGTTCACGCCGACGACGATGCCGCCAGCCGCCAGCGCACGGTCCACCTCGTGGGCCGTGTGGGTCTCGATGAGGGCCTCCAGTCCGAGCTCGCGGGTGGCCGCGAGCATGTCGCCGAGCTGACCGTCGTCCAGCATCGCCACGATCAACAACACCGCGTCGGCACCGTGTGTGTAGGCTTCGACGATCTGCACCGGGTCGATCAGGAAGTCCTTGCGCAGCACGGGGATGCCGACGGCGCCGGCGATCGCGCGCAGGTCGGCGAGGCTGCCGCCGAAGTGCGGACCGTCGGTGAGCACCGAGACGGCGGCCGCTCCGGCCGCCTCGTAGCGCTGGGCGGTGTGGATCGGGTCGGCGCGTTCGTCGAGGCTGCCGACCGACGGTGCTCGGCGCTTCACCTCGGCGATCACGCTGAGCGCCGGTCCGCTCAGCGCGGCCGAGAGCGACCGCAGTGCGCGCCGCTCGCCAGCCTCGACGGCGCTCGCCTTGAGCCGAGCGACCTCCGCTTCCTTCGCGGGCCGGATGCGTTCCAGGAAGTCCATGCACCCCTGCGTAGCCCGCGGTCATTGAAAGGCAATCGCGCTCGGGCGCTCCGGCTGCGATGATGCAGGGGCCCAGGCAGAGTCATGCGCACCCTTCTCCTTCTCGGAACCGTTCTGTCCGTCGCCGGATGCACGGACTACGAGCTGAACCCCGGCAACGACGGGTCGCAGACCGGTGACGACGACGCGGGTCGGCCGGACGACGGCGACGACGACGTCGTCGACGAAGACAACCCCACCCCTGGCGGCGACACCGGGGATCCCCTGGACGACGGGGAAGGCGGCGTGATGGGGCAGATCTGCGATCCCAGCACGGTCGACTGGGTCTCCGGTGCGGAGGTCTCGATCGCCATCGACTGGGACGGCGACGGTGTCGTCGACGAGGTGCTGAGCACCCTCACCGGCTCTGACGGGAGCTTCACCTTGCTGGGCGTGCCGGAGGGCACGTGGACCGTGACCATCGTCAAGGGCAGCTTCTCGGCGACCTACGAAGTGCACGTGTTCGAGGGCGAGATCACCGAGATTCCGGAGCCGGTGTGCCTCGAGGGCCACGACGTGAACATCGCGGTGGTGACCGGCGAGTACGACGACATCGGCGCCATCCTCATGGAGATGGGGCTCGGCTTCGACCAGGTCGAGGGCTACACCAACGATGACTACATCGCGCTGTTGACCGACCTCCCCACCCTGCAGACCTACGACATGGTCTTCTTGAACTGCGGCATCAACACCTCCTGGTACGACGAGTACGCCACCATCCGCGACAACCTCGAGACCTACCTGTTCGAGGGCGGTCGGATCTACGTCTCGGACTGGAGCTACTTCTTCATCGAGCTCCCGATCCCGGATGCCATCGACTTCTACGGCACCGACACCACCTTCGGGTCGGCCCTCGACGGCTCGCCTGGCCACCTGACCGCCGACGTGCTCGACGCGAACATGCAGGCGATGGTGGGCGGCACCACCGCTGACTTGAACTTCAACCTGAACTCGTGGGCGCTGGCCGAGGCGGCTGGCGTGGGGGCCACCGTGATGGTCGAGGCCGACGCGGGCCTCTACAGCGGCGGCTCCCTACCGAGCGCGAAGTTGGCCATCAAGGTCGAGTACGGCTCAGGCGCGGCGGTCTTCACGGCCTTCCACAACGAGGCGCAGGCCACGGTCGACATGGGCCTGTTGCTGCGCGAGATCGTGATGACGCTGTGAGTCAGGCCGTGGCGGCGACCAGGCGCTCCAGCGTGGTGGCGACCCGACCGCTCCACAAGGCCTCGCGCGCCTGTGTCACGCCCTCGGCTGGCGAGCTCGCGCGTCCCGCTACGTAGAGCGCTGGTCCCGCGTTCAGGGCCACCGCGTCGGATCGAGGTCCCCGTTCGCCGGCGAAGATGGCGCGCAGGATGGCGGCGTTCTCGGCGGCGTCGCCCCCCCCGAGTTCGGACAGCGGAGCCGCCGTGACGCCGAGGTCCTCGGGGGTCCACGTGCCGGTGGTGACCACGCCGTGTCGCGCCTGGGCCCAGGCGGTCGGGCCGGCGAGGCTGACCTCGTCCAACCCGCCGTGTCCGTGGACCACGATGGCGTGCTCGCTTCCGAGCTCGGCGAGCACGTGAGCGATGGGCTCCACGAGGTCCGCGGCGAACACGCCCATGACCTGACGTGTGGCCCCCGCCGGGTTCGTGAGGGGTCCGAGCACGTTGAACACGGTGCGGACCCCCAGCTCGCGACGGGGCCCGACCGCGTGCCGTGTGGCGCCGTGGTGCGCCGGGGCGAACAGGAACGCGATGCCTGCGGACTCCAGCACGGCGGGCAGCCGCTCGACCGGCACGTCCAGCCGCACACCAAGCGCCTCCAGCACGTCGGCGGAGCCGCTCTTGGAGCTGACGGAGCGGTTGCCGTGCTTCGCCACTCGGGCTCCGCACGAGGCCGCAGTGAGTGCGGCGGCCGTGGAGAGGTTGAAGGTACCCGAGCGGTCGCCGCCGGTGCCGCACGTGTCGACCAGCGGACCCGGCACGTCGATGCGCATGGCATGCCGGCGCATCACACGGGCCGCAGCCGCGATCTCGGAGACGGTCTCGCCCTTCATGCGCAGCGTGACGAGGAACGCGGCGATGCTGGCCGGGCCCAGATCCCCGGAGAGCATGGCCTCCATGACCTGCTCCACACGCTCGGCGGAGAGGTCGTCGCCCGCCATCAGGGTACGCAGCACGTCGCCGATCATCTCTGCTCCAGCCAGTTCTGCAACAGGGCGCTGCCGCCCTCGGTGAGGATGCTCTCGGGGTGGAACTGCACGCCCTGCACGGGCAGCTCGCGGTGCCTCATGCCCATGATCTCGCCGTCCGCGGTCCATGCGGTGACTTCGAGCACGTCGGGCAGCGAAGAGCGCTCCACCGCCAGCGAGTGGTAGCGCGTGGCCGTGAAGGGCTGCGGCAGGTCGTGGAAGACCCCCACGCCCAGGTGCTCGATGGGGGAGGTCTTGCCGTGCATGAGCTTCTGCGCACGGATCACGCGGCCGCCGAAGACCTGTCCGATCGACTGGTGGCCCAGGCACACGCCCAGGATGGGGATCGCGCCCGCCCAGCGGCGAATGGCGTCCATGCTGATGCCGGCGCGCTCCGGATCGCACGGTCCCGGCGAGATGAGCAGCCGGTCCGGTCTCCGCGCAGCGACGTCTTCGACCCCGATCGCGTCGTTGCGGACCACGTCGACGTCCGCTCCCAGGATCTGCAGGTACTGGACCAGGTTCCAGGTGAAGGAGTCGTAGTTGTCGATGACCAGGACCTTCACAGGCCCTCCTGTGCGAGCTCGAGGGCGCGGATCAGACCACCGGCCTTGTTCAGGCACTCCTGGTGCTCGCTCGCGGGATCGGAGTCCGCGACGATGCCTGCGCCGACCTGAAGGTACCAGGCGTCGCCCTGGGACCAGGCGGTGCGGATGGTGATCGCGAGATCCACGTTGCCGCCGAAGCCGAGGTACCCGACCGCGCCGCCGTAGAGCTGACGGCCGCGTGTCTCGAGCTCGTCGATGATCTGCATCGCTCGCACCTTGGGAGCGCCGGACAGGGTGCCCGCGGGAAGGGCGGCCCGGACTGCGTCGAGCGCTGTGCGTCCCTCGGCGAGCTCGGCGGTCACCCCCGACACGATGTGCATCACGTGGCTGAACCGCTCGACGTGCATGAGGTCCTCCACCTGCACGGTTCCCGGCGCAGCCACGCGGCCCAGGTCGTTGCGTGCCAGGTCCACCAGCATGACGTGCTCGGCACGTTCCTTGGGGTCGGCCAGCAGCTCGTGCTCGAGGTCCCGGTCCTGCTCGGGGCTGGTGCCGCGGCGCCGTGTGCCCGCGATGGGGGCGACGAACGCCGAGCCATCCTGCACGCGCACCATGGTCTCCGGGCTCGACCCGATCACGGTGGCCTCGGGGAACCGGAGGCAGAACATGTAGGGCGAGGGGTTCACCGCGCGGAGGGCCCGGTACAGATCGAAGGCGTCGCCGGTGTAGCCGAGCTCGAAGCGCTGGCTGAGCACCACCTGGATGCAGTCGCCGGCTCGGATGGACTCCTTGATCTGCTCCACCCCCGCTTCGAACGACGCCCGTTCGGTGAGCGCGGTGAGGGCGGTGCGCGTGGTCTTTCGGGGGGGGCGAGCAGGTATGCCCTCACGGAGGCTCCCGATCACGGCGTCGATGCGCTTCACAGCCTGGGCGTGGGCCAGGCGAGGGTCCACGCCCTGGCGCGTGAGCACCACCTCGACCACCAGGATGCGGTGCCTGAGGTTGTCGAAGATCAACAAGGTGCGCGGCACCGCGAAGACCATCGTGGGGGGATCGTCGGCGTGATCGTGCGGGGAGGGGAGCTTCTCCCACCAGCGCACGGCGTCCCAGCCCAGCCAGCCCACGGCCCCACCCGCGAACGGCGGCAAGCCCTCCACGTCGACGGGTTGCCACTCGCCGAGGACCTCCTCGACGAACGCGAGCGGGTCGTCGCGTTCCTCCGATCGCGCGACCCAGCCATCCTTGACCAGCTCACACTGGCGCCCCCGTGCGCGGATCACGAACGCAGGGTTCAAGCCGATGAAGCTGTAACGAGCCCACTGCTCGCCGCCTTCGACCGACTCGAGCAGGAAGGCATAGGGCGTGTCGGCCACCTTGAGGAAGGCGGAGACCGGCGTGTCGAGATCGGCCAGGATCTCGCGGTAGACGGGGATGGCGGCGGGGGCGTCGGCGCGGGCCTGCACCAAGCGCTCGAAGTGCTCCGCCGAGGGCTGGACCACGGTGTCTCCAGAGGTCCCCGCCCTGTATGGAGGGCCGGCTCAACCGGCAAACGCACCTTGGCGCGAGCCGGTGTGGTGGCTACCCTGGGTTCCTTCGGAGGTTCTCCCCATGGAAGCGTTCATCAACCTGTCCGACGAGGCCGTCAGCCAGATCAACCTCATGCTCGCGGAAGACGACATGGCGGGTGCGGGCCTCCGCTTCGGCGTGCAGGGCGGCGGCTGCTCCGGCTACAGCTATGTCCTGGAGTTCGTCTCCGAGCCCGAAGAGGGCGACCTCGTGCAGAAGATCAAGGGCGTGCCGGTGTTCATCCCGGCGCTCGAGCGCCAGTTCGTGAAGGACTGCACCATCGAGTGGGTGGACGAGCTGCTCGAGGTCGGCTTCAAGATCCGCAACCCGAACATCCAGCGCACGTGTGGCTGCGGCGAGTCGTTCGAGGTGACCGAGGTGAAGGGCGAGGATGGTGCGGAGGCGCCGGCGCCCGTGTAGCGCTCAGAAGCTCACCTTGCTGCGCGCGGCCGCCACGGCGGCGTCGCGCAGCGCAAGGTCCGTGAGCCAGCCGTCCACCAGCAGGCTCTCCCACGTGCCGTCGAGCGTCTCGAGCGCATCGACGTCCCAGGTGGTCGCACCCCAGCCCATGTCGGTGCCACCAGCGGCAAGCGTGACCGCCTGGTAGCCGCCGCGCGTCCAGACGATCCGCGCCTGGCCGTTGCTGGAGGTCACCCGCAGACGCGTGACGGTGGCGCGGCCGTCCGCGTTCAAGGTGAAGCTCCGGGTGCTGCCGTCGAAGTCGGTGAGGCCCACCTCGCTCAGGTACGGGCGCAGGCTGGCCTCACCGGCGACGATGGGGCCACTCGACACGCTGAGCGAGCCCCCGCCTCCGAGACCGTCTCGCTGCACGAGCGCGCTGACACGTCCCGCCCCATGCATGCCCAGGGCGTCGGCGCTGACACGGAGGGCGGTGGCCTCGTCGCTTCCCATGCCCAGCCCGACCACCGCAGGGCCCGCGTCGCCGGTTCCTGCCATCACGAAGACCAAGGCGTCCTGTTCGACGAACCCGGCCGGGACCTCGGGCAGGGGGACCACCACCGCGTCGTCGAAGGGCTGGGCTGGGTCGAGGCCGACGTCGATGTCGGCGTCCTCGGCGGTCTGCACGTCCTGGAGGTCGTACACCAGGTTGTCCGCATGGTCGACGAAGACGGCGACGAGGCGGCCCAGGTCGTCGCCGGCCGCGGCCACGTCGGCCAGCGAGACCGGACCGCCGAGGGTCCAGAGCCCCGACTCGCCGGCGGGGAGGTCGGCCGCGTAGTCCTCGGCGTCGCCAGCGACCCACAGGTTCTGAGGCAGCTCGACGTCGAAGCCCAAGAGCTCCACGCTTCGGGTGGGACCGAAGAGCTCGTCGAGGGAGACGAGCAGCGGGCCCTTTCGAAGACGAGGGCCGACGATCCCGACGCGGCGCTGGCCCAGCTTGGCCTGTGGGACGCCGTCGAGGTTGATGTCGCCGCTGGCCATCGCGTCCAGGCGCTCGGACGGCTCGAGCGGGAGCACCCACTGCCGGGGCACGACGTCGAGCACATGGGTCGTGATGTGCTCTCCCAGGGGGTCCCAAGCGAGCACCTCCACCGCGCGCCCATCCGCCACCTCGACCGACGCCCATCCGGCGCCGTCGGTCGTGCCCTCGACACCGTCTACGGACACGACAGCGTCGGGGATCGGCTGGGCGGTCTCCGCCGAGATCAGCTGCACCTCCATCAGGCCTGAATCGGTGACGGTGACGGTGGCGCTCGCCTCCAGATCGTCTGCCCAGGCGCTGACCACGGTGGAGCCGGCGCCCACGGAGGTCGCGGTGCCGAGTCCATTGATCGAGACCACGCTCTCGTCCTCGCTGCCGTAGGTGGCCTCGAGCACGGCCTGCGTGCCGTCCCCGCGCGTCCCGACCACCCGCATGGACCAGCTGCTGCCCGGACTGACGGTCAGGTCCTGCGGCCAGAGCGCGAGGTCTTCGTACTGCGGGGTCCACTCCGACGGCGTCGGGCTTGTCGCCTGGCCCGTGTCGGCGGGCGCGTCGTCGTCGCCCCACCAGCCCAGGCAGCCGCAGCCCACGAGGAACGCCGCGGAGACCACGAGGGGCAGCGCCAGCGGCCTCATGCGTCCCCCGGGTCCAGCAGCAGCACCACGTTGGAGTCGGTGAGCCGGGCCTGGCAGCCCAGCCGCTGATCCGGTCGGTCGAGGAAGGGGACCTCCACGTCGTCTTTGGGGGACAGCTCGCCCGCGAGCACCCTCACCCGGCAGGTGTTGCAGGCCGCGAAGCCGCCGCACGCGGCCTCCATGGGCAGATCGTGATCTTCGCAGATCTCGAGGATCACCGAATCCGGGGCGGCTTCGAGCACGCGTCCGTCGGGCCGGAACTCCACGCTGGGCACTCAGCCTCCGACGAAGTTCTGCACCGCGGTGGAGCTGGTGAGACCGATCTGCTGCAGGTTGCCCTGCACCAGCCCACCCTCGGCGAGCAGGCTCTCGAAGGTGCCCTCCGTGGTGTCGAGGGTGGTGAGCGTCCAGTCCGTGTTGCCCCAGCCCTTGCTCGGGCCGTCGTCCGGCAGGCCGCCCTTCTGTGCGCCCGGGCCGAACCAGTAGTCGCGCTCGGTGCCGTCGTTGGCCTGGATGTGCAGGCGCTGGACGTGCGCTCCTTCGTCGGGCACGAAGCTGTAGGTGTGGGTGCTGCCGGAGAAGCTCTCGAGGTTGGCCACGTCCATCCAGGCTGGCGGAGCAGCGGAGCCGCCCTCGATGGGCGCCCAGGTGACGACCCGCGAGCCGCCGGATCCGATGCCGTCGACCTGCGCGTACAGCAGCACGGAGCCCTCCCCCTTGACGCCCAGATCGGCGAGCGGGACCCGGCTGACCTCGAGGGTGCCGTCGCCCATGGCCATGCCCACGATGCCGTGGCCGGCCGGGCTGTCCACGAGGGCGAGCGCGAGCACGTCCTCGTCGCCGCCGAAGCCGAGCGGCAGCTCGGGGATCTCGACCTCGAAGGTCTCGCTCATCTCGTACCTGGGGGCGAGAGGCTGATCGACGGTGTCCCCTGCCTCACCCCAGGTGCCGTCGACCCACTCCGCGCGGAAGTTGCTCCAGTTGCTGAACAGCACAGCGAGGGCCGACCCTGGGTCCGCGATCCCGCTCGTCGCGTCGGCGATCGACACGGGACCCGCGAAGGCCCACACGCCGCCGTCCCCTGCGCGCGAGGCGGTCTGGTAGTCCTCCTTGTAGTCGCCGAGGATGAGGTTGCCCGGCACCTCGGTGGTGCCCGTGTAGAACTCGATCTCGACCTCTTCGCCCAGCAGGTCAGCCGCATCCCAGAAGAGCGGTCCGTCCTGCACCGCCGAGCCGGCCAGTCCCACGGTCAGGTCGCTCCATCCGCCGGTCTCGCAACCGCTCAGGTCGACGTCGCCGCTCATGGTGACCGGGCCCGCGCCCTCGGCCCCTTGGAGACGGAGAGGCACCACGATCTCGCGCCCGACGATGCCGACGAGGCTGGTGGTGATCAGCGAAGGCTCGTAGCTCGAGGCCGTGTAGACGATGAGGTCGACGGCTTCCCCGTCGGGAACCGTGATGTCGACCACCCCGTCGCTGCCGGACGTCGTGGTCGCCTCGTCGAACACCACCCGTGCAGAGTCGACGGCCAGGCCACTGTCGGCCTCGATGACCGACACTGTCAGCAGCCCGTCGCCACGCACGACCACGGACGCCTCCACGGACGCCCCGGCGATGTCCGCGACGAAGCTCGCCTCCCCGGCCGCGAGGGCCGTCACGCGGCTCGTGTCGTCGACCTCCGCGACCTTGGGATCGCTGGAGGTCCAGGTGATGTAGGAGGTGTCCTCGACGGTGCCGTCCGGCCAGACGGCCTCCACGCGTAGCTCGTAGCTGCCGCCGGGGCTGACGGTCAGCGCGCGAGGCCAGACCTGAACCTCGGGCGTCGGCGCGGCCGTGTCGCCGCCACTGTCGCCCGTCTCGACATCCGGGGCCGTGTCGACGGTGTCGATCGGGGGATCGGTCTCTGCGGGGACGTCGGTGTCGACCACGGCGTCGCTGTCGATGGTGAAGTCCGGCTCCTCGGCGGTGTCGCCCGTCTCGGACGAGCCTGCGCTCTTGCCGTTGCAGGCCATCAGCCCCAAAACCAGGATCGTCATCACTTCACCTCGAACACGATGCCGAACGGCTCGAGGACGTGCCCCTCGACGTCGGTGCAGCGCGTCTCCCCGTCCGTGGCGACGGAGATGCTGTAACGGTAGCCTTGAAACAGGCCCTTGCCACGGTCAGGCCACGGCTGGAAGCGGATCTTCGAGCCGTTCTGGATCTCGATCTCGTAGGGCAGGTCGTAGGCGATCGTGCTGTCGTCGAGGTTCAGGGCCTCGAACTTCAGGGTCTCCGGCGTGCAGGTCTCCTCGCTCGCGTCGGCGTTGACACGCAGCTCCGGAACCGTGCCCGCGGTGACGTCGTCGGCGGCGTCGACCGGGTCGGTGCTGGTCACCTTGAAGCCGGTGTCCTGCCCGCTGTCGTCGCTCTGGTCGCCACAGGCGATCAAGAAGAGAAGCGCACTGCCAGGACCCATGAGTCCTCCTCCGGAGAGGCGAACCCTCCCAGTGCTGTGCAGGGAAGGCAGCCGTCCAGGCACTCGTCGACCTCGCCCACTGCGTGCCCGTTCACGTTGTCGGCGCCGCCTTGCAGGATCACCACACCGTCGGCGTCGAGCAGCTCGGCGGTGATGCTGTGGTCCCCCCGGTCCGTGGGGATGCCGGTGAAGACGAAGCGCCCGGCGAGGTTCGCGCCGAAGCTCATCGTGCCCACCCCCTCGACGCAGACGCGCGCGGTCTCGGCCGCCACCGGCACGTCGGCAGGCAGGTCGAGCTGAAGGTCCGCTGGACGGTAGTCGAGCGGGTTGGCGCAGGCGGCGAGCAGCAGCATGGCGCTAGTCGGTCGCTTCCCACTGCGCTCGGACCAGCACCCACTTGTCGCTGTCGTCCGAGGTGTGTTGCCAGGCGATGCCGTAGCGCGGCACGATCCAGTACTCGCCGGCGAAGGGCGCGTCGCCGCCCTCGAGGGTGATCTTGATGCACTCCTGCCAGTCGTCGCCGACCCAGTGGTTCTCGCACGGCTCCACGGCGTCGAACGTGGACTCGAAGTCCCATCCGCCCGCGCTGGTGCTCACCGTCTCGCCCGGCGCCATCTGTGGATCCGCAAAGGTGACGGGATTGTCGAAGCTCACCGCCTCGGGCATGGCCGCGGGCCCTCCGGTGTCGCCGGTGTCGCTGCCGCCTCCGCCGCCACCGCCGGGCGCGAAGGTCTGGTAGCCGTGGATGAGGATGCCGTAGACGCTGTCGCTCGACCACTGCACGCTCAGGAGCTGGTCGCCTGTCTCGCTGTTGAAGTGTTGGAACTCGTGCACCTCGATCTCGTCGACCATCACGGTGGTCTCCGACATCACGACCTCGAGCTTGTAGTCCACGCTGGTGTCGTCGCTGGCGTACTCCCAGCTGCGCTTTCCATCGAGGGGGAAGTGGTCGTAGAGCTTGTAGCCACCGTAGGTGTAGGACGACCCACTGCAACCGAGGAGAGCGAGACTCGCGAGCATGGGGCACCTCCGGGCGACAACGGCCACGATTACCACCGACATCCGGCCTGGGCAACTACGCCCCGAGCACGTGCGCAGGGGATAGGGAGCCTCATGGACAGCTGCGGACCCCTGCGCAACCTGGACGTGCTCCGGGCCAAGCTCGCCGAGCATGCAGGCGGCATCCTGTCCCGCCACGCACGTCGTTTCGCCTGCCGGCTCGGATGTGATGGCTGCTGCCAGACCGAGCGAACGGTCAGCGATGTCGAGCTCGCTGCGCTTCGACGCGGCTGGGCCCGGCTGGACGATGCCACGCGCGAACGCCTTCGCGCACGTGGAGGCGACGGCTGCCCGCTGCTCCTGGACGGTGGCTGCTCGCTCTATGGTGAGCGGCCGTTGATCTGCCGGAGCCACGGCCTCCCGATCGTCATGGAGGGCCAGCGGGACGTGTGCCCGCTGAACTTCACCGACACCACCCTGGACCAGCTGGACGACGCCGACCTCGTCAGCGTCGACACGATCACCGCCATCCTCGTCGCCGTGAACGGCGTCTACTGCACCGAGACGGGAGGCGACCCTCACCGGCGCCGTCCCGTCAGCGCACTCTTCGACTGAGCCGCCCGCTCGGAGGACCCGATGAACCCGATGGACCGTGCCGCCTCCGGCTTCGCCACGCTCGGCGTGGCCGAGGCCTTCACCCGATCCGCGCTCCAGCACCTGGGTCGCTGGCTCGAGGACGAAGCCCTGTCGGCCTACCGTGGCCAGATCCTCGCGATGATCGATGGCGGGCGGTGGGACCTGCTCCTCGACTGCTTCTACCAGGTCATCCCCTTCGGCACCGGTGGCCGTCGGGGGCCGGTGGGTGTCGGACCGAACCGCATCAACCCGTACACCATCGCCACGAGCATCCAAGGGCACTGCGCCTACCTGAAGGCCCGTCGCGAGGGGGCCTTGTCGGTCGTCGTGGCCTACGACGTGCGGCGGTTCCAGGACGCAAGGGGCCACTACGACCCGTCCCAGCCCAACCCGGTGCTCGGTCTCTCGTCGCGGGACTTCGCCGAGATCGCGGCGGGGGTCTACGCCGCCAACGGGGTCACGGTGCACATGCTCGCCCGTGGCAGCAGCGCCTACCTGTCCACCCCCGAGCTGTCCTTCGCCATCCGGTACCTCGGCGCGGACGGGGGCTTGAACGTGTCGGCCTCGCACAACCCGGCGGACGACAACGGGGCCAAGATCTACAACCACCTCGGGGGCCAGGAGATCCCGCCCCACGACGAAGCGCTGGCCGACGAGGTGCTCCGAGTCACCGAGGTCGCCAGCCTCGGCTACCCCGCCGCCGTGGAAGCCGGCCTGGTGCGTGCTCTCACCGACGACGTACACGCCGGCTACATCGCGGAGAACCTGAGCCTGAGCCTCGCGCCCAAGGCCCGCTCCGCCAGGGTGGTCTTCACGAACCTGCACGGAACCGCGGACACCACGGTGCTCGAGGTGCTGCGCGCCGCGGGCTTCGACGTCACCCTCGAGCCCGTCGCCGCGGAGCACGACGGCAGCTTCCCTCACGTGCCCTTCGGCATCCCGAACCCGGAGGTGCCCCAGTCGATGGACCGCGCCGTCGCGCTGGCCGACGAGGTGGGCGCCGACCTGGTGATGTCCTGCGATCCGGACGCCGACCGTCTGGGCGTGGTCGCCCGTCACGGCGGAGGCTGGAGGTTCCTCACCGGCAACGAGATGGCGGCGCTGACGGTGCACCACGGCCTGGTGCGCCGTCGCGCTGTCGGTCGACGACCGATCGTCATCAAGACCGAGGTCACGTCCAGCCTGGTGAGCCGCGTGGCGCGCCACCACGGTGCCCAGGTCGTGGGGCACCTGCTGGTCGGGTTCAAGTACATCGGCGAAGGACTGCGGCTGCTCGACGACGTGGGCGGCTTCTACTCCGCGGAGGGAACGCTCGAGGACTTCGTCGCTGGTGTGGAGGAGTCGCACGGCGTGCTGGTCAGCACGGAGATTCGCGACAAGGACGCGGCCGGCGGCGCGGTGTGGCTCGCCGAGGCGGCCTCGCTCGCGAAGGCCGAGGGGCGCACCCTGGTCGACGTGCTCGAGCAGATCTGGCGCGACGTCGGCTACGTGCGCAACACGCTCGTCTCGACGGTGATGCGCGGCGCCACCGGTCGCGACCGCATCGTGAAGATCCAGACCGCGATGCGGGCCGCCCCCCCGCGTCGAATCGGCGGCCGGAAGGTGCTCGCGTTCCACGACCGCGCCGACGCTCAGGGGCCCTTCGGACGCATCCGCTCCGGCACCGATGCGGCATCCCGCGACGTCCTCGTCTTCGAGCTCGAGGGGGATGCACGGCTCATTCTCCGTCCCTCCGGCACCGAGCCCAAGAACAAGGTCTATGCCGAGGTGGCGCTCCCGCCGCGCGACGATGTCGCCGAGGCCGTTCAGGAAGCGGACGCGATCTGCGACGAGCTGGCGCGCTCGTTCGTCGGACTGATGCTCCAGCAGGTCGGCATCGATCTGCCGCCTTGGGCGATCACCGTCAGCGACCTCGTGCCCGTGGAACGGAAGCAGCACTTCGCCGACGAGCTCATGCCTGGCTTGGCGCAGCGTCTCTCCGAGGGCGAGGCGGTCGAGCCGTGGCTGGACGATCAGCTCGCGCCCTACGGACGAGACGGGCGTGTGCTGGTGCGAGCGGGCGTGCGCGCCTGGATCGGCGCCACGGCGCCCACGGATGGGGTGGCCGATGCCCTGCGAGGGCTCTTCGCCCTGTGAGGCAGGGCGACGCGCTCAGCTCTTCGCTTTCTTCCGGCGAACGAGGAAGGCCATGGCGGGAAGGAGCACCAGACCGGGTCCGCCGAGCGCACTGATGAGGCCCTGGCGACGGCGGAGCTCGGCCCGGTCCGCCTCGCTGCAGCTGATGCAGCTGCTGCCACCTCCGCCGGACCCGCCGGACCCACCGGATCCGCTCTCCTCCGCGGTGACCCGGACCTCGTCGGTGTCGGCGTCGTCGCCGTCGTCCACTTCGAGGGTGGCCGTGTAGGTCCCCGTGACGTCGGCGGTGAAGTTCGGGCGGCTGGCTGTGGCGCTGCTGAGCGTGGCGCTCGAGCCCGCAGGCCTGGTGAGCGTCCAAGCGTAGTTCAGCGCATCGCCGTCGGCGTCGTAGCTCCCGGTGCCATCCAGGGTGACCGTGCCGCCGACCGTGACCGTGCGATCGGTGCCGGCGTCGGCCACCGGGGGCGTGTTGCCCGACTGGGCCTGCACGTAGACCCGGTCGCCGTCGGTCAGGGCGCCATCGCTGACCACGAGCTCCAGCTCGTAGAGACCCACGGCGTTGACCTGGATCTGGGCGTCGGGCAGGTCGTCATCGATCAGCGTGTCGCTGCCGGGCTGGCTGAGGATGCTCCAGGCGAAGTCGAGCGGGTCGCCGTCCGGGTCGCTCGAGCCCGTGCCGTCCAGCTGGACCACGGTGCCGATGGCCACGACCGCGTCGTCGCCCGCGTCGGCGTTGGGCGCGGTGTTGTCGTCCGCCGGCGGCTTGCCCGTGTCGTCGGCGCCGATGGGCTTGCCGGTGTCGTCGATGGCGAGGGGGGACGTGTCACCGCTGTCGCCCGTTCGGGCGTCGGGGTCAGGGAACTTCTCCAGGCCGCATCCGGCGGCGAGGAGGATCAGCACGGTCCAGCGCACGGCGCCACAGTACCCCCGCCTGCCGGCCCACGCCAGGGTCACCGCCTCGGGCCGTAGCTCACGGGCTGGAGCACGATGAGTCCGGCCGCGGGCCACTTCTCGTAGGTGCCGAGGTGCTCGACGTACCAGGAGAGCGCGTCGTCGCGCACCACGCGCTGGCCCATCCGGCTGGCGTGCCGCATCGTGGGCGCCTCGGCAGGTACGGTGATGCCGACGTGGGTGATCGCGATGGGCAGGTGCTCGTAGGGCTGCCGGAGCGTGAAGACCACGGATCCGGGCTCGATCAGCTCGATGGCGTCGGCCGCCGCCTCGAGCGGCAGGTACCAGAAGCTCATCGTGCCCACGGGGAGCCGTTCGTCGGCGAGGTCGAAGGCGCCTCGTTGGCGCCAGGCCGCCCAGACCGATGCGGTCACCGCCTTGTCCATCTGCACGGCGCCTGGCAGCGACGGGGTGACATCCACCATCCAACCGTCCTCGATGGTGCCCGGAATCCACTCCGCGAGCATGAAGTGGCGACGGTTCTCGTAGGTGGCTGGGCCGCCGTTCCGGTAACGAAGGCCTCTCCTCACCTGCTGGGCCGCCAGCGGGTCCGGGGACAGTGCCAGGGCGAGCACCTCCTCCACGAAGGTCAGGCAGTCGAAGGTGTCGTACCGGGTCACAGGATCCGGATCGGGGCCACCCAGCTCGCCCAGCGGGCCGTTCTGGTAGGGGAGGCCGATCCACGGCTCCGAGATCGCCTTGATGCGTTCGGGCAGCGGCAGGGCCCTGGCCTCCCGCGCGGTGTCGATCACCGACGCAGGGGTTCGGCCGTCCTCGAGTCCGAGATCCGCGGGCGGGGCCTGGACGGGGTGCGTCGCGTTCGCGAGTCCCAGCCAGAGAGCGATCAGAAGCCGAGCCGTTGCTGGTAGCCCGCGATGGCTTCGAGCAAGCCATCGATCGCTTCGTCTTCGAGCTCTTCACAGGCGGCGGAGAGCGACCGCTCGATGAGATCCCCGAGGCCGCGGTTCAGGAGCCGTCGGTGTTCGGGTGCCGGACGCCGCCGGAGGTTGTGCAGGATGGCGTTCGGGGACAGCGTGCCGTCGTCGGCGGCGGCCACCTGATGGAACAGGATCGCGAACTCGGACGGCGCCCCGTCGAGGAGCAGCTGGATGGACGCCTCGCCGGACCCGTTGCCGGACTGGGCGTCGTAGGCGCACGCCATCTGACCGAGGACTTCGTTCACCACGCCGATCTTCTTGTACGCCTCGGCGTTGGACAGCCGTGGGCCCGTGAAGTTCATCGCGACCTTCGCGAGCGGCGCGTCTCCGAGGTCGGGGCCGCTGGCCTCGGCCGCCTCGATCGGTTCGTCGGGTGAGACGAGCCCGACGTCGGCCGGGATGACGTCGCGGAGGTCGACTGCCTCGGCGTTGAGCTCCGCCTGGGTCTTCACGAAGTGGCCGTCTTCACCACCGCCTCGACGGACGTCGTGGTCCGAGAAGAACGCGAGCTCTTCGTCGTGCACGTCGGCGTCGGGTCCTGAGGTGAAGCCGGCGCGGTCGAGCACGTCGGCAGGGTCGGGCTCGTCGGGCGCGATCACATCGGTGGGCGCGGCCTCCGGGCTCACAGGCTCGGGCACGAGCTCGGCCACGACTCCCGCTTCGAGCATGTCGATGACGATGTCGAGGGTCTCGAGCAGCTCGTAGGGCGACTCGCGAAGCAGCTCGTCGAGTCCGAGGCGACGACCGATGAGCTCGACCAGCGCGGTCTCGCTCGGGTGCCGCGGGCCCTCGGAGCCGACCTGCAGGGTGACGCGCTGGCCTTCGTCGGTGCGCAGGTGCTCGGTGCGCAACAGCAGGGCACGCAGCTCGGCCAGGAGCTCCGCCGTGTCGTGCGCCACCTGCAGGTTGGGCACGAAGATCGCGTCGAGCGGCTCGAAGATGGTGGGGGCCGTGGCCCCGAGGAAGTCGGCGATGTTCTCGCGGAAGCGGTCGAAGAGCACCTCGAGCAGGGCGTCCTCGTCGACGACCGAGAAGAGCGCTTCCGAGAGCGCCTCGTCTCCGGCGGCACGGAGCTGCGCGGCTTCACCTGGACCGAGGTTGCCGCGAGCGATCAGACGGCGGAGCAGCAGCTCGTCGTCTTCATCTGCGTGCGCGGCCAGCACCTCGCCCGACATCAGGTACAACCTGAGCCCCCCCCCTGCCACGCCAACGGCGGACAGACATCCAGTCACCCCCTCGGCGAGGAGGCGCGTGAGCTCCTGGTCCGGCCGGGCGGCCTGGGTCAAGGCGAGTCCTCGCGTGCACGGTGTACGGCGAATGCTACCCGCGTCGGGCGATCGTGGTCAACGCGCCCCCCGCAGCCCCAGCGCCGTGAGCGCGGCATCGACCTGTGCATCCCGCGGAACGGCGCCGTCTGGCGGAGTTTCCAGCCGAGGCTGGATCCGAACATCGGGCTTGACGCCGCCTCCATCCCAGCTCTCACCGGCGGGGTCGCGGAGGCGCGCATCCACCAGCTGGAGGGCGTGCTCGGCGTCGAGGAACCGAACGCTCGTGGCGCCGGCCAGACCTGCGCTCGGGGTGCCGATCACGGTGGCGCGTCCGTGGTGTTGCAGGCTGGCGGCGATGAGCTCGGCCGGGCCAGCGGTGCCGGCGTCGATCAGGACCGCCACGGCGGGGGCGAGGGGTGGGCGCGTGCTGGCCAGCTCGTGCTGCGTCCCCTGCCGGAGCTCGAAACCGATGATGGCGTCCACGGGGAGGAGCACGTCGGCCAGGCCGACCGCGCCGACGACGGTGCCCCCGGTCGCCCCCCGGAGATCGATCAGCACGGGCTGATCGGGCGCCGCCGCGACGGCGGCCGCGACCACGGTGGTCAGCTCCTCGGTCGGTGCACGGACGGTGACCTGGAGATGGTCCGGACGGGCCCGCAGGGTGTGGGCTGGGAGGGGACCCGGCTGCAGCACGAAGCTGGTGGCGTGTCCGCCTGCTCGTTGCACCAGCAGCGGGACAGCGCCGGCTGCGACACCCGTCAGCTCGTCCGGATCCAAAGCGGCCGTCGTGTCCTGTCCACCGAGCCGCGTGACGACATCGCCGGGCACCAGCCCTGCACGGCTCGCAGCGCTGGGCTCCACGACGTCGGTCACGACGAGCCCGCGCCCGGGGACCAGCAGGTACTCGAGGCCCAGTCCCCAGGGGACCGTCGCTTCGTCGGGGGCGAGCAATCGGTTGACCGGCAGGCTCTCCCGCTCGTTCAGGTAGGCGACCATGCCCTCGAGTGCGGCGCGTCGGAGGGCAGCCGGGTCGTGCTCACCAGGCCAGGCGTCGTCCACCACCCGTTCGGCGGTGACCAGGACGGGCTCGATGGCGAGCGCCACGCCCGCCAACAGACCCAGCATCAGAGCTTGCCTCGGTAGCTCGCGGGCGTGGGCTCGGGGGTCATCGGTACGGTGAGCTGTGCTGGGTAGGCGGCCGGCGACGCCGAAGGAACGGTCTGGAACTCTGCGGGTCGTGGCGTGCCGGGCTCCGACGCCAGGACCCAGGCCACGCACGCTACCAGCACGGCGAGGTACGCCACCACCGTCTGGCGACGGAGCACCACCTCACCCTGGAGCCAGCCTGGAGAGGGCCGCTTGAGCTCTTGCGCCACGAGCTGATCCAGCGCCGTCCAATCGGGCGGCGCCGCTTGGCTGCCGAGGCCATCCACGTGGGCGGAACAGCTGGGGCAGCGGCCAAGATGCTCCGCGAGCTCCTGCTCGACCTCGGGGGCCAGCCCACCGGCGAGGAACGCGTCGAGCGCTTCCACGAACCAATCGCACGTGTCGCCGGGGGTGTCGATGGCGGTCCTCGCTAGAGGGCCTCGGCGACCACAGGGTGGTCGGGACCGATGACGTCCAGCAGCCGGTTGCGGGCGCGGGAGAGGCGGGACATCACGGTACCGAGCTTGATCTGCAGCGCTGAGGCGATCTCCGAGTAGGAGAGGTCGTGATAGTAGCGCAGGATCAAGATCTCTCGATGGTTGGGGCTGATGTGCTCCATCGCGTCGAAGATCTCCTCCCGCATCTGGCCTGAGAACACCTTCTCCAGCGAGACCTTCCCACTGCGATCCTCGCGGGGGACCTTCTCGGGGATGGTCTCCAAGATGCCTCGTCGTCGCTTCCTGTCGCGCACGATGTTGTAGCAGAGGTTCGAGGTCACCCGGAACAGCCAGGCCCTCATCTGGAAGTCCTCGTCGAAGAACCGGCGCTCACGGATGGCCTTGATGAAGACCTCCTGGACTGCGTCGTAGGCCTCCTGGGAGTCCTTCACGATGGAGAGCGCGTGGTAGTAGAGGCGGTCCCGGTACTTACGAACCGTCTCTTCGACCGCGTGCTTCCGGTTGTCGCGTGCGATGCGCTTGATGTCGTGGTCGTCGAGCATGGCCTCTCCTTGTCGGTGCTTTGGACACCGGCGGGACGCGTGGGGGTGCTACGTCCTTACGCTCAAGCTACGCACGGATTGCCGGTTCACTCGGTCACCAGAGGTCGGAGAGGTGCCCCGGATGTCACGGGGTGTGCACGACCCGTCACGTTCGTGCAGACCGTGCGACGACTTGACGCACGACCCGCACATCGACGATGCTTCAGAGAGCGGTGGCTCGCCCTGGCACGGTGAGCGTTGTTGGCAGCAGGGAGTCGGCGGTGGCAGAGACGAACGTGATGACCGTGCGCGAGCTCGTCGAAGAGATCGTGAAGGCGCTTGTCGATCAGCCCGATCAGGTGCTCTGCCGAGAGGTTCAGGGCACGCACTCCTGTGTGTTGGAGCTCGAGGTCGCCAAGGAGGACATCGGCAAGGTGATCGGGCGGAAGGGCATCCACGCTGACGCCATCCGTCGCATCGTGCACGCCGCTGGCGGCAAGCAGAAGATGCGGTACGTCCTGGAGATCATCGAAGAGCGATGAGCTCGACGGGAGCATGAACGCGCTGCGCTAGCGGGTGATTCCAGGAATGTCGACGCCGCGCTCGTGCGCGACGTCGATCGCCCGCTCGTAGCCGGCGTCCGCATGACGGAGCACGCCCATGGCCGGGTCGCCGAGCAGCACGCGCTCGATGCGCGCGGCCGCGGCGTCGGTGCCGTCCGCCACGATGACCTGGCCGGCGTGGAGCGAGTACCCCATGCCGACGCCACCGCCGTGGTGGAAGCTGACCCAGCTCGCCCCGTTCACCGCGTTGACCAGGGCGTTCAGGATCGGCCAGTCGGCCACGGCGTCCGTGCCGTCCTTCATCCCCTCGGTCTCGCGGTTCGGGGAGGCGACGGAGCCGCAGTCGAGGTGGTCGCGTCCGATGACGATCGGTGCGGACACCCTCCCGGTCCGGACCAGCTCGTTGAACAGCAGGCCGGCCCGGTGGCGCTCTCCGTAGCCGAGCCAGCAGATGCGGCTGGGAAGACCCTGGAACTGGACCTTCTCGCCCGCGAGCAGGAGCCATCGGGCGAGCGGCTCGTCGTCGGGGAAGAGCTCGAGCAACGCCTGATCGGTGGTGTAGATGTCCTGCGGGTCGCCCGAGAGGGCCACCCACCGGAACGGTCCCTTGCCTTCGCAGAAGAGCGGTCGGATGTACGCGGGCACGAACCCGGGGAAGTCGAAGGCGTTCTTGCAGCCACCTTCCACCGCTCCGGCGCGGAGGTTGTTGCCGTAGTCGAAGACGTGGGAGCCCATGCGCTTGAAGGCCAACATCGCTTCGACGTGCACGGCCATGGAACCGTGCGCTGCGCTGGCGTAGGCCGTCGGGTCCGAGGTGCGGAGCGCGTCCGCAGCGTCGAGGCTCATGCCATGCGGGACGTAGCCGTTCAGCGGATCGTGCGCGGAGGTCTGGTCGGTGACCAGGTCGGGCACCACGCCGCGTCGGACCAGCTCCGGGTAGAGGTCGGCCGCGTTCGCGACCACGGCGATCGAGCGTGCGGTGCGCGCGGCGAGGCACGCCTGGACCCGCTCGAGCGCGGTGTCGAGATCGGGCGCGAGCTCGTCGAGGTAGCCGGTCCCGAGACGCTTCCGGACGCGATCACCGTCGACGTCGCAGCCCAGGAAGACCGCGCCGTTCATGGTGGCGGCCAGGGGCTGTGCGCCGCCCATGCCGCCAAGTCCAGCCGACAGCACGAGCCGACCTGCGAGATCGCTGTCGAAGTGCTGGCGCCCGGCCTCGGCGAAGGTCTCGTAGGTACCCTGGAGGATGCCCTGGGTGCCGATGTAGATCCAGGACCCTGCGGTCATCTGGCCGTACATCATCAGGCCCTTGGCCGCGAGCTCGTTGAAGTGCTCCCAGTTGGCCCACCGACCGACCAGGTTGGAGTTCGCGATCAGCACGCGCGGGGCGTCCGCGTGGGTGCGGAGCACGCCGACGGGCTTGCCGGACTGCACCAGCAGCGTCTCGTCGTCGCCCAGGCCGCGGAGCGTGGCGACGATGTCGTCGAACGCCTGCCACGATCGCGCGGCTCGGCCCGTTCCGCCGTACACGACCAGGTCCTCGGGTCGCTCGGCGACGTCGGGGTCCAGGTTGTTCATCAACATGCGGAGCGCAGCTTCCTGCACCCACCCGCGGCAGCTGAGCTCGGCGCCGTGCGGCGCCCTGACGACCCGCTTCACGGGCGCCCTCCGGGCTTCAGTTGGCTTCGGAGGCCTCGGAGGCGCTCATCTCGGCCGCGCAGTCCTCGGCGTTCTCGGCGTCGTCAGGCAGCTCGGCCAGGAAGGCGTCGAGCTCGGCCTGGGTGAGCTTGCCGTCGCGCAGGCGCCGCTGACGGATGCGCGTGTCGAAGCGGGGGTCGGTGTGGCTCATGATCACGCCTCGGGCGGGAGTTCGTCGGTGAACGCGTTGTCCGCGCCGTCTTCGTGCGGGAAGAGCTGACCGTCGACGAACTCGTTCTCGTCGA
The DNA here is from genome assembly GCA_964604675.1 of uncultured Enterobacterales bacterium. Taxonomy (GTDB): domain Bacteria; phylum Myxococcota_A; class UBA796; order UBA796; family CAJQPC01; genus CAZSAT01. The sequence goes on from CAZSAT010000016.1 coordinate 36,509, forward strand.
AGTCACTCAGGTCGGCCTGCACGGCCCCTGCGGCGATCTCGCGCAGCGAGAGCACGATCTCCTTGTTCTTCGCGACGACGTCGTCCTCGAGCAGCGGCGTGGCGCCCTTGAGGAGCTGCTTCGTGCGCTCTGCTGCAACGAGGACCAGGGAGAAGCGGTTCGGAACCTGCTCCAGGCAGTCTTCGACCGTGATGCGAGCCATGGGGGGCCTCCGGGCGTACGGCGCGGGATGTACCGCGGTGCGCTACGCGGCGCCACCCCCCGCTGCCAGGATCCCGAGGCGGGCGAGGCGTCGAGCGGCGTAGGGACTCCGCGTCTTCTGCCACAGTTCGTAGAGGCGCAGCACGTCGCGGTCCTTCGGCTCGTCGTCGCCGTCGGACACTTCGGCGACGACGCCGACGCACTCGCCGAAGCGCCGGGCCAGCTCCCCGAAGAGCTCGGTCCAGTCCCGGAGGGGGCTCACGCTGGCCAGGCCGGACACGCGGTCGTAGGCCGCCTCGCCCATGTCGGTGTAGTAGGAGAGGCCCACGGCACGCCGCTCGAGGCTCTCGGAGAACCACCCGGCCACGAACAGGGCGCGATCGCCGAGCTTCCGGTACATCGACAACGCCTCGCCCCGCCCGCTCTGGGCGGCCTGCATGTGCAGCTCCGCCAGGGTGACGTCGGCTTCGAAGTGCGTCTCCGCCTTGGCGCTGCGCACCAACAGCTGGGTGAGGTAGCCGCGCCCTTCGTCGGACAGGACGACCCCTTGGTTGGCGAGAGCGCTGGTCAAGCGCCCTTCGAAGTAGACCTCGAGCTCTTCATGCTGCTGCATCACGCCTCCTCGACTATTTGCCTCCGCCCACTTGACGGGCATTGCGGTGTGGATACGGTTGCGACCCTTCGAGAACCGACCTTCTAGAACCGCGGTCACGGCTGCGGCCTTCCCCCGGTTCGGCACCCACACTGAGAGATTGAGCCATGAACGTCCGTCCGCTCCACGATCGCATCCTCGTCAAGCGCAACGAGCAGGCCGCTCGCAGCGCCGGCGGCCTCTTCCTGCCCGACAGCGCGTCGAAGGAGAAGCCGGTGGAAGGCACCGTGCTCGCCATCGGCAGCGGCAAGGTGAAGGACGACGGCACGGTGCTCGCCCTGCAGGTCGCAGTGGGCGACCAGATCGTGTTCGGCAAGTACGCCGGCACCGAGATCAAGATCGATGGCGAGGATCGCCTCATCCTGCGCGAGGACGACGTCCTCGGCATCATCGAGTAGCTCAGCCGGCTCTGCCGCAACAACACCACTTTCCCAAGCATACACGGAGGGCCTCACCATGGCTTCCAAGCAGATCGTCTTCGACACCGATGCCCGGGCCATGCTCCTCGCAGGCGTCGACCAGCTCGCCGACACCGTCAAGGTCACCCTGGGTCCGAAGGGCCGCAACGTCGTCATCGAGAAGTCCTGGGGCGCACCTGTCGTCACCAAGGATGGCGTGACGGTGGCCAAGGAGATCGAGCTCGAGGACAAGTTCCAGAACATGGGCGCTCAGATGGTCAAGGAGGTCGCCTCCAAGACCAGCGACGTCGCCGGTGATGGCACCACCACCGCCACCGTGCTGGCGCAGGCCATCTTCCGCTCGGGCTGCAAGCTCGTCGCCGCCGGCCACAACCCGATGGAGCTGAAGCGCGGCATCGACAAGGCCGTCACGGCCATCGTGACCGAGCTCGCGGTCCTGTCGCGGCCGATCGCCGACTCCAACGAGATCGCGCAGGTCGGCACCGTGTCCGCGAACGGCGACGCCTCCATCGGCACGATCATCGCCGAGGCGATGGACAAGGTCGGCAAGGAAGGCGTGATCACGGTGGAGGAGAACAAGACCCTCTCCACCGAGCTCGCCACCGTGGACGGCATGCAGTTCGACCGCGGCTACCTCTCGCCGTACTTCGTGTCCGATGCGGAGCGCATGGAAGTGGTGCTCGAGGATCCCTACATCCTGCTCCACGAGAAGAAGATCGGCTCGATGCGGGACCTGCTCAAGCTGCTCGAGAAGGTGCACGGCGCGAGCCGTCCCGTGCTGATCATCGCCGAGGATGTCGAGGGTGAAGCCCTTGCCACCCTGGTCGTGAACAAGCTCCGCGGCACCCTCAACTGCGCCGCGGTCAAGGCGCCTGGCTTCGGTGACCGCCGGAAGCAGATGCTCGGGGACATCGCCACGCTGACCGGCGGCAAGCTGATCGCCGAAGAGCTCGGTCTGAAGCTCGAGAACCTCGGCCTCGAGGATCTCGGAAGCGCCAAGAAGGTCGTCATCACGAAGGACAACACCACCATCGTCGACGGCGCCGGTGAGAGCCAGGACATCCAGGCCCGCATCGCGCAGATCAAGGGCCAGATCGCGAACACCACGTCGGACTACGACCGTGAGAAGCTGCAGGAGCGTCTCGCCAAGCTCTCCGGTGGTGTGGCCATCATCAAGGTGGGTGCGGCGACCGAGATCGAGATGAAGGAGAAGAAGGCGCGCGTCGAGGATGCGCTCCACGCCACGAAGGCGGCGGTCGAGGAGGGCATCCTTCCCGGCGGAGGCGTCGCGCTCATCCGCGGCGGCAACGCGCTCGCCAACCTGACGGTGAGCGACGAGCAGGCCTTCGGGGTCAAGATCGTCGCCCGCTCCATCGAGGAGCCTCTCCGCCAGATCGTCGCCAACGCTGGTGGCGAACCGAGCATCGTGCTGGAGAAGGTCCGCAACGGCGAGGGTGGCTTCGGCTACAACGCCGGCAACGACAGCTACGAGGACCTCATCGCGGCCGGTGTCATCGACCCGACCAAGGTGACCCGCTGCGCGCTGCAGAACGCCGCGTCGGTGTCGGGCCTGCTCCTCACCACGGAGGCCGTGGTCGCCGAGGAAGCCGACGAGGACGACGGCCACGCCGGTCACGCTCACTGAGTCGACCGGTCTCGGCCCGGAGCCCCGCCCCGCTCGTCGGTGGCGGGGCTTCGTCGCTCTGGGGTCAGTCGCTGAAGGGGTACACCCGGACGCCCAGGGCCGCGTCGACCGTGAACACGGTGGCCGGGTAGAGCGCCACGCCGGGCACGACCTCCAGGAAGGCATCGAGGGGCAGGGGATCCTCGCCGTACACGAAGCTGATGCCGATCGGAATGCGCACGCCGAGGGCGGAGCCGTCGCCCAGACGGAGCCTCCCACCGATGCCGAGGTAGAGCGGGAACGCCAGCTCAGGCCACTCGGGGTCGGTGAGCTGGTAGTACTCCACCAGGTAGTCGCCGTGGACGTGGAGCTGGTCGTTCAGAGCGCTCCAGGCCACGCCCCCGGCGAGGTAGCTCTCCTGGCCGCCCACGCGCCTGGACGCCGACAGCCCTGCCGTCGGCTCGCCGACGAAGATGCCCACGCCGATCCCCTCCGGGTGGAGCGCCTCGTCGTAGGTGATGGGCCGGTCGTCGCTCTTGATCTCGAGCATCCGGTCGCCGGCGTGGGCGAGCACACCGAGGATCAAGAGCGGCATCCGGCCTCCTGTCAGATGCTATCGCGCTTCCCAGGTCCGGAGTACGTCCTCGTTGCCGTACACGGTGGCCAGACGCCGCAGCACGCCGGCGAGGTCCGGGGTGTCCAGGAACGCCGCCCAGGTCGGGTCGGCCTCCACGACGCGGAACGAGAAGCCGCGGTGCAGGGCCTCCTTCAGCCAGCGCTCGAAGTCGTTGGCATCGCCACTCCGCCCAGCCAGCTCCGCCAGTCGAAACGGGCCGGCCCACCCCCGGGGGTGCTCCGCGGTGAGATCCGAGGCCCGCGTGAAGGCTGCGTGGGCTTGCGGGGTGTCGCCGCGAGCGAGCAGCACCTCGCCCAGGTCGTACCAGGCATGTCCGAGATCGGGTGAGAGGGCCACGGAGGCCTGCAGGGCGTCGAAGGCTTCGTCCTGTCGGCCCATGAGCCGTAGCACCAGGCCCTCCTCGTAGGCGAGGCGGCCATCGTCGGTGACCTGATCGCGGAAGGTGCGCACCAGCTCGAGGGCCGGCTCCAACGCCTGGTCGGCGATGAGGGCGTCGGCTTGGGCCTCGACCGAGGCGAGCACCGCCTCGCGGTAGTCCGGCGCTGGCAGCTCGGCGAGTGCCACCGCCCACAGGAGTGTCATGCGCCCATCATGCCCGACGGCGCCGGAGCCCGACCAGCCCGAGCAGGCCGAGGGCCCACGGAACGACGCCGGCCGGGCTGTCGTTGGTCGTCGCGCATCCACAGGCCGCGCCGGTGATGTCCATGGTGCTGCCGGTGGCGCCGTCCACGTCGTCGCCCTGGGGCGTGTCGGTGGGCTCTTCGTCCGCTGGGGTGTCGTCGCCCGGGTCCTCGTCCTGTTGGTCTTCGGGCTCGTCCTCGACCACGCCGGCGTCGAAGCCATAGACGCACACGTCGTCGATGTTCCAGCCGCCGAATTCGAGGCCGGCGTCGCTCAGGATCTCCCAGCTGATCACGATCTGACCATCGCCGTCGACGTCTGCCACCTCCACGGTGTGCAAGGCCCACTGCTCGTCCAGGGTGTGGTCTTCGTGGTCGTCACCCAGGTCGCCTGCGGAGGCATGGTTCGTCCAGACCACCTCGCCGTCGACCAGCAGCCGTGCCTCGTCGAAGTAGCCGTCCTCCACGCCGAGCCAGCGGCGGAACTGCAGGAGGAGCGTGTCGCTGGTGGCGTCGCTCACGTCGATCACGGCGGAGCTGAGCTGGTTGTGCTTGTCGGGCTGGTACTCGCCGTTCCAGTTCGACTCGACACCGAGGTCGTTGCCCCAGATGTTGTTGCCGGACCAGGCGTGATCGGGGTCGGTCGACTTGCCGGCAGGCGTGCCGTGGTGCCAGTCGTCCGCCCCCTCGCTCCAGTCGCCTTCGAGGAGCTCGTGGTCGTACTCCCCGTCGTTGTCTTCGAAGTCGTCGCAGTGGAGCTCGACGAGGTCGCTGCCGACGTAGAAGGTGAAGGGCGCGATGTCGCCGTGGGCGGGGGCGTAGTGCTGGCCGTCGAGGCTGTCGACCTCCAGGTAGTACTGGACGATGGTGCCCTGTGCCTGGCCGGGAATGAGGGCCTCGAAGTTCGTCTCGTCGAGCGGATCGATGGCCACCGACTCCCAGGTCACACCGTCGTCGATGCTCCAGAAGAGCGTCGAGCTCACGGTGTCGTCCTCGCCGTCGGCGCAGTCGGGTGCGTCGCTGCTCCAGCTCAGCGCGACGGTGATGTCATCGGCAGCGGGCTGGTTCTCGACCGTGGTGTGGGCCAGGGAGAAGGCGCCCGTCGAGTCGTTCGGGCCCAGACCGTGGCGCGCGAAGGCCTCGTAGATCGCGCACTGGTTGGGTGTGCCGTTGCCCAGGTCGCCGTCGTCGTCGTCGGCGGCCACGAAGGCGTCGTAGCTGCCGGGAACGTCAGGCCCGCCCTTGAGCGCTGCGGCGAAGAGCGCCGACGTGGTCTCCCAGGCCTCCTCCTCCGAGAGCCCGGAGGTGGTCTGGAGGGTCTCGATGAGGTCCCAGACCGCGCCACCGAAGATCAGGCCGTCGCTGTGCACCTCGCCCGTCCAGTCGTCGGGGTAGACGCGGTCGCTCGCCACCTCGCGGATGCCGCTGCCGTTGACGTAGAAGCCCGGCGCGATGGTGCTGTCGCCGGTCAAGAGGAAGCTGACCGTGTCGCCGGCGCCTTCGCCGACCGAGCCGTCGATGGTGCCGGAGATCCGGCTGTCGTAGTGGAAGCCGTGTCCCCACTCGTGGTAGTTCACGTCGGCGAGTCGGCCGGTGTTGTTGCAGCTCCCTCCCGACTTGTAGAAGTTGACCGAGTTGCCGTCGTAGTACGCGTTGCAGCTCGAGTTCAGGTTCACGTTCGAGGTCACGGGAAGGTCGGCGAGGTCGGTGACCTCGGGGGCGAAGACCATCAGCCAGTCCCAGACGTCGTGCAGGAAGACGTAGGAGTCGATCTCCGCCATGGTGGCGTCCTCGTCGGTCCAGGTGTAGGTCTCGCCGTCGTACAGGGCCGCGCTGGCGTCGTCGCCATCACCGTTGTTCACCTGCACGTGTGCACCGCGCAGCTGGGTCGCGTAGCCGTCTTCCTCGTCCTCCACCGTCCAGGCGCCCAGCTCGTCGGTCTGGGTGATGGTCGCCGCACTGAAGACATTGGCGTAGCGCACCGGTGAGGTGACCAGGTCCCCGCTGGGCCACCGCAGGTCGTGGGTGGCCTGGATCTCCCCCGACGCGAAGCGGATGTCGTTGTGGAAGCTGAGCAGGTCGCCGTTGTGCGCGTCGACGTAGGAGACCCAGCGCCCCAAGGGATCCGCCGACTCGGTGGTGGTCTCCCAGGCGAGCTCGTAGGTGAGCAGGCCGCCCTGCTGGAGCGGCAGCACCACCAGGCGCGCCTCCAGGATGTCGTGGGCTCCCTCGAACGCCGGTCCCTGGGAGATGGCCTCCTCGATGGCGGTCTCCGCGCCGAGCTCGGGCGAGGTCCCCAGCTCGCTGGCCGCGGGGTGGGTCTCCATGCGGAGGTGGATGAGGCGCCCCCTCTTGATCGTGGCGTTCACCCCGCTTCGCACCATCGGGACGCCGTCCACCAGGCGCTCCAGCTGCACGTGCCAGGTGTCCGAGTGCTCGACGTAGCCGGCAGCGGACAGCGCCAGTTCGTCGTCGTCGAGGCCGGTGAGCTCGGGGTGGGCGCGCAGCAGTTCGAGCAGCGCCAGCGCGACGTCGTCGGCGCTCTCCAGTGCGCCGAGCTCGATCCCAGGGCCCCAGGCCCTGTGGGCCATGCCGGTCTTCTCGTCGAAGCGCGCCTTCCAACCTTCACCGGCGCCTTCGGTCCATTGCGTCCAGCCCTCGCTCTGCGCGAGGCGCGCCTGGCGATCCGGCCAGTAGCGGTAGAGGCGGGCCGGTTCCGACCCGAGGATCGCGGCGTCCTGCTGTGGCGCGAAGGCCAGTGCGGGCGAGGCGAGGGGACCGAACAGCATGGCGAGACATGGCGACATCAGGGAGGCTCCGACCGGGGTGGCACCAAGGTGTCGGTCGGGATGGTCGACCACAAGGTGGGGAGCGCGGAAACACATTTCCTAGACAGCCGATGAACATGGTCTGGACAACCGCTGCACCGCAGCACCCGTCGGCCGCCGCGGGACTTCGATAGGATGCTCCCGTGGTGCCACTCGCGATCGCTGTCGCCGTGCTCGTGGGCTGCCCGTCCCCGACGGACGCCTTCAGCCCCGAAGAACTGCCGGAGCTTCCAGCGCCTGTTGCGGCGGCCCCCGTGGTGCGCGGTGCGTCGGTCGAGCCTCGACGCTTGCGCATCGCGCTCTCCGGCGAGTTGCGCGGCGAGTTGGAGCCGTGCGGGTGCCCTACGCTGCCCTATGGCGGCTTCGTCCGACGGGAGCGCCTGTTGGGGGAGCTCTCGGTGGCGGGTCAGCCTCTGTTGCAACTGGACGCTGGTGAGACCTTGCTCCAGGGCCTCGCTGCGCGCCGGGACGAGGCCCCCGAGCTGCGCTCCGATCTGCTCGGCGACCTGATGAGCTCCATCGGCGTGCACGCCATGACCCCGGGGCCGACCGACCTGCTCGCGCTCGGCGTGGATGGGCTGCGTCGCTTCGACGCTCGCACCACGTTCCCCCTCCTGAGCGCCACCTGGTCGTTGCCGGATGGGCAGGCCCTGTTCCCGCCATCGGCGGTCGTCGAGGTCGACGGTCTGCGCGTCGCGGTCGTCGGTCTGTCGGCTCCTCCCGCGGCGGCCGAGACCCGCGACCTCGTGATCACGCAGGACGCCGTCGAAGCTGCCCAGGCTGCGGTGGACGAGCTCCCGCCGAGCGACCTGGTCGTGGCCCTGTCCAACCTCTCCGAGGCGGACGCCGACCGGGTGGCCGAGGAGGTTTCGGGCCTCGCCCTCGTGCTCACGACCCGGAGCGGTCGGCACGATCCGCCGCGGAGGGGCAGCGGCAGCCTGGTCGTCGAGGTGCCGTCGCGCGGTCGCTACCTGACCTTGCTGAGCGTGCAGAGCGGGGCACCGTCGGGCTGGCCGGCCGAAGAGAGCGATCACGAGCTGCTGGCCCGGAGCTGGCAGCTGGCCGAGCAGCTCGACGTGCTGGGGTCGAAGCCAGACGCGCGGCCCGAGGTGGTCGCAGCGCTGACCTCCGAGCAGCTGGAGGTCGAGGCCGCCCTCTCGGCGGCGGCGGACGGTCGTACCCTGGTCTGGGTGGAGGACCGCCCGCTCGGTGCTCGTCTCGACGGCGACTCCGTGAGCGGCCCGCTGATCGAGGCCTACAAGGGCGAGAGCCTGGAGCGCGCGGCGGAGGTCGTGGAGGCGGCCACGTCGCACGACGGTCCCCGCTACGCGTCCTCGGCGGCGTGCACGAGCTGCCACAGCCAGCAGATGGCTCGCTGGACCTTCACCGCCCACGCGCGGGCGTACCGATCCTTGCAGCGGCGTGATGCCGACGAGAACCCCGAGTGCCTCACCTGCCACACCACGGGCTTCGGGGAAGCCGGTGGCTTTGCCAAGCTCGACCGCTTCAACCTGTCCCGCTTCCAGGGCGTGCAGTGCGAGGCCTGCCACGGCATGCTCGCCGGTCACCCCGGTTCGACGGACGTGATGCCCGAGCCGGTGACGCCAGCCACCTGTGAGCGTTGCCACGACGAGGCCAACAGCCCGAACTTCGACTTCGTCAGCTACCTGCCGCGTGCCCACTGCACGCCCGTCGAGAAGCCGCTCGTGGAGTAGGGCGCCCTTCGGTCCGTGGACCGGCGCGTGGTGTGGCGTGCTACCAGGCGGCCAGGAAGCGGTCGACCTCTTCGCGCTCCAGCACCCCCAGGCTCAGCTTCAGGCAGTGCGCGCAGATCTGCACCCCGTGCAGGCCGAAGACGCGCGCCTCGAGCTGGTTCCGCCCGCAGAAGTGGCAGTCCGCTTCATCGGCCGCGACCAGCTCCTTGCGGCGCCGTCCGAGCTCTCCGATGCACACGTCACAGATGACCGAGCGGGTGCCGACCATGAGGTGCCGGGCGTCGTCGGAGGTTCGCCCACAGCTCGCACAGTGCACAGCTTCGTGGTCGGAGACCGGGCGGGGTGGCTCGTGGGTGGGGGCGGGCACCACGTGGCGGAGCAGCGCGTCGACCCGGAGGCCAGCTCCCCGCGCTTCCGCGCGGCGTCGAAGCTTCTCGACGGCGTCCGCGTCGCCGTACATGGCGAGCCCCGCTTCGGCCGCCACGGCGAGCTCCGGGTCGGCGGTGTCGTTCCACCGCTCCAGGAGGCGGCGTCCCGCTCGGCTTCGGCGGGCCGCCACGGCGATCAGCACGAGCGCCTGGTAGGCGCGTGCGGCGTCGCGCTCGGTGGCCAGGTGACCGCGCAAGGTCTCGACCTGGCTGGTCTGGTCGTGACGGTCCACCGCGGCGCGCTTCAGGTCTTCCTCGTCGAGCCGGAGTCCGCCCGACAGCACCGCTTCTGGGAGCGCCCGTGCGCCTGCGATGGCATGCCGCCCGAGGTCCGCGCCGAAGTGTCGGCCGGGTTCCCGGAGGCGCGCGGACACGTCGTCGGCCACGGCCTGTTCGGCGAGCTCGCAGGCCGCCTCCCACACCTGGAAGCGAACGCCTTCTTCCTGGACCAGTCGGGTCGCGCGGATCATCGACGCGAGCGAGCTGGGGCCGAGCGAGCGCAGCTCGTCGAGGAGCACGGCCACGCGCTGCCGGGTGAGCGCGCGCGGGCTCTGGCTGCCTCCGCTGGGCACCAGGCGATCGAAGTGTGCGGCCTCGGTGCAGAGAGCCTGACCGAGCCAGTGGTGGTCACGTGCGTTGCGCCGGAGCCTGGCCAGCTCGATGTAGGTGGGCAAGTGGCCAGGGTGGTCGGCGAGGGTTTCCTTGAAGGCCCGCACCGCGTCCTTGGTGTTGCCTTCCTCGAGGTGTGTGCACGCCAGCGTGTAGCGCGCTTGCAGGTCGCCCGGACGGGCGAGCAGCGCCCTCTCGCAAGCTTCCTTCGCTCGGCCGTGCTCGCCGAGCTGGAGGTAGGCCATGGCCATGCGCGCGTGCACACGGGCGTCGTCGGGCTGGTCCTTCAGGTACTGCCGCCAGTGTTGGATGGCGTTCTTGTACTTGCCGAGGTGGTAGGCCACCAACCCGAGATGGAAGCGTGCGGTGGTGGCGAAGCGCTCGTGTTCGCGCAGCCGTACGAAGAACTTCTCCGCTTCACGGTAGCGACCGGTGGCCAGGCAGCTCGACCCGAGGTCGCGCAAGAGCGGCGCTGCGAGGTCGGGGCTCGGCTCCAGCTTCAGCGCCTGCACGAGGTGGAACTGGCTGCGCTCGGTCAGCCGCCGGTCCTTGCGCGCACGGGCGAGCTCGGCGAGTGCGCGGCCCAGGTACAGGTGCGGCTCCCAGGCTTCGGGCGCCAGCCGGCACGCGCGTTCCAGAGCCCGCACGCTGCCTTCGCGGTCGCCTTCTCCGCGTGCCAGCGCGCCGAGGGCGAGGTGCAGGTCGGGCCGATCGGGCTCGAGCCGCTGCGCCTCCTCGAGGTAGCGCCGTGCACCATCGGCGCGTCGCATGCCGAGGAGTGCGGAACCGGCGGTGACGAGCGCGTCGGCGCGTCCTGGATCTTCGGCCAGCACCCGCTTGGCGAGTCCCAGGGCCTGGCTGCAGGAGGCTTCTCCGCCGCCGTGGTAGAGACCCTGGCTCAGGTGCGCGCGGGCCAGCTCGTGGAGGAGATCGACGTCGTCGGGTTGGGCCTCGACCTGGCGCTTGAGCCGGGTGGTGTGCCAGTCCAGCTTCTTGTGCGGAAACATGGGCGTCCAGGGGGGGACAGGAGGGGGCGGTTGCGGTCCGGTTGCGAGGGCAACGGACGGGGGGAGGAAGATGCTAACCTCTGGAGGTCCGAAGGGAGGTTTCATGCACCGCAGGGGCCAGAGCACGGTCGAGTACATGCTGTTCCTCTCGGTGTTCATCGTCGCGATGGCGATGGCGGCCACGATGCTGGTGCCGGACTTCGGAGAAGGCCTGAACGCGATGCAGGACAACGTCGACGTCGTGGTGGGCGACGGCGTGGTCGACGGGGCGGGCTCGTGAGCCGTCGAGGCCAGACCAGCGTCGAGACGATGCTCGTCATCAGCGTGCTCGTGTTCTCGATCGTTGCCGCAGCCTACCTGTTCGCGCCCAGCTTCGAGCGGGCGATGGACAACTTCTCCAACGGGGCGAAGACCGTCTACGCGGCGCCGCAGTAGGGACGCGCGCGGGCGGTTAGTCGCCCACGATGGACGAGCTCGTCGCAGCCCTCCGCCGCGAGCGCGCGGTCCGGTTGCTCATTCCCCTGTTCTTCGTGTCCGGCGCCACGGGACTCGTCTACCAGACCATCTGGGCGCGTTCGCTCCAGCTCGTCTTCGGGACGTCCCAGTTCGCCATCGCCACCGTGCTCAGCGCGTTCATGGCGGGCCTGGCGGTCGGTGGGCTGCTGATGGCGAAGTACGCCGGGAGTATCCGCAAGCCCCTGGCGGCGTACGGCGTGCTCGAGGTCGTGATCGGCGGCTACGCCCTGGTCTTCCCCTGGCTCCTGGAGCTCGCCACCCCGGTGTACCTCTGGCTGCATCGATCGCTGGACCTCGGTCCGCTCGCCTTCGGCGGTGCGCAGCTGGTCGTGGTCGGCGCGCTGCTCCTGGTGCCCACCTCGTGCATGGGGGCCACCCTGCCGCTCCTCGCACGCTTCGTCACCACGCGGCTTGCGTCGGCCGGCGACCGTGTCGGGCTGCTCTACGGCGTGAACACCGCAGGGGCCGTGCTGGGCATCTGGATGGCCGGGTTCTACCTGTTGCCGTCGCTCGGACTGGCGGCCACCACGTGGTGTGCGGCTGGGGCCAACCTCGTGCTGGGCGTGGTGGCGCTGGCGTGGTCGCGCAGCCGTGGAGAGGGAGACGATGGACTGGTTGCCGAGCCGGACCAGCGCGCAGCCCCCCATCCAGCCCGGGTGCCGGCGCTCCTGGTCGCCGCGTTGGCCGGCTTCTCGTCGCTCGTGTACGAGGTCAGCTGGTTTCGGCTGATGACCCTCATCCTCGGTGCGAGCACCTACGCCTTCTCCACCATGCTCCTGGCCTTCCTCGTCGGCATCGCTTCGGGAGGCTGGCTCGGCGGCCGGCCTGCAGACAGGGTCCTGGACAGGTGGGGTCCGGCGGGTCCTTGGTGGGGGCTGGCGGCGCTCCAGGCCGGCGTCGGCTGCCTGTCCTACGCGATGATGTTCGCCTACCAGAAGCTGCCGTTCGCGTTCCTGAAGCTGTTCGACTACACAGAGGACGGTTCGCTGCTCTGGCCGATGAAGCTGGTGCTCGCGGTCGTGATCATGGCCCCCCCCGCCGTGTTGATGGGCGCCACCTTCCCCTTCCTCGTTCGGGCTGCACTCGGTCGGCAGGATGGCCTCGAGCGCTCGGTCGGCCACGTCTACGGCGCCAACACCTTCGGCGCGATCCTGGGGGCGGCTGCCGCGGGCTTCCTGCTGCTGCCGGTGCTGCACGTCGTCGGCACGGTGCGGGTGGCGGTCGCAGTGAACCTCCTGGGCGCGCTGGTGTGTGGGCTGGTCGCGAGCCGGGCGCTCCGAGCGCGGGTCGGGGTGCTCGTCAGCGTCGCAGCCGCCGGTCTGGTGGTGGCGCTCGTGCGTCCGCCCTGGCATCCCCTGCTGATGACCGCCGCGATGTACAAGTACGCCAGCGAGATGGAGAACCGCACCGAGGAGGCCCTGTGGTCCTACGCGGTCGACGGGTACCGCCTGCTCTTCTACGAGGAGGGCCTGTCCACGGTGGTCACCGTCGCGCAGGACAAGGGCACGGGCAACATCTGGCTCGCCAACAACGGCAAGGTCGACGCGTCGACCACGGTCGACATGCCCACGCAGGTGATGGTCACCCACCTCCCGATGCTCCTGCACGACGCCCCGGAAGAGACGGTGGTCATCGGTCTGGCCAGCGGCATCACCCTCGGCGCCGCCGTGCTGCACCCCAGCCTGACCGACATCGAAGTGGTGGAGCTCGAGCCGGACATCGAGCGCGCCTCGCACTTCTTCGACGACTTCAACCACCGGCCCCTGGAAGACGAGCGCGTGACGCTCTTCGCCAACGACGGCCGCAACCACCTGATGCTGCAGCCTGCTGCCCGTTACGACGTGGTCGTCTCGGAGCCCTCGAACCCCTGGATCAGCGGTGTGTCGAACCTCTTCACCCGCGAGTACTGGGAGATGGGCAAGGAGCGGTTGAAGCCGGGTGGGGTCTGGGGGCAATGGATCCAGCTCTACGGCATGGACGACGCCGACCTTCGCAGCCTGCTGCGCACCTTCTGCGAGGTGTTCCCGCACGTGGCGCTGTTCAGCACCATCGAGGACGCCGACGTGGTGCTCGTGGGCTCCGAAGATCCGCTGAAGCTGACGGTCGCGCACCTGGAAGCCGCCTTGGCGGACCGGCCGCTGGTCGTGGACGAGCTGGGCGTCGTCGACATCCACTCGGTGTACGAGCTGCTCGCCCGGTTCCAGCTCGATCGCGACGCCATCCTCGAGTTCACGGGCGACGAAGGCCTGAACACCGACGACAACATGCGCGTCGAGTACGGGGCACCGCTCCAGCTGCACAAGTGGACCGGCCAGGACAACCTGATGGCGCTGTTGGGCTACAGCACGGTGCCGCTCGGTGCCACCGACGATCCCAGGGAGCTGCTCGAGCTGGCCAGGGCCTACGGCGCCAACGACGAGCGCGGGAAGGGGCTCGTGGTGCTGCAGCGCGCCCTGGAGATCGACCCCGAGCTGTACGAGGCGCGGGCGTTGTTCGAGCAATGGCGGGTGGCCATCCAGCAGAAGCTGGCGGGCGAGTAGCCCTACTCGTCGTCGTCGATGTCGACGAGGATGCCGTGCCCGGCGGCTCGGCGGCCACGGGCGAAGACCACGGCCTCGAAGGGGCCTGACAGGGCGTACACGAAGCCGACCACGCAGATCCAGAACGCGATGTCGCGGTAGATCACGGCGAGGGCCACGCCGCTGCCGAGCGTGACGGTGAGCGAAGCGAGGGCCAGCGGTGAGAGTCCGAAGGCCTTCAGCGTGCGGAAGGGGACCCGGCTCACCATCAAGAGGGAGAAGCCCAGGGTGATCCAGATCACGTTGCCGGGATGGGCCACGAAGGTCTTGCCGAGCGCGGCGTGGACCATCACCATGGACGCGAGCGTGCCGCCGGCCATCGTGATCGTCAGGCCCTCGGACTGCAGCGGCTTCGTGCCGTCGGCGCCCACGTTGAAGCGCGCGAGGCGGAAGGCGCCGCAGACCAGGAAGAAGAACGCTGCGGCCAGTCCGGGCACGCCGAGCTCTGCGAGCCCCCAGCTGTAGACCAGCACGGCGGGCGCGAGGCCGAAGCAGACGATGTCGGAGAGGGAGTCGAGCTGGATGCCGAAGTCGCTGCCGGTCTTCGTCAGCCGAGCCACCCCGCCGTCGAGCATGTCGAACACGCCGGCGAACACGATCATCAGGCCGGCCTTGTAGAAGACCGCGGGATCGCCGGGGTTGCCGGCCGCGAGCACGATGGCGTAGAAGCCGCAGAACAGACCGGCCGACGTGAACCAGTTTGGCGGGTTCAGGAAGTGCTTCACCATGGGGGGCACCCGTTGCGAGCGCCACAGATACCCCCGGTTGCTGCGCTTCACAAGCGTTCACCGAGCAGCACGGCGTGAAGTCGGCGCAGGGCCCGTTCGCCCTGGCCGGCGGGAACGGCCCACCACAGCGCCCCGCCCTGTGCCGCGTGCGTCAGGATCGGCAACCCCTCCAGCGCCTCGTGAGCGCGCGCCAGGAGCGCAGCGGGCACGCCGAGCTCGGGGCATGCGGCGTGGATCACGCTGACCCGACCGAGGGATCGGACACCGTCCGGGAGCTGGAACGCTGCGCGGTCCGGCCAGTTCTTCACGTCGATCAGGACCTGGGTGGAGTCGACGTGCCGGACGCCTGCGGGGGTCGATGCCAGGGCGCTCAGCAGCTCGGTCGGGTCGTCGGTCTCGAAGCGTTCCACGTCGTCGTCCAGGGTCAGGCCCGCGACCCGGGGGGGGAGCGGAGGCACCTGGATGCGCGTGCCGCCGCTTCGTCCCGTGGTCTTGCTCAGCACCAGCTCGATGCCGTGGCGGTGGCAGTAGTCGATCGCCTCGGCCGCCAGCACGCGCGCCCCGCCACGGCACAGGCTGAGCATCTCGTCCATGCTCAGGTCACCGATCCTCACCGCGTCCGGGACCTTGCGCGGATCGGCCGTGTACACGCCGTCCACGTCGGAGCACATCTCGCAGTACTCGGCGTCCAGGGCTCCCGCGAGCGCCACCGCAGTCGTGTCGGATCCGCCGCGCCCGAGGGTGGTGACCTCTCGGTCGCGGGACACGCCCTGGAAGCCCGCGACGATGGCGACCTGGCCTTGGTCGAGCGCCGCCCGGATCCGGTGTGGGCGCACCGCCACCACCTGGGCGGCGCTGTGGGACTCGTCGGTGATGATGCCCGACTGGCTGCCCGTGAAGCTGACGGCCGAGACGCCGAGGTCGTTGATGGCCATGCTCAAGAGCGCCATGGCGATGCGCTCGCCGACGCTGATGAGCATGTCGACCTCGCGGCGACCGGGTCTGGCGGAGACGGTCCGCGCGAGCTGGAGCAGCTCGTTGGTCGTGTTGCCCATCGCGGACACGACCACCACCACGCCCACGCCGTCTGCGTGTGTGGCGGCGACGCGCTGGGCGACGAGCTTGAGCTTCTCGACGGTGGCGACCGACGAGCCGCCGTACTTCTGCACGACCACGCGCATCAGCGAACGGAGACGTCGTCGAGGTAGAGCGTGTTCGGCCCGCGGTCGCTCGACGCCCAGGCCGTGACGTCGGCGAAGAGCAACACGGACACCTCGGGAGGGCGCGCGGTCCCCCGGCCGGAACCCTCCAGGCGCCGAAAGTCGTTCGGGCTGAGCTCCACGGTGAGCCAGTCGTCGGTGGGGACGAGCAGAGGCTCCGCCAGGCTGTAGAGCTGGCCCTCGGCGTCTTCGATGAGGGGGTGCAGGTGCGCGGGGAAGGCCTCGCTGCGCAGGTCGAACGCGATGCTCCGCACGCGGCTGGCTTCCGGGCTGAAGGTCAGCAGGATGCGGTCGTCGAGCCGGTCGTTCACCACGGTCTGCCACGCCAGGGCGTGTCCGTCTTCGCCGGGGGAGAGGTCGGTCGCGATCGCGCCACGGCCGGCGTGTTGCCAGCTGTGCAGCCAGTGGCTCGTGCCGGTCTCGAAGTCGTGGTGCACGGGAAGCTGGCGAACCTGCAGGTCCAGGGAGTCGATCTGCCCCAGCAGCGCCTCGGCGCGGTCTTCGAACGCGGGGTCGTCGGCCGCCACCCGCAAGGCGCGCCGTGCGCCCTCCGCTTCACCCAGGGCGTAGCGCGCACGGGCCAGCCAATAGTGGAGCTCGGGCTGGGAGTTGTCGTCCTCCGGGAGCCCCTCGATGAGGCCCTCGTACCAGCTGACGGCGCGCTGGACCTCCCCCTCGCCAGCCTCCATCAACATGCCTTCGTGGAGGGCCTGCCAGGCGCGCACGTCCTGCGCGAGCGCGAGCCCGACGAGCGCGAGCATCAGCCTTCCTGGGCGATGAAGCGGTAGCCGACGCCGTGGAGGGTCTCGATGAAGCGCGGGTTCTGCGCCGAGTCGCCGAGCTTCTTGCGCACGTTCAGGATGTGGGTGTCGACCGTGCGCGTGGTGACGTTCGGGCTGTACTCCCAGATCGAGGTGAGGAGGGTCTCGCGCGGCAGGACCTTGCCCCGGTGTTCGATCAGGTAGCGAAGGAGCTCTTGTTCGCGGTTCGAGAGGCGCTCCTCGGACTCGCCCTCGCGCCGGATCACGTAGTTGTCGAGATCGACCTCGACGTCGCCGAAGTGGTAGATCGAACGGGCGCCGCCAGCCCGCCTGAGGGCGGCCTTGACCCGCGCCTGCAGCTCGAGCAGCGAGAACGGCTTGGTGACGTAGTCGTCGGCCCCCAGCTCGAAGCCCATGAGCTTGTCGGCCTCGGTGGTACGGGCGGTCAGGAAGATGACTGGCCCTCGAAACTTCCGCTCGCGGAGGGCGTGGCAGATCTCGTAGCCGTCCATGCCACCTGGACCGGAGGGACCCTCGTGGAGCATGACGTCGAGCAGCGCGAGATCGGGTGGGAAGCGAGCGGCCAGCTTCAGCGCTTCCGCGCCCGAGCGGGCCCCGTAGACATCGAAACCCTCGCGGGTGAAGAAGGCCTTGACGATGTCGAGGACCTCTTCCTCGTCTTCGACGATGAGCAGGCGTGGCATGTCGTCCTCTCAGGCACCGCTGGGGGAGCGGAGCGGGAAGTGTAGCGTGAAGGTGGTGCCCGAGCCCGGCTGGGACCGGACGCTGACGTCGCCGCTGTGGGCGTGCATGATGTACTGCACGATCGTCAGCCCGATGCCCGTGCCCTTCCGGCGTCGCGCTGCGGGGTCGTCCGAGCGGTAGAACTGGTCGAAGAGGTGGGGGATGTCGTTGTCGTGGATGCCGATGCCCTTGTCGGCCACCTCCACCGTGACCCCACCGCCCACGAGGCGGGCCTCGATCCCGATCCAGCCGCCATCGCGGCCGTACTTGGCGGCGTTGGAGATCAGGTTGTGGATGACCTGGCTCACCGCTTCTGGGTCGTGGAAGACGACCGGCATGTCCTCCTGGATGTCGACTTCCATGGCGAGGCCACGCGTCTCCATCGAGTAGCGAGCGCTCTCGACCGACGAGCGCACGGTCTCGCCCAGGTCCGCGGGGCGGAAGCTGTAGCGCTTGGCCCCGCGCTCGATCGCCGCGAAGTCGAGCACGTTGTCGACCAGCCGGGACAAGCGCTCCGACTCGCGAACGATCGCTTCGTAGGCCTTCTCGGTCGCCTCTTCGCCGGAGGTCAGCCCGAGCATGAGGCTCTCGCCCTTGAGGCGGATCTGGGTGATCGGGGAGCGGAGCTCGTGGCTGACGTTGGCGGCGAAGTCCGCCTTCATCCGAGCGAGGTCCAGCTCTCGACGCACCAGGCGGACCGAGACCACCGACCCCGTGATGGTCATCACCAGCGCGAACACGATGATGCCGACCCGTTGAAGGCGCTTGCGGCGTTGCTCGGCGTGGAGGGCTTCGGGGGCGGTCGGCACCACGGCGATCGACCAGCCCGGCAGCCACGGCGCGAGGCTCCGGCGCGCGAGGGCCTCGGTGCCCGGTCCTGGATCGTCGGGTCCGACCAGGGTCACGTCGAGCTCGTCGTCGGCTCGACCGGTCTGGTGGGCGACCACCGCCAGGTCCGCGAGCAAGCCTTCGACGTCGAGCGCGAAGCAGTAGCGGTCCTCGTTCCAACGGAGCGTGGCCCAGAGGGCGTCGTCGATCCGGGTGTACACGAAGGTACCCGTGCCCGATTGGGGTACCCCGTCGAGCAGACGTCCCAGGTCGGGGTAGTGCTGTTCGGCCCAGAACAGGGACCGCGAGCGGTCCTCCAGCCGGCCGCGTGCTGCGGCCACCCAGTCCTTGGGCGCGTGGTCCTCGAGCAACTCCAGGGCGCGGGCTGCGACCGCGGCCTCACCGCCTCGGCCGATGATCCAGGTCGCGGTGACCAGCTCTTCGGTGAGGGCCTGCAGGCTGCCCACGCCGATCTCGGGATCCTGATGCAACAGGATCTCGCCGCGCTTGAGCTGGGCGAGGTCTCCCAGGCGGAACCCGTAGACGTCGCGCACGTGGCCGAACTCGGCCACCACGTTGGCGAAGGTCTTGAGGGCCTCGGTGTCCTCACCGGCCTTCATCAGGGCCCGCCCCATGGCGAAGGTGGCCTGACCCGACGCACTCAGGCCGGGGGCGGTGCGCGCCGCATCCGCGTAGAGCGCGGCGGCGCGTGCGGGGTTGGAGCCGGACTGTTCGGCGAGCAGCGCCTCCTGCCAGGTGCCCGTGAGGTACCAGCGCTGGTCCTCCATCTGGCCGAGCGGGAGCTTCTCGAAGGGCGCCGCCAGCTCGTTGTCCGCGTCGAGACGCAGAGTGACGCGGAGGAAGGGCGAGAGCTCCGGCAGCGACTCCGTGGCGGAGCTTCCGGACTCCAGTCGGCGCTTGGCTGCACCCTCGAAGCCCGAGAAGAGGGCCTCGGAGCGCTCGGCGACCGCTGTGGCCATGGCGTCGGCACGGGCCTCGACCTCGGCCACCACCTGCAGCTCTTCGGCGCGGACTCCCGTGAGCCCGAAGTACACCAGCGCGAGGCCGGGAATGAGGATCGAGGCCGCGAAGATGGCCGAAGCGCGGGTGAAGCCCTGGAAGTCCAGGAGCTCCTTGAGGCCGCGTACTTCGCCGAGCAGCGGCGCGACCACGCGGACGCCCAGCCGGAGCAGGCGGCCTGCTCGAGGGTGGGAGGTCTCGCTGAGCTTCGACGACACCCGGGAGGTTTAGCGCATCCCAGGCCGACGGTTGTCTAGGTGAAGGCAGGAATACCGGTGATCCATCGCCCCAGGATGAGGTTGTGGATGTCGTGGGTGCCTTCGTAGGTGTAGACGCTCTCGAGGTTCGCGGCGTGGCGCATGATCGGGTACTCGTCGAGGATCCCGTTGGCGCCGTGGATGTCGCGGCTCATGCGGGCGATCTGGAGCGCCATGTCGACGTTGTTCATCTTGGCGAGGCTGATCTGCTCGGGGATGAGCGTGCCGTCATCCTTCATGCGACCGAGGTGGAGGGCCAGGAGCTGGCCCTTGGTGATCTCGCGCAGCATCCACGCCAGCTTGTTCTGCACGAGCTGGTAGCTGGCGATGGGCTTGTCGAACTGGATGCGACTCAGCGCGTAGTCACGCCCGGACTGGAAGCAGCTCATGGCAGCGCCGACCGCGCCCCAGGCGATGCCGAAGCGCGCGTTGTTCAAGCAGCTGAAGGGCCCCTTCAGACCCTTGACGTTGGGCAGGATGCGGTCCTTCGGGATGCGGCAGTCCTGGAACACCAGCTCGCTCGTCACGCTGGCCTTCAGGCTGTGCTTGCCGTGCATCTCCGGCGCGGTGAAGCCCGGATCGTCCTTCTCGACGATGAAGCCCCGGATCACGCCGTCGAGCTTGGCCCAGACCACCGCGACATCCGCGATGGTGCCGTTGGTGATCCACATCTTGGCGCCGTTGAGCACGTAGCTGTCGCCGTCGTCGACCGCCTTGGTGATCATGCCGCCCGGGTTCGACCCGAAGTCGGGCTCGGTCAAGCCGAAGCAACCGATGAGCTCTCCGGCGGCCATCCCCGGCAGGTACTTCTGCTTCTGCTCCTCGGCGCCGTGCTTCCAGATCGGGAACATGCTGAGGCTGCCCTGGACGCTCACGAAGCTGCGCAGGCCGCTGTCACCCGCTTCGAGCTCCTGGCACACCAGGCCATAGGCGACGTTGGAGAGACCGGCGCAGCCGTAGCCCTGGAGGTTGCAGCCCAGCAAGCCCATCTCGCCGATCTCCGGCACGAGGTGCATCGGGAACTCGCCCTTCCGGCAGTAGTCCTCGATGATGGGTTGAACGCGCTCGTTCACCCAGGCGCGCACGGTGTCGCGGACCATGCGCTCCTCTTCGGAGAACACGGCGTCGAGGTTGTAGAGGTCGATCCCTTCGAACTTCTGGGGCATCACGGCTCCGGGGTGCGGATGCAGAAAGGGCGCCCCCGTAACGTTGGGAGCGCCCCTTGTCTGCACGGATGCGGGGTGGCCCCGCGCTGGGTCTACAGCGACACGTAGTACGTGCCGTCGCTCCCCTCGTTGCCCGCATCGTCCACGCTGTAGAGGTCGAAGTAGTAGGTGTCGCCGCGGCGGCCCGTGAAGGTCAGGCTGTGCGACGTCGTGTAGTTCGCGTCGTCGCCGTACCGACCGTAGTCCTGGAAGTCGATCTCGCTCGTGGCGGGCTCGTTGGTGGTCCACTCGATGGTGAAGCGCCGGCCCTGGGTGTAGCCGCTGACCGAGCTCAACGTGGGCGCCGTGGTGTCGGCCGTGCCGCCGTCGTTGCCGCCGCCGTCGTTGCCGCCGCCGTCGTTGCCGCCGCCGCCGTCGTCGCCGCCGCCGGTGTTGCCGCCGCCGGTGTTGCCGCCGGTCGCGAGGTCGACCGATGCCGCGATGTCGAGCACACCGTAGCCGTACGTCGTGTCGTAGCCGCTGGAGCCCTTGTCGGCGGCACCTTCGGCCAGCAGATCCCGCACCTCGTCGGAGCCGTCGGCGCCGGCCGCGATGAGCAGGGCTGCCGCACCGGCGACGTGGGGCGACGCCATCGAGGTGCCGTCCCAGAAGGTGTAGGTCCAGCTGCCGCGCTCCTTGGTCTCCTGGAGCACACCGTCGACGTACCCGTCGCCGTTCTGGTCCTTGGAGACGTCACCACCCGGCGCGAGGAGCTCGAGGCCCGAGCCGTAGTTGGAGTAGCTGGCTCGCGAGCCGTCGTACTTCGACGCGCCCACCGCGACGACCTCGTCGTAGCGCGCGGGGTAGTTGAGGCTGCGGGCGTACTCGTTTCCAGACGCGGCCACGAGGGTGACGCCCGCCGACTCCGCGTACTGCACCGCTTGCTGCATGCTGCTGGAGCCGTAGGTCGTGCCCAGGCTCATGTTGATGACGTCGGCGCCCTGATCGGTGGCCCACACGAGGCCGTTGACGATGGCGTTGACGTCGCCGTAGCCGTTGTCGGAGAGCACCTTGACCGGAAGGATGGTGGCGCCCGGCGCGACGCCGGCGACGCCGCGGCCGTTGTCGGTGGCGGCGTTGATGGTCCCGGCCACGTGGGTGCCGTGCCCGACGTTGTCGCTCGGGTTGCCGTCGTTGTAGTACCAGTCGTAGCCGTCGGCGACGTTGGAGAGGCCGTCGCTCGCGCCGCTGGTGCTCACGCCCGTGTCCAGCACGGCCACCACCACCCCGTTGCCCTTGGTGGTGTCGTGGGCCTCCCACGCCCCGATCTGCTCCATGTTCCACTGGTAGCCGACGTAGGGATCGTTGGGCGTGGCCGAGGTCTTCACCAGGTAGTTGGGCTCGGCGAAGGTGACGCGGTGATCCTGCGCGAGCAGCTCGACCATCTCCCGGACCTGCCCGTCTTCGGGAACCTCGAGGCGGGCGATGCCCAGCTCGTTGATGCGGTTGAGCTCGAAGAGCCCGAAGTCCTCGGCCAGCTCGTGGCCCAGCACACCGTCGGTCCCGTCGTCGATCTGCACGAGGACCTCGCGGTCCATGTAGGCTTCGGTGCCTTCGAAGATCGGGGCCCCGTCGTCGGCGGTGCCGCAGGCGGTGAGGAGGAGGGGCAACAGGAACACGGAACGGCGGGCTGCGATCATGGCAACTCCAGGGATGTCGACGAGCGGGTCTTGGTTGGGTGTGCTGAGATGGCCCGAGGGCCGGGGATGTTGCTCGTGGACGGGGCCGGAGTTGCCGATCCGTGTGACCCTTTCCGCGACTTCGAGTTCCTGTGGGAGGAACGTTGGCAGAATGTCGACGGAGCGTTGTCAACGGGTTGTCAGGCGCAAGTCCGGGTGAGGTGAAGGTGAGCAGGACCTGGGTGAATGGGCAGGAAGGAGCAGGCGTACCGGGCGCGGATCCCGGCCTGACCCGTGGCTGGAACGTCTTCGAGACCTTTCGCAGCTACGGACCGACACCCTTTCGGCTCGACGCCCACCTCGTTCGTCTCCGAATGTCATGCGAGGCCGTCGACATCCGGTTGCCTCAGGGCCTGAGACAACGTCTCCTGGAGCGCGTCGACGCCGACAGCTGGCACCGGATCACGCTCACCCGCGGGGGCTGTGAGGTGCTCACGGTGGCGCCCATCGATGCGGCCTACGTGGGCTGTGATCGGCGCGTGGCGTGCGTCCCGTGGGCACCCATGCCGGGGCTTCCAGCCACGGTCAAGCACGGATCCCGGATCGGGTGGCAGGCCTCCGCGGCGGCGCTGGGTGTCGACGAGCTGCTCTTCGTCGCCTCCGACGGAGCGCTGCTCGAGGCCAACCGGTCCAACGTGCTGGCGGTGGTCGACGGCGTGATCGTCACGCCGGCCCTGGATGGGCGGCAGCTCGCGGGCGTCACCCGTCAGGCGCTCCTGGACGCTGCCCGTGCGGACGGGTTGCCGTGTGAGGAGGCAGCGCTCACCAGCTACGACCCGTTCGACGAGCTGTACCTCTGCTCCACGCTCAAGGAGCTGGCGCCGGTCGTGGAGCTCGACGGCCGTCCGGCCGCTGGCGCCGGACCGATCGGTGCTCGGCTCCACGCGGCGTTCCGGGCGCTGGTCGCCCGCGAGGCTCAGGCGTAGAGCAGCACGCTCTCGCGCTTCTCCTCGAAGTCCGCCAGCTCGTCGCGCCAGCTCTCGATCAGCTCCCGCGGGCGCACGCCGAGCTCCAGTCCGTGCCGGAACTCGGAGTTGCCGATGAGCAGATCGATGGCGATGGGCTCGTCCACGAACTCGTAGGTCTCGGTCCGCCAGCCGAAGCGTTCCCGGTCGCACCGTCGCGCGGCTTCGATGACCACCATGCCGAGGAGGAAGGACTCGAGCGCGTTCCGGTCGGTGAGGTGGATCTCGACGCCGCCGCAGATCGCGCCTGCGTGCTTCTGGAACTGGGGGAGGAAGCTCGCGGCGCGGAATCCGACGCCCTGCAGGTCGGCGTCGAGGGCCCCCTTCCGGCAGAGCTCCACGAAGCGATCCGGGTCGAGCCACGGAGCGCCGACGAGGTGGAAGGGCCGGGTCGTGCCGCGGCCCTCGGAGAGGTTCGTGCCCTCGATCAAGCACATCCCCGGGTAGATGATGGCCGTGTCGAGGGTGGGCATGTTCGGGCTCGGAAGCACCCACGGGAGCCCGGTCTCGTCGAACCATGCGTGCCGCGGACCCGCTGCGTGCTGCACCACCTCGTAGTCGCACGCCACGCCCAGCACGTCGCGGAAGTACAGGCCGAGCTCGCCCATCGTGAGGCCGTGTCGGACCGCGAGGGGGTAGGCGCTGACGAAGCTCTCGAAGCCCGGACGGACCACGTTGCCCTCGACCCAGGTGCCCGTGATGGGGTTGGGCCGGTCCAGCACGACCACCTTGGTTCCCACCTGGCCAGCCACCTCCATCACGAACCCCAGGGTGGCCTGGTAGGTGTAGTACCGGGCGCCGATGTCCTGGATGTCGAAGAGCAGCACGTCGAGGTCGCGGAGCGTGTCGGGGTGGGGGCGGAGGCTCGCGGCGTCGTTGCCGTAGAGCGAGACCGTGGCCACGCCCGTGTCCTCGCCGTCCACGCCGATCATGTCCTGCGCGGTGGCCTTCACCCCGTGCTCGGGTCCGAACAGGCGGTGCACGCCCAGCCCGGCGCCGGCGAGCAGGTCGACGGCATGGTCGAGCTTGCTGTCCACGGCGGTGGGGTTGCAGCACAAGCCGACCCGGGACCCGCGGAAGCGGTCCACGTGCTCGGCGAAGAAGCGCTCCAGACCACTCGGCATGCGGGTCCTCCTACACACCCTCGCTAACGGGGATTAGGGTGCGTGGGCCGAAGGAGCAGTCACAGCATGAGCTCGAAGTCGACCGTCGTCGCCGTCCGCACCACCCCCGAGACCGTGCTCGACGACTACGCGCGTCTGATGGACCTGGCAGACTACCAGAACATCCTCGACAAGAACGCGACCACGATCCTGAAGAACAACATCTCGTGGCACCTGCTCTACCCCTCCGCGAACTCCACGCCGTGGCAGATCGAGGGGGTGACGAAGAAGCTGCAGAGCGACGGCTTCGACGACCTGGTGGTGGTCGAGAACCGCACCGTGGTCACCAACGCCAAGAAGGGCGAGCAGTACAACAACTTCACGCCGGTGCACGAGAAGTATGGCCTGCCGGTCAAGTACAACTTCGACCCGCGCGACATGCGCTGGGTGACCTACGAGCCCAAGGGGCCGATGCTCACCCTGCACGAGGTCTTTCCGAAGGGCATCCGCATCCCGGACTACTTCTTCGGCAAGAACGTCATCCACCTGCCCACGCTCAAGACGCACATCTACACCGACTACACCTGTGCGATGAAGAACGCGTTCGGCGCCTTGTTGGACAAGTCCCGGCACTACTGCCACCCGACCATCCACGAGACGCTGGTCGACCTGCTGCGCATCCAGAAGGAGATCCAGGCCTCGACCTTCGCCATCGCCGATGGCACCACCGCGGGCTCCGGTCCCGGGCCGCGCACCATGACACCGGTGGTCAAGAACCTGCTGCTCGCCAGCGACGACCAGGTCGCCATCGACGCGGTGTGCGCGAAGCTCCTGGGCTTCGATACGATGGACGTCAAGTGCATCCGGCTCGCTACGGAAGCCGGGCTCGGAAACGGCCACATGGACGACATCGAGATCGTGGGCGACCTCGACACGGCCGAGGTCAAGAGGACCAACTGGGACTTTGTGGTCGGCGACAACGCGGCCAGCGCGGTGGGCGACCTGTTCTGGTTCGGGCCGCTGAAGCCGCTCTCGAAGCTGGCCTTCCAGACCCCCCTGGTGAACGCCTTCATCTTCGGCAGCTTCTTCTACCACGACTACATCTGGTACCCCTTCGAGGGGTCCAAGACCGTGCAGACGTGGCTCCGGGACACCGAGTGGGGCCAGCACTTCCTCCGCTACGGCGACCCCTTCAACGAGTCGGCGCACACGGGCCTGAAGCGCCTGCTGCCGCGGATCACGCCGTCGTAGGCGCTCAGCTGAACAGGGCCTCGTCGAGGCAGCTCGCGTCGCCGCTCCGGATGGTCTTGCCCAGTCCGACGGCGCTCGGCAGCATCTGCGCGATGTAGAAGTCGAGGTTGAGCAGCTTGCCCCGGTAGAACGTGGCCCTCGAGCCTTTCGGATCCGCCGTGAGCGCCTCGGTGGCGAGCGTCGCCTGCTCCAGGGCGTGGGTGGCGAGCGCGACCACGCCGAACTGGGTGAGGAAGGGCGTGGCGTGCACCATCGCCTTGTCGATCCCACCGGAGCGCGCGAGTCCGCCGAGGTGCATCGCGCTTGCCCCGAGGGCCTGGATGGCCTTCTGGACGGCTGCGGCGTGGTCGTCGAGCCCGGCCGCCTTGGCCTTCGCGACGTCGCTGTTGGCGTCCTGCAGCCACTGCATGAACAAGGCACCGGAGCCCTGTCGCATCTTCCGGCCGAGCAGATCCATCGCCTGGATGCCGTTGGTGCCCTCGTAGATCGAGAAGATCTTGTTGTCCCGCAGGTGCTGGGCGACCGGGTACTCGTTGATGTAGCCGTAGCCACCGAGGCACTGCACCGCGAGTCGGCAGGACTCGAAGCCCACGTCGGTGACGTGCGCCTTGCAGATGGGCGTGAGCAGGCTGACGAGGTTCTCGTACTTCAGGCGTTCCTTCTCGTCCTGGTGGTGGTGGGCGAGGTCAGCCCGGTACGCCGTGGTGTAGAGCAGCGAGCGAGACAGCTGCACCCACACCCGTTGGAACATCAGCATCCGACGCACGTCGGGGTGGTTCACGATGGTGACGGGCTTGGCGTCGGGGTTCTTGAAGTCCGACACGCTCGTGCCCTGGACCCGCTCCTGGCAGTACGCGAGCGAGTTCTGGTAGGCGGCCGCGGCGGTGGCGAGCCCCTGCACGCCCACCGCGATGCGGGCGTGGTTCATCAGGAAGAACATGATGGCCATGCCCTGCCCTTCGGCACCGATGCGGTAGGCGGTGCACGGTCCGTCGGCGCCCAGCGCGATGGTGCAGGTGGCGGAGCCGTTGATGCCCATCTTGTGCTCGATGCCGACCACCTTGGCGTCGTTCCGGGTGCCGTCCCAGTTGACCTTGGGCACCGCGAAGATGCTCAGGCCGCGGGTGCCGGCCGGGGCATCCTCGGTGCGGGCGAGGGCGATGTGCACGATGTTGTCGGTGAAGTCCTGGTCGCCGCCCGAGATGAAGATCTTCTCCCCCTCGAGGTGGTACATCCCGTCGGTTTCGGTGCGAATGGCGCGGGTGCGGTTGTCGCCCACGGAGGTTCCGGCGCCGGCCTCGGTCAGGAGCATCGTGCCCGCCCACTCGCCTGCATAGAGCTTCGGCAGGCAGCGGGCCTTCAGGTCTTCGTCCGCGTACTCACGAATCAGCGCGGCCACGCCGTTGGTGAGCCCGCTGTAGATGGTCAGTCCGGTGCAGGCACCGGTGAGGATCTCCGAGACCGCCATGGCCACCGCGTGCGGCAGCCCGATGCCGCCCCATTCCTCGGGGGCTTCCATGCCGAGCCAGCCACCCTCGGCCAGGGCCTTCCAGGCTCCGATGTAGCCGTCGGGGGTGGTGACGTTCCCCTCGTCGTCCAAGGTGCATCCCTGGGCGTCACCCGGGCCGTTGACGGGGCCGATGACCTCGATCGCGAGCTTGGCCGCTTCGTCGATCATCGCCCCGTACATCTCCGCATCGAAGTCCGGAAAGGCGTGGGCCAGGTTCTTGTCGACCTGGAGCTGCTCGAAGAGCACGAAGTGGATGTCCTGCAGGTCGACGGAATACCCAGTGGCGCTCATCAGTGCTCCGATGTCGGTGAATGGAGATTCAGTGCGTACCCGGTTCTCCCCAGAGCGGGCAAGCGCTGCGATGCTGGGCGGGCTGATCGGGTTCGGATTCTGTGCTGGGGAGCTGGCGGTGGGCGGGCTCGCTCCAGCTCCGGGGCAGCCGCTCGAGGTGCTCGACGCGCTGTGGGCGGTGCTGGGACTCGGTGGCCTCGGTGCGCTGCTCGGCACGGTCTCACGCTGGTTGCCGTGGATCGTGCTCGGCCTCGTCGCCGGGCCGCATGCCGCCAGGAGTGCGGGGGTGCACGAGGGCTGGGGCTGGGCGGGGGGCGCGGCCTTCGCGGCGGGCGGGTTCCTCGGGCCGGCCGGCGTCCTCGTCGCGACCCTTGGAGGCGCGCTGACGAGCCTCGCGCGCCCACGAGCCGGCGGGCTGAGTCTCGAGCGGCCGCTGATGGACAGCGGACCGCCGATCGTGCTGGTCACGGTCGACACGCTGCGTGCGGATCACGGTGAACTGCCCGGCCTGGAACGCCACGACGCGGTGAGCGGCGCGCCCTGGACGCTTCCCGCCATGTACGCGCTGATGCTGGGCCAGCCGGTCCGCTTCCATGGCGGTGGGCTGCCTGTCGAGGCGGGGTACACCGCCCCGGATCCCGCCCTGCCCAGCCTGGCCGAAGCGCTGGCGGCACAGGGCTACCGCACCGACGCGGTGGTCTCCAACCCCCACCTCCGGGCCGAGCTCGACTTCGACCGGGGCTTCGATCGCTTCGTGCACGCCGACGACTTCGTCGAGCCGTTGTTGGCGGTGCACACCCTGTCTCGCTGGCACGCCCGATCGACAGGCCGCGTGGAGCGCCTCCGTCACCGACGCGACGCGCTCGTGCTGGCCGAGGCCACCGCTGCCCTGGAGACGCCCAGCGAGCGTTCGCGCTTTCTCTGGGTCCACCTGCTGGGCCCTCACGAGTACACACGCGACCCGCTCCGTGAGGTCGAGGGGTGGACCCCGGGGAGCACGGATCCCGATGTGATGCGGCGCGTGTACGCCGCCAACGTCGACGCCACCCTCGGACGGCTGGCGGCGTGGCTGCCCGCGCTGCCCGAGGACGCCGTCGTGGCGGTCACCTCGGACCACGGGGAAGCCCTCGGCCCTTCGTTCGGGCATGGCACGGCGCTGGACGACGATCAACTGGTGGTGCCCCTGTGGACGCGCGGACTCGTGGTGCCCGAAGGGCAGATCGCGGCCTTCGACCTTCGTGAGGCGCTCCTGGCGGCAGCCGCGGGAGACCCCGCCGTGCGCACGCGGACCGTGGTCGAGGTGGGCGGCCTCCGCCGCGACGCATCGGCCTTCGCCCTCCGGACGCCGGAGGGTGTGTACGCCGAACGGCAGCCCCCCGAGCAGCTCGGCGTCCCGCGCGCTCTGGGGCCCGAGTTGCTCGAGGAGCTGCGCGCAGTCGGCTACGTGGACTGACGTCGACGGAGGAGAGCGAGCGGCGCGAGCACCCACCAGGCGCTCACAGCTCTCGAGCTCGAACACCCCGCGGGTTCCGCGATCGCCACGCTCACCGGGACCTCGACCGTCGAGCCATTGCCGTCGACGAGCACGCTGAAGGTGTCCTCGCCGGCTTCCCCGCCGGCGTAGAACCAGACCCAGCCCTCTTCGCCCACCTCGACCTCGCCGAGCGCGGGCTCGACCACGACCGACATCAGCCACGCGTCGGTGCCCTCGACGAAGATCTTGGTGCGGGCGGTCTCGCCGGCCACCACCTCGATCGGCACGCTCGCGGCCCGGAGCGTCGTGTCGCCTCCGCTGTCGCCTCCGCCACCGCTGCCGCCGCCTGGCCCGCTCCCGCCGCTGCCGTCGTCTCCGCCGTCCTGGCCCTCGGGCTCCTGGGCTTCGGGCTCGTAGCCGCCGACGTCTACGTACCCGAGGATCCAGTCCAGGTGGCTGTCGACGCGCGCGGCCCCGTTGCCACCACCGACGCACATGGAGTTGCTGTACTGCCAGCTGTACACGTGGCTGTTGGCGCCCACCAGCTCATAGATGCCGTCGCCGAGGTCCTCGAGCGCAGCGCCGCCGCTGTCGCCGTAGCAGATGTTCTGGTTGTCCTGGGTGTCCACGCCGTAGACGAAGGTCGCGTCGAAGCTGTGGACCGGGATCTTCGCCCATCGCTTGATCCCGCCGTCGTTGGCGTTGTCGCTCGTGACGCCGAAGCCCACGAAGGTCAGGTCCTCGCCTTTCCAGCTGTTGGTGAGTGGGTCGGTGTTCACCGGGTAGGGCTCCACCGAGGTCAGCCCGTTGACCAGCTCCACCAGCCCGATGTCATGGGCCAGGCTCCAGCTGCTGTAGTCGGGGTGGGCGTAGGCGGCCTTGCCCTCGTCCCAGTCCGTCATCTCGCCCACGCGCTCGCCGATCCCGACGTACATCTCGTAGCCGCTGTTGGCGTAGCTCTTGTACGCGTCGACGCAGTGTGCGGCGGTGACCACCCACTTCTCGTGGACCAGGGTGCCGCTGCAGTAGCTGAAACAGCTGCCCCAGCAGGCTTCCAAGGCGACCACGGCTGGGAACTGGCCGGTGGTCGCGATCTGTCCGTTGACGATCGGCGGCGGCGCGGCGGCCAGCGCGAGCGACACGATGATCATGTCAGGCCCTCCACGGGGCCGGTGCCGCGAGCACTATACATGCTGTCTACCTGAGGCGCGTGTCAAGCGAATCCAAAGGAGTGTGAAGACGCGCGGACAACTGCTGACGCCTTGGGCTCGAAGGGATGTTCGAAGCCGGCGTTCTCAAGGGTGTCCGGATGAACCGGATGGACCGCACCACAGGAGCCACCATGGCCAAGATCCTCCTCCCCGTCCTCGCCGCTTGCCTGTTCTTCGCCCCCTCCGCCGAGGCGGCGCCCAACAGCAGGGTGCTCGCAGCGAGCCTGTCGTCCTCCCGCATCACGCTCGCCGAGGCGCAGCAGCTCCGGAGTGCCTACGAGAACCTGGTGCGCGTCAAGGCCCTCGCCCGCGCCGACGGTCGGGTGACCCGGGCCGAGAGCGAGCGCATCAAGGCGCTGGAGGTCCGCTTCGCCCGCGAGCGCAGCATCCTCCTGGAGAACAAGGTGCGTCGCTGACGGCACCGTCCCCCAGGGCGAGGGTCCCCGACACCGTCCGAGCGGATAGCCTCGGAGGGTGTCGCGGGCCCTCGCCCTCCTCTGGGCGCGCGATCCGGGCGCCCCATGAAGCCTCTCGTCTCCGCCACCGAGCTCCAGCGCATCGTCGACGGAGACGTCGTGGTGTTCGACTGCCGCCACCGGCTCTCGGATCCGAGCTGGGGGGAAGCAGCCTTCCGCGCGGGGCGCGTGCCGGGTGCCCGCTACCTGAACCTGGACCGGGATCTCTCGGCTCCGGTCGCGCCCGATGGACGCGGTGGACGTCACCCCCTCCCGGATCCCGAGGTCTTCGCGGAGCTGCTTCGGAGCCATGGCGTGGGCCGACGCACGCGCGTGGTGGCGTACGACGACATGGGGAACCCCTTTGCGGCGCGCCTGTGGTGGATGCTCGGCTGGATCGGACACGACGACGTGCAGGTCCTCGACGGCGGCTTCGGCGCCTGGGCGGGTCAGCTCGACACCGGACCGCAGGTGCCGGCGCGACGTGGGAACCTGCAGGCGCGCGTGCGTCCCGAGCGGGTCGCGACCGCGGACGAGGCCGCTGCGGCGGAGCTCCTGGTCGACTGCCGATCTCCCGGGCGCTTTCGGGGGGACTCCGAGCCCATCGACCCCCGACCGGGGCACATTCCGGGCGCCATCAACAGGCCCTGGTCCGATCTGGTGAGCGAGGCCGGCCGTCTGGTGAAGCCCCCGGATCTCCCGGGTGGCGCCCCGGTGCTGTACTGCGGGTCCGGGGTGACGGCGTGCGTGGGCCTGTTGGCCCTGGAAGCCTACGGTGGACGGCGCGGACGGCTCTACCCGGGCGGCTGGAGCGGCTGGCTCGCGGAAGGTCGGCCGGTGGCCCGAGGGCCCGAGTGAGGGCGCTTCGCTGGGGCCGGTCCGCCTACGAGACCGACGAAGCCCTCGACCTCGAGGAGGCCGGGCTCGCAGCGCTCGGGGTGCCCCTGGTGCGGCACGAAGGTCCGGACCCGCCCCTGCATGGTGTGGGGGTCCTCGTGGTCACCAGCAAGGTGGAGGTCCGGGCGGAGGTGGTGGCGGCGGCGCCGGATCTCGAGCTCGTCGTGACCACCACCAGCGGCTACGAGCACCTCGACCTCGACACGCTCCAGTCCGCCGGGGTGCGTGCCGCACGCTGCCCGATCGCCCGCCGCGATGCGGTGGTCGACACCAGCCTCGCGCTGGCGTTGTCGTTGCTCCGCGGCTTGCCCGGTCTCCACCGCGAAGCGGAGCGCGGGGTCTGGGCCCGTGGGCAGCTGCCCTCCCGTGCGCCCGGGCTGGTGTCCGGACTCGACGTGGGGTTGGTTGGACTCGGGGTCATCGGACGTGCGGCGGCCCACGCGTGGCGCTCGCTCGGGGCCAAGGTGCGATGGCACGACCCAGCCCTGGCGGGCAGCCTCGACCTGGAGGAGCTGGTGGGCGCAAGCCGTGTCGTGAGCCTCCACTGCGGGCACACCGACTCGAGCGACGGGCTCGTCGACGCCACCCTCTGTCGCGCGATGCGGCCCGGCACCCTGCTGGTGAACACCGCCCGTGGTGGCTGTGTGGTGCTCGACGACGTGCTCGAGGCCGATCACCTCGGCGGGCTGGGCCTCGACGTCTTCGACCTGGAGCCGCCCGAAC
The DNA here is from genome assembly GCA_964604675.1 of uncultured Enterobacterales bacterium. Classification (GTDB taxonomy): domain Bacteria; phylum Myxococcota_A; class UBA796; order UBA796; family CAJQPC01; genus CAZSAT01. Next base: position 68,666 of record CAZSAT010000016.1, read on the forward strand.
GCCTGGCCGAGATCGCTGCGCGGCCGAACACCGTGCTGCTGCCGCACGCAGCCGGCTACCACCCGGGTCTCGGTCGAGCCGTGGCCGACGAGGTGGTGGCCACGGTCGAAGCATTCCTGGACGGTCGGGCGCTACCCGCGGCCCTCGAGTAGACCGTCGATGGCCGTGGCGAAGCCATGGCCGCCCGGCTCCGCGGTGATCCAGGTGGGATGCTGGTCCATGCGGTGGAGGAAGTCTGCGACGTTGGCGACCCCGATCGAGCAGGGGAAGTACCCGAACATCGGCTCGTCGTTGGCCGAGTCGCCAAGGAAGGCGTACTGGTGGGCCACTTCGTCCAGGTCTTCGTGCCAGAGTTCCTTCACGATGCGGCGGCAGCCGGTCAGCTTGTCGAAGGTGCCGTACCAACCGTTGACATGGATGGAGCTCACCTTGCAGGTGGCGCCGGCGTGCTCGAAGGCCGCCACGATCGCGTCGATTCCCCTCTCGCCGAGGTGAGGGACGTCTTCACAGAAGTCGATCGCGAGGTCCAGCTCGCGGTAGGGCTGGTCGCTGGCCAGCGCCGAGCCCGCGACGTGGTGCACGATCCAGTCGCCTAGGGCGGTCAGCCGCAGACGGTTCTCGGCGCGTTCTCCAGCCCCTTGCAGGAACCGCCTGTGGAGGCGCCCGTCCCGGTGGAAGAACCACAGGCCACCGTTCTCCCCGACGACCCCGTCGACGGGCCACATCCGCGCGATGTGATCGACCCAGCCCCCAGGACGACCCGTGATCGGGACGACACGGAGACCGGCGGCCTGCAGGCGTGACAGCGCCACGAAGGCCTCCGGCACCAGCCGGCCTTCCCAGGTGAGCGTGTCGTCGATGTCGCAGAAGACCCCGCGGAGGCCTCGACCCCAATCGGCCGGCGCCTCCGTGAGGGGCTGCATCTACTCGACCGTCCAGGTCGTCCCGCCGTAGACGAGCTTGGCGAGCTCGCCCTTGCCGTGGCGCGAGGTGGCCTCGTCGAGCTGGGCGTGGAAGGCGCCGTCGTAGGTGGGGCGCTCGGTCTCGAGGATCACGCCCATCGGCACCGGGTATTCGGGGACGTCGAGCTGCACGAGCAGGCCCGCAAGGAAACGGTTGGTCTTGTCGTGCACGATGCAGTCGGCCTCGGTGAACTCGTCACCCAGCTCGATGACCTCGATCTTGAGCCCGTCCAGGCGCAGTCCCTTGGGCGCATCCTTGGCGCCGAAGGTCATCGGCTGACCGTGCTCGAGCATCAGGCAGTTCTCGGCCCGAACCTTGCGAGCGACCACGTCGTCGAAGGCGCCGTCGTTGAAGATGTTGCAGTTCTGGTAGATCTCGACGAACGAAGTGCCGGAGTGCTGCTCCGCCGCGAACAGGGCCTTCCGGAGATCCTTCACCATGATGTCGACGCTCCGGGCCAGGAACGTTGCGCCGGCGCCAAGGGCGACCTGCAGCGGCACGAAGGGGTTGTCCAGGCTGCCGAGCGGCGTGGACTTGGTCTTCTTGCCGACCTCGCTGGTGGGGCTGTACTGCCCCTTGGTCAGGCCGTAGATGCGGTTGTTGAACAAGAGGATCTGCAGGTCCACGTTGCGGCGGATGACGTGGATCAGGTGGTTGCCACCGATGCTCAGCGCGTCGCCGTCGCCCGTGATGACCCACACGCTCAGGTCGGGGTTCGCGCACTTCAGGCCCGTGGCAAACGCGGGAGCGCGGCCATGGATCGTGTGGAACCCGTAGGTGTTCATGTAGTAGGGGAAGCGGCTCGAGCAGCCGATGCCGCTCACCACAGCGAAGTCCTCACGCTTGATGCCCATCTCGGTCATCACGGTCTGGACCTGGCTCAGGATCGCGTAGTCACCGCAGCCAGGGCACCAACGGATGACCTGGTCGGACATGAAGTCCTTCTTGGTGTAGCTCGTGCCCTCTTCGACCGCGCTCTCGTGGTTCTCGGACATCTCAGGCCTCCGTCAGCTCGTCGATCTTCTTCTTGAGCTCACCCACCGTGAAGGGCTGGCCCTGGATCTTGGTGTGGCTCGTGAGCTCGGTCACGTAGGTGCTGCGCAGCACGCCGGCCAGCTGACCGAGGTTCATCTCGGGCACCAGCACACGGTCGTACTTACCGAGCAGCTTCCCCAGGTTGGCGGGGAAGGGATTCAGCCAACGCAGGTGGGCGTGGGCGATGTGCTTGCCTTCCATGCGTGCGAGGCGAACCGCTTGGCGAACAGCGCCATACGTGGAGCCCCAGGAGAGCACGAGCAGGCCGTCGGTGGTGCCGTAGACCTCGACGTCCGGCACGTCGGCGACCACCCGGTCCACCTTCTTCTGGCGGATCTCGCACATGAACTCGTGGTTGTTGGGATCGTACGAGACGTTGCCTGTCTCGTCGTCCTTCTCCAGACCACCGATGCGGTGCTGCAGGCCAGGCGTTCCCGGAAGGGCCCAAGGGCGCGCCAGGGTGTCCGGGTTGCGCTTGTAGGGCAGGAAGGTACCGTTCGGCCCGTTGGGCTCGGTCGGGTTGTCCACCTCGATCGGGGTGAGGTCGGCGAGGTCGGGCAGCTTCCAGGGCTCGGAGCCGTTGGCCAGGTAGCCGTCGGTCAGGACCAGGACCGGCACCATGTACTTCACGGCGATGCGCGTGGCCTCGATGATCGTGGCGAAGCAGTCCGCGGGAGTCTGCGCTGCGATGATGGGGAGCGGCGATTCGCCGTTGCGCCCGTACATGGCGATGTTCAGGTCGGACTGCTCGGTCTTGGTGGGCAGGCCGGTGCTCGGACCCCCTCGCTGCACGTCGATCACGACCATCGGAAGCTCGGTGATCATGGCGAGGCCGAGGGCTTCACCCTTCAAGGCCAGGCCTGGACCGGAGGTGGACGTGAAGCCGATGTTGCCGCCGAAGCTGGCGCCGATGGCGGCACAGGCCGCGGCGATCTCGTCTTCGGCCTGCAGCGTGGCCACGCCGTAGTGCTTGTAGTGGCTGACCGCGTGCAGGATGTCGGACGCGGGCGTGATCGGGTAGCTCGCGAAGAGGATCTGCTTGCCGGAGAGCGTGGCCGCAGCAGCGATGCCCAGGCCCGTTGCCTGGTTGCCCATGATGTTGCGGTAGGTGCCGGGCTCGAGGGCCGCTGGCGGCACCCGGTAGCTCCGATCCATCAACTCCATGGTGTCCGCGAAGTTCCAACCGGCCTGCAGGCAGCGGAGGTTCGCTTCGCGGTAGGGATCCTTGAACTTGCCCTTGATCCAGTCCTGGGTGTGGGACATGTCCCGGTTGAACATCCAGTAGGTCATGCCGAGCGCGAAGAAGTTCTTGCAGCGGTCGGCTTCCTTCGTCTTCAGCCCGAGGCCTTCCACCGCCCCCTTCGTGAGCGAGGACAGGGGCACGGGGATGACGTGGTAGTCGTCGAGCGTGTCGTCTTCGAGGGGGTTCTGCTCGAGCTCCGCGGTCTGCAGATCCCGGTCCTTGAACTTGTCGGTGTTGATGATCACCGTGCCACCGGCCTCGAGCCGGCCGACGTTGGTGATCAGCGCCGCGGGGTTCATCGCCACGAGCACGTTGGGCGCATCGCCCGGCGTGAAGATCTCGTCGCTGGCGAAGTGGAGCTGGAAGCCCGACACGCCTGCGCGGGTGCCAGCTGGCGCCCGGATCTCGGCGGGAAAGTCCGGCAGGGTCGACAAGTCGTTCCCGGCCAGCGCCGTGGTGTTGGTGAACTGTGTGCCGGTGAGCTGCATGCCGTCGCCCGAGTCGCCCGCAAAGCGGATGACGACGCTCTGAAGCTCCTGGACCGGCTTGGTCGGGGAAGCGGTGTCCATGGGTCCTCTCACGAGACTACGGTGCTAACGCATCTCGGTTAGCCTTGGGACGTGAAGTACCGCCTCCTCGACTGGCTCGCCTGCCCCGCATGCCGTTGCCCCGACCTCGCACTGCGGGCCGACCGCGTCACCACCCTCGACACCTGGCATGGTCACTGGCAGCCTACAGAAGAGGGCACGAGCGGGCTCGACCTCGATGCGCGGAGCCTCCAGGAGGTGCTCGAGGGCCAGCTGAAGTGCCCGAGCTGCGGTCGCAGCTACCCCATCCGAGACGGCGTGCCGCGCATGCTCCTGGAGGACGACGACTCGCCGGCGTCGGGCCACCGGTGGACCCGCTTCGATGGGTCCGAGCCCGAGTTCGAGCAGAACTTCCTCGACATGATCGACCCGATAGAGCCCAAGGACTTCCTGGGCAAGCTCGTCCTCGATGCCGGGTGCGGGTTCGGACGGCACAGCTTCTTCGCCGCGCGCTACGGGGCCGAGGTGGTCGCCCTCGACAAGGCGGCCGACGCAGTGGGGAGCGCGCGCGCGAACACGAAGAAGCTGCACCGCGTGCACGTGGTTCAAGGCGACTTCAGCCGGCCCCCCCTTCGCAGCGAGAGCTTCGATCTCGCCATGTGCATGGGCGTGCTCCACCACCTGGAGGCCCCGCGAGCGTCCTTCGGGAGCCTGCAGGACCTGCTCGACGTCAGTGGTCGCTTGCTCGTCTGGGTCTATGGCCCGCGCCACGGAACGGTTCGCCATGTCTCCAAGGCCCTCCGGGGAACGGCGAACAGCCTGGACGACGAAGGGCTCTTCCGCTTGAGCAGCAGCCTGGCCAGCACGCTGAGGGCCGTGTCCCACACCCCCTACCGGCTGATGCGCCACGTCCCGTTGGTCGGCCACGTGGTCACGCACCTGCCGGCGCACGACCACCACAAGTGGCCCTTCGATGTGGTCGTGGCGGACATCTACGATCGGCTGCGGGTGCCGGTGACCCAGTACGTGACCGGCGAAGAGCTGGAGCGCTGGTTCGCCGAAACCGGCTACGCCGACATCACCGTCACGCGTCGTGTTCGGAACAACGAGTCGTTCCGCGGGACCGGCGTCCGGCGCTGAACAGCCCGGCGAGCGCGAACAGCCACCCGGCACCGCCCGTCACGCCACAGCCGCCGCAGCCGGTCGCACCGACCTCGAAGGGTGTGCTGGCCGGGGTCTCGTCCTCGTTCCACCAGGCGTCGCGGGACTTCACGCTGAACACGTGCCAGCCACCGGGCAGTCCGGTCAGGGTGATGGCTTCGTCGTTCGACCAGGCCGACCAGCTCCCGCCGTCGAGCTGCCAGCTATAGGCGATGGCGCCTTCCCGGTCGTCCTCGGACGACCAGGTGAGGGTCGCGCCGATCTCGGTCTCCTCCTCCACCAGCACCGACGTGTCGGGCGGCTCGAGGTCGACTTCCGGATCGTCTTCGTCGTAGAGCGACACGAAGAGCATCACGCCGCCGTTGTCGTAGAGCAGGTCGTCGACCTTGATGTAGATGCCGAGCAGGTGGTAGAGCGCGCCGTACAGCGTCATGTCGCTGGCCTTGCTGTTCACCCAGCCCGTGGCCCAGGAGTGCAGGAAGACCTTCAGGTCCTCTTCGGCCTCCTGGTCGTTGTCGAGCAGGTGCGACGCGCTGAACTCCTCGATGTAGAGCCCCATGTCGGTCATCTGGAGCTGGAAGGCGCTGAGGCCGTTGTCGAGCCCGATGTCGGCGCTGCCCTTGATGTCGGCGTTCAGGTGCAGGAGCTGCTCTCGCGAGCCGTTGAGCACACCCGTGAGGCTCAGGTCGAGGTCAGACAGCTCGAAGGAGACGTTGCCCTGGTCGAGGGTGACGTGGGGTGCGGAGCCGATGTCGGCCCGCGCCTCGAAGTCTGCGACCCCGGCGTCGAAGCTGTCTTGGACGAGGGCGAAGAGGTCCTGCATGTCCTGCTCGTGGAAGCAGTACAGGCCGCCGGCCCAGGACTCGTTGAAGAAGCTGTTGAGCGCGGACTCGGTGATCCCGATCGCGAGATCGCTGCCGTCGTTCTCGAAGTCGAGCGTGGGAGTGCGCCCCGGGTCGGGCGGGCTCCCTTCGGGCGGGCACGCGTCGTCCGAGGACCACCCCACGTCGGCGCTGGCGGCCAGGGCGAGCGCCTCGTTCGTGGTGTCGGCATCCTCCAGCTCGACGATCACGTCGAAGTCGCCGTACTCCCCATCGAGCAGTGCGGCGCCGAGGTAGTCGTTGACCAGGGCGGGGACCTGCTCGGTCACCGCCTCCTCGGCCTTCTCCATGATCAGGTCTTCGAGGAAGTAGAGCGCGATGTCGTCGGGGAACCAGGAGATGTCGGTGGAGATGCTGCCTGTGAGTTGGGGATCGCCTGCCCAGTAGACCTCGAGATCGCCGCCGGAGGCCTTCACGCCGAGGGTGGCGGTCAGGCTGGCGCCGTCGACCCGCACGTAGTTGAGGTCGCCGTCGAAGTCGACGCAGGTGTCCCACCAGCCGCTGACCCCGTAGAGCTCCATGTTCTCACCATGGATCTGGTCGAAGGCGATGGACAGGTACAGGCCCTCGTCGTTGCTCCTCAGGCTCAGGTTCGAGATCGGCACCTCGAGGTTGAAGTCCAGGACGCCGATCTCGTCGTAGCAGGAGTAGGTCGAGACGATGTCGGTGTAGCCGAAGTCGAAGCTCTGCCCGCTCATGTACTCGCCGAGGAACGACATGGCGCCGTTGTAGACGCGCAGCTGCACCCCTTCATCAGCTTGGACAGGGGTGACGAGCGCGGTGAGGGCGAACAGCATGTGCAGAGCTAAGCCGGGGGACGACGGAAGATCAAGGAAAGCCCGGAGCGCAGCATCAAGAGGGAGTAGGTGCCGTTGCCCGAGGGCTGGCTCGCGCCCAGCGACGGCTCGTTGTCCACCGCGAGGATGGAGTCCTCGACCACACGCGTCGGGCAGAGGTAGAGGTCGGTGCCGACGCCGACGTCGAGCCAGTCCAGGGCATCCCACAGGAGCGCGGCGCGGGTGTCCAGGGTCGCGAAGTCCAGGTTGCCCGGGTGCACGTAGGCGCTCTCGGTCGCCGCGTTCGCCGCCGTGAGCGCCACGCGCACTTCAGCGCGCTCCGAGAACACCGGGTGGCGCATTCCGACGCCCACGCTGAAGACGTCGTGCATGCCCTTGTCGCTGAGGCCCTCCTTCACGCCGTCGAGCACGGCCTCGGGCTCGTTGATCCCGTAGAGGGTGAACAGCGCGTCGAGATCGTCGTCGGTCCCCGAGATGGTCAGGTCCGTGGTCTCGGTGGTGATCCAGCGGTTGGCGGACCAGTCCACCCAGCCGAGCTCGACGCTCAGACCGAGCCGGTCCAGACGCCACAAGGCGTGGAACCAGGCCTCTTGTGGAACGTGCAGCGTGCTGGTGAGCGTGCCGTCGATGACCACGCTCAGGTCGCTGGATGGGATGGTCGCGACCGGTCCGGACGGACGCAGTTCCGCGCCCGAGCGCCACGAGAGCGCGAGCTCGGGGCCCTGGGCCGGGGTCAAGCGGATCCCGGCGCTGCCGGCCAGCCCGGTCCCGAACAGGTCCACCTGCTGGGTGCCTTCGAGGAAGTCGGAGCCGATGGGCACGCCCGCGTCGCTGCCGAGGAAGGCGATGAGCACCGAGGCGCCGTCGTAGGCGTACAGGGCTTCGTAGCTGATCTGCAAGGCCCGGCCACCAGCGCCCAGCGTGACCCAGTCCGCCGGCTGGTAGGCCAGCTGGAGGGCTTCTTCGAAGATCAGGAAGCTGCCCTCGACGCTGTGGTACCGCTGTGCACCCGTGGCCGGGTAGTCCGAGCTGCGTGCGATCGGGACGCTCGCGTGCACACCGATGCCCACGGGACCGACGGGCACCGCCACGGCCAAGGTGGGGAGTGGCTGGCTCAGGCTGTCGGCTGCATAGGTGCCGACGCCGTCGAGCTCGCCCTGGAGTGAGGAGAAGATGGTGCCGACGTCAAGCATCACCTCCCAGGTCGCGGGGTGGGCGGCGGCCGGATTCGCAACCAGGCCCGCCGCGCCGTCTTCGCCGGGGCCAGCGAAGGCGCCGCCCACGGCCGGGGTGCCCATGCCCGAGGGCGGCGAATACGCCAGTGCGGTCGACAGGGTCCAGATCACTCAGAACCTCCACGTGGCACCGACGCCGCCGCGGAGCAGCGTCAGGCTGTACTTGCCATTTCCCGGCGCGCCGGCGAGGCCGCTGGTCGGGTCGTTGTAGATGCTGTACACGCTGTCCTGCACGGTGCGGCTGCCGGCCGCGTAGTAGTCGGCGGACCCCGTGAGGGTGAGCCGGTCGCGCTCCCACACGATCACGGTCCGGAGGTCCAGGGTGATGAAGTCGAGGTTGCCGGGCGTGACGTAGTCGGTGGGTGTGGCCGCGGTGGCCAGCCAGGCGCCTGCGCGTACGTCGAGGGTGGGGGCGAGTGGCGCGATGAGCACGCCGCCCATGCTGTAGACGTCGCGGTAGCCGTTGGAGAAGTACTGCTCCTGCACGGTGGCGAGCAGTCCTTCTTCGGTGAGACCGTAGAGGTTGAGCAGGCCCAGGAGGCCGGGATCGGTGGCCGAGAGCGTGAGGTTCTCCGCGGTCGAGTAGATCGTGTCGTTCGCCGAGTAGTCGATCCAGCCTGTCTCGATCTCCAGCTCGACCTCGCCGATGGGAATCCGCGTGGCGAGCCAGAGCTCCGCGGGCAGCTGGATCTCGGTCTCGAGCTCACCCGTGATCAACACCTCGAAGCTCTGGGATGGCACGAGGAGCAGGGTGCCGTCGACCACCACCGTCGAGCCGGATCGCCAGGCCAGATGGTAGGACGGCCCGGAGTCGGGGGTGTACGACACGCCAAGGGACGCCCCGCGGGCCCGGCCCACCAGGTCCTCGTAGGCGATCGTGCCTTCGAGGGCGGGATCCTCGAGCGGGACGCCGTAGTCGTCGGGGAGAAGCATCTGTGTGATGGTCACGCCGAGGTCGTAGCTTCGGTACCCGTCGTAGTTCCCCTGGATGAAGCGCACCTCGCCGCCCAACGCCCAGGCCGGGGTGGGCCGCCAGGCCACCGACAGGCCCTCTTCGACGAACACGAGGTTTCCCTCGATGCTGTAGTAGCGGAGGGGACCCTCTGGATCGCTGCCGCCGATCCGGACGTAGGGGGCGTCGACACGTGCCCCCAGGCCCACGGTGTCCGTCAGCGCCACCACGCCCGCGAGGTGGGGAATGGGCAGGCTGAGCCCAGGCCTTCCGGACGGCTCCTTCCCGTCGATGGTGACCTTCAGGCTGCTGAACATGAAGCCGACGTCCAGCATCGCGGCGGTCGGGCTGGCTGCCGCCGCGGGGTTGGCCACCAGCCCAGCGACGCCCGGCTCCGCCACGCTGGCGAGCGGGCCGCCCCACTGGGGCACATGCAGCCCGCTCGGCGGCGCGAAGGCCCAGGCCGACGCGAGCAGACCGATCAACGGACCACCAGCGTCACGCCGAAGCGGTAGAGGGTGAGCGCGTAGGTGCCGTTGCCGTTGGGCTGCTTCAGCCCGGTCTGCGGGTCGTTGTACTCGCTGTGCTGGTCGGTCGTGATGACGCGTGTCTCGTTGAGCCATGCGTCGGCCGACATGCCGAGCACCACGCGGCCTCCGCCATCGTAGAGCGCGCCGAGCCGCGGGTTCCAGCTCGTGAAGTCCAGGTTGTTCGGTGCGGCGAACTCGTCGGGGGTGGTGTAGGGCGCGTAGGAGAGACCGGAGCGCAGGGTCCACTCCTCGAACGGCAGCTCCACGTGGGCGCCCCCTGTGAAGATGGGCACCTGGCCGGTGCGGCTGTACTGCTTCGACTCCGCCTGGAGGAACTCGTCGCTGGTGACGCCGTACGCGCCCAGGAGGGCATCGAGCGTCGCGTCCGTGGCGGTCACCGTGAGGTCGCGTGTGGTGGAGTAGGTGCCATCGCGGGTGCTGTAGTCGATCCAGCCGAGCTCCCCACCCAGCGTCAACCTCCCGGCGGGAACCTCGCCCGAGATCCAGACCTCCTGCGGAAGGTTGAACTCCGCGTCGGTCTCGCCTTCGACCGCCACGTTGACGTGGTTGAGCAGCTGCAGGTTGAAAGGCCCGGTGAGCACCATCTTCACAGGACTCCGCCACGCCAGTTGAAGGCCGTGTCCGCGTTCGGACTCGACCCGCAAGCCAGCACCACCGCCGAAGGCCACGTCTCGGAGCGTGCCGACCTGGAGGGTTCCTGTGAGGAAGGGGTCTTGAAGCGGCAGGCCGGCATCGGGGCCGAGCAAGCCGATCAGCGTGGAACCGAGGTCGTATTGCTTCGTGCTGCCGAAGCTCCCTTGCACCGCGCGGAAGGAACCGCCGAGGTCCACGGGCCCCCATCCGTCGACGGCCAGGCTCACGGTCTCCTCCACCATCAACAGGTTCGTGTCGTAGCCGAAGTAGCCGTTGGCCGCGTCGGGTCCGCCAGCCTTTCCGCCGCGCGCGTAGGGCACACCGACGGTGGCACCGACCCCCCAGTGGTCCGTGATCGGAACCACCGCAGCGAGGAACGGAACGGGGGTCATGCCGGCGTTGACGAGCGGGTCGTCGGGGTGGCTCTCGAGGGTGAAGTGGGTCATCGACCCCAAGAGGCCCACGTCCATCAGGACCTCGGCGCGACCCGTCCTGGCCGCGGCGGGGTTGGCCACGATGCCGAACACCCCGTCCTCGGTGGGGCCGGCGAAGGACCCCCCGTGAGCCGGCGTGTGAAGCCCCGAGGGAGGGCTCCACGCGAGCGCGCTGGGGAGGAGGGCGAGCACCCCTGCAGACTACCGCCCGGCGCAGTCGCTCAGAAGCGGGCGCGCAGCATGAGGTTGAAGCCCAGCGCGTTCTGCACGTTCGTGGACTCGCTCACCCGGGTGGTGCCGCCGTCGTCGGCGTACACGACCTCCGAGAGGTTCGGGTCTGCGGTGTAGAGCACCTCGGCCACCGTGACCATGGACTTGGAGAGATCCAGCTGCGCGCCGACGATGGCACCCAGGATCGGCGTGGCCTCCTGCCCCGCGGGCACGCCCTCCTTGTCGCGCTCGGTGTACTGCACGAAGGTGCCCTGGTCCGTGGTGTAGCTGGCAGGCTGCATCAGCCCCACGCCTGCGCTCGGGGCGAGGCGCGCCTTCTCCAGGTAGTGCGACACCTTCAGGCGCCCGTACAGCTGCGGGGTGACCTCCATGTCGGTCGGGATGCTCACGCCCGAGGTCAGGCCAGGGACGTTGAACAGGATGTAGGCCAGGTCCTTGTAGACGAGGTCGACGCCGACCGTGGTGGCGCCGAACACCGCGAGGCTCTGCACGTCGCCGGCCAGGCCCCACTCCAGGGTCGTGGTACCGGTGTTGTCGGCGTCGAGCAGGTTGTGCACGAGCGCATCGACCTCCGCCTGCACCAGCAGCCCGAAGCCGTCGAGCTGGTGGTGCGAGATGTAGGTGTCCTTCACGAAGTCCGGCGCGTTCCGGTAGAGGCGCAGCTCGGAGGACTGGATGAAGTCGAGGTCTTCGGTGGTGCGGAACGCGACCTGGCCCGAGTAGCCGTTGGCGACGATGAGCTCGCCGTAGAGCGGGCTCGACGCGTCCGGCACGTTCTCGAGCTGGCCTTGCTGGAACAGCCCATAGCCGGCCTCGAGCTTCAGCTTGCCGCCGATGTTCGTGCCTGCGCCGAAGAGCAGCCCGTAGTAGGCGCTGTTGCGGTCGCCGAGGGTCTCGCTGCAGCCATCCTCGTCTTCCTCGCTCGCAGCGCCCACCGCCGTGCAGTCCTGGCCGTAGGTGCGTTGTCCGATCGCCGACTTCGCACCCGCGAAGGCGTACCACTTGGGCTGCTGGAGCTGCAGCCGAAGGCCGGGCATGGCTCCGACGCTTCGGGCCATGATCTCCTTGCCGCCGTAAGACAGGTCGTAGGAGTAGCCGAGCCGGAAGCGACTGGCGTCGACGGCGTACCCGGTCAGGCTGATGTCGCCTTCCCCGAGCTCTCGACCCACGCGCACGTACGAACCATCGTCCTTGAGGTCGACGCCGTCGTCGGTCTCGTCGGGGTCGAGGTACGGCTGGAACTGGAGCACCATCGCGGCCTCGGTGAACCAGCCGTCCCAGAAGCCGTCGTCGGCCCGGTACAGCACCAGGTGGCCTTGGGTGATGTCGTCCGAGTACGCCGCCTCGTAGTCTTCGAAGAAGGTGCGGTTGCCGCGCGCCACGAAGTTGGGCGCGGGGCTGTAGTCCTCTGGCCCGGCACGGAGGTTCGTGTCCTCGATCGCCGTGGTGATCCAGACGTCGACGAAGTCGCCGGCCTGGGCAGTGGTCAGCGTGGTGAGCAGCAGGAACATCAGGGCCTCGGCCGCGCGAGCGGGCGGGTGGGAGCGGAACCGGAGCGAGCGGCCTGTTCGGTGTCGGTCGGCCGGAGATCCTCGGGGAGGTCCTCGGCGTCACGCACGTTCAGGATCCACTTGCCCCAGATCTCGGAGAGGGTGCCTTGGACGTAGGCGACCTCCTCTCCCACGTGGTCGGTGGGGTAGAAGGTCGGCACGGTGACCGACGATTCGGCGTAGAAGGTGCAGCCGCCGGCCGTGGAGAGCGGGTACTGCCCGTACTCCAGGTAGTCGTCGTAGTCTTCGCTGCCGGACGTGAAGGTCGAAGGGATCTTGACGTCCTCGAGGCGGACGACGGCTGACTCGAAGGCCTCGAGCGCCTCGTCGTCCTCGCAGAGAGCGTCGCCGTCGACCGTGACGGGGTCGGGGACCAGGATCCCCGCCTCCTCGTCGACCTCGTAGGAGGGGAACGAGAGCTGGGTGGTGGCCAGGTATTCCTGGTTGTTGCCCTGCAGGAGCGAGAGCTTCGCGCCCTCGACGATGGTGTCGTCGGGCTTCGAGAAGGTGTAGACGAAGAGGTGCGCGAAGGGCCGCACGCCGCTCTCCGGGTCCTGGTCCTCGGCCATGTCGGTGGCCCAGAAGCCCGCCGCGCCCACGGTGGTGACCCGCACGTCGCGGTCGGCGGTGCGGATCCGCGCGAACTCGCGGTCGAGGTTGTTGGTCTCGTGGTCGCCCGCGTCGTTCATCTGCGAGAGCGTGGGCAGCTTGTAGTGGATCGCGTCGGACACGCCGGTGGCGTGGGATGGCGCCCGGCCCGAGTCCTGGTCCTTGTCGCCGAGGTCGCTCACCCAGACGCGGGTGGCGCCGAAGCCGTTCTTGATCGCCACGGTGCCCGACCAGCTCGAGCCGGTGAACTGGATGCGCGGGTCGCCCTCGAGGTCGCCGGGGCGAACGTTGAGGGTCAGGTCGCCTTCGAACTCCTCGTAGGGGTCGCCGTCCAGGTCCTGGAGCTGCACCTCGATGGGCACGTCCACCGCCGCGGACGTGAACTCGAGGGGCTCCTCGTCCGTGCCCGTCTCGGTGCCATCGCCGAGCGAGACGTAGACGAAGGTGGGCTCCACGCGTTCGACGGAGCGGTGCTCGGTGCAGGCGATCACGGTGACCAGCAGCATCAGTACACCGCCTGGATGCGGCCGTCTTCTTCGCAGACGCCCGGCTGTGGGAGGGTGTAGTAGGACGTGATCGCCTCGCGCACGACGTCCCGGATCGAGATGCCGGTGTCGTTCTGCGTCGTGTTCCGCTCCAGCATGGAGAAGCCCGAGCCGCCGTGGGCGATGTAGTTGTTGGTCGCGACCTCGTAGGTACCGTCGTCGTCGAGGGGAACGCCGTTGATGGAGACGTCGGTGGCGACCTGCTCGCGGCAGTCCATCACGAAGGTCATGCCAGCGACCTGGGCCTGGCTGTTGCAGCCGCGCTCGGAGCTTCGGCGCGTCACGTAGTCAAGCACCTCCTGGATCTCGCGGCCTGACAGGAACATCGTCGTGATGGTGTTGTCGAAGGGCATCGAGTTGAAGAGGTCCTCGATGGTGATGGCCCCGCCGTTGATGTCCGCGCGAATGCCGAGGGTGTTCGTGATGGCGATCTCGGTCTCGACGCCCTGGTAGCGGCGCATCGCTTCGGCGGTGAAGTTGCCGAGCATCGAGTCGCCGCCCGTCGTGCCGTAGCGGGTGAGGTTCACCCAGCAGGCCTCGTCGGTGGGGTCGTCGCACTGGTTGATGTCGGCGGCGTAGCCGATGACCTGATCGGTGCTGTAGTGCTGGTCGAGGTACTGCTCGTACTCCTCCAACAGCTCCACCATGTCGGGGTCCCGAGGCACGGTGTTGTCGATCGGGAAGAGCTCGTAGCTGTGGCTCAGCAGCTCGCCGTCACGGATGACGACGTCGAGGCGGCCGATGAACTTCGCGAAGGCTCCCGAATGAACGACGGGCACCTCGCGTCCCGAGTGCTCGTTGGTGACCACCAGCGGCGGGTCGATGGCCACGTGGTGGTGGCCGCCGATGA
>CAZSAT010000017.1:0-82310 GCA_964604675.1 uncultured Enterobacterales bacterium
CGAAGGGGCCCAAGCCCTCCAACAGGGCGACATCGTGCACTTTGCGCGCAGCGAGTTTCGCCTGGTCCGCGCGACCCAGCAGGAGCTGGCCAGCGCGACCATGATCAGCGAGCTGGACGAGCTGGGCCTGCCCAGCCACTTTCCACCCGAGGCCACCGCCTTCGAGGAGCTCCTGCGCGAACGCGCGGTCGTGGCCGTCTACCAACCGCTGGTCGACCTCCGCGATCCCCGCCGCGCCGTGGTCGCCTACGAAGCGCTCGGGAGGGGTCGCCAGCCGGGGGCCCCGCGCGCACCTGGTCCGCTCTTCGCCCTCGCGGCGGCCCTGCAGTCCGAGGCGGAGCTGAGCCGTCTGTTGCGTGAGGAAGCCGTGATCGGGGCGGTGGGCCTGCCGCCGGGCCGACCCTTGTTCCTCAACACCCACCCCGCCGAGGTCGACCACGCTGCGCTGCTCACCTCGCTGAAGCGGCTGCGCACGATCTACCCGGACCGCAAGCTCGTGGTGGAGATCCACGAGAAGGTCGTCACCAACCCGCAGGCCATGCAGAGCCTCGCACAGGTGCTCGCGGAGCTCGAGGTCGACCTGGCCTACGACGACTTCGGCGCTGGCCAGGCGCGCCTGCTCGAGCTCGCGGAGGCGCCGCCGCGCTACCTGAAGTTCGACCGGGCTCTGGTCCACGGCATCGACCGCGCCACGGCGGCCCGGCAGCAGCTGGTCAGCGCGCTGGTGAACATGGCCCGGGGGCTCGGGGCGGTCACCGTCGCCGAGGGCGTCGAGAACGAGAGCGAGGCGCTCACCTGCCGTGAGCTCGGCTTCCAGCTCGCGCAGGGCTTCCACCTCGGCCGTCCGGCTCCCCCGGAGCAGCTCACGGAGTAGCGATGACGTCCAAGCGCGCTGCGACACCCCACTGGTTCGTCCGGGGCGACCTCGACGGCTTCTTCGGGCTCGCGCTGGACAACCTGGTCCAGCTCCTCGTCATCGACGCGCTCTGCCGCTTCGTCTTGGGCTTCGACGCAGCGCTCATCTACGGCCGGGTCCTGCCTGCAGCGGCGGTGTCCATCCTGGCGGGCAACCTCTTCTACAGCTGGCAGGCGATGCAGCTGGCGCGCAGCGAGGGGCGGGATGACGTCTGCGCGCTGCCGTACGGCATCAACACGCCGAGCGTGTTCGCCTACGTCTTCCTGGTGATGCTGCCGGTCAAGATCGTCACGGGCGACCCCCACAAGGCGTGGCAGGCGGGACTCGTGGCGTGTCTCGGCAGTGGACTCATCGAGATCGCGGGCGCTCTGGTGGCCGACAAGCTGCGCACCCGCGTCCCCCGCGCGGCGCTGCTGTCCACCCTCGCCGGGATCGCGCTGGGCTTCATCTCCCTCGGCTTCTTCTTCCGCACCTTCGCTGCCCCCGTGGTCGGCCTGGGCACCCTGGCCGTGGTGTCGATGACCTACTTCGGCCGGTTCCGCTTCCACCTCGGCGTCCCCGGCGGTCTCGTGGCGGTGGTGCTCGGGACCGCGCTGGCCTGGCTCACCGGCCTCGCACCGGGTGCCGAGCCGGGCACCCCTGGGCTCTACCTCCCCGTCCCCGTGGTCGGCGACCTCCTCGAGGCCGTGACCAGCGGCTACGGGCTCACCTACCTGAGCGTCATCCTGCCGATGGGGCTCTTCAACGTGCTGGGCTCGCTGCAGAACCTGGACTCGGCGGAGGCCGCGGGCGACCGCTACCGCACAGCGCCCTCGCTGGCCGCCAACGGCGTCGGCACCATGATCGCGGCGCTCTTCGGGAGCTGCTTCCCGACCACGATCTACATCGGGCACCCCGGCTGGAAGGGCCTGGGAGCACGCATCGGCTACTCGTGGCTCGACGGCCTGTTCATGGCGGCCATGTGCCTGACTGGAACCATGGGGCTCCTGGCCTGGATCGTGCCCATCGAGGCCGGCATGGCCATCGTGCTCTGGATCGGCATCGTGATCGCGGCACAGGCCTTCACCGCCTCACCGCGCGAGCACGCGCCAGCGGTGGTGGTCGGCCTGCTCCCGGGGATCGCCGCCTGGGGCGCGCTCATGGTGAAGGCGGGGGTGCGCGCAGGCGGCGGCAGCTTCGGACCGGAGCTCGGCGCCGCGCTCGACGCCATGGACGTCTTCCACAGGGGGCTTTGGGGGCTGGAACAGGGCTTCCTGTTCACCGCGATGATCCTGTCCGCCGCCACCGTCGCCATCATCGAGGGCCACTTCCGCAAGGCGGGCGCCTGGATGGCCACCGGCGCGGTGCTGAGCTGGTGCGGTCTGATGCACGCCTGGGCGTGGGGCCCTGGCGACACGGTGCTCGTGCTGGGCGCCGGCGTGGGGCTGGACTACGCCCTCGGCTACGCGGTCGCAGCGGCCGTGCTGTTCGCCGCGCCACTCCTCGGGCAGCGCGTCGACGGGGCAGGTCACTGAGTCAGGTGGCGGACACCCGCTCGGGGGGCGCGTCACCCAGCTGGGTGTAGCCCGAGGCCCAGCTGGCGGGATCTTCGACCAGCTCCTGGAAGCCGGCCATGGCGATGGCGGTGGCCAGCCCGTCGGTGACGCGCTCGTCGAAGGCCCACTTGATCTCCACGCTCGGACGCCACTCGGTGCCGCCGTCGTCGGTCTGGTAGGGCCGATCGTGGATGCGGCCGATGACGCCGAACAGCGGGCAGTTCCCCCACTCGTAGAGGTGGTGGTAGGCCGCGTCGAGCCCCACGCTCCCGAGGTTCGCCACCACCAAGGAGGTGAACAGCGGATCGGGGTCGACGAAGGCCGACGGCAGCAGGTGCAGCCCATCGAGCCACTGCAGCACCTTGATCAAGGGGCGGAGCACGAAGGCCGGCAGGTGCAGGAAGAAGTCGACCTCCTTCTCGGTGGCGGTGTCCTTCTCGCGCCCTGCACCCAGCATGCCCGAGAAGCGCTCGGCCACCTGGACCGCTCCGTCGCCGGCCTCGACGGGGAGCTTGAGCAGCACGACCTTCGCGCCGTCGTTCAGGCTCTTCTTGGCGGAGACGGAGATGGTCACGCCGTCGCGCTGCCAGAAACCGGCCCCCGCCACGTAGCGGTTCAGGCGCGGGCGATCGTGGAGCATGCGCCCCGCGGAGGCGATGAAGAGGTGCAGGAAGTTGACGCGGCGGCCGGCGGACTCGGCCTGCGCTTCGAGCCAAGGAAGCGTCCGTGTGAGGTCCAGGGTCTGCGTGAAGTAGACGCTCGCGTGCGTGCGCGAGGGCGTGAGGAGGTTCAGGATCTTCCGGTATCCGGGGATGTCTCGCGTGATTCGCGTGTCGCGTCGGTAGGCCATGGCCCCCACTGCTAACATCCGCCCCATGGCGGCTGACCCACGATCCCTGGCCGACTTCCGGGGGGCGCTGGACGTCACGCTCGATCTCCCCCTCGCGGGCGTCGGCAGCCGAGCGATCGCGCACCTGTTCGACAACCTGATCCTGATGGTGTTGGCGATGGTGGCCGTGGCCGCCATCAGCCTCGCCAACGTGCTCGTCACCGATCTGCCGGGCTGGGTCTGGGCGGCCACCGCCTTCGCGAGCTTCCTGGCGCAGTGGTTCTGGTTCGCGGCCTGGGAAGCCCGGACCGGCCAGACGCCGGGCAAGAAGCTGCTCGGGCTGCGGGTGGTGTCGCGGAACGGTGCGGCCCCCGACACCCTGGCCGCCATGATCCGCAACCTCCTCCGTGTGGCGGACTTCCTCCCGGGCTTCTACTTCGCCGGTCTGGCGAGCTGCCTGCTCAGCAGCCGCTGCCAGCGCCTCGGCGATCTGGCGGCCGGCACCGTGGTGGTCACCGAGCGCGTCCGCACCGACCACGGCATCCGCTGGCCCGACGGCTTCGACGCCCGGGACGTGGCCCTCGTCGAGGCGTGGTACGCCCGGGAAGCCGGCCTGGTCGACGACCAGCGAACGCTCCTCGCGGCGCGCATGTTGAGCTGGCTCGCGCAGGACCACCCCCAGTTGCTCACCGGAGCACCGAAGCTGCCCGAACCGGAGCTGGTCGACTGGATCTTCCGGCGGAGCGACTGAGTGGACTACGCCACACTGGAGCGCAGCTGCACCGCCGATCTCGACGAGCTGGACCGCCTGCTCGAAGACGCCGACGACGAGCTCGCCCGCCTCGACCTCGCCGAGCTGGAGCGGCTGGCGAGCCTCCACCGTCGGGTGATGGGCACCTTCGCCTATGCCCGCACGCACTTCGCAGACACGGGCCTGGCCGAGCGGCTCCGGGCCAGCGCGTTCCGGAGCCACCGCCTGCTCGCGGCGCGCCCCGTGCCCTGGCGGGAGCGCGTCGCCACCTTCTTCCGGCGGGACTTCCTGCTCGCCTTCCGTGAGACCCTCCCGTCGATCCAGGTTGCGGCGCTGGTCTTCGTCGGCTTCACCCTGGTGGGCTTCTGCATCGAGCTGGTCCACGTGGAGTTCGTGGAGGTCTGGGTGGGGCCGGACGCCATCAGCGGCCTGCGGCACGGCGAGATCTGGACGGATCGCGTGGGATCGATGGCCCCCGCCAGCGTGCTGAGCTCGACCATCGCCACCAACAACATCGGGGTGGCGTTCGCAGCCTGGGCCGGCGGCGTGCTGGCCGGGATCGGCAGCCTCTACATCCTCGCCTTCAACGGCATGATGTTCGGCGGCATGCTCGCAGCCACCCACCACTACGAGCTGCTCGACCAGCTGTTTGCGTTCATCTCGGCCCACGGGCCCCTCGAGCTGTCGCTCATCGTCGTGGCGGGCGGCGCCGGGCTGGAGCTGGCGGGTGGGCTGCTACGGGATGAGGGCCGTCCCCGCGCCGAGGCCCTCCAGGATGCAGCCCGGCGCAGCGTGCGCGTCGCGCTCGGCATCGCGCCGTGGCTCTTGCTGCTCGGTTTCGTGGAAGGATTCGTGAGCCCCGACATGGCGGTCCCGACCGTGTTGAAGGCCCTCCTCGGGGCCCTGTTGTGGCTCGGCTTCGTGGCCTACACGATGCGACCGGGCATGGAGGTTCGATGAGTGCGGCACCCCTTCGATTCGGTGAGCTGGTCGACCGTCCGGTCAAGCTGATCCGAGAGCACCTGAGCGCGCTCTTCCTGATCGGCATCCTGGGAACCGGACCGGCGATCGTGCCCGCGTTGTTCATGCAGTCCCGCATGCAGGATCTGCAGGACATGAGCCCCGACGGCATCCTGTCGGCCTTCCTCCCGTTGATCGCCTTCGGTGGCGTGGCGGGGGTGATGGGCGTGGGCGCCTTCATCGCGATGTACGCCGCGGCCGCCGACGTCGTCTCCGGCCGCGCCCCCACCGTGGCGGGCGCGTGGCGGCACGCTCTGAGCCTGGGCCCCTGGCTGACCGTGATCCTCGCCGGCCTCGGCATGGCCGTGCTGAGCATCCCGACCTGCGGACTCGGCTTGCTCGTCCTGATGGTGACCTGGGCGCTGGCCATCCCCGTGGGGTTTCACGAAGGCACGTGGGGCGTCGCGGCGCTCAAGCGCTCGTGGGCGATCTGCGCCCACAAGGCGGCGCCCGGCCACACCTCGCCGGCCCTGCTCGTGGCTGGCATCACGGTGGTGTACTACCTGCTCGCCATGGCCATCGGGGCCGTCGCCGCCGTGCCCGCGATGATCTGGGGCGTGACGCAGGGCTTCGAAGCTGTCGCCACCGGCGGCGCCGACGCGTTCGTGATGCCGACGTGGCTGAACCTCGGCACCAGCCTGTTCCAGGCGGCGGCCAACGTGCTCGCGGGACTCTACATGGCGATGGCCTACAACCTGCTCTACGTCGAGCTGAGGGAGCGACGGGAGGGCGTCGACCTGGGCAGCCTCTTGGACGATCGCCTGGATGGCTGACGGGGGCGCCTGGCAGCGGGTGGTGGACCATCACGGCCTCGTCACCGACGAGGGCGGCTCCCTGATGGAGCGGCTGAACCCCGTGATCGGCTGGGCGGGCGATCTGCTCGGCGACCCCGGCCTGCTGGACGCCTTGGAGACCCCCTCCCAGATCATCCTGTGGGGACTCGTCATCTCCGCGGCCTGCGCCATCGGGTACCTGGTCTTCCGCCGCCTGACCACCCGTCGCGGCCCCCCTCGTCGCGTCACCACCGAGCCCTTGGATGCGCCTCCGGAAGACGCGCGCGCAGCCTTCGACCAGGCGTTGGACCGCGGGGAGCCCCGCGCTGCGCTGGCCGCGCTGGTCGTGTGGCTCGCCTCGGGCCTCGCGGAGCGCGGTCGCGGGCGATGGTCGGCCGAGCTCACCAACGCCGAGATCGTGTCCAGCGCCCGCAGGCTCGCGCCCACCTGGCGCGGCCTGTCCGCCCTCTCGGACCTCGGGCACCACCTCGACCGGCTGCTCTACGGCCCGGTCGAGCCAACCATGGCCGACGTCCGCGCGCTCGTGCCACGCGCCGAGGCGCTCCTGGCATGAGACGCGAGGTCGTCATCCCCGCCCTCCTGGGGCTGGTCGTGTTGGCGGGAGCCCTCCTCACGGGTGACCCGGCCCGGGGTCCGAGCATCGAGAGCAGCGACGCCGCCGGGTTGCTGGGCGCGCACGCCTACCTCGGGGAGCTGGGTGTGACGTCGCGAGGGGCGGATCTTCGGGATGCTCGGCTCGACGAGACCCTGATGGTGGCGTTCCCGTCGCTCACCCCCTGGTCCGACGACGACGCGTCCCACCTGCGCGATCGGATCTTCGCCGGGCAGAGGGTCGTGCTGCTGGTCCGCGATGGGCAGACCGCCGACGCGAACGTGCTCCGGTACCTGGACATGTCCCAGGATGCGCTGGACGAGCGCTTCCCGCCGCGGAGCTGGCAGGCATGGTGGGACCGGGAGCTGACTCTGGGGGCGCGCGAAGGCAACGGCACGCTCACCGTGCGCCGTCCTCAGATCGTCGTGACACCACCTTCCCGAGCCGAGAGCCTCTGGACGACGCCGGACGGGCTGGTCGTGGGCTTTCGCTACGGCCTCGGCGAGGGGGAGGTGGTGGTGTACGGCGCCGGCAACCCCTTCGCGAACGCCTGGCTGGGTCGCAACCTCGAAGAGCTCGAGCGCGTCGTCGGCCATGGCGACGTGGTGTTCGAGGAGGCCCACCACCGCGCCGAGGAGCTCGCCACGGCCGCGAGCCCGCTGGCTGTGCCCCTGGCGCGCTTCGGCTGGCACGTGCTGCTCCTCTACGCGGTGGGCGTCTGGGCCATCGCCTGGCGTTTCGGGCCGCCGCGTCGTAAGCGCACGCTCCTCGCCGGTTCGGTGGAAGACGACCTCCGCGGCATGGGTGCCCTGGCGCGCGACGGCCGGCGAGCCAGCGAGGCGGCGCGACGGCTCCTGGGCCTCGCCTTGCGCGAGCTGGACGGGCAGGACGCCCGCCGGCTGCCCACGCGGGTGGGCGACATCGACGAGCGCGAGCTCGTGGCGCTCGGTCGCCACGTCGCGCGACTTCAGCAAGGCCCCGGAGGCAAGGCATGAGCGAGTTGGACGAGCTGCGAACCACCGCGGAGGCGTTGAAGGCGTCGATCGGCGAGGTGGTGGTCGGACAGGAGCGCGTGGTCGGCGAGGTGCTCTGTGCGCTGCTGAGCGGCGGACACGTGCTGCTGGAGGGCGTCCCCGGCGTCGCCAAGACCCTGCTGGCGCGCACCCTGTCGGCGAGCCTGGGCCTGCGCTTCAAGCGGGTGCAGTTCACGCCGGATCTGATGCCGGCCGACGTGGTGGGGACCCAGGTCTTCGACCTCAACGAGGGACGCTTCCACCTGGAGAAGGGTCCGGTGTTCACCCAGGTGCTCCTGGCCGACGAGATCAACCGCACGCCGCCCAAGACCCAGGCCGCGTTGCTCGAGGCGATGCAGGAGCGCCAGGTCACCATCGACGGGACGTCTCACGCCCTCCCCTCGCCCTTCTTCGTCGTCGCCACCCAGAACCCCCTGGACCACGAGGGCACCTACCCCCTGCCCGAGGCCCAGCTCGACCGCTTCCTGATGAAGGTCGTGGTCGACTACCCCAGCGAGCGCGAGGAGCTCGAGGTGTACCGGCGCTTCCTGGACGGTCGCCTGGAGCTCGACGTGCTCGACCGTGTGGAGCGGGTGACCGGGCCCGGGCTTCCAGCCATGCGGGCAGCGCTGTCGCAGGTCCACGTCGAGGACAAGGTCGTGGCCTGGGTGCGCGCGCTCGTCGGGCTGACGCGGCAGAGTCGGCGCTTGGCGATCGGCGCGTCCCCCCGCGCCGGCATGGCGCTGTTGGGCGCCGCCAGGGCGCACGCCGCGCTCGACGGCCGCGCCTTCGTCACCCCGGACGACGTCAAGCGCATGGCCCCTCCGGTGCTGAGGCATCGGCTGCTGACCACGCCGGACGCCGAGCTGGACGGGCACGACGCCGACAAGGTGCTCGCTGGGCTGCTCGACAGCCTGGACGTGCCCCGGTGATCCCCTCCACCCGAGCCCTCGCGGCGCTCGGGCTCGCGGGCGTGGCGCTCGTCGCCGGCTTCGCCGAGCCGGTCCTGGGAGCCATCGCACTGGTCGCCGACGCCTTGTTGCTCGCAGCGGTGGTGATCGATGCCCGCCGAGCAGCCACGGACCTCGGCGTGCAGCGGGTGGTCCCCGACGCCGCGCACCAGGGCGAACGCCTCGTCGGCGAGATCCTCCTCGAGAATCCCTCCGAGGCCGATGTCCGCTTCCGGCTCCGGGACCCCTTGGCCCCCGAGCTCGGTGAGGGCCTCGATCTATCCGGGATCGTGCCGCGAGGGTCCCGGGTGCGGGAGCCCTTCGAGCGCACGGCGGTCTTCCGCGGCAACGCCGACCTCGGGCACGCCACCTTGCGGGTGCTGGGGCCGTGGGGCCTCGGCTGGCGACAGCGGACCGTCCCCTCCGCCACGTGCGTCCGCGTGCTTCCTCGCGTGCACCTCGCGGGGGAGGCCGGGCTCCTCCTCCGCCGGGAGCTGCAGTGGCGCGTCGGCCGCCACGCCACCGAGCGCAAGGGGGTCTCGACCGAGCTCTACGCCCTGCGCGAGTACCTGCCGGGCGACGACGTCCGGCGGGTGGACTGGAAGGCCACAGCGAGGCACCGGAAGCCGGTGGTGCGGGAGGACACGCTGGAGCAACACCAGAACCTGGTGGTCCTGCTCGACGCCGGCCGCCCGATGGCGTCTCGGGCGGACGGCCTGTCCAAGCTCGACCACGGACTGTCGGCCGCCCTGGCGCTGTTGCGCGTGGCCGTCGCGCGGAACGACTCGGCCACGCTGGCGGTGTTCTCCAAGGGCATGCGGCGCGTCGTGCGGGTCGATCGCCGCACCCGAAGCTTCGGCGGCGTGCTGGACGCGCTGTACGCGGAGCACGCCGACCTCGACGAGCCCGACTACGCCGGTGCCGTGGCCTGGTGCAGCCGTCGCCTGCCGCGTCGGTCCATCGTGCTGGTGTGCACCTCGCTGGTCGACATGACGGGTGCTGACCGGCTCGGGGCCGCGCTGGGCCGCCTCGGGCGGCGGCACGTGCCCCTGCTGGTGAACCTGGAGGACCCGGGGCTGTTGAAGCTGGCGAGCTGTTCGCCCGGGGGACCGGAGGAAGCCTTCGCGAAGGTCTCCGCGATGGGGCTGGTGGACCAGAACAAGGCCCTGTCCCACCGGCTCCGAGCAGCGGGCGTGAGGGTGGTGTCGCGGCCGGCCTCGGGGCTCGCGCTGGGCATGCTCGGGGCCTACCTCGACGCGCGCTGACCGACCGGGACCAGCTTTGCTTTCACGGGGACTTGTGTCGCGTGTCGAAGTCGGTGACCCTGGAAGCGGCCTGCGGGCCGGGGAGATGACATGACGAGGATCCTGCTTGGGTGCGGAGGGCTTGCCGCCCTCACCGGCTGCACGTCGACGCTCACGGGCAACGAGGGGAACTTCCAGTTCCACTACGTGACCGACGACGCCTTCACCGACTTCAACAAGCCGATCGCGGTCGGCGCGCTGTTGGACGTCTACGTGACCGAGGTCGGCTCGAGCTCTCCGATCGACCTGTCCGGGGCGTCCGTCGACGACACCGCCGTGCTCGATGTCGTGGACTTCGCCGCCAACATCGTCACCCTCGAGGGCATGGGCGATGGCACCGCGCTCGTGAGCGTGGAGGGCGCGGTGAGCGGCGGCGAGACCCTCACCGACTCGGTGAACATGCTCTCGAGTGTGCCCGAGGTGCTCGTGCTGAACCACACCTGCACCACCGGGGCCGACGCCGCCTGGCTGGTCGGCCAGCGCCTGTGGCTCCCCTGGGAGATGGAGATGGAGAACGGCCAACCGGTCATCGGGTACGGCTACTACCCGGCCGCGTTCTCCGACGGAACCGCCGCGCTGTCCGACAGCGACAGCGGCGCGGTGTACCTCGCCATCGACACGGCGTCCGTCGGCACCGCGGAGCTGGTGTCGGCCATCGACAGCACCACGCTGAGCGCGTCGGTCGTCGAGGCAAGCGCCATCGACGGCGTGGCAGACCCGGTAGCGTTCGTGCTCGAGGACATCGACGTGGGCGACACGAATGCCTTCTACGCCCTGCCGATGGTCGGCGAGCTGACGGTGTGCCAGGCGAAGACCGACAAGGTCGTCGAGAGCCTCACGCCCTCGATCTGCACGGTGACCGACAGCGACCCGGACGACACGGCGAGCCTCGAGGAGTGGGGCTGGTTCGACGTCACTGGCGTGGCGGAGGGCACCTGCGAGTTCAGCGTGACCTACACGGCGGGCAACGGCGGTCAGGGAGCCACCGAGACCTTCACGTACCCGATCGAGCCGTAGCGCGAGCTTCCCGCGCGGCGACGAGGCTCAGTCGAGGTCGTCGACCGACACGCCGTGCCGCTTCATCAGCCGGGAGAAGTTGGGCCGGGCCATGCCGGCCAGCTCGCTCGCCCGCGCGATGTTTCCGGCGGTCTCGCGCAACCGCGCCCGCAGGTACCAGGTGGAGAAGTCCTCCACCGCCCAGTCCTTCGCGTCGCGGTAGTGCAAGCCCAGGAGCTCCGCGGGGTACCGCTCCCGGGTGCCCTCGTCGTCGCCGGCTTCCTCGGCAATGGGGGGACGCGTGACGCCCAGGGCCAGCAGGATCTCGTCGGGGCCGAGCTCGTTGCCCTCCACGCAGTAGATCATGGCGCGGCTGATGGTCCGCTCCAGCTCGCGGACGTGGTTTCCCGACCAGTCGTGCGCGCGCAGGGTGGCCATGGCGTCGGGTGAGATGCGCGTGATCTCCTTGCCGAGCCGCTGGTTGAGCCGTGTGACGAAGTACCAGGCGAGCACCGGCACGTCCTCGCGCCGCTCGTTCAGCGGCGGCACCTCGATCTCGAAGGTGTTGAGGCGGTAGTACAGGTCCTCGCGGAAGGCACCGCGCTCGACCGCCTTGCTCAAGTCGACGTGGGTGGCGCTGAGCACGCGCGCCTTCAGGGGAATCATCTCCTGCCCACCGACACGCCGGAACACGCCTTCCTGGAGCACACGCAGGAGCTTCGCCTGCATCTCCAGCGGCATGTCGCCGATCTCGTCGAGCAGCACCGTGCCGTCGGCGGCGTGCTCGAACAGACCCTCGCGCTGCTCCACCGCCGTGCTGTGGCTGCCGCGTTCGTAGCCGAAGAGCTCGCTCTCCAACAGCGCCGCCGGGATGCCCGCGCAGTTGATCCCGACGTAGGGTGCGTCCGGCCGCGGTCCCGCCGCATGGATCGCCTGGGCCACCCGCTCCTTGCCGGCACCGCTCTCGCCGCGCACCAGCACGGCCACCGGGTGCGGGGCCACCAGGCAGATGGTCTCGCGAAGCCGCTCCATGGCCGGCGAGTTCCCCACGAGCACGTCGCGCACGCGGTCGGACACCTCGGGCGAGACCCTGGCGATGCGCCGTCGCACCCGCCCGAGCTGGAGCGAGCGGCGCACGACAGCGAACACACGGTCCCAGTCCTCGATCGGCTTGTGGAAGTACTCGCGCGCACCGGCGCGCAGCGCCCCGAAGGCGGAGGCGGCCTCGGAGAAGGCCGTGATGGCCACGATCTCGGTGGCCGGGGAGACCCTCCGGATCTCGCTGATCAGCTCTTCGCCGGACATCCGCGGCAACACCAGATCCACCAGCGCCACGTCGATGCGTTGTTCCTGCACCAGCACGAGCCCACGCTCGGCGGTCTCGGCCGTCAACACCTCGTAGCCCTGCCGGCTCAAGAGCCTCGGGTACACGAGCCGGATCTCCGGGCTGTCGTCGACCAACAGAAGGGTGGGCTCGCTCACACCCACAGCCTACCTCCCTGCCGGCGTGGCCTCGCCTCGGCGCTCGGCCAACATCCACAGCGTCTGCACCGCGACGTAGGCACAGAGCCCCCAGGAGAGCCAGCCGATGTGGAACACGCGCTCGCCGACGCGGGCGGTCTCCGCCCAGTTCGAGAACAGCTCGAGCCCCACGATCGACGCGAGCCCGATCCGGTGCCGCCACCTGTCGAGCCGCGAGCCGTGCAGCACCACCAGCGTCACCCGCGCCACGTAGTAGTAGTAGCTGGCTGTGGTGAGCAGGAAGAAGGGCACGAAGCCGTAGGCGAAGACCTCGTCGTCGTCCTTGTGCCTCATGGCGAAGCCCATCACGAGCATCACGGCACCCGCGATGGCGAAGCGCAGCGGCTTCTGGTCCTCGATCGTGTCCTTGCGGGAGGCCTCGATGTAGTCGGGGTACGGCTCCTCGTTGAAGGGTCCGGCGAAGGGCAACGCCAGGGCCAGGCCGATCCGGCGCGAGCTGAGCTGTTCTGCCGAGTTGTGGTCGAGCATGTTCTCGAAGTGGGTGCGGACGGTCTCGGAGCCCAACGCACCGGTGGCCGCGACCTGCAGGCCCCCCATCCCGAGCAGGAACCCGCCGAGCATCACGAGCATGGGAACGTGCACCTTCTTCCGGAGCAGACCGAAGAAGCCCTTGGCACCCGGCCCGAAGAGCCACATCGCGGGGAAGAAGCGGAGGGCGGCCGAGTACCCGGTCAAGAGCCCCGCCAACAGCGGCTTGTTCTTCCGCAGGCACGCCATCGCGATCACGAGCGCTGCGAGGTAGTCGTAGCGGAGGAACGCCCAGCTGATCGTCGGCCAGCGGAGCGAGTAGCTCAGCATGAAGAAGAGCACCGTCCAGAGCCCGGCGACCGAACCGTAGGCCCACACCACCGCACCGACCGCCGCTGCCAGGAGCACCGTGTCGAGGTGGCAGAGCCACTTGATCGATTCGACCGGGACCGCCTCGGCCAAGGGGCGTGCCGCCATGGTCCAGACCGGCGTGGCGTTGTAGCCGTGGTCCTGGATCAGCTGCCGCCAGAGCCGATCGTTCATGCCTGGGAAGTCGCGCTGCAGCACGAGCGCGTCGTGCTCGAACTCGGCCCATCGCTCCGGGCCGAAGGCCTCGGCCACCTCGGCCCCGCGCGGCAGGCCGTGGGTGCGGACCGACGCGAAGAAGTGCCCGTGCTCGTCCTGGGCCATGTAGCGGTCGCCCTGCTTCGGGAAGTGCGGACCGCCGTTTCTGAAGTCGGCGTACATCACCGCCGGGTACAGGTCGAGGTACCCCAGCTCGTCGAAGTACTTGGCGTTCAGGTAGTAGTGGACCAGGTCGTAGGTATCGACGTGGCTCACCAGGAGGTTCGGCCCCCAGCGCGCGTAGTTGCCCACGCTGACGGCGGCGAGGAGCGTCAAGAGCCCGACGGCCACCCGGCGTGGCACGAAGCTCCAGCAAAGCGCGAGCACCACGCCGCCGCCCGCGATCCAGACCTTGATGCCTTCGCTGACGACGCGGGAGACGTCCATCAGATCGGCTCGTGTCGGAAGCTTCGACGCCCAGCACCGTAGTCCGACGCGCACTGCCCCGACCCGCGAAGGAGCCAGCGCGTGGTGGTGAGCCCCTCGACCCCGACCGGGCCGCGTGCGTGCAACCGGCCGGTGCTGATCCCGACCTCGGCGCCCAGTCCGTACCGGTAGCCGTCCGCGAAGCGGGTGGACGCGTTGTGGAACACGCTCGCGCTGTCCACCTGTGCGAGGAACGCCTCGGCAGCGGCCGCGTCCGAAGTGACGATGGCCTCTGTGTGGCCGGAGCCGTGCCGATGGATGGCGTCGACCGCGGCCTGGAGGTCGTCGACCACCATGACGCTCAGGTCCAGGCTCCCCCACTCCTTCCCCACGTGCTGGGGCGCCAGCACGCGACCGCCGATCACGGCGCGGGCGCGCTCATCCGCCCACAGCGTGACCCCAGCTTCGGCGAGGGCCTGGGCGACCGGCTCGAGTCGCGGGAGGAAGGCCGCGTCGACGAGCAGCAGCTCGGTGGCGTTGCACGCGGACGGGTAGTCGGTCTTGCCGTCGACAGCGACACGGGCCGCCATCGCCGGGTCGGCGTCGCGGTGGAGGTAGAGGCAGCACACCCCCTCGGCGTGGCCGAGCACCGGGATCCGGGTGGCCGCCTGGATGCTGCGGACGAGCGCGCCCGACCCACGCGGGATGACGAGGTCGATGCACGCGTGTTCGTCGAGCAGCGCGGCGACGGCGGCACGTCCCTCCACGCCGATGACCGCGTTGCACGGCAGCCCCGCGGCCTCCAAGGCGTCTCGCAGGCACGCCACCAGTGCGGCGTTGGAGTGGCGGGCTTCCGAGCCCCCCTTCAGCAGGACGGCGTTGCCGCTCGCCATCGCGAGGCTTCCGATCTGGACGACCGCGTCGGGCCGGGACTCGAAGATGACCAGCACCACGCCGAGCGGGCTGCGCACCTGCTGCAGGATCAGGCCGTCGTCGAGGCGGGTGTGGCGGAGCACCGCGCCGAGCGGATCGCCGGCAGCGACGAGCGCGCGCACCCCCTCCCGCAGGGTCTGCAGCTTCTCCGGTGACAGGCGGAGACGAGCGAGCAAGGCAGCGTCCAACCCGCCCGCTCCGGCCGCCTCGAGGTCCCGTCGGTTCGCCGCCAGCAACGCGGGCTCGCGCTCGGCCAGGAGGGTGTCGAGGGCCTCGAGCGCCCGCTGGCGCTGGTCGAAGCGCGACGCACCCAGGACACGGCTCGAGGTTCGGGCTTCGAGGGCGACGGACATGCGCCCAGCTAACCGCCTGGCGCGGCGCTCGGACGGCGTGCCTCGCCCATGTCAGAGGTCGCGCCAGCCGCTGCGACGGGCGAGCGCCCTGGCGCGCAGGAGCAGCTCCTCGGGGTCGAAGGGCTTCGGCAGGTAGTCGTCGGCTCCCGCGTGAAAGCCTTCCTTGACGTGGGCCTTCTCCCCGCGTGCCGAGAGCATCAGCACCGGGACCGACGCGGTCTGCTCGTTGACCTTCAGGGCCTCGCACACCTCGTAGCCGGTCTTGCGCGGCATCATCACGTCGAGCACGATCAGGTCCGGCTGGTGGTATGCAGCCTGTTCCAAGGCCTCCACACCGTCGGCGGCCTTGATCACGTCGAAGTCGTCCTCGAGGGTCAACTCGACCACCTGGAGGATCTCCTCGGCATCGTCCGCGATGAGCACCAGCGGCCGCTCCCGCCTGCGCTCCATCTTGGCGGGTTCAGCGGGTTCTGGTGCCCGCGCCGCGCTCGACGCAGCCAAGGGCGCCTCTGGGACCGCCACACCCAGCGCCTTCGCGAGCACGGCCGGCGGGTAGTCGGTCACCGAGACGACGCGGCTGAGCTCCTCCAGCGTGGTCTGGGCGGTCCGCACCTTCTCGAGCCCGTCGACGATCAGGGGAACGAGCCCGTCGGCATGGGCCTGCTCCCACAGGTCCGACTCCGTGGCTCCGGCCTGCACCAGCTCGCCGAACGCGTTGGACGCCACGAGGAGCTCGTAGATGCCCACACGCCCTGCGTAGCCGCTGTACTGGCAGACCGGGCAGCCGCCACCGGGTCGGCGCACGTCCCCCTCCAGCGTGACCGGCGGGATGCCGATGCGCGCGAAGTCCTCGTCGGTGGGCTGGTGGGGAAGCGAACAGTCCGGACACACCTTGCGGACGAGGCGCTGGCTCACCACGCCGGCGATGGCGGTGCCCAGCATGTAGGGCACGACGTCGAGGTCGCTCAAGCGCGTGATGGCGCCCACGGCGGTGCCGGTGTGCAGCGTGCTCAGCACGAGGTGCCCGGTGGTCGATGCCTCCGCCGCCGCCCCAGCGGTCTCCGCGTCCCGGATCTCGCCGATGACCACGATGTTCGGGTCCTGCCGGAGCATGGCCTTGAGGCTGCTGGCGAAGGTGATGCCCACCTTGTCGTTCACCTGCACCTGCGTGATGCCATCGAGGCTGTACTCCACCGGGTCCTCGATGGTGACGATGCTGGCCGTCTCCTGGTTGAGCCGGTGGATGCTCGCGTAGAGCGTGGTCGACTTGCCGCTGCCCGTGGGCCCCACGGCGAGCAGGAGCCCCCTGGGTTTCGCGAGCAGGCGGTACCAGGCCTTGAGCGCGTGATCGGACCAGCCGAGGTCCGACAGGCTCGCCCGGATCACCCTCGCGTCCAGCACGCGGATCACCACCGACTCTCCGTGCTGGCTGGGCATCACCGCCAGCCGCAGCTGGAACTCGTAGCCGCCGTAGCGGGCGGTCGACTGGCCGTCCTGCGGGCGCCTGCGCTCGGTGACGTCCATCTGTCCGATCACCTTGATCCGGCTCGCGAGACCGTCGGCCGCCCACTCGGGCAGGAGCAGGGTCTCGCGCAGCATGCCGTCGATGCGCATCCGCACGCGCACGCCGGTGGGTTGGGGCTCGAGGTGGACGTCGCTGGCGCCGCGCTCGATGGCGTTGATCAGCAGGAAGTCGAGGAGGTCGGTGTAGGAGCGGTGCCCGCCGCGCTGCACGTGGTCGGCGAGGCGCGCGGGGTCGAGGTCGAGCGATGTGGGCGCGACCGCCATGGAGCGCAGCTCGGCGGGCACGCCGGCGAGCAGGCGCGCCGCCATGGCCTCGGCGCCGTAGTGCAGGCGAATGGCACGTCGGATCTGGCGCGGGCTCGACACCACCGGGGCGATGCGCGCCTTCAACGCGAACTCCAGGTCGCGAATGGCGTCGAGGTTCCGCGGGTCGGCCATCGCCACCCGCACCTCCCCCCGTTCTTCCGTCAGCGGGACCACCTGGTGCCGCTCCGCGAGGCGCTGGCCGAGCTTCCAGAGCAGCGCCGGATCGAGCCGAATGGACTCCAGCGCCACGTACGCCAGCCCGCTCTGCACCGCGAGCGCCTCGGCGACGTCCTCTTCGGTGACCGCGCCGAGCTGGACCAGGGCCACGCCCAGCCGCGTGCCGGGCTCCCGTTGCTGGAGGTGCAAGGCCTGCCGCAGGGGCTCGTCGTCGAGACCGCGGTCCTGGAGGATGCGACCGAGGAGGGGGCGACTCATGCTGGACTCCGCGCGAGGGGAAAGTGGAGGAGGACGCTGGTGCCGACGTCGACGGTCGAGGTGACCGAGATGCGGCCGCCCATGGCTTCGACGAGCTGCTTGCAGATGGTGAGGCCGAGGCCGGCGCCGCCCTGTCGACGGCGGTCGCCGCGTTCGACCTGGTAGAACTTCTCGAACAGCCGAGGCAGGGCGCTGGCCGGGATGCCGCGACCGGTGTCCTCGACGGCGATGAGCGCCTCGGAACCGACCACGCCGGCGCGGACGCGGACCTCACCACCGGCCTCGGTGAACTTCAGCGCGTTGCGCACCAGGTTGCCGAGGACCTGCGCCAGCCGGAACGCGTCCACCTCCACCGGGGGCAGCGTCTCAGGCCCGACCACCACGAGCGCCAGGCCCTGGTTCTCCGCTTCCGCCGCGAAGGTGGCCACCACGTCACGCGCCGCCTCGGAGGGATCCAGCGGGCCGAGCTGCAGGCTCAGCTGGCCACTCTCGATCCGCGAGGTGTCGAGCAGGTCCTGCACCATGCGCAGGAGCTGGTCGGCGCCGATCTGCGCGCGGGTGAGCAGATCGACCTGCCGCTCGGTCAGCGTGCCGCCCTTGCCCATCAACAGGAGCTTGAGGAAGCCCTTCACGGCGGTGAGCGGGGTCTTGAGCTCGTGCGTGACCACGCTCAGGAAGTCCCGCTTGAGGTTCTCCACCTCCATGAACTGGGTGACGTCGGCGATCACGACGACGAACTGGCCATCGGGCAGCTCACGGATCAGCACGGTGTAGTGCAGCGCCCCCTCGGCGGTCGCCAGGTCGATGGGGAACTCGGAGGTGCCGGGTGAGAGTGGCCACGGCGACTCGGGCAGGAGCTGGCGCAGGGCGGCGCTGTGACGGAGCAAGGGGCGCTGCGGCAGGCGCCCCAGCAGGCGCATCGCAGACGGGTTCCAGGCGAGCACCCGTGCCTGGTCGTCCAGCAGCACCACCCCGTCGGACAGAGCGTCGAGCATGGCGGCGTTCCGGCGCTGGCGGAGATCGAGGCGCTCGATGGACCGCACGAGGTGCCGTCGCATGTCCTCGAGCGCCGCGGAGATGTCGAGCAGCTCGGGCGAGTCGCCGCTCGGCTCGATGGGCTCGTCGAGATCCCCACCCGCTACCCTTCGCGCCGAGGCCGCCAGGCGAGCGATGGGGCCGCTGATCGTTCGGTTCACCTCGAAGGCGCTCACGACCATCAACAGCGCGTAGAGCACCACCCAGGCGAAGAGACCCTCCAACAGCCACGGCGTGCGCGTGAGCACGGCGCCGGCCGTGTCGGCCAGCAGGAGCTGCAGCTGACCGAGCACCTGGCGCTGGGCGAGGTGCGCCGCGTCCATCTGCTCGTCCGGCCGACCGGCGATGAGCGCAGCGTTGCACGTGATGCGCCACGCCTCGACGGCGTTCAACAACGCCGGCTGGTCGGCTCCCGCCGACGCCACGTTGCTGACGAGGGCGTCGAAGGCTTCCTCCACGCCGGTCACCTCGTCGGCCACGAGGCGCTGGCCGAGCGCAGACGTCTGCTCGATCAAGGCGAGCACGTCGCGGGCGTCGGGGCCGGACTTGTTGGCCGACGCCCACACCGCGACCACCACACCGAAGAGCAGCAACCCGTTCAGCGCGCTCACCAACAAGGTCAGGCTGACGCGCAGCCGGATCGAGACCCGAAGCAGGCCCGCCCGTCGGGTGACGGGTGACGCAATCCCGGTGCCTTCGAGGTGCTTCGCCACGCGCAGCTACCGTACGACGCCCGGCGACCGAACGGAAGGCGGAAAGCGCGCTGCAATCCCCGGCTCCGGCCAGAGCACGCTACGATCCGGAGCCCGGTACCCTGGAGACCACCGCGTGCTCCTCCTCCTCTTGGCCTGCAGTGACTACGAGGTGGCCCCGTCGAACGACGTCTGGCCACCGGGTGCGGGCGATCCGGACCGGCCGAACGACGAAGACACGCCCGATGTGCAGCTCTCCTGGGAGGTGCCGCCCGTCGTCGCTGTGGACCTCATCGTGTTCGGCGACACGTCCGGGAGCATGACCGAGGAGCTGGTCACGATGGGTGACCGGATCACGGCCTTCGTCGAGCGACTCGCCGAGCTCTCGGCGGATTGGCAGCTCGCGGCGGTGACCGGGCCCGACGGATGCAACCAGGGCGGCATCCTCACCGAGGACGACGCCGACTTCGCCAGCGCCTTCGCGGCGGGGGTGATGACCCCTCCCGGAGAGGACGAGGTCGACGAGTGGGGCTTGAACAACGTGTGGGCGGCGGTGGAGCTCTCGGACGCCGGGGAGTGCAACGAGGGCCTGCTTCGCGACGAAGCCCTGCTGCACGCCATCTTCCTGAGCGACGAGGACGACAACTCGCCGGGATGGGACAGCGGCGACGCGGACTACTGGAAGGCCTACACGGAG
The DNA here is from genome assembly GCA_964604675.1 of uncultured Enterobacterales bacterium. Classification (GTDB taxonomy): domain Bacteria; phylum Myxococcota_A; class UBA796; order UBA796; family CAJQPC01; genus CAZSAT01. Next base: position 19,676 of record CAZSAT010000017.1, read on the forward strand.
CCGATCATCGACCGGAAGGACGACGCCAGCCTGGTCACCTTCAGCGCGATCGCGGGACCGGTCCCCGATGGCTGCACCGGGGCGGAGCCGGGCATCGGCTACGCCGAGGCCGTGGACGAGTCGGCCGGCGAGTTCCTCAGCATCTGCGACGACTGGTACGACCAGGTCGACGTGCTGGCGGAGACCAGCGTGACCCGAAAGGTCTTCCCGCTCGAGGGGGAGCCCTACGTCGACTCCATCTCGGTGAGCGTGAACGGCATTCCTCGCATGGAGGGCTGGGCCTACCGCGACGAGCAGAACGCCGTGGTCTTCTCGGCGGACCCGCCCACGAGTGGCGACGTGGTGCAGATCTTCTACGACGAGGCGTAGCGACCGCTCACGTCGCGTGCCCAGGCTCCTCGAGCACCAGCTCGTCGCGTTCCACCAGCGCATCGCGGTTCCGCTTTCCTTCGGGCCGGGCCCCCGCACACCACGCCCGGGCGACCTCGGCCGACACGGTGACGCGGCCGCGCCCCACGACGGTGCCCTGGTCGTCCCGGAGCTCCACCACGTCGCCGGCCTCGAAGGTGCCGTCGACCTGCCGGACGCCAACCGCCAGGAGGCTCGCGTCGCCCTTCAGGGCCGCGACCGCCCCCGCGTCCAAGACCAGCACGCCACGAACCGCCGTCGCGAAGGCGATCCATCGCCGCCTCGCCGTGGGCGCAGCTTCCGCCGGGAACCAGCTGCCCACGGCCTCCCCGGCCAGCACCTCGGACAGCGCGCCGGCCTCGCGTCCGCTGGCGATCACGGCGTGGCACCCGGAGCGCGCGGCCAGTCGAGCCGCTTCGACCTTCGAGCGCATGCCACCGCGGCCGCCGCGTGGGCCGCCCGCCTGGAAGTCCGGGGGGACCTCACCCAGGAGCTTCGCAAGGGGCTGAGAGGGGTCTCGGTCGTAGACTCCGTCCACGTCGGTCAACAGCACGAGCAGATCCGCCTCGAGCTTCGAGGCGACCAGCGCGCTCAAGCGGTCGTTGTCGCCGAACACACCCTCGACCCGCCGGAGCTCCTCGGTGCTGACGGCGTCGTTCTCGTTGATGACCGGCACCACGCCGCGGTGAAGCAAGGAGTTCAGGGTGGCCCTGAGGTTCAGGTAGCGCGCGCGGTCGGCGAAGTCGCTCTGGGTCAGGAGCACCTGCCCGCACACCACGCCGAGGCGCGCGAAGCCCTGCTCGTAGAGTCCCATCAGGCGGGTCTGCCCCACGGCTGCGCAGGCCTGCTGATCCGCCAGGTCCAGCTCGCCGCACAGCTGCAACGCGTCACGCCCGAGCCCCACGGCGCCGGAGCTCACCAACAGCACCTGCACGCCACGTCGGTGCAGCAGGACGGCGGCGTCCACCACGTTGAAGAGGCGCGCGAGGGCGAGGCGGCCCTGGTCGTCTGTCAGCACGCGCGTGCCGAGCTTCAGCACGACGCGACGGGCACCAGCCAGCTCTTCCCGAGTCATCGGGCTCCGCTAACCGACAGCCTGCTCTACGCCCGGCGGCGCTCCGGGACGTCCCAGGTCTCCGCGAGCACGACGCGGTTCCTGCCCAGGTCCTTGGCGTCCCTGAGGGCCAGACGCGCGCTCTCGACCAGCTGTTCGCAGAGCACCCCGGGCTTCACGCCCTGGAGCTCGGCCTCCAGCACGGCCCCTGGCGGCGCGCTCGCGACCCCGATGCTCGCGGTGGTGCGGATGCGCTCGCCGTTGAACTCGAGCACACCGTTCTCGATCGCGATGCGCGCGCGCCGCGCGACCCGCACGGCCGCGTCCTCGGCGGTTCCCGAGAGCACCAGCAAGAACTCGTCGTCGCCCCAGCGCACGGCGTAGTCGGTCTCCCGCAACACGTCGCGCAGCCGGCTCACGATGCCCCGCAGGAGCCGATCGCCCGCCGAACGGCCGAAGCGACCGTTGATCCACGAGAAGCGGTCCAGATCGAGCAACAAGACGCTCGTGGGCGTGGCGTACCGGCTGCCCAGGAGCATCGCCTCCCGCAGCTGCCGCACGCCGCGTCGCCGGTTGCTGGTGCCGGTCAGCAGGTCGAGCTGCGAGCAGTCCTGGAGGGCGAGGTTGTCGAGCTCACGCGCCAGCTGGCGCGCGAGCAGCAAGGCGGCCGGCACCACCTGCTGGCCGAGGGTCTCGCTGGCGAGGATGAGCGCACCGCAGTCGCCGCTCTCGGCGCGGAACGGCACCACCATGTGGCCGTTGGGGTGCACGTGAGGAAAGTCCGCCGAGGTGGCCTCCTCGAGCAGGGGCGCGATGCGCGGAGGAGGCGCGACGGGTCCGTCGGTGGCCTGCGAGCCGCGCCCGCACCACTGGACGAGGTGGTTGTCGACCTCCTCGCTCAGGAACGCACCCTCGTTGACCGTGACCACCAGGCCTTCGTCCGCGTTCACGAGACGGCACGCCGCGTCGAGCGCCACCTGCATGATGGCCAGCCGGCTCGGCTGACGCGACAGCTGCAACACCGTGTCCAGCAGCAGCTCGGTCTGCTCGTTCGCCGCCGACGGGCCGGGCGACGCGCTGCGGAGCGCACCCTTGACGGCGGCCACGAGCGCTTCCTCCCCCCAGCTGCGCGTCACCCATCCGTCCACGCCGACCTGCTCCATCCAGGGCACGTCGGGCGGGCTGGACGCCAGCACGATCAGCTTCACGGCCGGGCCGAAGCGCCGGACGGCCAGCACCATGGGCTCACGAAAGCCATCGTCGCCATCGATGACCACGAGCTCCACGCCGCCGGCCTGCACGGCGTTGACGACCGCTGCGCCGCTGGCTGCCGCCTCGAACATCAACCCGGCGGCGGCCAGAGCTGGCCTCCATCGGTCGATGTCGCGATCCGCGAAGAGCAATGCCACGGGACGGGCCTCCACCTCAACAGTCGGAACAGTCCCTCGAACCGTTGAGACTCGCGTGGACTTTTTACAAGCCTGATCGGCGGCGCAACGCCAGCAACGGCACCACGACCAGCCAGACGCTGCGCGGAGCACCCGACGCGCAGCCACACGGGCGCACCTCGTCGTCGAAGCCCTCGCTCCCTCGTGTCGTCGTGGGTGACGAGGTATCCCCGGGTCCGCCCGTGTCGGGCAGGCCCTCCTCATCGTCGGCCAGCACGGCCTCGATCCAACCCAGGCTGTCCTCGGCGGTGTAGCGCTCGCCGAGGGCGCGAGCCCAGCTCGCGTCGTCGTCCTGGTCGGCGAGCTCGATCAACAGCCCGCCCGTGACCGGGCTCGCGTAGAGCAGGTCGATGTGCGACAGGTCGCGGGTGGCGACCTCCACCACGCGCGCGCCGCGGGCGGTGAGCGCGTCGGTCGCCGTGGCGCTGTCCAGGAACACCAGCCCGTCACTCGGGCCGCTCACCTCGCCCAACGCCAGGTCTCCGGAAGCGAGCCCCTCGAGCTCTTCGTCGGTGACCTCCAGGCCGTCGAGGCGCTCGGCCAGGTCCGCCACCAGGCTGTTCCATCGGTCCCAGGTCGCCAGCTCGGTGAAGCCTTCGAAGCTGGCCTCCAGCCAGCCGTCGAGCTCGCTCGGCATGATGGGGTTCTCCCCGGCGAGCACGTACAGCTCCACCCCCGGGTCCACGCCGCGCTCGGTCAAGACCTCGACCAGAGAGCCACCCGCCTCGACGGCAGCGTCGATCCCGTCGCTGTAGGTCGCGAAGCCGTAGCCCCCCTCGTAGGTCGTGTACCAGTCCTGCTGCACGCTGTAGGCCCCGAGCTCGGGAATCTCACCGGGGAGGTCGTGGTCCTGCCGCGCGAGCAGCTGGCGATGACCGGGGAAGAGGTCGTCGACCCCATCCGGGAGCAGATCCTGCGCGGAGAGGTCCTCGCCGAGGTGGGCCAAGGCCACGCCGTAGGGGTACCAGGTCCGCCACGCACTGGGGGCCGGAGCCGTGTCGGCGTCCAGCGCGAGGTAGCTGGCGTTGGGCCAGCGGTAGCTCGTGTCCAGCCCGCCCAGGGGGCTCGCCACGAACACCGCCCGCCGGACGTCCCCGGCATACGGCGTGCCCACCTTGGCGTAGGCCTCGCTCGGCCAGGTCGTTCCTTCGGCGTGCGAGAGGTACACCGCCACCGCCACGCCGCCCTTCGAGTGCCCGAGCAGGTCGACCTGATCGGCGCCCGTGCGCGCCCGGACCCGTCGCAGGGCATTGGCCACGGCCTCCGCCTGCATGAACACGTCGCCGTGCGGGTGGGCGAAGGTGAGGGCGTACACCGGACGCCCCCCGGCCGCCAGGCGCGCAGCCAGGGTGACGAACGCGCGGCTCGCCGAGTCCCCGGCGCCGGGCACCAGCAGGATGGGCGTGCCGCTCGACTGGTCCTCGTCCAGGCCGCGGTGGAGGAGGAACTGCCAGCTCCCTGGCGTGGTGGTGCCGAAGGCATCGTCGATCCATGGATGGACCTCGCTCTCCACGGGCCACGCCGTGGCGTCGTTGAAGCTCTCCTGGGCGAAGAGCGTGCGGTCCGGGTCGCTGTGCGCCTCGATGGCCGACCAGATCTGGGTCGCGCCGTCCTGGGTGTACAGCACCTCGCCCGTGAGCTCCGTGAAGCTGTCCGGGGCATAGGCCTCGGTGGCCAGGGCCAGACCGATCCAGGCGATCACAGAGCCTCCAGGAAGCCACGAAGCGCTTGGTGGAAGGCCTCGGGCTGGTCGTGGTGGACCGCGTGTCCCGCGTCCTCGATCACGACGAGCTCCGCGTGAGGGAGGGACCGCACAGCGAGCTCGCCGATCGCACGGGAGCGGCCGCCCGTGAACACCGGGCTCGGGATCATGCGGTCGTCGGCCCCGAACACCACGAGCGTCGGGGCCTCGACCTCGTCGAGCCGGTGTGCGACGGGGTGGTCGAGCATGCCCGCGATGTTGCGGCTCACGGCAACGCTCGTCCCCGCGAACGCCTCCGTGCCCGTCATGCGCACCCGCGCCTCCAGCAAGGACTCGGCGTGGGCGTCGAGGTGACGGAAGACCTGCTGGGAGAAGGTGGCGCGCAGGGCCTGCTCGCCCGGCTCGAGGGCGCGTGACTCGTACCAGTAGGCCTTCATCCAAGCGCTCGCGCCCGCCGAGAAGCTCTCGATGCCGGCCGGCGCCGCGAGCACCAGAGCCGCCACCCGCTCCGGGTGCTCCAGCGCTGCGGTCAGGCTCACCTGCCCCCCCATGGAGTGGCCGACCCACACGGCCTCGTCCACCGCCAGGGCGTCGAGCAGACCGACCAGCACCTCGGCGTACCAGGGCGGGTGGTACGGCGCGTCCGGACGGCCGCTGCGGCCGTAGCCCGGCAGGTCCACCACGAGCACGCGATGATCCTGGGCGAGCGCCTCCACGTTGTGGGCCCAGAAGTCCATCCAGCTGCCGAGTCCGTGCACGAGCAACAAGGGGGGCCCGCTCCCCTCCCCCAGGTCGACGTAGGCCACCACCACGCCGTCCACCTCGACCGTGTGCACGTCGCCGGGCGCAGGAAGCTCGTGAGGTTCCATGGGGGGCAGCTCGTGGTAGCGAGCGGCGAATGCGAGCGAGGCGAGGGCGTACACCATCAGAACAGGATCCAATCGGCTGCGGCGATCACCGTGAAGGGCGCGGCGTCGAACGACGAACCGGTGACCACGGCCGCCGCGACCGAGAGATCCATGAGCGGCAAGGGGCGATGCCGAAGCCGGAGGTTCAGCTCGGTACCGAGTGGGTCGAAGTCACCGACATAGGCGTACCCGACCGTTCCACCGAGGGTGGTCCGGTCGGGGACGAGGTCGTAGGCGAGCTGGGCCGACGCGCCGGTGAGCCCGCGTCCGAACCCGCTGACGTCGTAGGCGAGCGCGACCTGGCGGTTGATGGCGCCGGGGTCGGGGAAGAGCAACAGCGTGCCGTGGGTGGCCCACATCGCTCCAGCCAGCCCGTAGCTGTTGCCGGTGACCACACCGTTGTAGTCGCTCGTGGCGCCGTCGCCGCTGGAGTAGACGCCGGCCACCGCGACCTGGCTCCCGCTGCCCTGGGCGTAGCGGAGTCGGAGGTCGAACAGGCCCAAGCTCCCGAGGATGCCCGCGTCCGGTTGGTCCTCGATCCAGAGCCGCCCTGCGTTCACGAACCACGCGGCGTGGCCACCGACCCGGCCCAGGGTCAGCCCCGGGTCCAGACCACCATCGATCCCGAGCCAGACCACGTCCGCGCCGAGCGCCGGCGCCTCGTCGCCCTCACGCTCGCGAAGGTCCAGGCGCCGCGCGCCCTGCAGCTCGGACAGCGCCGACGAGAGGCCGGACCCCAGCACGCCCGCGGTGCCGTCGCCAGCGTCGCGGAGGTACCACGCGTGGCCACCGAGGAAGGCCCGCTCGCCCAGCGCCCCCTGCACGTCGGCCATGTACAGCGTGACGTCGTCGGACAAGGCGGTGCCCTGTTCGTACAGGGTGTAGGCGCCCAGCTTGTAGCGCAGGCGTGTGCCCCAGCCGTCCTGGAGTCGCCCGTAGGCGGTGGCCCCGGCCGCCTCGGAGCCCCAGATCGCGAGCCCGCCGCCGGTGCGGGTCAGCTCGTCGAGCGAGGCCGTGCGTGGGTCGTAGACCGAGTCCCCCACGAACTGCAGGCCGACCACCACGGACAGCTCGTGGTCGACCACCGGCTCGAAGCTCGCGTGCAGCCGGCGTGTCTGCAGGTTGACCTGATCGGCCCCGATGGCCCCACCGGTGTTGCCCGCGGCGCCGTAGCTCTGGTCCCCGAACACGAAGTCGATCTCGAAGGCCGCGGTGAGCTCCGCGCGCCCACCGGCAGGCAGCGGCGCCCAGGTGAGGAACGCGACGGCGCGCTGCTCCGCCCAGGTGCTGCGATCGTCGGCGGAGACCGTGGTGCCGTTGGAACCACCGAGCGCACCGAGCACCTGTCCGTCCAGGTACGGGTTCGTGGTCACCACGCTCGAGCGCGCGAAGCGAGCCTGGTAGAGCCCGAGGGCACGAAAGGGCTCGGGCGCCCGCACCTCGGGCTGCACGATCTCGACGGGCACGGCGGCGAGTGCTGCGGAGGCCAGCCACATCAGGGCCGCCTGTAGGTCTGCACGTTCTCACCCTCGGCGACCCCCCCGGTGCTTCCGAAGCCACCGTCCACCGTCGGCGCGGCGACCCCGGCGAGCGCGGGCTCGGTCTGCACGACCTCGTAGGTCAACACCTCGTCGTCGGAGATGCCGAAGATCCCAGCGAAGGTGGCCGCGTCCGGCGAGGTCTGCGTGAGCGTGATCGCCCGCACCGTGCCCGCGCCCGCCGTCCAGGTCCCCACCGCGTCGTAGGTGCTCCCGGAGCCGTCGACCATGTGGGTGGTGTAGCTGCCGCCGGCGTCGAAGGTGACCTCGATGCTGGCGATGTCGTAGTAGGTGACCAGCACCGCGGAGACGTCGCCGTCGGCGCTCACCCAGTCGCCCGCCAGCGCGTCGATCCCGGCGGTGTCGAGGTGCACGGCGGAGTCGGCCGCTGCGGCGCCGCGACCCGAGTCCGCGACCAGGAAGTCATCGGGCCGGCACGCCACCAGAGCGCAGAGCGCGACGGCCGCCGGCAAGGCCGTCCTCACGCGAGGCTCGCGCGCAGGGCGACCTTGTCGATCTTGCCCGAGCCGGTCCTGGGGAGCTTGCCGATCACCGCGATGCGCTTCGGGCGCTTGTAGCGGGCCAGGCGACCGTCCAGGAAGCGCGCCAGCTCGTCGGGCGTGACCCGAACGCTCGGCCGCGTCTCGACCCAGGCGTGGCCGACCTCACCCCAGCGCGCGTCCGGCACACCGAGCACCGCGACCTGCGCCACCCCAGGGTGGTCGCCCAGCGCGGCCTCGACCTCGGCCGGGTACACGTTCTCGCCGCCCGAGATGAACATCTCCTTGGCGCGACCGCGCACGTAGAAGAAGCCTTCGGCGTCGGCGCTCAGCAGGTCGCCGGTGCGGAACCAGTCGCCGTCCATCGCCGCCGCGAAGGCGTCGGCACGCTTCCAGTAGCCACCGCACACCACGTCCCCGCGAAGCTGCAGCTCGCCCGTCTCGCCGGGAGCGCACGCCGACCCCTTCGCCACGAGCCGCGCGTCGAGCTGGCGCAGGGGCCGGCCGACGCTGCCCAGCTTGTCGAGCAGCCGATCGGCGGGCAGCGAGAAGCAGTTGGGGCCCACCTCGGTCAGGCCGAAGCCCTGTCGAAGGGGCACGCCACGAGCGAGGTACCGCTCGAGCAAGGGCAGGGGAAGCGGCGCACCACCACAGAGAGCGTCGCGCACCCCGGACAGATCCGTGTGCGCGAAGTCCGGATGGTCCGCGAGCATCTGGAAGATGGTCGGCACGCCCATCAGGTGGGTGACCCGCTCGGGGCCGAGCAAGGACAAGGCCTGCTGCGGGTCGAAGCTGCGCGTGAGCACCACCCGGCCGCCGCGCCAGAACACGGGCGTGGACAAGCAGTTCATGCCGCCGGTGTGGAAGAGCGGCGTCAGCGTCAACGCGACCGACGCCCGCCTCAGGTCGCAGGCCTCGCCGGTGTTCCGGGCGTTCGCGAGGATCTGCCCGTGGGTGAGCAGCGCCCCCTTGGGCCGCCCGGAGCTTCCGCTGGTGTAGAGCACGAGCCAGGGGTCGGCGGCGGCGACGGAGGCGGCGGGCTCCCGGTCCACGGGGCCAGGGCCCGCGTCCAGGTCGATGGCCCCGTCACCGAGCAGCGCCAGCGTGCTCCCCTCCCCAAGCCGCACCCGCGGCTCGAGGTCCGCAAGCTGCCACGCCAGCTCGGCTTCCGCCAGCCGCCAGTTCAGCGGCGCGAGCATGGCCCCGAGGTGCGCGCAGGCGAAGAGCAGGGCGAAGGTCTCGCCGCGGTTGCCCGCCAGCACGGCCACTCGGTCGCCCGCGACCACGCCGCGCGCCCGCAGCAGGCCCGCCCATCCGAGCGCCTCGGCATGGAGCTGGGACCACGTCCACCGGCGGGCGGCGTCGACATCGAAGAGCGCCTCCGCGTCGGGGCGGGAGCGCGCAGGTGCGGCGAGCCAGCGCTGGGTGTTCACGACGTGCTCCAGGCACGAAAGGTCGTATCCAGCAGCGGGTAGAAGATCCGCGGCCCCGCGCTTCCGACCACGACTCCGATGTGCCCGGTCGGCAACACGCTGACCTGGGCAGGGCCGCCGACGTGATCCGCCAGGGCGGTGCAGGAGGGCGCGGGCGAGATGAAGTCGCGCTCGGCGGCGACCACGTGGACCGGGCAGCGGATCGCCCCGAGGTCGACGCGCTCGCCCCGAAGCTCCCAGGAGCCGTCGACGAGGGCATCGTCCTGGTAGCCACGTCCGATCAGCTCCCGGGCAAAGGCTCCGGGCATGGGCACGTTCTCGTCCAGCCAACGCTCCCGCGCCAGGGTCCGGGTGAGCTGGCGAGGGTGGGCCGACGCCCGGGCGATGGCTCGGTACTTGGTGACGTTCCCGACGGGGTCGAGCAGCTTGAAGGCGGCCTTCATCACGTCCACGGGCAACAAGCCGTCCCCGTCGATCGCCGCGTCCACGTCGAGGTGCTGGACGAGCGTGCGGAAGCGTCCGCCCTGGGCGAACTGCACGGGTGCATTCAGCGTGACGAGGCCGGCCACCACGTCCGGACGCAGGGCGGCGAGCATCGTCGCCAGGGTGCCCCCTTGGCAGTACCCGAGCACGAAGACCCGCTCGCTGCCCGCGTGGCGCGCGGCCCGGCGAAGCGCGCGGTCGAGCAGCTCCAGCACCACGTACGCCACGTCCTCGGAAGCGTCCTCCGGCCCCGGCGTGCCCCAGTCGACCAGGTAGGTGGGCCACCCGGCCGACGCGAGGGCCGCGACGAGGGAGCGATCGGGCTCCAGGTCGCAGATGGCCGCCTGGTTGATGAGGCTCGGCACGACCACGACGGGGGTGCGGTGCTTCGCCCCTCCGTAGGCGCGCAGCGCGAGCTTGTCCTGGCGGTGGACCACCGTGTGCGGCGACTGACCGATCGGGGGTCGCGGCAGCTGGGCCAGCAACAGCCCGTGTCGGATCTCGGCGACCTCCTTGCCCGCGAGCGGAGGAAGCGCCCCGACCAGTGCCTCCACGGCGTCGGCGGTCAACACGACCACGCGTCCAGAGCCGCCGGGAGACCCCGCCCGAGGCAGACCCCCACGTGCCCGCCCGGCAACACCCGGGTGTCGACCCGACCTCCCCACACCGCCGCCAACCCGAAGGCCGCCTCGGGGGGGCAGATGTGGTCGCGCGACGCGGCGAGCACCAGCACGTCCACCTCCCCTCTCCCGAGGTCCACGGGCACACCACCGAGGGTCCAGCCCCCGGTCATCAGGCGGTTCTCGAAGTAGCACCGGCGGACGTACTCGCGGTAGGCCTCGCCCGCAAAGTCGATGTTGTCGCCGTTCCACCGCTCGACGGCGGCCCAGGTATCCCTGAAACCCGGGTGCTCGATCCGGTCCCAGAGGCTCTTGACGCGTTGGAGCTGCCCCATGGGCCGGAGCCAGGCAAAGCTCGAGCGCATCAAGGCACTCGGGAAGTTCCCGAAGCCATCGACCGCGGCATCGAGCGGGAAGTGCTCCGGGGTGGCCCACACCGCCAGGCGGCCCGAGGCGTGGAAGTCGATCGGGGTGCACAACAGAGCCAGCTTGCGCAGGCCGACCGGACGGCTGGCCGCGAAGAGCGTGAGGAAGCTGCCTCCGACGCAGTACCCGAGCGCATCGAGGGCTTCCGCGCCCTGGGCGCGTGCATGCCGCCGTGCGCGGTCCCACGCCCGAGCGAGCACGCCGTGCACGAGCTCGGCCAGCGTGACCTCGGCGTCTTCCGGCCGGGGCGCGCCCCAGTCCAGCAGGTAGACCGGCGTGCCACCATCGACCAGCGAACGGAGGACGCTCCGGTCCGGGAGCAGATCGAACACGGTCCAGGTGTTGATGAGCGGCATGCTCACGAAGACCGGCGTGCGGGTGGCCTCGACGGGCGCGAAGTGCAGCAACCGGGCCTTGTTCTGGCGGTGCAGCACCGTGTGCGGAGCCTGCCCGACGGGGGCCCGGCGGACGGGATCGCTGGCCAGGAAGCGGGACACCTGGGCCGCGCGCTGGACCATCAGGAGCCCTTGGTGGCGCGCTTGGCCGCTGGCTTCTTCTTCTTCGTCGGCGCGGCGAGCCGCGCCTCGAGCCCGGCCAGCCGGTCGCTCATCGCCGCGAGCTGTTCCCGCGCTTCCAAGCGCGCTTCCGCGGCCTCGACGCGCGCTTGCACGGCGTCCTTCTCGGCCGCGACGAGCTGGTCGCCGAGCTTCAGGAGGGTGTCCTCCATCGACAGGAGCTTGTCCTCCAACAGCGACGCGACGCGCAGCACGCGGGTCAGGTCGCCGCGGGTGGGCAGGTGCATCTTCTGGAGCGTGTCGTCCACCGCCTCCTCGTAGGCGCCGCGCCCACGCGCCATCCCTTCGAGGTTCTTGCCCATGGCTTGGAGGAACGGAGGCGACTCGAGCACCTCGTCCCACCAGCCGGTCATCGACTGCTCCCACTGCTTGTAGAAGCCACTGGACAGCTCCTCGAGCTCACCGAAGAGGTCGTTCTTCTCGGCCATGCCTGCTCCTGTGATGCTGGGGCGGCCCGGTCCCCGGGGGGACGGGGACCGGGCTCCCGGAAGACCTCAGTCCGTCTCGGGGGCGATGGCCGCCAGGGCGTCCTGCTGAGCGTCGACGGCCAGGGCGACGCCCTGTTCGAGCGCGGCCACGGCCGTGCGGACGTTGCCGAGCTGCCAGTCGACCAGCTTCTGCTGGGTGCTCAGGGCGAGGGTGACCTGCTCGTGCGCGAGCTTCCGTGCCGACGACAAGGTGGTGGGGAACATGATCTCTCCGGTGTCTGCCGGTGGGTTCCTCCCCACCTGGCACCTGCAAGGTAGGAGCCGTGCTGCGATGCGTCAAGGATCTTTTTTGCGTTGCAACATTCCTGGGCGACCAGGGCCCCGACGCGGTAGGTCCAGACCATGCGGATCATCAAGAAGTACAGCAACCGCCGGCTCTACGACACGAGCGCGAGCGCCTACCTGAACCTCGAAGAGCTCGCCGCGCTCATCCGTGGGGGCGAGGAGATCGAGGTGGTCGACGCATCGAATGGCGAAGACCTCACACGGGCCGTGTTGTTGCAGGTCGTGCTCGAGGTCCAGGGCGCCCGGGACCTGCTCCCCGTCGGCCTGCTGCATCGCCTGATCCGCTTCCACGGGGATCACCCGATGCAGAAGCTGGCCACCCGGCAGCTGGGAGCCGGCCTGGAGCTGCTCGACGCCCAGCTCCGTCAGGTGGAGCGCAGCGTGCCGTGGGCCAGTGCCGCGCGGCCAGACGTCGCGCCCGAGCCCGCCGCGCGAGCGGAACCGCCAGCACAGGCCAGCGAGGCCGGCGAGGAGCTCGACGCGCTGCGCGACCGGTTGGCGGCGCTCGAGGAGCGACTGAAGCGCTGAGGGGTCAGGCGAGGGCGCGCTCACGCCGCTTCAGGCGCTCCAGGATCTGCCCCGCCAGCGCACGGTACTGCTCGGCGCCGCGAGAGCCCGGCTCGTGGGCGTAGATGTCACGACCCTCGAGCTGCGCAGCGGCGAGCGCGGAGCACACGCCGATCGCCTGCGGCAGGACCAGCTCCCCGAACGCGTCGTCCACCATCCCGAGCACGACCTCGTTCATCTTGCGCGTGCGGCCGTCGACCTTGGTCACCATCACGCCGGCCACCTGGAGCGCGTCGTTGAGGTCGTCCGCCACCGACCCGGCCGCGACGAGCAGGCCCTCCACCCCCGCGACCGAGAGCGCCGAGGGGTTGCAAGGGATCAACACCGCGTCGCTCGCCACGAGGGCGTTGACCGTGAGCGTGCCGATGTTCGGCGGGCAGTCGAGCAGCACCATGTCGTAGTGGGTTCGGGTGCGCTCCAGCGCCTTCTTCAGGGTGAGCTCCTTGCCGATCCGGGACGCGAGTCGGTCCTCGACCGTCATCAGCTCCGGGTCGCTCGGGGTGACGAACAGGCCCTCGATCGTGGTCGTCGCCACGATGTCGCCGACCTCCCGCCCCCGCTGTTCGATGAGGACATCACTCAACGCGCCGCCGCCGACCTCCACCTGCTCGCGCAGGGCCAGGTTCACGTGACCCTGGGGATCGAGGTCGACCACCAGCACCCGCAACCCGAAGTGCCGCGCCCACGCGGCCGCGAGCGACACACAGCTCGTGGTCTTGCCCACTCCGCCCTTCTGGGCCGCCACGGCGATGACGAGGCCGCTGTGTGCGCCCACCGGCAGGGTCTTCCGGCCCCGTCCGGAGGCCTTCCGGTTGTACGTCGACAAGCCGATCCGCATGACAGTCCTCGCAATCTCTCACGGAGATTCTCACTGTGCTCTTGTCATGTCAAGGCCACGCATGCCCTACCCTCTCCTCCTCGGAGGCCGACATGCTCGCTCTCACGGTGGTTCTCGCCTGTTCCGACTACGATCTGAAGGCCGACAACGACGCGGCGGACACGGGCGAGGCCGAGCCGACGCCCGACGGCCTCGCTCCGGACATCGAGGTGTCGCCCCCCGCCCTGAGCCTCGACCCCACCGGCGTCGGCTGCGAGACCAGCGACCCCGTGACCATCACCAACGTCGGAAGCGCGACCCTCACCGTGTCGAGCGTGGAGCTCTCGGGCGACGCCGGCTTCGCCATCGAGGACTGGAGCGGCACCTTGTCGCCGGAAGAGGAGGTCACGCTCGAGGTGGTGCTCGTGCCCACCGCAGAGCAGGCCCACACCGGCACCATCACGGTGAGCTCCAACGACCCGGACGAGGGCGTCGTGGAGGTGCCCGTCGACGGTGAAGGCTCCGGCGAGGGCGTGCAGACCGACAGCTACACCCAGAACGGGGCCGGCGAGGTCGACGTGCTCTTCGTGATCGACAACTCCGGCTCGATGACCACCCACCAGGAGAAGGTCGAGGACGAGCTCGCCAGCTTCTTCAACTGGTTCCAGACCCTCGCGCTCGACTACCACATCGGCGTGATCACCTCCGACATGGTCTGCACGGACCAGGCCGGTCGCCTGCAGGGCAGCCCGACCTACGTCACCAACGCCACGAGCAACGTCGAGAGCGAGCTGGCCGATGCCGTGTCGGTCGGCGAGAACGACTGCGGCGCCGAGTCGGGCCTCGGGGCCATGGAACAGGCCTTCACCGAACCCCTGCTCAGCGGGCACAACGCCGGCTTCCTCCGTGACGACGCCTTCCTGAGCGTGGTGCTCCTCTCGGACGAGCCCGAGCAGTCCAGCCAGGACGCCCAGCACTACATCGACTTCCTGCTCGCGCTCAAGGGCGACAGCTACCTCCTGAGCGTGTCCGCCATCGTCGGCGACTACGGCAGCGGCTGCGACAACTGGTGCGGCTGGCTGAGCGTCGACGCCGACCCCGGCAACAAGTACATCGAGGTGCAGCAGGCCTACCCCGGCGTGTTCGAGAGCATCTGCGAGTGCAGCTTCGCCGAGAGCCTCGAGGACATCGGCTGGACCAGCGCCGGCTACCGCTCCACGTTCCCGCTCTCGCGCACGCCGAGCGACAGCTCTGCGATCACCGTCGAGGTGGACGGCAGCTCCGCCAGCGGCTGGAGCTACGACAGCGCGGCGAACGCCGTCGAGTTCACGGCCGGCAACGAGCCCGACGCGTTCAGCGCCATCGACATCCAGTACCCGGTGGACGGCGGCTGCTGAAGGCTCGAGCGCAGGGTTAGGAGCCCGCATGAGCTTGCACCCTTCCCCGCGTCGTCCGCGCCGCCTGCGCGCGTCCCCCGTCCTCCGGAAGCTGGTCCGCGAGACCACGCTCCACCGCGAAGACCTGATCATGCCGATGTTCGTCTCGCACGTCGACGGCCAGAATGCCGAGATCGCGAGCATGCCCGGGATCTTCCAGCTCGGCCTCGACGAGCTCCAGCACGAGGCCGACGCCATCCTCGCCGCGGGCGTGTCGCAGGTCATCCTCTTCGGCCTCCCTCCCCAGAAGGATCCCGTGGGCTCGGACACCTGGAGCGACACCGGCATCCTCCAACGCGCCATCCGGAGGCTGAAGCAGGCCTACGGCGACGAGCTGTTCGTGATCAGCGACGTCTGCTTCTGCGAGTACACCGACCACGGCCACTGCGGCGTGGTCGCCGCCGACGGGCGCCTGCTGAACGATCCCACGCTCGTGAACCTGCAGAAGCAGGCGGTGAGCCATGCCGACGCGGGCGCCGACATGGTCGCGCCCAGCGGGATGATCGACGGCATGGTCGGCGCCATGCGCGAGGGCTTGGACGGGGCCGGCCACAGCGACACGCCGATCATGAGCTACGCGGTGAAGTACGCGTCGAGCTTCTACGGACCCTTCCGCGACGCCGTGGACTCGGCGCCGGCCTTCGGCGACCGGCGCACCTACCAGATGGATCCAGCCAACCGGCGAGAGGCGCTCGTGGAAGCGTCGCTCGACGTGGAACAGGGCGCCGATCTCCTGATGGTGAAGCCGGCCCTGGCCTACCTCGACGTGGTCCGTGAGGTCCGCGACCGCTTCGATCTGCCCGTCGCCGCCTACAACGTGAGCGGTGAGTACGCCATGGTGAAGGCGGCCGCCGCGAAGGGCTGGATCGACGGCGAGGCGGTGGCCCTGGAGCTGCTCACGTCGATGAAGCGCGCGGGCGCCGACCTGATCCTGAGCTACTTCGCCAGGGACCTCGGGAGCCGCCTGCCCAGCCTCGGGTAGCGCGCTCCCTCAGGGCGAGGCGCCGAAGGCGTAGAGCCCGGTGGAGCCCGTGCCGTCCACCGCCACGCCGATCTCGTCGTCGGTCTGGTTCCAGCTCCAGCCGAAGCTCGCGTCGTCGCCTGGCTCGATGCGGCCGGTCTCGTCCTCCGGCCACTCGTAGGTGTCGGTGCCGCCGGCGTCGAGGAAGATCCCGATGCTGTTGGCGCCATCGCGGCTCTCGCACTCGCCGGAGTGGTTGCCGAGCCCGGTCGAGTAGGTCGATCCCGCCTGGTAGGTGTCGTCTCCTCCGTTGTCCACGAACACGCCGATGCCCTGGCAGTTGCTCGCCCCGGTCGCGAGTCCGCCGTAGACGTAGGTGTCGTCGCCGGCGTCGTTCACCAGCAGGCCCACACTGAAGTCGTGGCCCGCACCGACCTCCATGTAGTTGGTGGACTGGCGGGTGTTGAAGGCATCGCCGCCCTCTCCGGCATCCAGCAACGCGCCGATCGCGTAGTGCGCCGCGCCACCCTGCACGTAGTAGTAGGCGTCGTAGAGGTCCGCGCCATCGCCGTCGAGCAGGTAGCCGAGGCCCTGCCAGTAGCCGCTGCCCTGGGCGAAGGTGCCGGCCTGGTAGCTGTCGGCCCCTGAGGCATCGTAGAGCGCTCCCACGCCCCCGGAGAGGAAGGCGTTGTCGGCGTCGCCGCGCCGCCCGAAGCCGACGCCCTGCACGAACGACGAGTTGCCGTTTCCCGGCAGCTGGGGCGAGTAGTAGAGCGTGGTGCCGCCATCCTCGGACTTGCCCGGGTTCGCGAACCAGGTGTCGTCCCCGTCGAGGTCGACCGCAAGCCCCACACCCTGGACGTAGCCGAAGCCCTGGCTGTTCGCGAAGGTCTCGTAGGTGTCGTCGCCACCGGCGTCGAGCAGCACGCCGATGCCCATGGCCGCGCCGCCCTGGACCCCGTTCTCACCACGGTACTGGTCGTCCCCGCCGTCGTCGTACAGGAGCCCGACGCCCAGGTGACCCCACCCCTGGCTCATGCGCAGGCTGGTGTAGCGGTCCGCACCGGAGCCGAGATCGAACAGGAAGCCCACGCCGTAGCGCCCGGACCCCTGCCGACCGATGCGCGAGAACGAGATGGCGCCGTAGTACTCATCGCCGCCATAGCGACCGTCGGTGTCGGCGGGCAGCAGCGCGTCGGTGCCCTCGTCGGCCTCGACGTAGCCGTACACGTCGTCCCCGCCCAGGTCGATGTGCACCGACACTGGGGCGTCCTCGCTGTTCGCCCCCGCTCCGTGAACGTAGGTGTCGTCCCCCCCGAGGTCCAGGTAGAGCGCGACGTCCTCGAGCTCGCCGGGCGCGTCGGCACCTGGACCCGCCACGATGATCCGGCCGATGTAGCTGTCGACGTCGAGGATGGCGTCGGTGCCCTCGAAGCGCGCCAGGTCGGCGTGCTCGATGGCGAAGGCCAGCACCAGCGCGGGATCGTAGAGGCTGCGTGGCCCGGACGACGGGTCGAGCACCCAGTCGAGAGCCGCCGCGTCCGTGACATCGGGGTGCGCGGTCTTGGTGTCGAGCAACACGCCGGCATGGCCGAACTTGATGAGCTTGTTCGGCTCCGACGGCGCCGAAGCCTCCATGGCGTCACGCGCCTCGGCCACCCGCTCCATCGCGTAGAGCACCGGAACCAGCGCGTCGGCCAGGTCCTCGGGGAGATCCCCCAGGTCGACGACGCGCTGGACCACCTCGACCGGATCCGCGGGGGCGAGCTCGCGCGGTGACTCCAGCAGGTCCATCGCGGCGGCGAGCGCGCCGGTGGCGGGGTGGTCTGTGGCGCCCGCATGCTCGAGGTCGGCAGCCAGCTGGCCACCGGTACACGGCAGGCGAAGCGGCTCCCAGTGCAGGTCGCGGAACCACGGCAGCAGGAACACGTCGTCGAGGTAGGCCCTGTAGCTGGCCTCCTTCCAGAGATCCTCGTCCCACCCGACCTCGGCGGCCGTCAAGTGCGCCTCCTGGAGGGCCTCGTCGCGGAAGGCGGCCTCGGCGTCCGGCCACGCGCAAGCGATGTCGGGGGCTGCTGCGTCCCAGGCCGGCGGCTCGTGGGAGCCGGTGTCCGCGGCGTCCTTGCTGCAGACGAGAAGCGCCAACACGAACATCACGACCTCCGAGAGCCCAGCTTAATCCAGCGGACCCACGCCCCGAGTGCTCACGGGATCGCGGCGGGGTGGACCCAGGTCACATCGGAGAGCGCCTCGAGCTCAGCGATGTAGAGCTCCAGGCCCGCCCAGAGCTCCACGGCGGTCTCGGGGAGCTGCTCGACCAGGTTCGTCTGCTCGGCGGGGTCCGCCTGCAGGTCGTAGAGCTCCGCGTCGCCCGTGGCCCAGACCAACAGCTTGTGCTCACCGTCTTCGACGAAGGCGCTCGAGTGGTCGTCGAGCAGCTTCTGGCCGAAGCGCAGCGCGTGCTCCTCCGCACCCAACGCCGCACCGGGCAGCGGGGCGCCGAAGTCATGGGGCAACACCTGGAGGATGGTGGGCCACACCTCCGCGTGGGTGGTCCGCCCACCGTAGGCCTGGGCCTCGAGCCCCTCGGCCCAGTACGCCACGAAGGCGCGGTTGGTCTCGTCGTACAGGTTCTGGTGGTGACCGATCTCGCCGTGCTCCGCGAGCTCCTCCCCGTGGTCGCTCCAGAGCACCACCAGCGTGTTGTCCAGGCGGCCCATCGAACGAGCCCCGTCGAGCACGCGCTCGATCGCGGACGACACCCACGACAGCTCACCGCCGTAGTGCACGTCCATGTGCTCGCGGATCAAGGCGCGCTCCTCGTCGGACAGGTCGTCCCAGGCCGCGAGGAGCTGGTCCAGATCCTGCCCGGCTTCGAAGCTCCAGTCGATCGGCTCCAGGTCCTCGAGCCCGTAGAGGTACTCCTCCGGTGGGTCCCAACCCTGGTGAGGGTCCATGAAGTGGGCGTGCAGGTACCAGGGTTCCTCGGTGGTCGAGGTCAGCGCGAGGAGCGCCGCGTCGGCCACGTCGTCCGCGCTTCCCTCGCCACCGTGCTGGTTGAGCTCGGACACGGTGTCGAAGCCCTGGGTGGTGCCGTAGCGAGGATCGAAGAAGGCGTTCGTCGTGAAGAGCCGGGTCGACCAGCCGGCGTCGCGCAGCAGCTCGGGTGCGAGCTGGAGGCTGTCGGGCACGGGCACGAGCGCCTCCGCCAGCGGCTCGTTGCTGGCCTGGGGCACGAAGCCCAGGTCCACTTCCCGCCCGCCCCCCTGCAGGCAGAGGACCGACGCGAAGGTCCAGTTCGAACAGCTTCGATGGTCGCCGAGCACCACGGCGTCACCCAGCAGTGCGTCGAGCTCCGGTGTGGTCGCGCTGCCACCGAAGAAGCACACGTTCTCGGGTCGAAAGGTGTCGATCGAGAACATCAGCACGTTGTAGGGCCGATCCCCGGTGAACGTGAGCGGACCGTCGTAGCCGCCGTCGGTCTCCGTGCCGGGTCGGTAGCTGCCCGCGTCGCCCTGGAGGGCGCTGTCGTCGAGCGCCGACCCGTGGCAGGCGAGCAGCAGGATCAACTGTCGAGGTCGATGACGCGCCGCCAGAGCTCCTCGGCGTGTTGGGCGGCATGGGTGACGTGACCGAGGAACCACCGCCACCGACCGAGGCGGTGGGCGGGCGCTTCCTCGTCGGGCAGCTGGATGGCGTACGGACTCGCCTCGATGTACTGGCCGCCGAGGAAGCGGTAGACCTCGGCGAGGGCCTTGGACACGTCGTGCTCGCCGCGGGTTGCGCCGAGCGCCCGGGTGACGCCGACCGCCACGGCATCGGAGGCGGCGTCGGGCGGCGGCAGCATGCTGGCCGGCGGCAGCACCGCGAGGTGGCTGATCAGCTCCGCGAGGTGCGCCACCAGGTCCAGGTCCCGACCACCGTCCTGAACCGCGAGCTCGGCCAGGTCTTCGAGCCAGTGCTCCACCTGGTAGCGCAGGCGCACCGGGAAGCGCCCCAACAGCGCCTCGAGCTGGCCCTCCCTCCACAGCTCGAGCACCGCCTCGCCCCCGATGTCGGCGTCGAAGGGCGCGGAGTGCGGTTGGCCGTGGGCCAGGGCGCGCATCAAGGGCAGACCACGCTCACCCGTCATCGCCTGCCCGGTGCGGAGCGCGAGCGCCACGCGCGTCAGCGGCGGGACCGGTGCCAAGAACGCCATGTCGAGCACGGCGGGCTCCGGGGGCACGCCCAGGCTGTGGAGCGCCCGCGAGAGCAGACGGCCAGCGTCGCGGGCCCGCGGCCGCTTGTCACGGGCGAGGCGCACGAAGGCCTGGGTCGCGGCGTGGGTGCCGCGCCCGGAGGTGTCGAGGCCGAACCAGCCGCCCGTGCCCTCGGCGCCGAGGCAGACCATCAGCGCCTGGTCGGCGGGCCCGGGCACCACCACCAGCGCGCCCTGCCCGAGCTCGCGCCCGATGCCGCAGCTCGCCAGCACGTTGCTGTGCACCACCGCCGGTCCGCTCACCGGCGTGATGTCGGAGGGATCCCCGACCACGGTCACGGAGAACGGGAGGCCGAAGCTGCGTGCCCGCGAGAGCAACAGGATGCCCGCGGTGTGGACCGAAGGAGAGCTGCCGCGGAGGATCACCGACACCGGCCCATCCTACAGGTCGCGGACCTCGGGTTCGGTCTGGGAGAGGTGGAGGATCCAGAGGGGCCACATCAGCCAGACGAAGCTGGCGCCGAACACGACCCACGGCAGGGTGCCGTCGGGCCAGGCCTTCAGCCCAAGGGTGCAGAGCACACCGGCGATGCTGACCATGCTGGAGAGGTCGATCAGGGGCTTCGGCGCCAACAATGCCTGGCCGAGCAGCGCACCACACTCGTCCCGGTGGGCGCGCCCCTGCCGCCAGCGCAAGAAGGCGCTCCCGCGGAACCAGAGCCGGGCACCGGCCTGCATCAAGAGCGCCCCGAGCCACGCGATGACCAGCGCGAACCACCGCATCGGGTAGTCCGCGCCCATGTACGCCAGGTAGACCCAGATCGTGGCGAGCGAGAAGACCACGACTGGCGTGATGCCCCCAAAGGCGACGCGGCTCCACCGCGTGCCCATCGCAGGGGCGCTGATGCCGAGCGGGGTGTTGCCCTTGTACCGGATCTCGGAGCCGTCCTCGCGCGCCTTCAGGTAGTCCACGTGCTCGCAGTAGAACTCGATGACCGTGAACGACGCCGGTGACGCTCCGTCGGGCAGCCACGGCAACAGCTCCAGGCGACGCGGGTGGGCCATGACCGGCGGGCCGGCCAGGGCGCGCCCCTGGAGATGGATCTGGTAGTCGCCGTCGACGTGCTTGCAGTGCACGGCGGCGTTGGTGTGGCGCAACAACGCCTCGACCACCGGCGCGCTCCGCGTCACGAAGAAGAACAAGAGGTCCTCGAAGGGCGCCACGTGGCAGCGCGCGGAGGCCTCTCGCCCCGGCGCGCCACCCACCACCTGGACCGGCCCGTGCAACGACAGCACGCGCAGAATCTCGTCCGGGATGACCTCTCGGGCGGCGGACTGGGCCAAGGTCAGGCACGCTCCAGGTGGACCCACAAGGCGCGTCCGTCGACGTCACCGCAGAGCGTGGCGGCCGCCGCGGTCGGCGCGTCCGTCCAGCTGCGCACCAGGGTCTCACCAGCGATGTGGTCGCGGAAGCGGGACACGGCCGCGACCACCGCAGCGTCCCCACCGATGCCCAGCACGATCCGGTCGGTGTAGGAGAGGTCGAGCTCCTTGCGCAGCCCCTGGACCCGGTTCACGACCTCCCTCGCGAGCCCTTCCTCCAGCAGGTCGTCGTCGAGCTGGCTGTGGAGTGCTACCACCGCCGTGGCGGATCCTGCGGCCTCGAGGCCGTCGAGCGCGTTCACCTCGACCACCACGTCGTCCTCCGAGAGGGTGACGGGGCCGCTCGGCAGCTGGAGCTCCAGCCCCCCGGCGAGCACCGCGGCCCGGACCTGGGCACCGGGCATCTGGCGCAACGCCGCCGCGCACGCCTTCATGTCCTTGCCCAGGCGCTTCCCCAGGGCCTTGTAGTTCGGCTTGACGGTGAAGCTCACGAAGTCCTCGGCGCGCTGGGAGAAGCGCACCTCGCGGACGTTGAGCTCGGCGCGCAGCAGCGGCATCAGCGCGTCGATCCGGCCCTTCCAGCTCGGCTCCGCCAGCACCACCTCGAGCGCGGACAGGGGCTGACGCACCCTCACGCCGATGCCCTTGCGGGCGGCCAGGCCCAGCGACGCCAGCTCACGGACGAGGGCCATCTCCTCCGCGAGCGCCGGGTCGGCCGCGTCGCCACCGGTGGGGTAGCTGCAGAGGTGCACGCTCGCCGGCGCGCCGGGCACGGGGCCGGCCACGAGGCTCTGGTGCAGGGCCTCGGCGGTGAAGGGCACGAAGGGAGCGATGAGCCGGCTGTAGGTGGTGAGCGCTTCGTAGAGCGTCCAGAGGGCGTCCTGAAGATCCTGCCCTTCCCCCCAGAAGCGCCGCCGGCTGCGGCGCACGTACCAGTTGGCCAGGCCCTCCACGAAGCCCTGCAGCTCCCGCGCCGCCTCGTAGAGCGAGAACCGGTCCATAGACGCGACGACGCTCGCGGACAGGGCATCGAGCTCTCCGAGGATCCAGCGGTCCAGGGGCGCGCGCTGGGCCACGGGGCGCCAGCCGCTCCGGTCGCCGGGCGAGAAGCTCGCGATGTCGGCGTAGATGCAGAAGAAGCTGTGCACGTTCTTCAGCCGGATCAGGAACTCGCGCTGGAGCTCGCGGATGGCCCGGATGGAGAGCCGCGTGTTCGACCACGGCGGATTCGACGCGTAGAACAGCCAGCGGAACGCGTCGGCGCCGGGGGCGGCGAAGGGCGGTTCGAGCAGGATGGTGGCGGGGGCTTCGAGGGTGGCCGCGTCCGCTCGGGAGAGGTGGACCGTGTCCTTTCCTGCGAGCTGCACGGCTACGGGTGCGAGCGCGAGCGCGAGATCGCCGGAGCGAACGGTCATGCGGTCCTTGGGCGACAGGTTCAGGCTCTTGACCTGCATGGGGTGCATGCCCAGCTCGCCTTCGCTCAACGAGGCATCCACGTGGACCTTGAGCCGGGCCGAGCCGAGCATGACGAGGTCGGGGCTCGTGTAGTTGCCCTTGGACTTCGACTCCTTCTTGCCCTCCATGTCGCACACGTGCCCGAGCACGGTGCAGTGCCGGTAGGGGCGCGGCAGGCCCACGGGCTCCATGTCGAACCGGGCACAGGTCTCGTCGTCGAAGACCAGGGTGCTGATCATCAACAGGCTGTAGAACCAACCGCGGGTCTGATCGACCGCCTCCGAGATGAAGTCGGCGGGGAAGGAGCGCTTGAAGTCGTCGACCCCCTGGTGCGGGAAGCCCCACTGGGCGAAGGGCATGCAGCCGCTGTCGAACCAGCAGTCGATGACCTCGGGCACCCGCCGCATGGTGCCGTCGCAGCGGTCGCAGTCGAAGGTGACCTGGTCGATCCAGGGCCGGTGCACCTGGAGGTGCGTGTCGACCTTCGGATCGAAGGCGTCCGGGTTCCGCTCGAGGATCGCCGCGGTGGACGGCGGCGCCACCCGGTGCTCGCAGGCCTCGCAGACCCAGATGTTCAGCGGCGTGCCCCAGAAGCGCTCCCGGGAGAGCGCCCAGTCCACGTTGTTGCGCAGGAAGTCGCCGAAGCGGCCCTCCTGGATGTGCTGGGGTTGCCAGTCCACCGCCTGGTTGTTGGCGAGCGCCTCGGCGTTCTTCGCGGTGGTCTTGATGAACCACGCGGGGCGCGCGTACTGGATGAGCGGATCGTCGTCCTTCCGCCAGCAGAAGGGGTAGTCGTGGCGGTAGGTCTCGCGCGAGAAGAGGGCACCGCGCCCCTTGAGCTCGGCGATGATCTCCTTGTCGGCGTCCTTGCAGAAGGTCCCCTCCAAAAAGCCGGTGCCGGGCACGAAGCAGCCGTTGGGCGCGATGAGCTGCAGCATGCCGATGCCGTTCTGCTTGGCCGCCGCGAAGTCGTCCTCGCCGAAGGCCGGAGCGGTGTGCACGAGCCCGGTGCCCGCCTCCAGGGACACGAAGTCGCCCGGGATGATGCGCCAGGCATCGCCACCCTCCGGCTCGGCGAAGCGGTAGAGCGGCTCGTAGCGGCGACCAACGAGGTCGGCGCCCTTGACCACCTTCACCACCTCGCCCTCGACCTTCCCGACCAGCCCGTGGGCGACGACCAGCACCTCGTCGCCCGCCCGAACGTAGGCGTAGTCCAGCTCTTCGTTCACCGTGATGGCGGTGTTGGACGGCAGGGTCCACGGCGTGGTGGTCCAGGCGAGCAGCGACGCGTCCTCGTCCGCCAGCTTGAAGCGCACGGTGATGGAGGGATCGTCGACGGTCTTGTAGCCCTGCCCCACCTCACCGGCCGACAGCGCCGTGCCGCCCTGAGGCCACCACCAGACCACCTTGTGGCCCTGGTAGAGCAGGCCCTTCTCGAAGAGCTGCGACAGCGCCCACCACACGGACTCCACGTACGATCGGTGGTAGGTGACGTAGGCGTCGTCGGTGTCGACCCAGAAGCCGAGGCGATCGGTGAGGTCTTCCCACTCGCGCACGTAGGTGAAGACCGAGTCGATGCACTTCCGTGAGAAGGCCTCGAGCCCGTAGGCCTCGATGGCCTCCTTGCCGTGGATGCCCAGGTTCTTCTCGACCTCGACCTCGACGGGCAGCCCGTGGGTGTCCCAGCCCGCCTTCCGGCGGACGTGGTAGCCGCGCATCGTGCGGTAGCGCGGGAAGAGATCCTTGATGACCCGGGTGAGGACGTGGCCGTTGTGAGGCGTGCCGTTGGCCGTGGGCGGTCCTTCGAAGAAGACGAACTCCGGGCGTCCCGCGCTCTCCTCGAGGCTGCGCTCGAAGATGCGCTCGCGCTTCCAGAAGGCGAGCACCTCGGCCTCGAGGGCCACGGGCGACTTGAGCTCTTCGAACATGGCGAGGCCTCCGAGGGGCCTCCCTAACCCTCGTGCCGGTGGCGGAACACGCTGCGCGCGGTGTCACCATTCTTCGCGGTATGAAGAAAGTGCCTGGGGCAGGCGTCGTCGGCCGCGGAGGTTCTCCATGCCCGTGCTCGAAGCCGTCTCCACCGCGCTGTTGGCCGGTGCCCCCCCAGCACTCGTCGACGACGCGCGCATGAGCGTGGCCGTCTACTGCCCCACCACCTGCGACGCCGAGGCCGTGTTGAAGCTCGGCCAGGACCTGCAGGCGTCCTTCGACGTGGCCGCGGCGCTGCCGTCGAAGGCGAGCGAGCCGGTGTTCGTGATGGCGGCACTCCCCACCGAGTCGTTCGGACGCCCCGACCCGGCCTCGCTCGACACCTACGGCATCGGCCTGTCGGCCCTCGATCGCACGCTGCTCGCCGCGTCGGCCGAGGTGGTGGTCGTCGAGGCGGCCGCCCCCCGAGACGGCGCGGTGACGAACAACGCCGCGCTCAACCGCCAGATGGCCGCCTTCGCGGCGAGCCAGGGCGGCGTGCTCGAGGACCTGGAGTCACGAGAGCTGTTCGGCCGCGAGGCCTGGCAGGAGCTGCGCATCGAGGCCGCCGACGCGCGCCGGGTCCAGGATCTGTTCCGCGTCGAGGTCTACGGCGACGGGGAGTGGGAGCGCCTGAGCACCCACGGACTCGTCAAGTTCGGCCTGCACGAGATCGTGGTCGACGAGGTGTACGGCGACTTCGCCGACGATCTGGCGGCCGCGACTGTGTTGATGGCGGCGTACGCGCTCGACCGAGGGCCCTGGACCGGTGGGCCGGTGACCCTCGACGTGAGCCAGGTCAGCCAGGCGCCCACCCGCGCCTGGCTGGAGGGCTTCGTGTGCACGGAGGACGCGCCCGGCACCCAGCAGGCCGGCACGGGGCGCGCCAGCCTGAGCTTCGCGGCGGCGGACGCGCGCGAACACGACGGCGATGCGGCCATCGCCAAGCCCGTGTTCGGCGATCCCTCGATGGAGCCCGCCGAGCGCATGGGTCAGTTCCTCGACGACCTCTGGGGCTACGGCTGCCGTGGCGACGGCGTGACGGAGGCCACGGCGGAAGCCGCTGAGACGGAGCAGCCGCTGGCGCTCCCCGGCCCCACGGGCGCCACGCTCGACCAGAGCACCCCAGTACCCGCCCCGTCCCTCGAGGCCGCGCACGAGCAAGCCGCGGCCACCTTTCGCTCGTCCGTGAAGTCCCGGTGGAAGGGGGGAACGCTGCCCGCAGGCACGCGGCTCATGGTCAAGGGCCCCTTCCGCGGGTCCAAGGGCGCGGTGGAGTGGATGTGGGTCGAGGTGGCCGTGTGGGACGCCGCGCTGCTCCAGGGCGAGCTGCTCAACGAACCGATCGGCCTGCCGGATCGGCACGCCGGCGACGCGGTCGTGGTCGACGAGAGCGAGGTCTTCGACTACCTGCTGCGCTTCCCGGATGGTACGGAAGAAGGAGCGCTCACGGAGGGCCTCTGATCCCGACCATCCTGGCGGCCCTGGCGTGCGGCCCGATCGACATGAAGCGGGCCAACGTGCAGTCCGACGCCGACGGCCGCGCCACGCTGAGCTTCACGGTCAGGGACCGCCACGCGGCGCTGTCGCTCACCGTGTCGAGCCTGGAAGCCCTGCTGAGCGTCGAGGCGGTGACCGATCCCAGCGGCACGATCGTTCTCGACGGCGCCGCGTGGGCCGCCAGCGACCAGAACCTGACCCTGGCGGTGGAGCCCTGGTACGTCGACGCGGTGGTCAACTGGCCGGTGCGGAAGGTCGACCCGGGTCTGAGCGCCGGCACGTGGACCTTCGACGTGCTCACGACCTGGACCGACGGAAGCGCGGTGCCGAGCGCCGACGTGGCCGGCAGCCTGGCACTGAAGGAGGACGACGACCTCTCCACCGGCGCCCTCGACGTGGTGGTCCGCTACGCGGCCGACCTGGAGGACGACACCGCGCTGACGACCGCCGTGGAGCAGGCCGTGACGGAGTGGCAGGCGATCTGGGCTCCGGCCGGCGTGAGCGTGAACGTGCGCTACGAGCGCGCCGACGACCTGCCTGCCACCTTGCCCTACCCGGGCTTCTCCGAGGGCCTCTACGACCTGCAGTCCAGCTACGCCGACCGCGGCGAGCTCACCTTCATCGTCGGCGAGACCATCGAGAACGAGCTCCTGTACCTCGGCGTGGCGGGCAACATCCCGGGCAGCCTGTTCTGGACCGACCGCAGCGTGGTGACCCTGGCCTGGCTGGCGCACGCGGGCGGGGATGCCGTGCTCGACGCCGGCGAGATCGCCGTGATGGGGCAGACCATGGCGCACGAGGCGGGCCACTACCTGGGCCTCTTCCACCCCGTCGAGGACGGCTTCGCCGCGTGGGACGCCCTCGACGACACCCCGGAGTGCTCGGGCTCGCGCAACTGCCAGAACAACCTGGGCGACAACGTGATGTACTACGCAGCGATCTGCAGCCTCTCGGAGTGCGAGACCCAGACCGAGCTCACGGGCGACCAGGCCGGCGTGCTGCAGCGCTTCGTCGGGGTGCTGTAGCGGCTATGAGAGCCCATGCTCACCGTTGCTCCTCGCGTGCCAACCCGACGCCCAGGACACCGGCACCTCGACCTTTCCCGAGCTCGAGGCGATCCTCTACGACGTCTCCGACCCCACCGCCCCCGAGTCACCGACGTCTTCAGCGAGGGCGGCAACGGAGGCTACATCTGCAACGACGAGAGCGTGGTCCTCATCGGCGAGTCCCACTGGGCCGACGTGTACGACATGAGCGGCATGGCAGCGCCCGTGCACCTGGGCGCCGCGAGCTCACCGGGGATCTGGACACCATCACGCCCTAGGGAAACGTCGCCATCCTACGCGTCGACGACGACGCGGTGGACGATCAGGCGTCGGGGTGATGCCCTGGGCCGCCGAACCCGATGTCCGTCCACCGGAGATCCTGATCACCGACCCGGCCGACGGCGCCACGGACGTGCCCGTCACGGCGCGCATCGGCCTCGGCGTGAACGAGGTCGTCGAGCCATCGTCGGCGGTGGCGGGCAGCCGGCGTCTCTTCGACGCCCACGGCGAGGCGGTGCACGGCTGGGGCTCCGCCCACGGGCACCGGCATGGGAGCGCTGCACTGGTCTGCGAACTTCGACGAGGTCCAGGACTTCGAGCGCGACCTCCGGGAGCACTTCGGCGGCACGGGGCTGCTCGACGACGAGGACTGGAGGGCGTACGAGGACCCGTGGGGCCCATCGAAGGGGGGACTCTCCTCCGACCTCGACGCGCTCGCAGCGTACCTGGAGAGCTTGGACAGCACGCCGCCACCTGCACGATGGCTCGGCCCCAACGCTCGAGGACGCCATCGAGCGGGTGGCCGAGGGCCTCGAGCTGGCGCTGACGACCAACGAGATCGCCGAGCTGGCCGCCTACGTGCGCGGGCTCTGAGGCTCCTCAGGGCTTGCTGGCCACCTCGGAGCTCGGGAGCACGAAGGCCGCGCCCAGGGACTTCCCGAGGCTCTCGAAGGTCGGCGCGCCCATGGCGACGTCGGCTCGACCGTCGGCATCGATGTCCACGCCGCTCGTCACCGAGTACCCCAGGCGGGCCCCGTGGTCCGGACCCTCGAAGCGACCGACGGCTTCATCCGCCGTCCACACCCCGGACACCGGGCCCATGAAGGCGTACACCGCGCCGCTGCTCTTGTCCTCGAACGCGACGTTCGGCGCCCCGATCACCAGGTCGTGCAGCCCGTCGCCCGTGACGTCGCGGTCGGCCGCCACCGAGAAGCCGAGGGAGCCCCCTGCTTCGGCGCCCTCGATCATCGCGAAGGTGCTGCTCCCGCCGAGCTCGGCACCGAGCTGGTTCGTGGGCCCCGCCACGACGTAGACGCGGCCCGCGCCATCATCCGCACCGGGGGCACCGACCACCACGTCGCTGTATCCATCCCCGTTGAGGTCGCCCGCCGAGAGCGCGTTGCCGGCCTGCTCGCCCTCCTGGGTGCCGAGCAAGGCGCCAGCCACGTCGGCGAGGCGATCGTGGGTGCCCGACAAGCCGGGATCGATGACGTAGGCGCCCCCGACCTCGTCCTCCGACTTGGCGGCCGTGGCGTAGACCGCACCGAGCAACAACGCGGGCTCACCGTCGCCATCGAGGTCGGCCGCGTGCCCGAGGGCGTAGCCCGCGAAGTCGGCGCCGGTGCCGTACCAACAGCTCTGCGCGTCGTCGAGGGTGCGCTCCTCCGTGCCGTCGGGCGCGAAGATGCAGGCGCCGCCAGAGAAGTCATCGCCCAGGTAGGGCGAGCCGACCGCGAGGTGGGCCTTGTCGTTGCCGTCCACCCGCCCGATGTGCGTGGCGGAGGTGCCGAGCCAGTCGCCGAGCGCGGTCGCGTAGACGACCTGGTCGCGCTTGATCGGGCCGATCAGCCCGGGGCTCGACCAGGTGGTGGTGGAGCCGTCGAAGATCAGCAGGGCACCGTTGGCAGCGCCCGTGGAGGCGTTGCTCCCGTAAGGCACTCCCAGGAGGAGGTCCGCGCCGGCATCCCCCCGAACGTCGGAGAGGACCGCCGCCGTGCCGAGTCCGATGCTCGCCGCGTCGCCTTGGATGACCGTGAGCTGGGACTGGTCGAAGGTGGTGGGGTCCGTGCCCCCGAGCACCACGGCCGCCGCGCCGTTGTCCTGGCCGGCCGGGTACCCCTCGGCGCCGATCAAGAGATCGCCCATCCCGTCCTGGTCGACGTCGCCCGCCGCGATCGCCGAGCCAACGCGAGCGCCCGTGGCGTTGCCGCTCACGCGCACCAGCTTGTCCAAGGAGAAGACGCCTGCGCCGCAGCCGTCTACCAGCTCGTCGCAGTCGTTGTCCAGGCCGTCGTGGCAGGCCTCGATCTGATCGGGGTTCACGGAGGGCTCGGTGTCGTCGCAGTCCCCGTTCCGTTCGGCGTGGTCCGGCTGGTCGGCACACGAGCGGATGTCGGGATCGGCGCCGGTTCCGTACCCGTCGCCGTCGTCGTCGGTGTACCAGGCGGTGGCGTCGGCGGCTTCCTCGTCGAAGGTGCCATCGCAGTCGTCGTCGAGTCCGTTGCAGAGCTCGTCGGTGGGCACGCAGCCCGTGTCGTCACCGTGGATGCCCGTGTCGTCGGTCGGCGCGGCCGAGTCGACCGCCACCGAAGCGGTGTCCCTCTGCAGCCGGAGGACGTGCTCCGCGTCGGAGATCCACGTGCACGCCAGGAGCATCAGCATGGCAGCTTCCTGCGAGAGCTCATCGGCCGCCTACCACCGCGCGACCAGGAAGGCCGAGGCCCCCAGCCCGGCGGTGACGGCCGCACTGGCTGCCCACCCCACGGTCATGGTGTTGGCCTGGCGTCGCAGACCGTCGAGATCGTCGTAGGGCGTGCTCACGTCGCGGTACTCGGACGCGGCGCTCGACGCGAGGGCGTAGGTGACGCCCGTGAGGATGGCCATGCCGCCCGCGCCCGCCAACAGCCCCTTGTGCACGCCGCCACCCTCGCCCGGGGCGACCGGTGCCAGGTCAGGCAGAGGCGGTGGGACCGCCGCGATCACCTCGTCCTCGACCGACGTGTCGAAGGCCTCCAGAGCGTTCGCGGGCCAGAGGTAGACGCTCCCGCGGACAGCGCCGCGGGTGTCGATCGCCTGGGCCACCGTCGGCCAGGTGCGGGCGCGCTCCTGACCATCACGGCCGTCGAAGCGCCAGCTGCCGTCGTCGGCGAGCGCGGGAGCGGGCTCGCTCGACGCGATCGAGAGCGGGATGGCGTCGTAGTCCGCCAGGATGGGGTTGCCTGGCGGGATGAGCGTGTCGGGGAAGCGGTAGTCGGGCTGGATGGACCGCGCTGCGGCGAAGGCCAGCTTGGCGTCTTCACCCTCCTGGTCGACGAAGGCGCGCAGCCCCACGACCCGGTGCACGTTGGCCGAGGCACTCCGACTCAGGGGCTCCGACACACAGGGCAGGGCAGCCAGCAGCGTGTCCGTGGCCGCGACCAGGCCATCGATGTCGAGCTCGGCGTAGGCCGTCTCGGCGGCTTCCACCTGCCGGCTCAGATCCGACGAGGTGGAAGCGTCGTCACAGGCGCTCGCAGGGGCGACGAGCAGCGCGAACAGGATCATCGGGGCGCCTCCAAGGCGAGCTTAGTCCACGCAGTCGTGCGCTGCCGTGACGAGGTCCTCGAGAGCACGTTCGTGCGCCAACCAGTCCTCGACCAGCGCCTCGTCCACCCCATGGTCGCGCAGCACCGTGCGCAGGATGGCGAGGCGGCGGCGGAAGTGCCCCTTGTTGATGTTCAGGGGCTTGTGGACGGCGTCCAGCGGGCGTCCGCCGTAGGTGTGGCGCCCTGGAGCCAGGCGCGAGGCCGCCAGCTGGACCTCGCGATCGAGGATGCGTTCGCGGTCGCGCCCCTCGAAGAAGAATCCGATGATCCGATCGTGCACGACCCGCTCCAGGAAGTCGTCCAGGAGGGTGCGCAGCACGGCTTCGCCGCCTAGGGCGTCGAGCGCGTCGGGAGCTCGGTCGAGGTCTGAGGCCATGACACGGGCTAACCGAACCCCATGGAGCCGCTCCGACGAGTCCAGCCCGGCGTGTGGCGCGCCGGTCCACGAAGAAGCCCTCGGGCCCCGATCCTCTGCGTGCCGGGCTTCCAGGGCGACGCACGGATCTTCGCCCCTCTGGCGGCCGCGCTGCCCGGACGCGTGCTCTGGGCGGTGGACCTCGGCGGCGGCACCGTCACAGAGGTGACCGGTCGCCTCCAGTCCGTGCTCGACCAGGCGGGGCGAAGCGAGGTGGTGACGGGGAGCTATGGCGGGCTGGTGGCCTGCGGTCTTCGCGGGTTGCGCAGCCTGGCCGCGGTGGGAACCCTGCCGGATCGCGCGTGGCTCCAGGGCGGCCTCACCCGCCAGCGCCGCCTGCTGCAGCGGCTGCCCGCGGGCGTCGTCGAGGCGATGTACCGGCACCACACCCGCCGCGCGGGAGCAGCCGACGGCCTGCCGGTGGCGTTGACGGCAGCCTTGGCGAGCGCCGGGCTCGACAAGTCCACCCTCGTCGCCCGCCTGCGCAGCCTCGAGACCTGGCCGTTCGCGCCACCGCCGGACGTGCCCCTGCTCTGGATCGCCGGCGCGACCGACCCCCAGGTGCGCTGGACCGCCGCCGACACCCACGACGCGCTGGGGCCGCGGGCGACGTTCACGACCGTGCCGGGCAGCCACCGGCCCCACGCGAGTCATCCCGGAGCGCTGGTCGGTCGCCTCGAGGGCTTCTGGACCACGGGGGCCTGAGCTACTTCGTCGCGTAGTGCGGGCGCAGGTAGGACAGGGCTCGCGCCTGGCCGGCGCCCTCCGCCATCCGCACGAGGTCGGCCGCCGTGGGTTCCCGGGTGTGGCAGACCTCGACGTCGTCGCGAGCTTCGGCCAGAGCCCGAGCACCGGTTCCACCTGCGCGCACGCGCCCTCCACCGAGCCGCTCGATCAGCTCCGGCAGTCGGCCCCAGGCCGGCGCGAGCGCGTGCTGCCCCCAGCCGGCCCAGTACACGCCGCTCCCCGCGTCGAGGACCGACAGGAAGTCCGCGCCTGGATCCCGGACGAGGTCCAGGCTCGACACGCCGAGCACCGGGATTCCCAGGGCCCAGCCGAGGGCACGCGCGGACGCCAGCCCGACGCGGAGGCCCGTGAACCCACCAGGTCCGAGGTCGACCACGATGCGCTCCACGTCGGGCAACACCAGGCCGACGTCGGCGCACGCGCTGGCGATGAGGGGCGTGAGCACCTCGGCGTGCCGCCTGGCGCGCTCCGGGTCCTCCCGCAGGAGGAGCAGATCGGTTCCATGGGCGAGCGCCACCCCACAGGCACGGGTGGAGGTCTGGATCGCCAGGGTCAGCACAGCGACGCCTGCAGTCCGGGCCACGCCGCCTGCCAGCGCGGGCCCGCGCCATCGAATCGGAGGGAACGCGCGTCGGGTCGCTCCGCCTGCGACAGCGTGATCGTGAGCGTGAGCCGGCCGGGCGGCAGCAAGCCGGAGATCTTCTCTCCCCACTCGACGACCACCACGGCGTGGTCCTCCAAGAGCAGCGGCAGGTCGAGCACGGCCGCCTCCTCGGGATCCTCCAGCCGGTACGCATCCAGGTGGTGCACCCGGACACGGCCCTCGTAGGTCTGCAGCAGCGTGAAGGTGGGACTCGTCACCGGGTCCGCCACGTCGAGGGCGCGGGCCAAGGCCCGCACGAAGGTGGTCTTGCCGGCCCCCAGATCTCCCGAGAGGACCAGGACGTCGCCCACGACGAGGTGTGCGGCGAGGGCGGCGCCGATGCGGGCCGTCCCCGCTTCTGAGGTGGTGGTCAGCTGAAGCACCGGCATCGCGCTCGACCTAACCGGTTAGATCCGCCGGCCGTGCTCCATCCCCACCAGCCCCAGCCCTTCCCGCTCCGCGTGCGCGTCGCCCACGGTCCCCGCGACCTGTTGCGGTTTCCGGAAGGTCCCGACGAGCTCGGGCACGTGCTCCTGGGGCTGGTCGAGGCCAAGATCACCGAGGGGCGGACCCCCGCGCCGGCGGTGCTCGCGTTCTCGGCCGACAGCCTCCGCCAGTACGACGTGGTGCCGGTGTTGAAGGCCAAGGCCGAGCTCCACCGCTTCGTCTCCGCGGTGAGCGGAAGCGACGAGCTCGCGTGCGTGGCCCTGCTCGGCGTGCCCAGCGTCCGCATGGGACGCGCCCGGGAGGGCACCCCGGCCGCCCTCGCCTTCGTGGAGTGGGCGGATGGGAGCTGGTGGAGCGGCATGCGGATCCTGAAGGGCGGCAAGCTGTCCGACGACCTCCCCGCCCTCGTCCGATCGGCCGACGAGGGATGGCCCCGCCCCGGCGGGCTCGGTGGGTGGTGGGCGCGCGGACGGCGCGAGGGGCTGAGGTTGTCGATGATGGACCGTCAGCAGCAGGCCGGGCAGGACCTGGTCCACTGACGAACGCGCGAGACGCTCCACGCCGGCGTCAGAAGCGCAGGCCGGGGTCCGGTCGAAACGAGAGATCGTGCACCTCGCCCGACGCGAGGCAGCTCCAGCCAGCCGCGGCGATCATCGCGCCGTTGTCGGTCGCCAGCCGCGCCGGCGGGAGCACGACGCGCACACCGTGCTCCTCGGAGAGCGCGACCAGCCGTTCCCGAAGGATGGGACTGGCCGCCACCCCACCGACCACCGCCACGCAGCGGAACGCACCCTGCTCCAGCGCACGGGTGATCTTCGTGACGAGCACGTCCATGACCGCTGCCGCGAAGGACGCGCAGACGTCTTCCATCGGCGTGTCCGAGTGCTGCCGCAGGTAGGTGCCGACCGCCGTCTTGAGCCCCGAGAAGCTGAACTCCAGGCCCTTGTGCAGCATCGGGCGCGGGAAGGGCAGCTCGGCACTCCCCAGCCTGGCCGCGCGGTCGACGACGGGCCCTCCCGGGTAGGACAGGCCCAACATGCGCGCGACCTTGTCGTAGGCCTCGCCGGCGGAGTCGTCGCGGGTGCCTCCCAGCGTCGTCATGGCACCGGGGCCGTCCATGCGAGCCAGGAGCGTGTGACCGCCGCTCACGAGGAGGACGAGGCAGGGGTACTCGAGCTCCTCCCCTCCGAGCAGGCTCGACGCCACGTGCCCGTGGAGGTGGTTGACGCCCACGAGCGGCACCTCCCAGGCCAGGGCGAGCGCCTTGGCGACCGACACGCCGATGAGCAGGGATCCGAGCAGACCGGGTCCGCGGGTGACGGCGATCCCAGCGAGCTCGGGGCCCGACACGCCAGCCTGCGCCAGAGCGGCCTCGACCACGGGCACGATCTCGGAGGCATGGGCGCGGCTGGCCACCTCCGGCACCACGCCACCGTAGCGAGCGTGCTCGTCCAGCTGGCTGGCCACCACGTTCGACAGGACGTGCATGTCCTCCCGCACCACCGCCGCCGCGGTGTCGTCGCACGAGGTCTCGATGCCGAGGAGGTGCCTCACAGGCGCAACGCTTCGGCCGACAGCGCACCGACACGCTCGACCCTCGCGGGCTGCACGCAGACGTTCACGATGGTGGAGGCCGCGGCCCCCACCCGACCGCCGTCGACGACCAGGTCCGGGCGGCCGGCGAGCCCGGACACGGCTTCGTCGACGGTCTGCGCCGGCGGCTGGCCATGGCGGTTGGCGCTCGTCACGAGCAGCGGCCCTGCGAGCGTGGCCAGATCACGCAGCCAGGTGTGGTCCGGCACGCGCACCGCGACCTCGGTGCGCTCGGCCAGCCATGCGGGGCGCTGGGCGTCCAGGGCCCACACGATGGTCAAGGGTCCGGGCCAGTGCTCTGCAGCGAGCCGGTCACCCGTCTCGCAGCGGCGGACGCCGAGCGCGGCGAGCTGATCGACCGACCCGAGCATCACCGGCAGGTGCACCGTGGCCGGGCGGTCCTTCAGCGCAAACACCCGCGCGAAGGCCGCCGGCACGCCCGCCTTCACCGCCAGTCCGTACACGGTCTCGGTGGGCACCACCGCGACCTCCCCCGCACGCAACCGCTCGGCGGCGTCGGCTGGGGTCAGGCTGGCGACCGTGCCGTGGGTCACCCGTTCAGGTCCGCCTGCAGCGCCTCGTCGGCGGCGAGGACCTTCTCGGTCATCGCCGCACGCGCCGCCGTGAGGGTCTCCTTCACGGTCGGATCCGACAGCGCCAGGATGCGTGCGGCCAGCCACGCGGCGTTCTTGGCCCCCGCCTTGCCGACCGCCACGGTGGCCACCGGCACACCGGGAGGCATCTGCACCGTGGCGAGCAGGGCATCGAGGCCGAGCAGGCTCGCTCCGATGGGGACGCCGATGACGGGCAGCGCGCTCTCAGCGGCCATCACGCCAGCGAGGTGGGCGGCCATGCCCGCGCCACAGATCAGCACCTTCACGCCGCGCGCCTCGGCGCCTCGGGCGTACGCCAGACTCTGGTGTGGCGTGCGGTGGGCCGAGCGGATGCGCAGCTCCCAGCGGATTCCGAGCTCGTCGAGCACCGACGTGGCGCCCTCCATCACGGGGCGGTCCGAGCCCGATCCCATCAAGATTCCTACCTGAGGCATGTCCCTCTCCCTTCGTTGTGACCCCGACCGATGTCGCTGCGCGAGCCCATGCCCAGAAACGCCGTCTCGCCGAGCGCTTCGTAGGCGGCCTCGACGGCGCCAGGCAGGGTCGCCGCACGCGCGGCGATTCCGAGCACCCGGCCTCCGCTCGTCTCCACCACGTCGCCGTGGCCGAAGCGGGTGCCCGCGTGGAAGACCACCCGATCTTCGCGCGGGGCGGGGAGCGTGATCGCGCGGCCCTTGGCGTAGCTGCCAGGGTAGCCCTCGCTCACCGCGACCACCACGCAAGCGGCGCCGTCGGCGAGCGCCAGGGGGGCGGGGTCGAGGCGACCCAACGCGCACTGGTGCAGCCGCGGCAGCAGGTCTTCCTCGATCATCATCATCAGCACCTGGCACTCGGGATCGCCGAAGCGCACGTTGAACTCGAGGGCCTTGGGTCCGTCCGGCGTGAGCATCATGCCGGCGTACAGGCACCCGCGGAAGGGGTGACCCTCGGCGCGCATGCCCGCCAGCGCCGGCGCGATGACCTCGTCGCCCACCCGGGTCACGAGCGCGTCGGTGTCCGGAACGGGGCAGAACGCGCCCATGCCACCGGTGTTGGGCCCCGCGCCGCCGTCGTAGCGCCGCTTGTGGTCCCTCGAGGCCGGCAGCAGCACGAAGCGCTCGCCGTCACAGAGCGCCATGACCGAGAGCTCCGGCCCGGTGAGCCGTTCCTCGATCACGATGGCCCCCCCGCCGGCGAGCAGCCGATCGATGGCCTCGTGTGCCTGTGCAGCGTCGTCGCAGACGAACACCCCCTTGCCCGCAGCGAGCCCATCGGCCTTCACCACGCACGGGCCGTGAACGAACGCATGCGCAGCCTCCGCGGCGACGAAGCGACCGTAGGCTGCGGTCGGGATGCCGTGTCGGAGCATGAAGTCCTTCGACCACCCCTTGGAGCTCTCGAGCCGAGCAGCCGCCCGGGTGGGACCGAAGACCGCCACGCCCGCGTCGGTCAGCGCGTCGGCCAGCCCCTCGGCCAAGGGGACCTCCGGTCCCACGACCACCAGGTCCAGGCCCAGGCTCGTCGCCTCCGCCAGCACGTCGCCGGCGGCGACCTCCGCGATCGGAGGCAAGCCCGGCCGACGCTCCTGCACATAGAGCGCGGTCAACAGAGGGCTCTGGGCGACCTTCCACGCCAGCGCGGCTTCGCGTCCGCCCGAGCCGACGATCAGGACCTTCACGCGACCTCCAGGCCGCGGCTCCTAACCGGTACGTCAGCCGCCGCCCTCCAGCACCGCGCGCTGGAGCTCGAGCAAGGTCACCCGGCTCTGGAGATCGGAGGGGTCGAGCTCGAGCACCCGCCGGTAGGCGGCGACCGCGGCCGCCAACTGTCCCGCGCTGGCGAGCGAGTCGCCACGAAGCCGGTGGACGCCCGGCGTCTGGCTGGCGCCCTGCAGCGCCCGGCGGAAGGTCTCCTCGCCTTCGTCCACGCGCCCCATGCCGTAGAGGGCCTGCGCCCGCATCGCGTTCACCATGGGCGAGTCCCCCGCCGACGCGATCACGCGCGTCAGGCGGTTGTAGGCATCCTCGTAGTCGCCCTTGCGGAGCGACAGCCGCCCGAGCCAGGCGTGCGCCGTGGTGTCGCCGTCGTCGATTTCGAGCGCCTTCAGCAGCCAACGCTCGGCACGGTCACACTGCTGGCCCGTGGTGATGCATTCGTAGGCGTCCAACACGCCGAGGGCGCGTGGCACGTACCGGTTCATGCGTGCGTCACCCGCAAGCTTCTCGCGCACCAGTGCACCCAGCTGCTCGGTGCCCAGCTCGGTGAGCATCACATCGCTCACGGGATGCTGGCGCCCAGGGCGGTCCAGATCGGCCTCGAAGCCCTTGGTGAAGGCCTCCACGGCCAAGAAGGAGTTGTCGAGGCGCAGGTAGACCAGCGCGAGCCCGAGGCGGGCAGCGAGCCAGTCCGGGTACCCGGCGACCGCATCCCCCATGCCTTGCTGCGCGATCCGCGCCTGGTCCATGTCGAGGTAGATCATGCCGGTGCGGTAGTGGTACCGCCCGCCGAGCGGTCCTTCGGCGACCGAGACCTCCCCGGCCTTCAGGCTCTCCTCGGCACCTGATGCGTCGCCGAGCTTCAGCCGGGCTTCGGCCATGGCGAGATGCGCCGGGGCGTAGCCCCGGTCGATCTCGAGCGCTTGCGCGGCCAGGGACTCGGCCGTGACCGCATCGCCGGCCATGCGCGCGGCGTGGCTCGCGTGCACGAGGAAGGTGGTGTTCCTCCGGTGTCGAGCCACGTCGGCGCGCCGGGCGAGGGGCACGAGCAGGTCACGCGCCTCGGCGGGCTTCCCTTCGACGTGGAGGAGCAGCTGGCCCGCCAACAGGCCCGCCTCGATCAGGGCCTCGTCCAGCTCGTAGGCCCTCGAGGCGTGCTCGCGTGCCTCGGCCAGCTGACCGGTCTCCTCGCAGAACCGGGCGAGGGCAGCCTGCGCGGGCGCGTCGTCGCCGTGGCGGTCCACGAAGTCCCGGAGCAGCGGTTCCGCCCGAGCGTAGTGCTGCAGCTCCATCGAGGCGCGGCCCAGCGCCAGGTACAGCCCTTCCGCCTCGGGTGAGGTCTCGGCGGCCTTCAGCAGCGTGGACTCGGCCAGCTCGAAGTTGCCGAGCCCGAGCTGCGCTTCTCCCAGGTACCAGGAGCAGACCGTGTCGTCGGGTTGGGAGCGCAGGCAGGCGTTGGCGCTCTCGGCGGCCTGCATGAAGGCCCGGTTGGCGACGCCCACACCCGCCGAAGCGCGCAGCACCTCGTGGCTGTCGGAATCCACCGCCTGGCGCGCTGGAGCAGGCTCACGGAGTGCCGCCCGAGCTCGGGCTCGGATCGCGCCAGCACCGCGTAGCTCACCGCCAACGCGGCCGCCGGTCCCGCACCGCGGGGGTCCTGCACCAGCGCCTGCTCGGCCTGGCTGCGCGCCAGCTCGGCCCCGGCGCGCGTGCCCATGGCGAGTCCATTCCAGGCCTTCTCCAGTCGCTCGCTCGCGACGCCCTGCGGTTGACGCCAGAGGGACTTGGCCATCTCCACCGCTTCTTCGCCCGGCAGCTCCGTCGTCTCCCGCAGCTCCTCGGCCGCGTAGTCCTCGTCGGCGGCCTTGCGCACCGCCCGCGTGGCCACGTCGACGAAGCCCTCCACCGACGCTTCGACGCTCGAGGTGACCTCTTCGGGGAGGATGAACAACCGGTTCTGCACGGTGACGAACACCGCGCCGATCGAGGCCGCCACGACGACCACCAGCCCCAACTTGAGCCCGAGCTCCCTCCGCCGCACCTCGCTGCGCTGGGCCTCCCGGTTTCCCTTCACCGCTGCGACACGTGCGTGGTGGGGGTCTCCCGGGATGAAGTAGACCAGGAACTCCGCGTGCTGCGACAAGGCGGTCCACCGGCCGAGTCCTTCGCTGACGAGGTCGTTGGCGTCGACCACCCCGCGCTCGATCTGTTCGACCACGCGCTCGTGCGAGAAGGGGCCCATGGGCGTGGAGCCCAGGGGCTTGATCGTGAAGCGGTTGGCGTCGGGGCCCTCCTGTCGACCGCGGCACGGGTCGCAGAGGTAGAGCCGGTCGCTGGCCAGCTCCCGGACCTCCACGCCACAGGAGAAACAGTAGTGGTGGGCCGCCGCCTGGATCACGAGCCCGAATCTACCTCACGCCGCCGTCACCCCTCCCCGGGCGGAGACAGCGGCCTCGCTACCGCAGGACGGGCACAGCGAGCGTGCGGTGGTAGGGTTCGGGTCCAACGGACTTCGCGAGGACCCTGAAACGATGCTTCTCCCCATCGGCGAGCCGGTCGACGTACCCGTCGAGCTCATCTGCACCACCCAGGTGCCGCCGCTGATCGTGCGCGCGACCGCGACCCTCTTCGACGGCAGCCGGTACACCGTGATCCTCCAGGACGAAGGCCGAGCCCTCGAGGTAGGGAGCCGGGTGATCCTGGAGTTCCGCGGCAGCGAGAGCCCCCGGGTCCTTGCGCTCGTCGCCTCGATCGACCAGCGAACGCTCGTGCTCGACGTGCAGCAGTCGCGTCCGCGGGACAAGCGAGAGTTCCCCCGCATGTACGGCGGTGTCGAGCTCCGCTACTCGGTGGTCTCGCCCGAGGACACCGCGGCGATCGACGCGTGGAGCCAGGGCATCTCGCAGGTCGGCGACGACTGGTTCCACCCCGATCCGTTCATGGACTTCTCGGCCTCGGGCCTGAAGTTCGACGACGAGGAGACCTGCAAGTCCGGCGACATCCTGTTGATGGACCTGCGCATCCCCACGTCGAACGAGAGCTTTCGCGGCGTTGCGCGCGTCGTGCGGCTCTTCACCATCGAGGAGGACGACGACCCGACGCTGGGCGACGACCGCACGGGGACCCACGCCATCGCCGTCGAGTTCGTCACGCTGCCCACGTCCGCCGTCGAGGCGCTGATGCAGTTCACCCTCCGCCTGCAGGGCGCGATCCTCTAGCCGCCTTCCAGCCGCCTAGGCGCGCCCCCCCGAGGTCTGGCAGCGCCGGCACACGAAGTGGATGCGCCCCCCGTCGCGACCCACGGGTTGTGCGAACCAGGCAGCCAGCGCATCCACCAGACGCACGGCACGGCAGCGATCGCAGCGGAGGGTCGGTCGCCAGGGACGGGGCTTGGGCACGCGCCCATGGTAGCCAGTGCCGATGCGTGTTCCCACCGATCGCTACCTCGACTTTCGCGGGGTGCTCGCAGCCTGCCAGGCCCTCGCCGAACACCCGCTCGTGCACCTCCAGACCCTCGGGCACACCGATCACGGCCGCCCGCTGCTGCTGCTGGAAGTGGGGCACGACGTGCAGGAGAAGCCGGCCCTCTGGCTCGACGGAGGCACCCACGCGGTGGAATGGACCGGGGTCTCGGCCGCCCTCGCCACCGTCGACAGCTGGCTGCGACGGCAGGATGCCGGGGACGCCGACCTGGTCGGCTTCTTCCGGGATCACGCCGCGTTCGTGATGCCCTGCATGAGCCCAGATGGCTACCAGGCCATGCACGACGGATCACCCTACCTGCGCTCCACGCTTCGGCCCGCGCCCGGGGGCGTGCGCGCCGGGCTTGCGCCCCACGACATCGACGGCGACGGCCACATCGGCTGGATGCGCTGGCGGCACCCGGCCGGCCCGTGGGTCCCGGACGTCGACGAGCCTCTGCTCATGCGCCCGCGCACGCTGGACGACCCACCCGATCAGGCCTTCTACGTGGCCTCCGAGGGGCGCTTCCTGGCCTGGGACGGCTGGCGTTGGGTGGACGCACCGCGCCAGTTCGGCCTCGACCTGAACCGCAACTTCCCTGCCCACTGGTCGCCCTTCCGCATGTTCGGCATGGACGGGGGTCGCTTCCCAGGCAGTGCGCCCGAGAGCCGTGCAGTGCTCGACGCGGTCGCCGCCCGACCCCGCATCGCGGCTGCGCTGAGCAACCACACCTACACCGGCGCGCTGCTCACCCAGCCCTACCGCGCCGACTCGCCCCTGAAGACCGCCGACATCCGCCTCATGAAGCGCCTGGCCGAGAACGCCGTGGCGGGCACGGGCTACCGCGCCATCCAGGTCCACCCGGACTTCACCTACGATCCCGAACAGCCCATTCGAGGGGTGTGGGCGGACACCCTGAGCACGACCTTCGGAGTGCCCGGCTACACCCTGGAGCTCTGGAACCCCTTCGGTTGGGCGGGCGTGGAAGTACCCGAGCCGGCCAGCTTCTTCCGCGATCCGGACATGGACGTGATCGGCGCGCTGCTGCGCACCTTCCGGCGTGAGGGGCTGGTGAAGGACTGGCGCCCCT
Source organism: uncultured Enterobacterales bacterium (assembly GCA_964604675.1). Classification (GTDB taxonomy): domain Bacteria; phylum Myxococcota_A; class UBA796; order UBA796; family CAJQPC01; genus CAZSAT01. Next base: position 61,164 of record CAZSAT010000017.1, read on the forward strand.
TCGACCACCCACAGCTCGGCCCGGTCGAGCTCGGCGGCGTGGACTACCTGCACAGCGTGCGGAACCCGCCGGCAGCGCTCCTGCCCGAGGAGTGCGCCCGGGGCGTGGCGGTGGCCGACCGCCTGCGCAAGGCGCTTCCGCGGGTCGAGGCGAGCGTCGCGGTGCAAGGCTCGGGCGAGCTCCGAACGGTCACCCTTCGGCTGGAGAACCAGGGCTTCCTTCCCACGTCTGGCCTGGCCCTTGCCGTCGAGCGGGGCACGGTGAGCCCCGTCACGGCCACCTTGAGTGGCGCAGCCCCCGTGCGGGGATCCAGGGAGGTGGAGCTGAGCCACCTGGGCGGGTGGGGCCAGGCGGCCGACGGTCTGGCTGGCAACCCGCTCTACCCCGGGCTCGGAACGTCGGGACAGCGCTGCGAGCACGTGTGGACCGTGCGCCCAGCTGGACCGATCGACGTGCGCTGGGACGCCGGGCGCGGCGGCTGTGGGGTGCACCGGGTGGGCGAGGACTGATCGTTCCGGCTCGGGGGCTGCACTGCCGTGGTGAAGGAGCCCCGTGTTCGAACGCCGCCCGCGCATCCTGCTCGTCGACGACGATCCGCTGGTCCGTGCGGCCCAGGCCGCCGCCCTGCGCCAGGTGGGCCAGGTGCTGATAGCGACGGATGGTGCCGACGCCCTGGCGCTCGTGAGCTGGGACGAGGACTTCGATCTCGTGATCTCGGACGTGGACATGCCGCGCGTCGACGGCCCCACGCTCTTCCGGCTCCTCGCCAAGGGGTGGCCTGACCTCGCCGCGCAGCTGGTCTTCGTGACGGGCTCCTCGAGCGCCGCCCGGGTCGACGAGCTGAAGCGTCTGGGGCGGCCGGTCTTCCGCAAGCCCATGCCACCCGAGGATCTCGCCGCCCTCGCGCGTCTCTGGGTCGAGGCGCGGCTGGCGAGCTGAGCCGACGCGCGCTACCCGGCGTTCTACGCCAGAGGTGCTCTCGTGCTCACCATCGCCGTGATCGCTTGTTCCGACTACCGGATCCACGACCAGCAGGACGTTCAAGGCGCGGAAGACACCGGGCAGCTCGGGGGCGGCGGCCCGAGCCGCGACGAACCCGAGGTCGAGGAACCCGAACCGGCATCGGAGCCGATCTACGTGCACACCGGGCAGAGCCTCTGGTCGTGGGACACGGTCGGCGACGCGGTGCACGTCGGCGACTTCTTCGACAACGGGGAGCTCGTCGACGACATCACCGACGTCGCCATCGACCTCGACGGGCGCTTCTGGGGGGTGTCGTCGGACACGCTGTGGCGCATCTACCCCGACAGCGCGGAGGTCTGGCCGGTCGCTGCGCTCGACGTGTACCTGGCCGGGCTCACCTTCGTCTCCGACGGCCGCCTGGTCGGCGCCGGCGACGGCGTCTGGGAGATCGACACGGCCACCGGAATGCTCACCGAGATCGTGGCGGAAGGTGCCTACGAGACCAGCGGTGACATCGTCGGCCTGCCCGACGGGCTGCTCTACTGGACGGTCTGGGGCGGCGACGGCCTCGTGACCGTGGACCCCGACAGCGGCGACACGAACTGGGTCGGCGCGATCGGCGTCGAGCGCATCTTCGGCCTCGGCTACGCCGACGAGAGCTTGTTCGGCTTCACCAGCACCGGAGACGCCGTCCGCATCGACACCGGCACCGCAGAGGCCGGGAGCACGGTGCCGCTGACGCTGTCCTGGTGGGGCGCGACCACGAACCCGGTGCTCTGGTAGGGCTCAAGCGCACGGTCCGCCGTCCGAAGGCGGACCATGAAGACGAGCTTCGCAGTCCGCCCGCCTCGAAGCGCCGTCGACGCGGTCGAGCGCGGCGTGGATCTCGGCCGCCGAGGCGACTGGCGACGCGCCCTCCCTCACTTCCGCAACGCCACGAAGCTCGCACCGCGGCTCGCTCCGGCCTGGATCAACCTGGCCACCACCCTCGCCATGCTGGACGAGCTGGGTGGCACCGAACGCGCCTTCTGCCAGGCCATCGCGCTCGCCCCCCGCGAGCCGAGCTACGCCACGCGCTACGGCTGGTGGCTGGTCCAGCGCGGCCGGCTGGACGACGCCGAGCAGGCCTTCGAGCACGCGCGCCGGCTCGCTCCGCGCGACCCGGGCCCCGCCGCCGGCCTGGCCGGTCTCCTCGAGCGCCGCGGTCGCCTGGAGCAGGCCCTCGAGTTGCTCGCAGCGCACGCTGATGGTGCCGACCCCCGCGTGGCCGAGCTTGGCGCCACGCTGTGTCGCCGGCTCGCCCAACCGGAGCGTGGCCTGGCTGGGGTCGAGCGCGCCCTGCGCGCCCATCCGAACCACCCCGGCCTGCACTTCGCCCACGCCCAGCTCCTGCACGCCCTCGCGCGGCACGATCACGCCTTCGCGGCCTGGTCACGCGCCAACGCAGCTCGCGGCTGGACCTTCGACCCCGCGGTGCTGAGCGCCCGCGTCTCCGGTCTGCTCCAGGCCTTCGCCACGCCCGAGCACATGGCGGCTGGCACCGACCGGGACCAGCGCCCCGTGTTCCTGTGCGGCATGCCGCGCTCGGGCACGAGCCTGGCCGAACAGATCCTCGGTTGCCACCCCGAGATCCACCCAGCGGGGGAGCGCGAGACCCTTCGCCAGATCGCCCGGTCGCTCCCGGAGCGCACCGGGCGGAGCGGTCCGTGGTGGACGTGCCTCGACGCCTTGACGAGCGCGGACCTCGACGAGCTGGGCGGTCGGTACCTCGCCGGCCAGCCGACGCACCGACGCGTCATCGACAAGATGCCGATGAACGTCTTCCTGCTCGGCCTCGTCGCCCGCATCCTGCCGGGGGCCCGGGTCGTGATCTGCGAACGAGACGGTCTCGACACGGCCCTCTCGTGCTTCCAGCAGGACTTCGCTGGCATGGCCTTCGCCTGGTCCACGTCGCTGACCGGATGCGCTGCGCGCCTGGAGGCGGTGCGCCGGCTCACCGCCCACTGGCGCTCCGTCCTCCCGCTCCCGGTGCACGTCCTGAACTACGAACGCCTGGTGACCGGTCCCGAGGCCGAGATCCGCGCCCTCAGCAGCTTCCTCGGCGTGCCCTTCCACGCCGCGTGCCTCCACCCCGAACGCAGCGAGCGCCTGGTGCACACCGCCAGCTACGCCCAGGTCCGAAGGCCGATCCACGCCGGTGCGGTGGGCAAGGCCCGCCCCTACCGCGCCCACCTCGGAGCGATCGCGCACCTCGAGGGCGTGTAAGGCGCAGACGCCGCAGCCCGTCCAGGCCGCAGAACCAGCCTGGAGGCACCGTGCGCCGCGACCAACTCCACATCGCAGAGCCCTGCAACGCCGACTGGACGGCCATGAGCGGCGACGAACGCGAGCGCTTCTGCGGCAGCTGCCAGAAGCACGTTCACGATCTGTCCGCCATGAGCGCCCGGCAGGCCGAGCAGCTCGTCCGGGGACAGGAGGGCCTCTGTGTGCGCTACCGCGTCGACCGCCAGGGCCGCCTGGTGCACCGGCGCAACCGACTGCTCGGCGCCGTAGCGGCCGGGCTGGCCCTGAGCGCGCCCGCCTTGGCCTCCGGCGCCATCGAGCGAGACACCAGCTGGTTCGACCGCCTGGTCGACTGGGCCACCAGCGCGCTCACCGAAGAGGCGGTCACGGGGCAGGTGGTCGCGCCCCGGCTGGAGCTGGGCGAGGTCGAGCTGATGGGCGACGTCGTGTTCGAACCCGAAGCCCAGCCGACCGAGCTCTCGGGAGAACCCGAAGCTGCGGTGATGGGGCGTGTGCGCGCGATCGACTGACCGGTAGCCTTCACCATCGCGCTCGCCGGGCCGATGAGGGGGGGTGTGAGGCTCCCGGTTCCCGACCGCCTGCGTGCACCGTTCGCCCTCGTGGCGGCCTGGGCCAGCGTGATCGCCATCCTGTGGGCGGCAGGCATCAGCTCCAGCTGGACGCTCTGCCTGGCGGTCCTGCCGGCCGTCGGCTTCGCAACAGGACGCCGCCTCTGGGGCGCCGTCGGGCTCGCGATGGCCCTGTCGACCCTCGTGGGCCTGATCTTCGCCGTGCCCTACGCCTCGGCATACACGAGTCCGGCGCCGCTCCTCGCGGTGAGCGCGGCACTCTTCGCGCTCGCCGTGCCCACGGAACGGCGACGACGCGACGCCCTCGACGCCCTCGTGCTGAAGAACGCGGCCCTTCAGGAGGCCCGCGACGAGGCCGACCGAGCCACCCAGGCGAAGTCACGCTTCCTCGCCACCATGAGCCATGAGCTCCGGACGCCCATGAACGGCGTGCTGGGCATGAGCGCCCTGCTGGATCGCACGGCCCTCGCCGACCGCCAACGCCACAGCCTGGCGACGATCGAGCGGGCCGGACGCGACCTGCTCGTCGTGGTGAACCAGGTGCTGGACTTCGCCAAGCTGGAGTCGGGGGCGATGACCTTGGAGTCGATCGCCTTCGATCCACGCCTGGTGGTGAGCGCGACCCTGCGGGACCTGGCCGGACGCGCTCGGGCGGACGGGGTGCGCCTCTGCTGGAGTGCGCGCAGGGACGTCCCGACCGAGGTCGTGGGCGACCCCTCCCGGCTCGCGCGAACCGTCGAGCTGTTGGTGCACCACGCGCTGCGTCACCACGCCCGGAGCGAGATCAGCGTTCGCCTGGGCCTCCGTGACGGCGGCCTGGAGGTGACGATCGCCGACGACGGCGCGAGCCCGTCGGAGTACCCACGGGTGACCGAGGTGGCCGCCCTCGGCGTCGAGCGCGTCGGTGGCGCCTCGGCCATGGGTCTGCAGCTGGCCGCCGACCTCGTCGCGCTGCAGGGCGGGGACCTGCGGGTCGAAGCGGGCGAACACCAGGGCGCAGTGGCCTGTTTCGTGCTGCCCTTCCCCATCGTCGGCGATCGCCACTCCAACCTGGCCGGCTGCCGTGTGCTCGTGGCCTCGGGCTGCGAGGTGCGGCGCATCCACGTCGGCGAGGTGCTGGACCGAGGCGGGGCCGAGTGCCGCGTCGTGGTCGACCGGGCGTCCCTGGCCGATGCACTCGACGCCTCCTGGTCGATGATCCTGGTCGACACGGTGTTCGAGGGCGGCGGGCTCGCCGCGGCGATGCTCGCAGCCACCGCCTGCCCGCAGGTCGTGCTGCTCGGCGACGAACCGGAGCTCCCCGCCGAGGCGGAGCTTCGGGAGCTCGGCGTGCACGCGACCCTGCTCACCCCGCTCTCCCATGTCGAGCTGGTGCAGCGGGTTCGCGGCGGGAGCGACACGCCTCGCGACGACGCCCCGCGGCGCGTCCTGCTCGCCGAAGACAACCCCGTCAACCAGCTCCTGGCGCGCCGCCTGCTCGAGGATCTCGGCCTCGAGGTGGTCGCGGTGACCGACGGCCGCGCCGCCGTGCAGGCGGTGCAGGAGCAGGACTTCGATCTGGTGCTCATGGACTGCCAGATGCCCATCCTGGACGGTCAACACGCCACCCGGGAGCTCCGGCGCATGGGGCACGACGTGCCCGTGGTGGCGCTCACCGCCCACGACGGCGGCGACGAGCGACGGGCCTGCATGGAGGCCGGCATGGACGCCTTCCTCACCAAGCCCTTCCGGCACGAGCAGCTCCGGGCCGAGCTGACCCGCTGGCTCGGGAGGCTGGCATGAAGCGCGTCCTGGACCTGCTAGGCCTGCGCGGCCACGGCGCCGAGCACCGCCGCGCCCAACGCCTGGCGCTGTTGACCTTGACCGTCTTCGCCTGGTGCATGGCCTACGCCACCACGCAGCTGCTGCTCGACCACCGCGAAGCCGCCATGACCTCGCTGATGATGGCCGGGCTGACGCTGAGCTGGCCCGCACTCCTCGCGGTGGGGCGGCCGCGCATCGCGGCGCACTGGGCCTGCACGTGCCTGGCGGTGTTCGGGGCCTTCCGGGCCGTCGGCGACGTGCACCCGAGCAGCGCCGGGGCGCTCCTGGCCATGACGCCCTTGATCGCAGCCTTGCTCTTCGAGCGCCGCGAGGCGCTCCTCTGGCTCGGCGTCGCGGCCTTCGGGCTCGGCCTGCTCGGGGCCAGCCCGAGCGATGTCGTGCCCGTCACCGACCCCCACCACCTGGTCGACACCGCGGGGGCCATCCTGGCGACCTGGCTGCTGCTCTCCGCATCGGACCAGCACGCTCGCCTGGCGGAGAACGAGCTGACCGGCCTCCACCACGCGCTCGGAGACGCCCGCCAGCGCGCAGACGACGCGCACGCAGCGCGCGAGCGTCTGCTGGCCGAGATGAACCAGGAGATCCGCGGCCCCCTGAACGTGGTGGTGGGCATGAGCTCCCTCCTGCTGGAGACACCCCTGGACCGATCCCAGCAGCAGTACGCGCAGGCGATCTACCGGAGCGGACGTTCGCTGGGCGAGGTCGTGGACAACGTGCTCGACTACGACGCGGTGCAGCGGGGCGACCTGGCGCTGGACGTGGCGCCGCTGGGCCTGCGCAGCCTCGTCGCCGACGTGCTCCAGTCCCACGCGCCCTCGGCGCGCGCCCAGGGGCTGCTGCTCGAAGGGGTCGTGGAGCCCGAGGTGCACGACATCCTCAAGGGCGACGGCCCACGCCTTCGGCAGGTCTTGATGAACCTCGTCGGCAACGCCCTGAAGTTCACCGAGGCAGGCTCGGTGGTCCTGCGGGTCGGCCAGCGCGACGACCGCACCCGCTTCGCGGTGCACGACACCGGACCTGGCATTCCGGCGGACGCGCAGCGCCGCCTCTTCCTGGCGTTCGAGCAGGCGGATGGCTCCACCACCCGTCGCTTCGGCGGCACGGGCCTGGGGCTCACCATCAGCCAGAGCCTGGTGGGGCTGATGGGCGGCGAGCTCCAGCTCAACAGCACGCTGGGCGAGGGAAGCACCTTCCACTTCGATCTCCAGCTCAACGCCATCGAGGTCCCCGTCCCCCATCGCCTCGTCGGACGTCGGGTGCTCCTGGTCGAGCCTCGCCCCCTCTGCCGCGAGGCCTTGCGCGCAGCCCTGGAGCGCACGGGGGCTCGGGTCTTCGAAGCCGACAGCGCCAGCGCCGCCGCCTCCCTGCTCCAGCGAGCACACGCCGAGGGCAAGCCCTGCGATGTCGCCATCGTCGCCACCGAGCTGCACGATCTGGAGGCCGGCGTGTTCGCCGCGCTCCTCGCAGCGGACGATCGGCTCTGCGAGCTTCCGCTGGTGCAGATCGCCGAGCTCGACGACACCAGCCATGGAGACGACGCTGGCTTCAGCGCCACGGTGGCGCGCCCCTTCCAACCGGCGGCGCTCGGCGACGCGGTGGCCCACGCGCTCCATGTCCCCACGACGGCGCGATCGACCTACGACGACACCATCACGGGCCGCCGAGCCAGGCTGCCGGTGCTGCCGGGCCAGGTGCTGGTGATCGAGCTCGATCCAGCACAGCGCGAGCTGGCCCAGCGCTCGCTCGAGGGCATGGTCGACGCGGTCGAGGTGGCGGGAAGCCACGATCAGGCGATCGCCGCTACGATGAAGTCGGCCCCGGCGCTCGTGCTGATCGACCTGCACCAGAGCCACGTCGAGGACCTCGTCTCCGAGCTCCGGCGCCACCTGAACCCCGGGACGCCGCTGGTGGGTCTGGCGGCCCTCCGGTCCCCCGAGGTCGAGGAACAAGGCCGCGCGCTCCGCCTCTCCGATGTGCTCGTGAAGCCCATTCGCGCCAGCACCCTGCGCCGCGTGCTGGAGCGGCACCTCGACGTGCGCGCCGCCTGACGCCGGACGTTACGCCCTGCCGATGGCCCTGCCCTTCGACCACCCGCTGAAGCCCATGCTCGCGAAGGGTGCTGCCAAGCTCCCACCGGCGGGCCGCTTCCTCTACGACCCCAAGTGGGATGGCTTCCGCTGCCTGGTGTTCCGAGACGGCGACGAGCTCTTCCTGCAGTCCCGCGACTCGAAACCCTTCGTGCGGTACTTCCCGGAGCTCCTCGACCCCCTGCGCGCCTCGCTGCCCGAGCGCTGCGTGGTCGACGGCGAGCTCCTCATCGAGCGTGATGGACGGCTGGACTTCGACGGCCTCCAACAGCGCATCCACCCGGCAACGAGCCGGGTCACCATGCTCTCGCAGACCACGCCAGCCTCGTTCGTCGCGTTCGACCTGCTCGCCCTCGACGACCAGGATCTGCGGGTAGACGCGGTGGGGCAGCGCCGCGAGCTGCTGGAGCAGGTGCTGGCCGACGCCCGGCCCCCCGTGTTCCTCACGCCGGCCACCCTCGATCGCGACGTGGCACAGGACTGGTTCGAACGCTTCGAGGGCGCGGGACTCGACGGCGTGATGGCCAAGCCCCTCGACGGCGTGTACGAATCGAACAAGCGGGGCTGGATCAAGATCAAGCACCAGCGCACGCTCGACGCCGTGGTGTGCGGCTTCCGCTGGCACAAGCACGGACCCGGGACCGAGGTGGGCTCCTTGTTGCTCGGCCTCTGGGCCGACGACGGCCGCCTGCGCCAGATCGGCGTCGCTTCGAGCTTCTCCGGCAAGCGCCGCCTGGAGCTGGCGGCGGAGCTCGAGCCCTTCCGTGAGCACGCCTTGGACGACCACCCGTGGGCCGCTTGGGCCAAGCACAGCCCCAGCGAGCACGAACCGGGCGCCACCTCGAGGTGGAACGCGAAGAAGGATCTGTCCTGGGAGCCCGTGCGGCTCGAGCTCGTCGCGGAGGTCACCTGCAACCAGCTCTCCGGCGGTCGGCTGCGGCACCCGGCCAAGCTCCTGCGCTTCCGTCACGACAAGCCACCCGCGGTGTGCGGCTATGACCAGCTCGACGTGGTCGCGCCCATGGAGCTCTGCACGATCTTCGCGGGGGGCTGAGGGAGCTCAGACCAAGGCGGGCACTCGCTCCAGGAGACGCTCCTGATCCAGACCCAAGAGCAGCTGCCTGAGCTCTGGACGGGCGCCTCGGAACGCCAGCTCCTCGAGGCTCTGGGCCACCGGCGCATCCAGCCTCAGGGTGGCGAGCCGCTTGTAGAGCAGGGCGTCGGCGCGGCGAGGTTCCAGATGATCCGACAGGCCCTGGGCACCGCGCACCTTCACCTCCCAGCTCGACACGTCTTCGGGAATGTCCTCGATCCGGCCGTAGTGGGCGAGCACGGTGGCCGCACCCTTCGCGCCCCAGCGCGGAATGCCCGGGATGCCATCGGCGGCATCGCCCACGAGCGCGAGCCAGTCGGGAATGCTCGAGGGCGCGACGCCCCACTTCTCGTGAACGGCCGGTTCGTCGTACACGATGCGGCGCATCCGATCCCACAAGACCACCCGCTCGCCCACGACGCACTGGGCCATGTCCTTGTCGGGCGTGGCGATCACCACCTGGTCCACCTGATCGGCGAAGCGCGCCGCGGCGCTGGCCAGCGCGTCGTCGGCCTCGAAGTCCACCATCGGCCACACCACCACGCCGAGCGCTCGACAGAGGTCTTCGGCGGGGTGGAACTGGCAGGTGAGCTCCTCGGGCAGACCGGCCCCGGTCTTGTAGCCGTCGAAGAGATCGTTCCGGAAGCTCTCGATGACGTGGTCGAAGGCCACGCCCACGTGGGTGACGTCGTCGGACCGAAGCAAGGCCACCAGGGTGTGCGCGAGGCCGATCAAGCCTCCGTTCTCGACCGCGCGTCCTCGTCGGGCGCCGAAGTGCTGGCGGAAGAGCTCGTAGGTGCCGTCGATGAGGTGGAGCTTCATGCCACGTGACGTATCCGAGTAGGCTCGCCCCGTGGAACACGGTGCCCTCTCCCTGCTGCCAGCGGCGCTCACGCTGGTGCTCGCCTTCACGACGCGCCGGGTGCTGCCCGCGCTCTTCTGCGGCATCGTCGCCGGCGGCTGCGTGCTGTACGCGAGCTCGTCGGATCTCTCCGACCTCAACGTGCTGGATCGCTTCCTGCTCCCGGCGCTCGCGAGCGAGAGCTACGCCCGCATCCTGCTGATCTACCTGTGGTGCCTGGGCGGTCTGCTCGGGGTCTGGAAGCGCACGGGCGCCGCCGAGCACTTCGCACGCACCGTGGGCGAGAAGGTCGTCACCGGCCCGCGTTCGTCTCTGGCCTTCGCGTGGCTCGTCGGCGTGATCTTCCACCAGGGCGGCACGGTGTCGACGGTGCTCACGGGCACCACGGTGAAGCCCGTCGCGGACCGCTACGGCGTCGCGCACGAAGAGCTGGCCTACGTGGTGGACTCCACGGGCTCCCCCGTCGCGACGGTGGTGCCCTTCAACGTGTGGCCGGCCTACATCGCGGGCCTGGTGGTCGGCACGGTGCCGGTCATCGCCACCGAGGCCGACGCGCTGGCCTTCTACGTGCGGGCGATGCCGTGGAACTTCTACGCGATCTTCGCGCTGGGCAGCACCCTGCTGTTCGGGCTGGGCCTGCTCCCGTGGGTCGGCGCCAAGATGAGCGCGGCACGCACCCGGGCGCGGACGGGCCAGGGACTCGACCGTGCCGGTGCTCAGCCGATGCTGCCCGACGCGGCCGCCGCCGTGCCGGAGGGCTACACGCCGGCGATGGTCGACTTCGCAGCGCCGCTCGTGGTGCTCGCGAGCCTCGCGATCGTGCCGTACGTGCTCACGGGCAAGCCCTGGATCAACGAGGCCTTCGGCGCCTGCGTGCTGACGGTCATGGGCGTGGCCTTCGTGCGCGGTCTCACGCTCAAGGATCTGATGGAGGCCTTCCTCGACGGCTGCAAGGCCATGACGATCGGCGCGGTCATCCTCGGCCTCGCGGTCACCCTGGGCCTGGTCACGAAGGAGCTGGACACCGCCAGCTACGTGGTCACCCTGCTGGGCGACGGCTTCCCCGCGGTGCTCCTGCCGGCCGCGCTCTCGGCCCTCTGCATGGGCATGGCCTTCGCGACCGGCACGAGCTGGGGCACCTACGCTGTGGTGTTCCCGATCGCGATGCCGCTGGCCTGGGCGCTCGCGGCGGACCCGACCTACCTGGCGATCGTGTTCGGCGCGGTGCTCGGAGGCGCGGTCTTCGGCGACCAGTGCAGCCCGATCAGCGACACCACCATCTTGAGCGCGATGTTCTCCGGCTGCGATCTGATGGACCACGTCGAGACGCAGCTGCCGCTGGCGCTGGCGGCCGCCACGTTGGGTGGAGTGGCCAGCACGGTGGCGGCGGCGGTCGTGCTGTGATCTGGCTGTGGGCCTGCTCCGGCGGCCCTGCCCCCGACACCTCATCCGCCCCCCTGGTCGTGGTGACCATGAACAGCGGCACGACGCCCGGTCAGGACTTCGGCGCCAACACCGACGGCTACGGGGAGGACCAGGCGAGCGCGAGCGACGCCTGGTATGGCGACGGCCTGGCCTGGGAGGCGGCGGTGGTCGCCACCGAGGCCTTCTTCACCGACACCGCGCCCCAGGTGGTCGGCTTCCAGGAGGTCTTCGACACCGGTGGCTGCGACGAGGTTCCGGACGAGGCGCGTGACGGGTTCGTGTGCTCCACCTGGACGGCTGGCGACCCCACCGTGGCGGAACGGGTGCTCGGGAGCGGCTTCGAGGTGGTGTGCCACCCAGGCCATCCCGACAAGTGCGTAGGGGTGAGCCAGGATGTGGGTGGGATCGCTCCGATGGCCGGCGTCGCGGCCGAGGGCTGCGGCTCGGGGGCACGCGTGGCCTACAGCGACCTCGAGCTGGCCGATGGCCCCCTGCGGGTGATCCACGTGCACGGCACGTCGGGCTTGTCCGACGACGACATCGCCTGCCGCCTCGCTCAGGTCGCGCAGGTCGAGCAGGCCCTCGGCGAGCGGAACCTGGTGCTCGGCGACCTCAACACGGACCCGGCGCGCTTCGCGGGCTACGACGCGAGCGCGGCGGCGTGGACGGAGCTGGCCGATCGAGCCGGGCTGCGCTGGCACACCGAGCTCGGAGACGACGCGGAGCCGACCTATAGCGGCGTCGCCAACATCGACCACGTGCTCACCGACTGGGCCGAGGGCCGCTGCGAAGCCCGGCCCTTCTACGACCAGGTCTACTTCGATCACGTTCCGCTGGTGTGCAGCCTGAGCTGATCACGGCAGGAGCTCGATCACCGTCCAGACGGCGGCCGCCTCCTCGACCCGACCCAGGGCGGCCCACTGGGCTCGGGCCAGCTGGAACGCCGCGTGAGCGTGGCCCACCTCGCCCCCATCCCTCGCCTGCATCCCCGCGACGTAGGCCAGGCGCGCGACGTCTGGGTCGACGAAGCCGCTGTCGTGCAGCCCGGGCATCAGGTCCATCAGGTGGACCTCGAAGCCTTCCCAGTCCGCCTCCGCGCCGCAACAACAGACGAGCACCAGCTTCAGCACCGCCTCGTAGATGCCGAACTGGGCGAGCTGTGGGCTGATCAGCAGGGCCTGCGCGCGCTGTCGAGCGCGCTCCAACCGCCCCGCCTGGACATCCACGAGCGCCAGATCGACCTCGGCCACGAAGACCTCCGGGGTGCCCAGCGCGCGGTAGGCCGACGCTGCGGCCTCGTAGGCCAACGCGGCGAGCTCCCAGTCCCCGCGGTTCCGGGCGACCTCCCCGCGCACCAGCTCGGCTGCGGCGACCAGCTTCCGGAAGCCCCAGCGCTCGCCGAGCTCGAGCACCGCCTCGGCATGCTCGCCGGCGGCATCGGCCCGTCCCGCGGCGCGCGCCGCCACCGCGAGCACGAGCAGCGCATCCGCCTTCCGGTAGGGCTCGGAGGCGGCCGCCACGGCGCGCGAGCCGACCGTCCGCGCTTCGTCCAGCGCACCGAGGGCCACCAGGGCATGGCCGAGCTCCGCGGCCGACCGTGCGGCATCCGCGGGCAGCTCACGGGCGGCGAAGCCACGCTCGGCCCGCGCATAGAGATCGCGTGCCAGGCGCAGGTCGCCGGCCTGCCGCGCCAGGGCGGCCCGGGCGGCCACGAGCCGGAGCTGCACGACGTCCCAGCCACGCACGCCGGCCTGCGCCTCGAAGCCTCGCAGCGCGTCCTCGGCAGCCTTCGCGCCCTCGAGCACCGACAGGAGCGCCACCCGGTGGTGCCAGGCCTCCGCGCGGAGCGCGTCGTCGGGGGCGAGCCCCAGACGCTCGACGGCTTGCTCGCGGTCCGTGAGCAGGGCCAGCGCGCGGCGGTGGTCACCGAGCTCGAAGCGCTGCCGCGCCGCGCGCACGAGCGGCGCGAGGGCGTCCCGGTCCTCGCCGGCCGCGAGCAGGTACCGCGCACGGCGCTCCGAGTCTCCGAGGGCGTCGCTTCCCGCGAGCAGCGCCGCGCAGACGCGTGCGTGCTCCGCGTGACGTCCGGCCTCGCGGGCCCCGCGCACCACCGACTCGCGCAGCATGCCGTGCACGAAGGACCAGCCCTCCTCCCGCTGCACGAACAAGGCCTCGTGGAGCAGGCGCTCGACGAGCGCCGACGGGAACGGGAGCTGGGCCTCGCCACACGCTCGCCCCCACTCCTCCGCCTGCACGTCCTGGCCCAGCGTGGCCGCCAGCTCGAGCGCGCGACGCGCGACACCGCTCAGCGCCAGCCGGTCGAGGCGCGACGACCACATGCCGTGGAGGTCGTCGGGGAGGTCGGCGACCGCGCCTGGCACCAGGCGCAAGCCGCCCGTGCCAGGCGACAACACGCCGCGACGAACCCAGTCGTGCAGGAGCTGGACAGCGAACAAGGGGTTGCCGTCGGTGCGCTCCCGCACCCGCAACGACAGCTCGGGCTCGAGGCCCAGGAGCATCTGGACCAGCGCCTCGTGGTCCGCCGCCGGGAGCGGTCCCAGCCTCAGGGTGGTTCCGAGCTCGTCGAGCAGCTCGCGCGCCTCCTGCTCGACGGCCTCTTCACGCACGGTGAGCACGAGCAGCGCACGGCACGCGCCCAGCTCCCGCCGCTGCCACAGGAGGCGAGCGAGCTCCAGGCTCTCCAGCCCCCACTGGGCATCGTCGAGCCAGACCACCACCGGACGCTCCTGGCCGAGACGACCGAGGAAGCGCTCCAGCAGGACGGCCCGTTCACCGGCGCTCCGGAAGCGCACGGCCCGCAGACCGCCGCCGCGCTCGGCGTCCGTCGCTGGCACGATGAGCTCGGTGAGGGCCTCCGCCTCGTCGGGAGGCACCTGCGCCGCCACGGGCGAGAGCCACCGCTCGATGCGCGCGAGCACCGCGGCCCGGGGCAGCCCCTGGCACACGAGGCGCCGGCTGATCATCGCGCCGAGACCATCGATCGGGCCACCTGTCGGGCCGTGGAGCGCGACGAGGGGCGTGCCTGCGCCGAGCTCCGCGGCGTGCTCGCACAGCCAACGCGCCAGCCGGCTCTTCCCCACGCCGCTCGCGCCTCGCAAGCAGACCACCTCGAGCTTGCCCGTGGCGCGCACACGGTGCAGCGCCGACCAGAGCTGATCGCGCTCCGCGACGCGCCCGACCACGGGCAGGTCCCGCAAGCCGAAGAGGCCGAGCTCCGCCGGCGCGCTGCGCTCGGCACGCCGCCAACGGAGCGGCATGGGCGGACCGTCCGCCTCCGGCTCCACCACCTGGCCCGAGTCCGACCACAGCCCCGCGGCATCCAGCGTCAGCAGGCTCGTCTCGTCGCCTTCCTCGCTCGACAGCAGGACCCGCGTCACCCCGACCGGCTCCCCGAGGCGCCGAAGCGCCCAGGCCGCGTCCGCAGCACACGCGAACCGGTGGCCTGGATCCTTGCGCAACAGCCGCCGCAGCCACGGCTCGAAGCCGGGAGGGACCCCCGCGCTGGACTGGAAGTCGCCCGGCTCGTCGTGGAGTTGCGCGAGCAGGGTGGCCGGTCGACCGCTGCGCCGATGGGGCGCGCGGCCGGTGGCCATGGACCAGCCGAGGCACCCCAGGGCGTAGAGGTCGGTCCAGGGACCCCAGGCGCGCCAGTCCGCCCGGATCTGCTCGGGGGCCATGTAGGCCGGCGTGCCCGCCTGCAGAGCCTCCGCCGCTCCCGAGCGGGCCAGGTCCATCGGTTGAGCCAGGCCGAAGTCGGTCAGGCGCAGTCCCCCCCCGCGCGGCGTCAACAGGACGTTGTCCGGCTTCAGATCCCGGTGGAGCACATGGCGCGCGTGGGCGTGCGCGAGCGCCCCGAGCAGCTGGAGCAGCACCGCCTGCAGCGCGTCCCACGCCATGCGGCCCCGCAAGCGGTCGAGGGTGCCCAGCTCCGCCAGCTCCATCACCAGGTACGGACTGCCCGTCGCGAGCTCGCCCACCGAGGACGCCTCGGCCGGCACCTCACCCTGGTCGTACACCCGCACGATGGCCGGGTGCGTGAGCGCAGCCACCGCGCGCACCTCCTGGCGGAAGGCGCGCCCATAGGGCCCGTGGCGCGTCGCCATCGCGGTCATCACCTTCACGGCGACCGGGTCGGCGGTGTCCACACGGAAGCCGGACCAGACCTCGCCCATGCCTCCACGCCCGAGGCGCTCGGTGAGCTGGTAGGGACCCAGGGTCGGCACGAGCCGCTCTAACCGCCGCTACCGGAGGCGGTGTCGGCGGAGCAACCTCAAGATGGTGGTGCGATCCACCCCAGCTGCGCGGGCGGCCGAGCTGAGGTTGCCCCCGTGTTCGGCCATCAGGCCGCGCAGGTACTGGCGCTCGAAGGCCCGGATCAAGGCCTGCTTGGCCTCCTTGAACGGCACCGAGCTGATCGGCGGCCCCTCCTCCTCGAGCTCCTCCGGCGGCACCGCCGGCGCCTCGCGCAAGGCCTGCGGAAGGGCATCGAGGGTCACGAGCTCCTCGTCGCAGAAGGGCACCGCCCGGCTGAGCACGTTGTGCAGCTCCCGCACGTTGCCCGGCCACCTCCAGGCGTGGAAGATCTCCAACACCTCGGGGGAGAGCCCGGTGACGCGCACCGCGTCGCCCTGCACGCGCTCCAGGATGGACTCCGACAGCAGCTGCAGGTCCTCGAGGCGCTGGCGCAGCGGCGGCAGCACCAGATCGACCACACAGAGCCGGTAGTACAGGTCGCGGCGGAAGCGCCCTTCCTCCACCTCGCGTGCGAGATCGCGGTTGGTCGCCGCCACGATGCGCACGTCCACCACCTGCCGCGAGCGACCGCCGAGCCGCTTCACCTCACGGTTCTCCAGCACGCGCAAGAGCTTCGGCTGCAGCTCCAGAGGAAGCTCCCCGATCTCGTCCAGCATCAGGGTGCCGCGGTGGGCCCGCTCGAAGGCTCCGGAGCGCGCGTCCACCGCGCCCGTGAAGGCACCACGCTCGTGGCCGAACAGGGCCGATTCGATGAGCTCGGCCTTGGCGGCGCCGCAGTCGAAGATCTCGAGATCGCCCGAGCGCCCGCTGCGTTCGTGCACCGCCCGCGCCGCCAGCTCCTTGCCGGTACCGGTCTCGCCACGGATGAGCACCGGCATGGACAGCCCCGCCACGCGCTCGAGCACGCCGTAGGCCTCGCGCATCGCGATGGACCCACCGACCAGCCGCCCGAAGGCGCGCTGATCGCTGGCCACCACGTCCCAGCGGGCGTCGATCGTGCGGAACGCCAGCACGCTCCCGCCGACCCGGAAGCGCGTGTCCTCCGCGAGGTAGACCTCGCGCACGGGGGTGTCCCCGACCCAGGTCCCCGCGCTGGTGTCGAGGTCGCGGAGCAGCACGCCCTGCTTCGTCCGGCGCAGCTCACAGTGCAGGGGCTCCAGCGCCTCGTCCTCCAGGCGAAGGTCCGCGAGCGCTCCGCGACCGATGCGCAAGAGCGCATGATCGAAGCGCCAGGTCTCCCCCTGGTTCGGTCCCTCCACGCAGCGCAGCACACCCTCGCGGATGTGGAGCGTGCGCCGGAAGGCGCCCGTGAGCGGCACGGTGGTCGGCACCGCACCCACGGTACCAGGGATAGGCCCTTGCCCATGTTGAACGACGGCCGACGCGCGCTGCTGCGCGCATGGGGTGACACGCCGCTGGCTGCCCTCGCAGACCACCTGGTGCTCGAGACACAGCCCGCGCCGGTGCCGAAGCCCGGGGAGGTGGTGGTGGCCGTCCGCTCCGCCTCGGCGGGCTGGGTCGACCTCATCATGGCGAGCGGCCACTACCAACACGCACCCGAGCCGCCGTACACGCCCGGCATGGAGTGGGCGGGCGAGGTGGTCGCGGTGGGCGCAGGAGCTCGCTGGGCCCTGGGGGACCGTGTGTACGCGGACGGCCTGCGCACCGGGCCCCGGTCCGGGGGACCCCACCAGACCTGGGGCGGCTTCGCGAGCTACGCGCTGGCCCACGGCGACGCCTTGAGGCCGCTTCCGGAAGGCTGGAGCTACGACGAGGGCGCGGCCTTCCTCGGCAGCTACGAGACGGCGTGGCACGGGCTGGTCACGCGCGGCCACCTGCAGGCGGGGGAGACCGTGCTGATCCACGGCGCCTCCGGCGCGACCGGCCTCGCGGCCGTGCACGTGGCCAAGGCCCTGGGAGCGCGGGTGATCGCCACCGGCCGCTCGCGGGAGAAGAACGCCCTGGTGGCGGCCGAAGGCGCCGACGTGGTGCTGCACGGAAGCTTCGTGCACGAGGTCCGAGGGCTGGGCGGAGCGGACGTGGTCTGGGACGGTGTGGGCGGCCCCATCACCAGGGACAGCCTGCGCGCGTGCCGATTCGGTGCGCGGGTGCTGTTGATCGGCTGGGCCTCGACGCCGCTGATCGGACGGAGCCGCGGCCAGGGTGGCGGCACGCCCAACCAGCTACCGACCAACCTCGTGCTGATGAAGGGGCTCGACGTGCTCGGCTGCCCGGCGGTGATCTCCGCCGAGAAGGACCCCACGCTGCGGCCTGCGCGCCTGGCCGGGCTGGACGGCCTGGTCGCCGGCGGGCTGCGGCCCCGCATCGGCCGTGTCTGGTCCCTGGACCAGGTCGTCGACGCCCTCCGCGCCAAGTGGGAGAGCCGGATCGTGGGCGCCTGCATCGTGCGCCCCGCGCCCTTGCCAGGCGAGCCCTGAACCTGTACACTTGTTCAGGTGGCCCACCCCGCCCCCCGCGTCTGCTGCCTGGATCTGGACACCTTCTTCGTCTCGGTCGAGCGCCTGTTGGACCCCAGCCTCGTGGGGCGCCCTGTCGTGGTCGGTGCAGCTCCCGGGAACCGCGGTGTCGTGTGCGCCTGCAGCTACGAGGTGCGCCGCTTCGGTGTGCGCTCGGGCATGCCGATCAGCGAGGCCGTGCGGCTGGCGCCCCATGCGGTGTTCCTCCCTCCGCGGCACGCCACGTACTCACCATACGCCAAGGAGGTCCGCACGATCCTGGAGCGCTACACGCCCGAGGTCCAGACCGCGTCGATCGACGAGTTCTTCCTGGACTTTCGTGGTTGCGAACGGCTCTACGCCAGCCGCGCCGACGCGGACGACGACGCCACGGTGGAGCGCGTGGTCCGGCGCATGCGGCAGGACATCCAGGCCGAGCTCGGCCTCCCCGCCAGCGCGGGGGTCGGTGTCACCCGCTCGATCGCCAAGATCGCGTCGGGCCGCGCCAAGCCTGCGGGCGTGGTCATGGTGAGGCGGGGCGAGGAGCGGGACTTCCTGCGCCCCCTGCCCGTGCGCAAGTTCCCAGGCATCGGCCCGGTGACCGAGCGCCGCTTGCACGAAGCCGGGCTTCGCACCCTGGGCGACCTCCTCGAGCTGCCCGACGGGCCCGCTCGCGCGCGCTTCCGGCGCCTCGGGGATCGGGTCGCGGCAGCGTGTGACCCCGGTGGGATCGTGCGTCTGGGCAAGGACAGGCCGGCCTTCCACGAGTTCGATCCCGAAGGTCGGACCGTGGGGAGCATCTCCAACGAGCGCACCTTCTCGGTGGACGTCGGCGACGAAGCCCGGATCGACGCCCAGCTCGTGAAGCTGGCCGAGCGGGTCTGCCACCGCGCCCGGAGCCGCGACATCCGGGCGCGCACGATCGGGCTGAAGCTCCGGTACGCGGACTTCCAGACCGTGTCGCGGAGCAAGACCATTCCCCCGACGAACGTCGACACTACGGTCCTCGCGGTGGTCCGTGCCCTGTACGAGCGCGCGCGTCGACGCGACCTGCCCATCCGCCTGTTGGGGGTGCAGTTCCAGAACCTCGTGGGCCGAGACTGCCAGCTGATCCTGCCGCTCGGCGCACCCGAGCGGCCGGCCGTGAGCACCGCGCTCGACGCCGTGCGCGAGAAGTTCGGCTACGACGCGGTGCGGCTGGGCGCCGTGGACAAGAGCCGCTGGATCGCCTGAGGCGCACCCGAACCGCGCTATCCTCCGGCGGTGGGTCACCCGCCGCTGGCGCGCTGGATCGGCCGCTGGCGCGGCACCTGGACGCTCTGCCACCTCGAAGGCGAGGAACGCTGCCTCGCCACGCTGGAGGTGCAGGCCGACGCGCTCCACTACCGCTGGACCCACGAGGGACGGGTCCAGACCGGTCACCTCCAGCTCGAGCCCCTGGCCGGGCGCAAGGCAGCGGGCACGTGGGGAGACAGCTGGCTCGCGGACCCGCCCCTGCGGCTCGAGGGCGCGCTCCGGGCCCGCGGCCTGGAGCTGGAGGCCAGCTACCCCGCGACGGGGGAGCTCTGGACATGGCGCATCACCCTGCGGGAGGGTCCGGTGATGGAGATGGTGGACGTCTCTCCCGACGGTCGGGAGCGGCGGGTCGTTCGCTTCGTGGCAGGCGACGGAACGCCGTCGCCAGAGGCACCGAGAGAGGAGACCTGATCCGGCCGCTTCGAACACGTGGACCAGGCGCGCGGCTCGAACTGGTAGCGTGGGCCCCGATGGCGACGGCCTGGATGCTCCGGGTCCGCCACCTCGGACGTCGATGCTCCCCGTGCTGCTGACAGGGCTCGCTGCGCCCCCGGCTGGGCTGATCGGCTGGCAGGCGAGCGTGCTGGTCGGCGGCCAGGCGCCGGCGCGTTGGCTCGTCGGGGATCGGGAGGTCGAAGGTTGGGCGCGGCCGGGGTTGACCGTCGGCAAGCACCTGCGCCCCGACTGGTACGCTGGAGCGGCTCTGCACCCCGCGGTCGAGCGGACCCGGACCGAGGTGGGGACGGGCCCCCTCGACGAGGTGCTCACCGCGGAGCTGAAAGGCGCTCTGGGACCCATCGCGCGCCTGGAGCTGCGACGTGGCGGACCTGGGGGCCTCTGGATCTCCGCTGGGCCCGCCTGGATCGCCCCCGAGCCGTGGCTGGGATTCGCCGGCGAGGCGGAGCCGGTGCTCGAGTCCCCTGCCCTCCGGGCCGCCCTGGCCGCTGGATGGGAGCTTCCCGTGCACGACGCTCGGGTGCTCGGGCTGGCGCTGGGGTGCGGGTTGCCGTCGGTTCCCTACGAACACGGCATGGCCCCGGTGTTGGGCTCGGCGCCCAGACACCTGCCGCTCTGGGCGACCCTGGAGCTGGGCTGGCGCTTCGATCTGTAGGAGCGCCTCATGGCAACCTGGGCTCTCACGCCGCGCCAGGAGCGAGCCCGATGAGCGATCCCTATGCCGACGTCCGCGCCCACTTCGCCGACGCCCACGACGTCGTCGTCACCTCCGGACGCGGTGCGCAGGGCATCAAGCACGGAAAGAAGATGTTCGTGATGTTCCACAAGGGCCAGCTCCTCGTGCAGCTGTCCCCCGAGCGCGTGCAGGAGGTGGTCGCCTCGGGCGATGGCCTTCCTCACGACCCTGGCACCGGCAAGCCGATGAAGAACCGGGTGCTGATCCCCGACGACCAGCGGCATCTCTGGATCGCCTACTGCGAGGAGTCCCGTCGCTACGTGACCGGCACGTGAGCGACCCGCAGGTCCCCCACGGAACCGGTCCGGCCAGCGTCGACGCGCGAGGCTGGCGCGTGCTCGTCACGGGCACCTCCGGCCACCTCGGCGGCGCCCTGGCCGCACGGCTGGAGGCGCTCGGCGCCACCGTGGTCGGTCTCGACCCCCTGCCAGGCGCCCACACCTCGGTGCTCGGAAGCGCCGCCGACGGCGAGCTGGTCCAGCGAACCCTCCAGCACCACGGCATCACGGCCATCGTGCACGCCGGCGCGCTGCACAAGCCTCAGGTGGCCACCCACACCCGGCGAGCGTTTCTCGAACAGAACGTGCTGGCCACGCACCACCTGCTCGAGGCGGCCACGTCCGGCGGCTCGACCGTCGACCGCTTCGTCTTCACGTCGACCACCTCGTTGATGATCGATCGCACGCTCCGCGCTTCGTTGACCGAAGGAGCGGAACGAGCGGCCTGGCTCACCGAGGACCACGCCCCGCTGCGACCGCGCAACATCTACGGCGTGAGCAAGCTCGCCGCCGAGGAGCTGGT
>CAZSAT010000018.1:0-81979 GCA_964604675.1 uncultured Enterobacterales bacterium
GCCATCCAGGGGATCGGGGCACGTCGATCCCTCATCCGCGCCACGACGCGGAAGGGTCCATAGACCCGATGCAGGGCCCTCTCGAGCTCGTCGGCCGGTTCCACCAACCCGATCTCCTGGATCGGGCCGGTCAGCCAGGCGGCGGCGAGCGCCTCGGGCCCCAGCGCCATCGGTGCCCTGTCGACCACTTGCTGCATGGCGCGAAGGACCGCGAGGGCGCGTTCTTCGTAGGAGGTCTCGCCCGTCAGGGACGCGAGTCGGACCAGGGCCCAGGCGGCCATGCCGTTGCCCGAGGGTTCCGCCGAGCCGAGCAAGGGCTTGCTGCGCGCGACCAGCTCCTCGGCATCGGAACCCACGTAGAAGAACCCCGCGTCGCCGTCGTCCCAGAAGAGCTCCACCATGGCGTTGGCGAGTGCGCTGCTCGCGTCCAGCCATCGGGTCTCGCCCGTCGCACACCACAGCTCCAGCAGCCCGTCGAGCAGGAAGGCGTGGTCGTCCACGAAGCCCGGGATCCTGGCTGCACCCGCCTTCCAGGTGCGCATGAGTCGCCCGTCGACCCGCGCCTGCTCGAGCAGGAAGGTCGCGGCCTGGCGCGCTGCGTCGAGGTAGCGCTCCTCGCCGAACACAGCGCCCGCCTTCGCCAGGGCAGCGATCATCAACCCGTTCCACGCGGTGAGCACCTTGTCGTCCAAGCCTGGGCGGACGCGCTCGTTTCGGACCGCAAGGAGCGCGCGGTGTGCCTCGCGCAGGCGAGCGCGCTCGGCCTCGCTCAGCTCCTCTTCAAAGCGCAGCGGACGGACCACGCTCAGGCCGTGCTCGAAGGTGCCTTCCTCCGTGATCTGATCGTGCTCGGCGACCCAGGCCCCGTCCCGCTCGCCCAGCGCCTCGATCAGCTGAGCGGGCGTCCAGGAGTAGAAGATCCCCTCCTCGCCCTCGCTGTCGGCATCGAGAGCGCTGTGGAAGGCACCCGCCGGGTCCCTCAGCTCGTTGAGCACGAAGTCGAGGGTCTCGCAGGCGATGCGTTGGTACCGCGCTCGCCCGGTGACCTGCCAGCCCTCGACGTAGCAGGTGGCCAGCTGAGCGTTGTCATAGAGCATCTTCTCGAAGTGCGGGATGCGCCACGCCTCGTCCACCGAGTAGCGGGCGAAGCCTCCTCCGAGCACGTCGTACATGCCGCCGGCCGCCATGGCGTCCAGCACGCCTGTCGCCATCTCGAGGCTGCGTGCCCAACCGGATCGACCGTGGTGGGCGAGGAGGGCGCGGACGGTCCACGGGCGGGGAAAGCGCGGCGCCGGAGCCCAGGCTGGAAGAGCTTCGTCGTAGGCCGCGTCGGCGGCCGTCGCGATGGTCGCGAGCCAGTCGCTGCGCAGAGAGCCTTCCTGTGCGGGCATGCGGCCGGCGCTGCGGATGCGGTCGCGCAGCATGTCGCCGACCTCGACGGCCTTGTCGCGCTGGGCCTCCCACACCTGATGCACATGCTGGAGGACCTGCCGGAACGACGGCATGCCGTGTCGCGGCTCCGGCGGGTAGTAGGTGCCGCCGAAGAAGGGCAGGCCGTCCGGGGTCAAGAACAGGGTCATCGGCCAGCCGCCGTGCCCGCCCGAGAAGGCCTGCACTGCTTGCATGTAGACAGCGTCGAGATCCGGTCGCTCCTCCCGGTCGACCTTCACGCAGACGAACCAACGGTTCATCAGCGCGGCCACCTGCGGGTCCTCGAAGCTCTCGCGCTCCATGACGTGGCACCAGTGGCACGCCGAGTAGCCCACGGACAAGAGGATGGGGCGGTCCTCGGTGCGGGCGCGCTCCAGGGCTTCGTCGGCCCACGGGTACCAATCCACGGGGTTGTCGACGTGCTGCAGCAGGTAGGGGCTGGTCTCGTCTGCGAGGCGGTTGGCCACGGACACCTCCGGAGGCTGCGGCTGTATCCTGCGACCGTGCAGCGTCGGCGTGTCGGCAGCTACGAGCTTCGGAGCCTGGTCGGGAGGGGGGCCACGGCCGAGGTGTGGGAGGTCCGAAGGGAGGGCTGGCGCAAGCCTGCGGCTCTGAAGTTGCTCCGTGCCGACGCCCGGCAGCAGGAGGCGCTCGCCCGTGAGGTGAGGGCCATCGCGGCGCTCGACCACGCCGGCGTCGTGCGGCTGCTGGACTTCGGCACCGGCGAGGGGGAGGCCTGGCTCGTGACCGAGTTGATGGCCGGGGGGACCCTCGCGCCCTGGCGGGGGCGCATGAGCGGACGCAGCCTGCAGCGGGTCATCGCCCAGGTCCTCGAGGCCCTGGCCCATGCCCATGCGAGAGGCGTGGTGCACCGGGACATCAAGCCGGGAAACCTCCTGCTCGCGCGACCCGACCCGCTCAAGGCGCGCCTGGCGATCGTGGACTTCGGCGTGGCCCACGCGCTCGGAACCGAGGTCGCGACGGAGCGCCGCTTTGGCACGCCCGACTACATGGCACCCGAGCAGATCGCCGGCAGCGCCCGGGACCATGGGCCCTGGACAGATCTCTACAGCTTCGGCTGCACGCTGTACGCGCTGATCACCGGAGCCGGGCCGTTCGGGTCCTCCAGCGAGCACGCGCTCGACGGTCACCTCTACCGGCCGCCCCCGGAGTTGCCCGCCTCGGTGCCCGCGTGGCTGGCCGACTGGGTGTACTGCTTGATGGCCAAGGACCCCTCGAAGCGGTTCGCGAGCGCGCCCGCCGCGGCCTTCGCCTTGCGTGGCTACGCCGCCGGTGATCGCGGCCTGCCCGCGCCACCCGTGCCTGCGGTGTGGCAGCGTCAGCACAGGCGTCGACCTCCGTTGACCGCGAGCCTGTTCGGCCTCCGCACCTTGCCCATCGTCGGGCGCGAGCACGAGCGCGAGCTGCTCTGGCAGGCCATGCGGCGCGCGGTGGACGACGGTCCCGAGCTCGTCTACCTGGTCGGTGGTCCGGGAAGCGGGAAGAGCCGACTGGTCAGCTGGGTGGGCCAGCGCGCCCATGAGCTCTGCGGCGCGACCACCCTGCGGGCGCGCTACGGACCGCTTGCGGAGACCGCCGGTGGCCTCCGCTCGGCGGTCTTGCGTGAGCTGCGGTGTGCAGGGCTCTCACGAGAGGGCGTGACCTCGCGGCTGCAGCTCCGCTTCCCCGACGACGAGGTGCGACGGAGCCTCACCGAGCTCGTGGCTCCCTCCGGCGGGGATCGCGGCGAGCGCGGCGCGGGGCAGGTGCTCGCCGTGCTCCGCTTGCTCGAGGAGCTCACGGAAGCGGGCCCCGTCGTGCTCGCCGTCGAGGATGTGCAGTGGGGGCTCGAGGGGCTTCGGCTGGTCTCGAGACTGTTCGCCAGCGGCCGGCGTCTGCCGGTGCTCATCGTCGTCACGGCCCGCGAGCAGGCCATGCTCCGACAGGCTGCCGAGAAGGCCGCCCTGCGGCGTCTCCTCGAGGTCGCACCCGCCACACGCATCCGACTTGGCCCGCTCGAGGCCGAGGTGCTCGCCGACCTGGCGTCCGCGGCGCTGCCCCTCTCCCGGGCCTTCGCGCGCGATCTCGCAAAGCGCGCGAACGGCAGCCCCGACTACGTGCTGCGCGTGCTGGAGGACGCCGTCGCCCGGGAGCGGCTGCGTCAGACCCCTGGCGGCCTCGAAGGCCCCGTCGAAGAGCTGCCCGTCGACCTCGGAGCGCACTGGGGCGCGAGCCTCGGGCGGCAGCTCCGCACGTGGTCGCCCGAAGAGCAGCACGCCCTCGAGATCGCCGCGGCGCTCGGCACACGGGTCGATCGGTGGGAGTGGGTGTGGGCGTGTCGCGCGGCGGGGGTGCCGGTGCCCGAGGCCTTGCTGCAAGCACTCGTCGTGTTGGGCTGGTTGGCCACGACCGCGCCCGAGGTCGGCGCGAGCTTCGCCTTCGTTCGACCTGGGATCCGCGGGGCCTTGGAGCGGCGGTCGAGGAGCGCTGGGCGGTGGAGGCGCTGGAACGCGGCGGTCGCTCGGATGCTGTCGCGGGCTTCCGGGGTGGTCGCGAGCGAGCGGCTCGGGCGGCACCTCGTGGCCGCCGGACGGCCGGAGGAGGCGCTAAAGCCCCTGTTGGAGGCAGCGCGGTTGCGTCTCCAGGCGCGGGAGGCCACCCACGCGAGGTTGCTGTTGGAGCTGCGCGAGGAGGCGGTCGAAGCCGCCGGTCTGCCGGCAGACGACCCGCGCGTCGCCGCGGGTTGGTCGCCTCTTGCGAGCGTCGGCATCGCGCTCCGCGACCACGCGCTGGCCGAGCGCTGGAGCCGCCGGCTCGTCCAGCACGGGGAAGCCCACGGTGCGCTGGCGGACGAAGCGCGCGGCAACCGCGATCTCGGTCGCGCGCTCTACCGACTCACCGGGGACCCAGCAGAGGCGTTGCCTGCGCTCCGACGGGCCGTTCAGCGGGCGACCGTGGCCGGGGACGCGCTCCTGGAGGGAACGTGTCGGCGTCATCTGGGGTGGATGTACTTGCGGGCGGGCGAGCTGCCGTCGGCGGCCAACCACCTGGAGCGAGGGCGACTGCTCGCCACCGCGGGGGGTGACGGATGGACGGCGCAGGAGTGCGCCTGGGGGTTGGCCGAGCTGGCTCGGCGGCGCGGTCGTTTCGGCGTGGCGCGGAGGCTTCTGGAGGACGCCGCCGCGTGGTTCGAGCTTCAAGGCGCGCACGTGATGGCGGCGACCATGACCTCGGCGCTCGGTGACGTGGCGTTGGGCGAGGGGCGCGAGGATCTTGCAATCGACGCCTACCGCGCCGCGCATGCGCGCTTGCGGGAGGTCGGCAGTCCGGCCCTGATCGGGCCCGAGCTCAGCCTGGCCCGGCTCGCCTTGCTCCGCGAAGCCTGGGACGAGGCCACCCAGCGTCACGGGCGGCTGCGGCGCTTTGCCGCGCGGCCCGGGCACGGCTGGCTGCTGCCACACGTCGCGGTGGGGGAGTTGGTGCTCGACGCGCGCGAGCGGCGGTGGGACCGCTGGGATCGAGCCGTTCAGGATCTCGGCGACGTCGTGCTCGACGAGAGCGCGAGGAGCCTCGCGAGCTGGGCGGTTCGCCTCGCCGAGCAGGCCGGCGAAGGTGAACGCGCCCGAGCGCTCGCTACCAGATGAGCAGCTCGGGGACCTTGCCACGCCCCGACGCCACGCTGTTGATGGCCCGGCTCGCCATCACCTCCGTGCGTTGGAAGCCCCGTCCATACAGGCCATAGACCAGCTCGGCGGAGGAGTTCGAGAGCAGCACGCGCACGCCGCGCCGCTTCAGGGCGCGGGCGGTGTCGCGCAAGCGAGCGTGGTGGTCCATACCGAACCCACCCTTCTGGTACGCGGTGAAGCTGGAGGTAGGCGAGAGAGGGACGTACGGGGGGTCGAAGTAGACGAAGTCGCCGGGCTCGGCGCGGCCGGCGACCGCCGCGAAGTCTTCACAGTGCAGCTCGGTGTTCCGCAGGGCGTGGCTCACCGCGCGGAGCCGACCCTCGTCGCAGATCGTGGGGTTGCGGTACTTGCCGAAGGGCACGTTGAAGCGGTTGCGACGGTTGACGCGGTACAGCCCGTTGAATCCCGTGCGGTTCAGGTAGATGAACCACGCGGCCACCTCGACGTCGCTCGCAGCGTCGATCTCCGAGGCGCGGAGCTCCAGGAAGAATTCCTTGTCGTGGGGGTAGCTCGACAGGAGCCCGACCAGGTCGTCGACTTCGTCGCGAACCGCCCTCCAGGTGCGCACGAGGCGTTCGTTGGCGTCCGAGAGCACCGCGCGGTCGGGGCACACCTCGAGGAAGAGGGCGCCACCTCCCAGGAAGGGCTCGTGGTAGGTGCCGAATCGGCGGGGCATGCGTGTGAGCAGCTCACCCAGGAGTTGACGCTTCCCACCGGCCCACTTCAAGAACGGGCGAGGGGGGGGATGCGCCGCGGCGTGTAGACGCCGGACAGCGTTGGCAGACAATCGGGAACCTCAACAACATCAGCGGGGAACAGCAGCAGCAGCAGGAACAGCAGTTGGATCGTCAAGACTTTAGCCTAGAAGATCCTCCATATAGTAGCAGCTAAATATATGTTGTCACGTGTGAACTGTCGCTTCCACCCCCTTCTCGGGCGACGCCTCCCGCACGGCGTGCCCGCCGGGCACGTCCTGCTGGGGTCCCCGAGGCGGTGCGCCCACTTGGATCGTGGTATGCCTCAGGGCAGAGTTGAGGAGACGGGGCGGCGGCAGCCGCCTCTTTCATCGCAGTTGTGACTGGAGGATCGATGCGCATCACCACCCTGCTCGTGGCGGGACTGGCTCTCATGGGCTGCCGTGACAAGGGCACGGAGACCGGACTGGACGACACCGGCCCGTCGCCTGACGACACGGCCCCGCCGACCGACGCCGATGGTGACGGCTACGCAGCCGGGGACGACTGCAACGACTACGACGCAGGGGTGAACCCGGGCGCGGACGAGATCTGCGGCGACGGCATCGACAACGACTGCGACGATCTGGTCGACGCCGACGACGACAGTGCCACCGGGGCGGCCACCTGGTACGCCGACAGCGACTCCGATGGCTACGGCGACGCCGGCTCGACGATCGAGGCGTGCAGCCAGCCCTCCGGCTACAGCGACGACGCCAGCGACTGCGACGACGCTGACAAGGCGATCAACCCGGGTGCCGACGAAGTCTGCGACGGCGTCGACAACGACTGCGACGACACGGCGGACGAGGACGCGGTCGACGCATCGACCTGGTACACCGATGGCGACGCCGATGGCTACGGCGACGAGGCGTCCGGCGTGGCCGCCTGTGATCAGCCCAAGGACACCATCGGTGACGGCGGTGACTGTGACGACGCCGACAAGTCGGTCAGCCCCGCCGCGGAGGAGATCTGCGACGGCATCGACAACGACTGCAGCGGTGTGGCCGACGACGCCGCGACCGACGCGGCCACCTGGTACGCGGACGGCGATGCCGACGGGTACGGGCTGGAGAAGGAGACCACCGAGGCGTGTGATCAGCCCTCCGGCTACTCGGGGGCGAGCGGTGACTGCGACGATGGGAACAAGGCCATCAGCCCGGCCGCCGAGGAGGTCTGTGACGACACGGACAACGACTGCGATGGCGACGTCGACGGTGGGGCGACGGACGCGGGCACCTGGTACGCCGACACCGACTCCGACAGCTACGGGGACGCGGGCAACACCGTCGACGCGTGCGACGCGCCCACGGGCTACGGCTCCGACGCCACCGACTGCGATGACGGCGATGCCGCGATCAACCCGGCTGCGGAAGAGGTCTGCGACGGCGCCGACAACGACTGCGACGGCAGCGTCGACAACGGCACGGACGGCCTGAGCACCTGGTACGCTGACGGCGACTCGGACGGCTACGGCGACGACGCCACCACGGCCGACGCCTGCGACCAGCCGTCGGGCTACGTCGCCGATGGCGGCGACTGCGACGATGCGGATGGCGCCATCAACCCGGACGCCGACGAGGTCTGCGACGACGCCGACAACAACTGCGACGGGACGACCGACGACGACGCCATCGACCAGAGCACCTGGTACGCCGACAGCGACAGCGACGGCTACGGCGACGACGCAGATGGCGGCTCCACCGCGTGCGACGCTCCGACCGGCACGGTCGGCAACAACTCGGACTGCGACGACAGCGACGGTGCCATCAACCCCGACGCCGCCGAAGTCTGCGACGACGCCGACAACGACTGCGACGGCGACGTCGACGGTGGCGCATCCGATGCGTCCACGTGGTACGCCGACAGCGACTCCGACAGCTACGGCGATCCGGACACCACCACGACCGACTGCGACCAGCCCTCGGGCTACCTCGCGGACGACAGCGACTGCGACGATGACGACAGCGCGGTGAACCCCGACGGCACCGAGGTCTGCGACGACGGCGCGGACAACGACTGCGACGGCACGAACAACGGGTGCGAGCTCTCGGGCGCCCTGGGCATCGAAGGCAACTCCGATGTCCAGATCCGCGGATCCCAGAACAACGCCAAGACCGGCCACGCCGTGCGTGCCGCCGACCTCGACGGCGACGGGCAGGACGACGTGGCCTCGGCCGGGTTCGGCTGGGACCTGAGCAGCAGCGCCGACAACGGTGCGGTCTGGGTCTTCAACGGGCCGCTCACCGCGGGTGAGTACGACATGTTCGACTCCGATGCCGGCTTCTACGCGGGCACCTCGCTGGACTACGCGGGCTACGGCATCGACATCGGTGACATCGACGGCGACAGCAGCGGCGAGCTCATCATCGGCGCCTACGGCGACGACACCGCGGACGGTGGCGCGGGCGCGGTCTACGTCGTCGACGGCACGTCCAGCACCGACCAGCTCGATGTGGTGGCGGAAGCCGTCGTCACGGGCGAAGCGGCCAGCGACAACCTCGGCGTGAGCGTGGCCTACCTGGGCGACGTGAACGGGGATGGCGTCGGCGACCTGGGTGCAGGGGCCTGGAAGAACGACAACAGCGCCAGCAACGGCGGCGCTGGCTACCTCTTCTTCGGGCCCGTCACCGGTTCGCTGTCTGCCAGCGACGCCGACGGCGTGTGGGACGGCACGACCGACGACGCCAACCTGGGTTGGTCGGTCGCGGCGCTCGGCGACCTCGACGACGACGGCTACGACGACGTCGCGGTGTCCGCCATCGACGACGGTGGCGCGGGCACGGCCGAGGTCTGGGTGCTCTACGGCGCAGCCTCCACCGGCGGCATGGACGCCTACAGCATCTCGGGCACCAGCGGCGGCCGCCTCGGCTACGTGCTCGGCTGGACCGGCGACGTCACCGGCGATGGACTGCCCGACATCGGCGTCGGCGAGCCCGACTCGGGTGGCGGCATGGCCTATGTGATCGAAGGCCCCATCGCGAGCGACGCGGACGTCGCGGCGGGCGACTACCACGCCAGCTTCTCGGGCACGGGCCGCGCCGGCTACTCGGTTGCGGGCATCGGTGACCTGAACAACGACGGCGTGGGTGACCTCGCCATCGGCGGCACCACCTACAGCTCGAGCGCTGGCGCCGTCTGGATCTTCTACGGTCCCATCGAAGCGGGTGACTACGACCTCGACGCCGACGCGGACATCCGTCTTCAGGGCACGGACTCCAACGACCTGGTCGGCGTGAGCATCAGCAGCGGCGACGTGAACGGCGATGGCATCGGCGACGTGCTCATCGGCGCCCAGGGCGACGAGAGCAACGGCACGGGCACGGGCACGACCTACATCGTCTTCGGCACGGGCTACTAGCCGAGGCCGGAGGGCGGTTCACGCCGCCTGGTCAGAACTGGATCCAGAGCTTGTTCGCCTGGGTCCAGCCCGCCAGCGGAATCGCGGCCTCCCCGGTGCCTGTCGAGGGCAGGGGGAGCCCGAGCCGCAGGTGCACGTAGCGCCAGGTGAACTGCCAGGAGAGGGTGGTGGTGGTGGCCACCACACCGCGCAACGGGACCGGCCCGACCTCGGCCGCGGCGCCGACGCTGGCGTCGGCGTAGCCGTAGTAGAAGGCGTAGCCAGCGTCCAGCCGCCCCTTCAGCGAGAGCCAGGTGTTGGACTCGAAGACGAGGGCATCGCGGCCGTTGAGCTGGAGATCGGCGGCGAGGCGCAGCTGCGTCAAGGCGAGCCGTGCGCCCCCATAGAGGGCGTTGCCTTCGTTCGTCACCGACTTGATGGGCGTGGCGATGTCCACACCGAGCATTGCCGACGCGGAGTCGGCGAGATCGACCACCGGGAACTCGCCGTCCACTTCGCCGACGAGCCAGCCCAGGCCCCCGTGCAGGTTCAGGCTGTCCTGGACGTTCCAGCTGGCCATGGCGGCGACCGGCACGACCCGGACGTCGACCTGGTAGCCACCGCTGAGCGCGAGGGTGGTCTGGTGCACGCCTCCTTCCAGGGAGACGTCCAGGCTGTCGGTGGTGATGGCGTCGACCTTGCCTCCGATGCCGACGATGCCGAGCAGCAGCAGGGGTGGACTCAGCTCCACCTGGAGGTTGTCGAGCAGCCCATACTTGAGCGAGGTCAGGCCGAGGTAGACCTCGCGCTGAGGCAGCGTGTACGCGCCGAGGTCGGTGAACCGGCGGTGGTCGATGGGCTGCTCCTTGAACACCAGGTCGCGGTCGTCGGCGGTGACCTCTTCGACGATCTCCTGGGCCTGGACGGAGGCTGCGACGAGCAGGGGGATGAGCATGGCGCGACGCTACCAGACCCGTGATAGCTTCGGTGCATGCACGCCGAAGAGCACCTGCGCGCCGAGGTGGTCCGCGTCTCCCACGCCCTCCACGCACGCGGATGGGTCGCGAACCACGATGGCAACATCACCGCCCGCCTCGAGCACGGTGTGCTGGCCACGCCCACGGCCACGTCGAAGGCCGCGGTCACCGAGGCCAGCCTGATCGTCGTGGACGAGCACGGAGCCGTGCTGTCGGGCACGCGCAAGTCGTTCTCCGAGGTCAAGCTGCACCTCGCGGCCTACCGCCTTCGGGCCGACGTGGGCGCCGTGGTGCACGCCCACCCGCCCTCTGCGACCGCCTTCGCGGCGGCCTGCCAGCCGCTGCCGAAGCCGTTCTTGGCGGAGCCCGTGGTCTCGCTGGGCCCCGAGATTCCCCTGGTGCCCTTCGGCATGCCCGGTGAGCCGGCACTGGACGACGCGCTCGCTGCGGCGCTCGGTCGCGCCCATGCCATCCTCCTCGGCAACCACGGGGTGCTGGTGGTCGGGCCGGATCCCGATCTCTGCCTGCTTCGGCTCGAGCTGGTGGAGCACATTGCACGCATCGCCCTGGAGGCCCAGGTGCTCGGCGGTCCCCGGCCGCTTCCTGAGGCACGCGTGCGCGACCTCGCCGACAAGCACCGCAGCCTCTTTCCGATCGACGGCCCCATGCCGGAGCACACCTGGTCCCAGGAGGCCCAGGCCTCCCCCACGGGCGGATCCGCGAGCTCCATCGTGCAGGACGCCTTGCGCCGTCTCGGGAGCTGAGTGCTGCTCGTCCTGTTGTCGTTGGCCCTGGCCGCCGAGACGGCGGACGGCACGGACGACGATGGGGACGGCCGGGTCGATGAGGGCACGAGCGTCTACGACGACGATGGTGACGGGTTCACGGAGGAAGGGGGTGACTGCGACGATGCAAGCGCCGAGCGTTCCCCGACCGGCACGGAGACCTGCGACGGGTTCGACCAGGACTGCGACAGCCTCGTCGACGAGGGCACCGCGTGTTTCGACGACGACGGCGACGGCTGGACGGAGGAGCAGGGCGACTGCAACGACGCTGCGGGCGGCACGCACCCGAAGGCCAACGAGCTCGATGGCAACGGGCAGGACGACGACTGCGACGGCGTCGTGGACGACGGCGCCTTCGATGAAGATGGCGACGGCTTCACGACCACCGGCGGCGACTGCGACGACAGCCTGGCCGACACCTGGCCAGACGCGCCGGAGCTGGCCGACGACGAAGACAACGACTGCGACGAGGCCGTGGACGAGGGCACCGAGTGGGCGGACGACGACGGCGACGGCTTCCACCGCCACGAAGGCGACTGCGACGACGGCAACTTCACCACCTTCCCTGGGGCCGGTGAGCTGGAAGACGGCAAGGACAACGACTGCGACGGCCTCGTCGACGAGGGGTCGAGCGTGTCCGACGACGACGGGGACGGCTACACGGACGAAGCAGGGGACTGCGACGACGCCGACGAGACGGTGTTTCCTGGCGCCGAGGAGATCGGCGACAGCGTGGACGACGACTGCGACGGTGCGGTCGACGAGGGCATCGGCGATCGCGACGCCGACGGATGGACGGTGTCCGACGGGGACTGCGATGACGACGACGGGTGGGTGAACCCGTCGCTCGACGAGTGGTGCGACGAGCTGGACAACGACTGCGATGGCTCGGTGGACGAGGCTTGCGACGCCGAAGGCGTGGCGACAGGGTGCGGGTGCGGCGGTGCGGCGTTGTCGCCGTGGTGGTTGTTGGCCCCGGCCTTGCTGCTCCGACGTCGCAGGGGCTTGCTTGCCGCTGCGGTGGTCACCGGAGGATGTGGGCCCGATGTCGGCGTGACGCGCCTTCAGAAGCGCCTCGTCACTCCGGAGACCGTGGTCGACCTCGGCACCATGAGCGTCGGCGCTGTGCACGATGTTGCCGTGGACCTGGAAGCGACCAACGACCTCGTCACGGTGTCGGCCGTGCTCGTGGAACACGGGGTCCGGAGCGACGGGCAGGTCACCGAGCCGTTCAGCTGGGATGGCGTGGTGCTCGAGGTGGACGTGGACGATGTCTACCCGCTGGTCCTGCAGTACGCGCCCGAGATGGAAGGCTACGACCACGCAGTGCTCACCCTGACCGCAGACGATCCCGCCGAGGAGCACCTCGTCGAGATCCGTGCGCGGGCCGCGAACGCGGAGCTGAGCGCGAACCCGGGACTGGTGGACTTCGGCGTCGTGGCGGAGGGCGAGAGGGCCTCGCGCGAGCTGGTGCTCTCGAGCCACGCCCCCTTCGATCTGGAGCTGGGCCTCGAGCTGCTGGACGCAGGCTTCGTGGTGAGCGGTCTTCCAGGTGTGTTGCCCGCAGAGGGTGAGCTGCGGCTCGACGTCGACGTCACCGCCACGGGTGCGCTCCAGGAAGCCACGCTGCAGCTGATCGGCGAGGTGGCGCTGCCCAGCGTAGGGCTGCGGGCGAACGCCTGCGCGATCGGGGATCCGGCGATCTACGACCTGGACGCCGACGGTGTGACGAGCTGTGCTGGCGATTGTGACGACGACGACGCGCTGACCTGGCCCGGAGGCTTCGAGGTCGCAGATGGCGCCGACCAGGACTGCGATGGCCGGGTGGACGAGGGCACGGCGACCGGTGATGTCGACGGCGACGGGTACGCCCCGGAGGAGGGCGACTGCGCCGAAGGTGATCCGGCTGTTCACCCGGGGGCCGAAGAAGTGCCCGACAACGGCGTGGACGACGACTGCGACGGCGACGTGGACAGCGGGGCGTTGGACGCCGACGGTGATGGCTACTCGTGGGCTGGCGGCGACTGCGACGACGAAGATGGCTCCGCGCATCCCACCGCCTCCGAGGAGGCCGACGGCGTCGATGACGACTGCGATGGCGTGGTGGACGAGGACACCGCGGCGGCGGACGACGACGGCGACGGCTGGAGCGAGGACGACGGGGACTGCTGGGACGACGACGCCAGCGTGTACACCGGTGCGCCCGAGGTGGCCGACGGCGTGGACGACGACTGCGACGGTGCGGTGGACGAGGGGACGTCGGCCGCCGACGACGACGGGGATGGGTGGACCGAGGACGGTGGAGACTGCGACGACGCGGATGCGGCGGTGAACCCGGGAGCCGTCGATCCCCCCGGCGGCGACGACGTCGACTGCGACGGCACCCCGTAGTGCTGCCCTAACCGCCGTCGCGCTTCAGCGTGACCAACCGCACGAACCCCGGCTCGACCTCCCAGCGCGGCTCCCAACGGCCGGGCGCAGTGGCGAGGTCGAAGCTGCGCGGGGCCTTGAGCATCACCGTTCGGGCGCCGAGAGGCAGTTCGCCGACGAGCTGATCCCAGCTGACTCCGGTCCGGTCCCAGGCTTCTCCGCCCCATGGCGGGTCGAGGAACAGGGCCGCCTGCTCGGGCAGCTCGGGCAGCGTGGGCCGCACGTCCGCGCAGTGAAACTCGATCCTGTCCGCGACCCCCAGGGCGTGTGCGTTTCGCCGCGCGAGAGCCAGGCGCACCCGGTCCCGTTCGACTGCGACCACCCTCGAGCCGGCCAGCGCGAACGCGATGGCGTTCCCACCGCAGCCGCAGAACGCGTCGATCACGAGCGGAGCCGCGAGCCACGCGGCCTGCCGGTCGGCGATCCGGCGCGGCGTGAGGCTGAAGCGTCCGACGTCGTCGAGGTGGGGGAGCCAGGCGCGTCGTTCTCGGTCCGTGCGACGGCGGTGGCGCCGGGCGGGGGGGGGTAGCCACGCATCGCCTTCGAGCTCCACGTGGACCCGCAAAGCGCCGCCGCCCAACGCGAGCCCGTGCAGGGTCTTGACCCACTGCGAGGCCTGCTCCGCGGGCACGGCGTCCCCTGGGACCCCACCAAGGAGGGTCAACCGTTGCTGCTTGTCGAAGCCGCGCGGCCAGCCCTCGAAGCGTACCTTGGCGGTGGTCGCTCGCGGCCGGACCACCTCGAACAACAGCTCCGCCGCGTCCGCAGCCGTGCTCGGGTGTGCGCCGTGCAGCAGGGCGCCGAGCGCCGCCTTGACCGCACGCACGTCGGCGCCTTCCCGCACCGGCGACGCCAGCGCGCGATCGAGGGCGCGGCGACTGGCGTAGGGCGACCGCACCCCCGTCTCGCGGGCATGGGCGCGAAGGCCAGCTACCAGCGGTTGCCAGGCGCGCTTGAGGGGGAAGCGAGGGGTCGCGGCCGCGAGGGCCTCCCTGAGCGTCGTCAAGGCGAGGCCGGCGCCGCCACGGTGCAGCGCTCACCGAGGCCCGCCACCGTGGCGCGTCCCATGCCGGGCAGACGAGCGAGCTCATCGCAGCTGGCGAACGGGCCGATTTCGTCGCGGAACCGCACGATGTCGGCCGCCTTGGCGGCTCCGATGCCCGGCAGGTCGGCGAGGGTCGCCACCGAGGCCGTGTTCAGGTCCACCGGCTCGGCAGCCTTCTGCTCGGGCCAGATGCGCTCCCTCGCGGACGCGAAGTCTGCACGAGCGAGCAGTCGACGGGAGGCTTCGCCGAGCCCTGGGACGTCAGCGAGGTCCTCTGCGCTCTCGAGCTCGCCGTGCTCCTCGCGCCAGGCGGTCAGCGCCTCACAGGCTTCCAGACCGACGCCGGGAGCCTGCTGGTCGCACTGGCTCGCTGTGACCTCGTTGATGCGGAAGCCAGCGCCGAGGGCGAACGACAGCAACACCAGGGTCACCCGCCGCGGCCGCCGAAGAGGGTTTCGCGCCGGCTGACGCCGCGGGTCATCACCACGTCGGTGCCGTCGGACTCGAGGATGAGCCGGCCGGACTGATCGGTGCGGAAGACCTCGGCGCCGATGCGCTCGAGGCGCTCGAGGGTGTCGGTGCCCGGGTGGTCGAACTTGTTGTCCTTCCCGCAGCTGATGAGCGCGATCTCGGGCTGCATCACGTCGAGGAAGTGGCTGCTGGTGGAGTGGCGAGAACCGTGGTGCGCGACCTTGAGGACCTCGCAGCCGCCCCGGAGATCGTCTGCGATGACCTCCTCGGTGGGCTCCTCGGCGTCTCCGGTGAAGAGGAAGCACACGTCGCCGTGGTCGACGCGCAACACCACCGAGTTGCTGTTCAGGTCGCTGCGGGTGTCGCTCAGGTACGTCCGTCCCGGCCAGAGCACCGTGGCGGTGACCTCGTCCCAGCTCCAGCTCTGGTGGGTCGTTGCACGCGTGCGCTCCACCTTCCGCGAGCTCAGCATGCGCTCCAGGTCCTGGAACGTCGCTGACTCGGCCGGGACACCGGAGTCGACGTAGGCGCCGATCTTGAAGCTCTCGACCACCGCCTCCATGCCCCCGATGTGATCGAGGTGCGCGTGGGAGGCGACCACGAGGTCGAGGCTGCGAATGCCTCGCCCCCTGAGCTGGCGGTACACGCCGTCCTTGGTCGGTCCGGCGTCGATCAGCACCCGTTCACCGGCGGGCAGGGTCAGGAGGATGGCGTCACCCTGCCCGACGTCCAGCACCTCGACCTGCAAGGTGCCGGCGTGAACGGAGGAGCTGAAGAGGAGGGCGGCCAGGACCGCGAAGGTGGCCTTCAGAGGCGTCGCCGAGCAGGCGACGGGCGGGCTTTTCATCATCCGGCTAGAGGGCGGCGAACCAGACGTCGCGGTGGGTGTAGTCGTAGCAGGCCACGTAGCGCTGGTCGCCGACCGCCACGGTCTCGGTGTGGTAGCCGACCGCGGCATCGGTGCCGGCCACCGAGGCGGGGCTGCCCCAGGAGCCGGGCGATCCGGCGACCTGTCGAAGGTCGTTGTTGTCACCGTCGAAGTAGAAGATGCCGCCGTCGTAGATCGCCGCGTCCGCGCCGGTCCAGGAGGCGTCGTCGACGAGCTCGGTGGACCACTGGCCCGAGGAGCCGGTGGCGACGCGCAGATCCTGCTCGCCGACGTCCTGGTAGGCGATGTGGAGGGATCCGTCGACCACCACCATGTCGGGCCAGGCACCCACGTCACCGTCGTCGTCCACGACCTCGACCGACCCGTTGGTGGAGAGCTTCAGGGCTCCGTTGGCGCGATCGTAGTAGGCCACGTAGGTGGTGCTGCCGTCGATCAGGACCTTGGCGTATTCGCCGACCTGGGCCTCGAGGATCTCGCCCGAGTCCCCCTGGCCCTCCTCGCCCTCGTCCACGACCTCGGTGGAGAAGCTGGACCCGTTGTAGCTGGTGAGCCGCAGCGTGCCTTCTTCGTCGTCGAAGTGGGCGATGACCGGGTGGCCGCTGGCGTCCAGCGCGAGGCTGTTCCAGTAGCCCACGTCGCTGCCGCTGCCCTGGCCGGTGTCGGCCGTGGTGAGCGTCCAGACCTCGTCGGCAGGGGCCTTCGAAGCCACCTTCAGCGTGGTGTTCTGTTGGTCCTGGTACGCGACCCAGACGGTGCCGTCCGAGGCGATGGCCAGGCTCGTGTAGAGGCCCACGTCGCCCGGGTCGAGCCCACCATCGCCGGCGTAGCCGTCGACCTCCTGGCGCTCCCAGGTGACCGCGCCGTCGGCGACCGTGCCCACGGCGTAGCCGACGGCCCCCTTGGTGCGGTCGTAGTAGCTGATGGCAGGCTGCCCGTCGGGGGTGACAGCCATGGACAGCCATTGCCCGACGTCGTTGTCGAAGGTGGCGACCTCGTCGTCTCCCCCGGTGTCCGTCGGCACGAGTTCCTGCTCGTTGCAGCCGCCGCAGGCTTCGAGGAGCAGGGCCGAGGTCAGCAGGAGAAGTGCGCTGGGGCTGCGCATCGGGGGCCTCCGGAGGATGCGGGAATGTAGCTGCCCCGTCTTGCCGATGTCAACGCGCTGCGTCGCCGCTGTGCCATCCTCGGGGCGTGCTGGTCTGGATGCTGAGCTGTGGGGAGCCCCCGGTCCGGGCGCCGGCGGGACCGCCGTGCCCGCTCGGCACGGTCTGGATCGGCGGCGGGGAGGCCACCCTGGGGGCCTTCGACCCCGACCACTTCGAGGATCAGTTCGTGCCTGTCGAGGTCGAGGTCGACGGCTTCTGCATCGCCGAGCTGCCCTTCCCGGGTCGGGTGGGGGATCCCTGGTTCGAGGACGGCATCGAGGCGGGGCTGCTCGACGTCTGGGAGGTGGTGCTCGAGGACCACGGACGCCGCCTCTGCACGGTCGAGGAGCTGCTCTGGGCGGCGGCGGCCGGCCCCGCGAACCTCCCATGGCCGACCGGCACGACCTGGACGCGCCCGTGCGAGCCCGACACGAGCTGGGGCGACATGGACGCGATCGGTCACTGGGAAGCCTGCCGCAATGCGTTCGGACTGCGAGACTTCTCGGTGGTGTCGTCCTGGGCGGTGGGCTCGGTCGACGTGGACGACGCGCGCTCCGCCGTGCGACGGCGGGACCGGGTCGTGGCTGGAGGCACGAACCGGCGCGACACCTTCTACGCCCCGAACGCGTTCGGCCTGCACGGGCACGATCCGGGCGACCCGGCGTTCTTCGACGATCAGCTCAGGGTCTGTGCGGACCCCCTCGCGGCGCTCGACGCGGAGTGGCTGTTGTTCGTCGAGGCCGCGGCGATGGCCGGTACCTTCGACTCAGCGCTCGAGCTCGCGCCCGTCGACGTAGAGGCGCCACTCCGGGCCGTCGTGCTCGACGTCTACGCCGAAGCCGGTCTCTGATCGGACGAGGGCCACGAGCAGCGACTCGCCCGAGCTCTGTCCACGTTGGACGAGGTCACCCACACGGAGCGTGGCCTCCCCCCGGAACAGGAGGGCCACGACGTGCTCGCCACCGTCGATGAGGAGGCCCTCGCCGCCCTCGGCCGTGACCGTCGGGTAGCAGCCCGCCAGATCGTCGAGCTCGAGCCGGTAGGGGTAGTGGGCGTAGGCGACATGGTCGGTCGGCGGCAAGCGCTCCCGGAGGCACGCGAAGCGCGCGGGGTCGCCGAGCACGCCGGTCAGCGCGTTGGCGCTCACCAGGACATCCCCGAGGGTGGGGACGACCGGGTCGCTCTGGCCGTCGGGGTGGTTGCTCCGCCAGGCCTCGACCGCATGCCCGGTCTGACCCCAGTCCAGGTTCGAGTCGGCGAGGTGGCGCCAGGCCTCCTGCCGCTCCGTCAGCCGTTCGTTGAAGTAGCTCAGGCCCCACGGCCACCAGCTCAGACCGCTGATGAGGCTCCAGACGGCCGCCGCGGCGACGGCGGGCACAGGGAGTCTGGAGGCCCAGAGCACCGCGAAGGGCAAGGCGGGGAGCACATACCGCAAGCCCAGCTGGAAGTTGAACGCGAACGAGAAGTACGCGAGGAAGAAGGCGGGGGGCACCACGAGCGCCAGGTCCGTGGCCCGGGGACGCCTCAGCAGCCCCAGCGGCGCGAGCAGCAGCAGGCCGAGGGGCAGCTTCCAGCCCGCCGCGCGGAGGAAGTAGTCGCGCTGGCCGTCGACCGTCATCCGGCCATCGACGTAGATGTTCCCGTGGCCTCGGTCGTCGTCGGCCTTGACCCAGTCCAAGCCCTCGAGCCAGGGCCTCGGGAAGGGCAGCGGCAGATCGGTCTCTGCGAGGGCCGAGAAGGTCTGCGACTGCCACGGGATCGCGCTTGCCGCCGTGAAGGTGCCGGTGAACGCATAGGCGCCGTTCAGGCTGAGCCAGGCCGCGAGCACGAAGCCGGGAACGACGCGCAGCGGTCGGGTGGTCCGCTTCGCCAGGCACCAGCACGCCGTGACGAGGAGCTCCACCGGGAGGAGGAAGGCGCTGGTGAACTTCACCGCCTGGGCCAGCCCAAACGCCAGACCCGCGACCACGGCACGGCCCGTGGTGGGACGCTCCAGGGTGCGCAGGAGGCTCAGGCTGCAGGCGAGCACGAAGAAGGTGCACGGCAGGTCGGTGGTGACGAGGCTGGCGTGGGCGATCAGGTTCGGGTCCCAGGCCACCAGGGCCGCGGCCGCCAGCGCTCCGGCTCGGGTCGTCCAACGCCGGGCCCACACGGCGACCAGCCAAGCGGTCCCACAGAGCCAGGCCAGCTGCGGCAGCCGCGCAGCCCACCACCGAAGCTGAGGATCCGAGGCCTCGAGTGCGAAGGCTGGGAGTGCGTTGAGCACGCTCACCGGCATCTTGGAGTTGTCGAAGCGACGCCAGTCGCCGTCCTGCAGGATGCGCCGCCCCATCTCGAGGTGGTTGGGCTCGTCGAAGGTCGGGCTCCAGTGCCACGCCTGGCTGGCGCCGATGAGCACGGCCACAGCGAGGATGAGGAGGAACGGGAGGCGGCTGGCGCGTGTCACGGGCTGTCGATAGGAGGCGCCCGTGCTCGGGCTCCTCCTCATCGTCGCATGTGACACGCCGGAACCGGCGCCCGAGGCCCTGGTGCCAGCGCCGGCGATCGCGCTGATCGACCAGGGCGGTGATCCCTTCGGGGACGCCCAGCTGCTGGGCCGCCCGTGGGTGGCGAACGTGATCTTCACCCGCTGTCCCACGATCTGTCCGGCCTCCACGGGGCGCATGATCGGTCTGGAAGCACGAACCCGCGACCTCGGCGATGCGGTGGCCTTCTTGAGCTTCTCGGTCGACCCGGCGTACGACACCCCGGAGGTCTTGACGGCGTACGCCGCCTCGCTCGGCGTCGACACCAGCCGGTGGCACTTCCTGACCGGCGACGAAGCAGTCGTGCGTGCCACCGTGTCCGACGGGCTCAAGATCGCGGTGCAGGCGGGCGGCGGGGATCCCGCCGAGACCCTGCACGGCACGCACTTCGTGCTCGGCGCGTCCGGCTTCCTGCACGGCTTCTACGACACCGAGGACGGGGAGCGGCTCGCGGACCTCGAGCGGGATCTCCGGGCGCTCGTCGCCGCCGATCGGGTCGCCGACTAAGCCCGTCCGGGGGCTTCGGTGGCCGGAAGGCTGACCGTGAACTCGGCGCCCCCCTCCGGGTGGTTGCGCGCCGTGGCGTCGCCACCCAGACGGCGAACGATGTCGCGCGCGATGGAGAGGCCGAGGCCAAACCCGGCGGCTGCGCCTTCGGCCTGCACGTGGCGCTCGAAGATGTCGGCCAGGGCGCCTTCCGGGACGCCGCGTCCGTGGTCGCGCACGGTGATCCTGTGCGTCAGGCCGCGGTGGATTCCGATGACCACGTGCGCGCCCTGGGGGCTGTACTTCAGGGCGTTCGACAGCAGGTTGGAGAGCACGCGCGCCAGATCGTGAGGGTCGCCCTCGACCCACGCGACGCCGTCGCTTCGGACGTCCACGGCGACGCCCGCATCGCGGGCCAGCGGCATGAGCTGGGAGACCACCCGCTGGACCACGTCGCTGAGCTGCACGGGCACGTGCATGCCGTGGTGACGCTGGAGCAGCCGCTCGACGATCTGCCGGGCGTAGACCGCTCGATCGCGCATCTCCCCGAGGAGCGTGACCAGCTCCGTGTCGTCGCCGTGGGCGTCGGCCAGGTAGTCGAGCGCGGTCTGCAGCGCGTCGAGGGGGGCACGGGCGTCGTGAGCGAGGCCGCGGGCCTCGTCGAGCTCCCGCTGCGCGCGCTGGATGCGCCGGGCGTTGGCCAGCGCGACGGCAGCGTGGGCCGCGAGGGTGCGGAGGTACCGCGCCGTGTCCGACAGCTCGGCATCGGTGGCCGTGCGGCTGTCGACGTAGATCGCGCCGAGACACTCGGGGCCATCGAGGAGCGGCACGCACATCACGCTGCGGAGATCGAGGTCGACGATCGAGCGCTCGGCGCGCAGGTCGGCTCGCTCGCCGAGGTCCACGGCGATGACCTCCCGTCCCATCGAGATGGCGTTGGACGCGATGCTGCGTGAGAAGCTGCCGGCCTCGGTGTTGCCGTCGCGATCCCGGTACGCCACCACCTCGATGGTGGCGCCTTCGGGCGCCGACTCGGTGACCGCCGCCAGCAGGCCGGCCAGATCACGCTCCCGGGTGACAGCCACGGCCAACCCGAGCAGCTTCTTCAGGCCCTCGTCGTCGCGCCCAGCGCTCAGGTGGGCCTGGCACCGACCCGCCAGGGTCACCGCGCGGCTTCGAAGGTGCACATGCCCCATCTCGTCGGCGTAGATCAGCACCCGGTCCGCGAAGGTCAGCGCGTCCTGGCTGCGTCCGACCTCCAGGAAGGCCTCGCTCAGGAGCACCCGCACCTCGGCGAGTGGGCCGGCCTCGCCAGCGGACCTCAAGGGTTCCTCGGCGCATTCGGCGAGGCGGTCGAGCTGAGCGCCGCCGCCTTCGCGTGCCAGGCAGAGCGCCTCCATGGCGCGGATCAAACACGCGTCGGCGGTCTGTCCCGACCGGGCGACGAGCCGCTGCGCAGCGTGCACCGAGGCGAGGGCGCCGCTGGCGCGTTCTGCCACGGCGAGCGCCGCCAGGCGCACGGCGGCGCGCGCCTCCTGCTCCGGCACACAGCAGCCGCGCGCGATGGTGGACGCGCGGTCGTACCAGCGCCGCGCGGTCGCCGCGTCGTCGCTCACCATGGCGAGCTCGCCGAGGCGCAAGGCCGCGCCGGCCTCTTCATGGTGCATGCCGTGGTTCGACGCGCGCTCGAGCGCCGTGGTCGCAGCCTCGCGTGACTGCTCCAACCGTCCGGTCTCGCGGTAGGCATCTGCGAGGCGGATCTGCACGCGCACCGCCTCGCGGCTGGCGCCGTGACGGTCGAGGATGCGGAGCGCTTCTTCCCAGCGGGCGAGCGCTCCGGGTCGGTCGCCGATCCGCACGACCGCCTGCGCGGCGAGGTCGAGGAGCCGCGCGCGCTCGGGGCCGCGCAGACCGGCCTCGGGCGTGGACGCGCGCGAGAGGCGGTACCCCGCTTCGCGGATTCGACCGGCCTTCCAGGCGAGGCGCCCGCGCAGTGCATCGAGGCGGGCGCGGCTCGGGCGCCCTGCGCCCAGGTCTTCCGGGATGTTGTCGAGCAACTCCAGCGCGGCCGCTGCGTCGCCTCGTTCCAGGATCGCCTCGGCGTGGACCGTGCGGAGCTCGATCCAGGCGTCGACCTCGTCGGTCCGGGGGACCGGCGGTGCGCTCGCTGCATGCGCGATCACCTCGTCGAGCTCGCCGGCCTCGAGGTGCAAGCGCGCAGCCAGCCCCGCGAGCGTCAGCGGGAGCTGGCCCCCCAGCGCGAGCCGGGTGCGCTGGAGCAGACGCAGGGCCTCCTCGGGCTGGTCGAGGTGATCCGCGTGCAGGCGCGCGAGCTCCGCGAGGAGTGGCGCGTGCTGCGCGCCCGGGTCCCGCGGAAGCTGGTCGCTTCCAAAGCGCTGCGCTGCGGGCGCCTGGCCTGCCCGCGCCATCGCACGCACGCGAAGTCCCGCCAGCGTGGGGCTGGGCAGCCGATCGAACATGGCCGACGCGAGCGCGAGAGCGAGGGCGGTGTCTCGATCCAGGGCCGCAAGGAGGCAGCGCGGGGCGTGCTCCGCGATGAGGTCGAGGTCCCCGCTCGCCTCGACGTGCTCACCGAGC
This sequence comes from uncultured Enterobacterales bacterium, assembly GCA_964604675.1. Lineage (GTDB taxonomy): Bacteria > Myxococcota_A > UBA796 > UBA796 > CAJQPC01 > CAZSAT01. The sequence continues at coordinate 22,540 of CAZSAT010000018.1, forward strand.
GCCACGAGGTCTGCGCCGGAGGTCGCGGCCAGGTGCCGGGCCAGCACCAGGTGCTGTTCCTCCGGCTCGGGCCTGGCTCCGAGGAGCGCCTTGCGGTGCAGCTCCGTGTCGCAGCGTGCCACCCCTTCTTCGACCCGCACGAAGCCGGTGACCTGGAGCTCGTCCAGCGCGATCCGCATGCCGCGGCTGGCCGCGTGGGCGAGGCTGGCCAGGGTCTCTACCCGCAAGGGGCGGTCTGCCGTAGCGAGCAACCCGCCCACCGTGGTCGCGGCGGTGCCGAGCAGGTGCAGACGGTCGACGTGGGCCTCGGGCGTGTGCCCGAGCGCCTGGAGCTTCGCGCGATCGACGCGCCAGCGGTAGCGTTCGTAGCGAAGCGCGCCGGACTCCGTGGCGCCGAGCACCGTCTCCAACACGATGCCTGGCAGCCCGCCGGTGAGCTTCTCCACGCGCTCCGCCAGGCCCGCCAGGTCGTCGCAGCGTCCCAACAAGCCCTCGAGGAGGCGACGAAGCTCCGCGTGGCCGATGCTGGACATGCCCCAAGTGGCCGCCGCCCAGGCGGGGGTCTGCGACGCCGCTGCGAACACCGTGCACTCCGGCTGTTCGGCGAGTGCGGCGAGGGTGGCGGCCGTGCCCCGGTCCAGGCTCCCGAGGTCGTCGGCCAGCACGGCGAGGCGGCCCGAGGTGCGCCCCATCACGAGCTCGGCGGCCGCCCGTGCCCGAACCCTCTGCTCCATGTCCGCGGGCAGGTTGGCCGGCTCGCCCCAGAGCGCCGGATCGCGGAGCGCGCGCCGGACGGGTGCCCAGGCGCCCCCTCCGGGATGGATGCGAAGCACGGCCACACCGCGGCTGCGCAGTGCCGCCCCGATGCGGTCCAGGCAACGCGACCGACCGGAACCGCGCGGGCCCACCAGCGCGAGGCTGTTGGTCTTGGCGGTCCACAGGCGCAGCGCCTCGGCCTCCACCGTGCGCGTGAGGTGCAGGTGGTGGGCGCGGCGCAGCACCGTCCACGTGTCCGGGCCGGGTGCACGCGCACCCTCCGCGACGAGCACCCGAACCACCTCCCCCGCCGACGGCCGCTCGGCGGCGCTCGGGTGGAGCAGGGCTCGGAGCAGGGCGTCCAAGGCGGGACGTCGAAGCGTCGACGGCGGCGGGCCCTCACCGCGGAGCTCCGGTGAGCCATCCGGCCAGGGCGGCGCACCGTGCAGCAGACGCCAGAGCAGCAAGCCGAGGCTGTAGAGATCGGTGGCCGCTGTGGGGTGGCCCTGATCCAAGCGCTCCGGCGCCGACCACGCAAGGTCACCGAAGCCCACCTCCACCGTGGGCGACAGCAGCGTGAGCGAGGGGCCCGAGAGCTCTCGGCAGAGGATGTGGTCGGGCTGCACCGCGCCGTGGGTCAGCCCTTCCTCGTGGAGGGCGGCCAGTCCATCCGCGAGGTGGGCACCCGCCTGCAAGGCCTGGGTCCTGCTGAGGGGGCGCATGCTCGTCAGCACCTTCAGGGACACGCCGGGGGTGTGCTCCAGCGCCATCCAGGGGCTCGGATCCGTGCCGTGATCGAGGACGGCGGCGACCGACGGGTGGCAGACGCGCAGGAGGCGCTGCACCCGTGCGGGGTCGCCCTCGAGCTGCGCGATCACAGCGAGCCTTCCGCCGCCGTCTTCCGCGAGCCACGCCGCCCGGGGTTTGTGCTCGTCGAGCGGCGCCTTCAGCGACCAGTCGCCCACTTCGAGACCGGAGAAGGGCGGGGTGTGGCGGGCGGTGTCGGACACGGGAGGAGCCTACTTCTTGTGGGCTGGCGCGCTGCAGCGCCTCGAGGCTACAGCAGGACGGGATTCGACAGGGCCCAGGTGAAGGTCCGGTCCCAGTCGCCGTCGTCGGGAAGGAAGTCCCGGAGATGGTGGGGATCGATCGTCAGGCGCAGGCGGTACACGCCGGCACCGTCCGTGGCGTGGGTGGTGCCACATCCGGTGGCCCACACCGCGCCGTCCTTCAGGATCTCGTAGCCGATCTCCGGGGACTCACCGTTCTTCGGAGAGCCATCGGACAGGGTCACGCACGCGGCCCGCACCCCCCCGTCGACCTGCTCGAAGCCGAGCCCGTCGGGGATTCCCAGCGCATCGAACACGATGTAGTTGGCGCCCGCGGCCAGCGCTTCGTCCAGGGTGTCGGGTGCCTGATCCGCCGCCACGACCCAGTTCGAGAACCAGCGCATCATGCGGCGGTAGGAGTCCACGCGTTCGCCATCGGACATCAGGCTGGGAAGGGAGTTGCGGTGGGCGTCGGTGCCGGCCACGGCGACGGTGTGCTGCACCGCCGCGAGCTGATCGAAGCGGTCGATGCTCACCTGCTGGTCCTGGTAGAGCGCCAGGAAGACCAGGTCGGGCTCGGCCTCGCTGTCGGCGTCCAGGAACGGGGCCGCGTCGCTCAGCCAGCTCAGCGGGTCGAGGCCGAGGAACTCCTCTCGAATCGTCGGATCGACCATCGCGTGCAGGTTGAAGACCTCGACGCCCGCCTGCCCGAGGGCCTGCCGTTCGAGGAGCGTTTCGAGGTCGCGCTCTTCGGTGTGGGCTTGGAGGACGAGCGCGCCGGCGTCCAGCATGGCGTCGACGGCGTCCTGATCTGCGCGGTTGAGCAGATCGTCTCGAGTCTCGGCGTCGTCTGCCACGTGCCGCTCGAGGCCGACGGGCATCAACATGTCCTCGTAGCCCGGTCGGAGGAGGGTCTGGTGCCCGTCGTCGCACAGGATTCGGAGCCCGACCGACTGGCCGTCGAGCTCGACCAGGTCATCGCCGGAGCGCAGGTTCAGCAAGGTGTCCCAGTCCGGCACCGCGCCGTAGGAGGGGTGGTCGGAGAGCCAGGCGGTGTCGATGGCCGCCTCGCAGAGGCCGCGTCGGAGGTCGTCGAGGCAGGCTTCGTCCAGCACCCCGTCCACGTACCCTTCGCCGTCGCAGGCATCGTGGGACCAGGGCGAGTGCAGGTGCACGATGGACCGCGACCAGGAGAGCCCGTCGGCGGGCGGCGCGATGTCCTCGGCGAGGCGGACGGCTTGGGACGACCAGTCCACGGGGACGGGCGCGGCGTCCACCGCAGTGTCCGTGAGGTCGGCGGTGCAGGCGACGAAGAAGAGCACGACCCGATCATAGCGGCTGGACGCGGCCTGCGGAGGTCGGATAGCGGGCGCGCACGCCCCCGTAGCTCAGTTGGATAGAGCGGCGGATTCCTAATCCGTAGGCCGGAGGTTCGAATCCTCTCGGGGGTACCACTTCCACGTGTGATATCAGGCGTTTGGTTGCCGTTGTCGACTGGTTGCCGTTGTCGACATCTCGATCCGCGATGAGGGCGCCGGATTCGACGACCGTAGGTCGATCTCGCCCGAGGTGCCCGAGGGGCTCGTTGTCGCGGAGCATCTTGCGGCTCGATCCCTTGGTGGAGGAGGTTCGAGCGAGGGAGGGGCTGGAGGCAGCCGGACCCTTCGGCACGCGCCGGCTGCACGTGACCTACAACTGCCTCGGAGCCGGTCCACACCGCGCCGTAGCCAGCTCCGCGGCCCGGCTTCGGCTCCTCCGTGATGTCCTTGGAGACCGACTACGGGCCCCGTCAACATGACCGACGATCACGGCAGTGTCGTGCTCTTGGCCGCTCCCGCAGGGGCAAGGCCGGTTGCAAGCTGCCGGTCGCCGCAGACAGGTCGCGTCTACGCCGCAAGTGGTGCCAGCTCGCCTGTTCCGAGAGGCGGCAGGCCCAGCTCCCGAAGCACCGTGTCGAGCTGCAACGTAGTGATGCTCGCCGGGGATGTGATCTCGAGCCCGATCGGCTCCCCATCAGCGTCGTAGTCGATGATCAGACCACCGTCGACCGGCACGGAGCGCGCGGCCTTCGACCCCGGCCGCCGCCGGAGTTGGAGGTATGCCGCGAGCGGCTTGCCCTTCCGGTAAGTGACCTGCAAGTATCGACGTGCCATGGCCCTAGTCTACCCGGTAGGCAGTGACGAGGACCACAACCTCGTCTTCATCATCCGGCTCCACGATGACGTGCCACGCTGCCTGTCGAAGCCGGCAATGGACCACCCATCGTCCCTCGACGTGATCGTCTACCAGGCCCGACGGGGTTGCGAGCATCTGACGAAGCTCGACCTCGCTCAGGCCGCGTTGCTCCATGCGTTCCTCGAGATGAGGCGTGAACTCCAGCGGCCAGATCCACCACGTCGGCATGCGGTGGGGCTACCCCGGCGGCCGTCGACACACCACCGCACCAGAGTTGCAAGTGGTGTACAAGTGCCCCCCGATCCGCCCCGCGAACGCCCTCCGCACCGCGATCCACACGCCGGATCACCCCTTCCTAATCCGTAGGCCGGAGGTTCGAATCCTCTCGGGGGTACCTTCCGCACCTCGGCCCCGTCGTCATAGACTGTCCCGATGCTCCTGATGCTGTGGGCCGCGTCCTGCCAGCCGTCCGATGCCACGGCGGTCGCGGGTCCGGGTGCGCTCGACACGGCGGCGCCCCACTCGGACGGCGCAGACACCCGGCCGGACACGTCCGAGCCGATGCCGCCCAACCTCCTGGTGGTGTTGCTCGACGACGTCGGCGTCGACAAGATCGGCGCCTACGGCGTGCACGACCAGCCCGCCCCCACGCCCACGATCGACGCCCTCGCCGCCGAGGGCCTGCTCTTCGAGAACGCCTGGACCTACCCGGGCTGCACACCCTCGCGCGCCGCACTGCTCACCGGCCGGCACGCCACCCGCACCGGGCTCGGTCGTGTGCTCACCCCGGAGGTGGACGGTCACTGGTTGCTCGAGGACGAGGTGACCGTGGCCGAGGTGCTGCGCGCTGCACCACAACCCTACGCCACGGCCCTGGTGGGGAAGTGGCACCTCGTGGCGTGGCAGCACGACAGCCCGGCGGACCACCCCGGGCTCCAGGGCTTCGACGCGGTCCGCGGAACGCTCGGAAACCTCCACCACGCCTACGACGCGGTCGCGGACGAGGAGCTCGACTACGACTACTGGCAGAAGAACGTGGACGGGAGCTTGAGCTTCACCACGAGCTACGTCACGACCGATCAGGCGGACGATGTGCTCGCGCTGAGCCAGGCGCTGCCCGAGCCCTGGTTCGTGCTCTCCGCGTTCTCCGCTCCGCACGAGCCGTTCCATGCGCCGCCCGCGGACCTGACCACGCTCACGGTGGCCGACGGCGACCCGCAGGCGGATCTCTACGCCGCCATGTTGGAGTCCGTCGACTCCGAGCTCGGGCGGGTGCTGGACACGATGGACGCCGGGGTGCGCGCTCGCACGCTGGTGGTGGTGATGGGAGACAACGGCTCCCCTCGGGAGACCGTGCTCGACCCGGCGCGGCCCGAACGCGCGAAGGAGTCGCTGTACGACGGGGGCGTGCACGTCCCGCTCATCGTGTCCGGACCGCTCCTCACGGAGCCCGGGCGACGAACGGACGCCCTGGTGCACGTGGTCGACGTGTTCAGCACCGTCGCCGAGCTGGCTGGGGTCGACGTCCAGGATCTGGTTCGCACGGAGGGCGACTTCGCCGGAGACGCGGTCACCATCGACGGACGCTCGTGGGCCGGGCTCTTGTCGGATGCGGGCGCGGTGGGGCCGCGCGACCACCTGCACGTCGAGTCCTTCTCGCCGAACGCGGCCGGCACCCCGGCCGCCGGTGACGCCACCGTGAGGAGCCAGCGCTGGAAGCTCATCGAGCGCGCGGGTGCAGAGAGCGAGCTCTACCGCTACGACACGGCGGACTACGCGGAGGGCGAGGACCTCGCGTCCACCATCGACGGCGACGCGGAAGCTGCAGAGGCGTTCCAGGCGTTGACCAGCGAGCTGGAACGGTGGCGTGGGCAGCTGGCCTACGGACCCTGAGTGATCGCCCCGACACCGACCGGCTATGGTCGGTCGGTGCTGCTGTCGTTGATCATCTCGGGCTGCACCGGCGACGGTGGCGACTCCGCTCGCGGCGCTGCTGCGGACGCGCCGGACGTGCTGGTCATCGTGGTCGATACCCTCCGGTCCGATCGCATGAGCGCCTACGGGTACGAGCGCCAGACCACCCCCAACCTCGAGGTGTTGGCGGCGTCGGGGGTGACGCTCGAGCACGTCTCGGCGGCCTACTGGACGCTGCCCTCGGTGGCGACGGTGATGACCTCGCTGTCGCCCTTCACCCACGACTGCTGCGAGGCCACCGACAGCGGCGCGGATCAGCCCGAGTACGCGCCCATGTCCACGGTGCCCGAGACCCTCGCCGAGGTGCTCCAGGCGGCCGGCTACCGGACCGAGCTGTTGTCCCGGTCCAACATCATCGCCGACGGGTTGAACTTCGACCAGGGCTTCGACCACTTCGACCGGGTCGACGTGGCTGGCTCCACCAAGGCCGAGCTGTCGTCGCTGGACAGCGCCGAGATCCTCACCGACGAGGTGTTGATCCGCCTCGGCATCCCCAGCAACGCTCCCCGCCTCACCTGGGTCCACTACATGGATCCGCACACGCCCTACGAGGCTCCCGAGGGCTGGCTCGGCATGTGGTCCGACGCCTACGACTCGACCTTCGACGGCTCTCAATCGACCCTCAATGCGCTGGTCGGCGGCAAGCTCAGCTACACCGACGAAGACGTCGGGAAGCTGCTCGCCCTCTACGACGAGGAGATCGCCTACTTCGACGACCAGGTCGGGCGGCTGCTCTCGGCCGTCGGGGACGACACCTACGTCGTGCTCGTCGGCGACCACGGCGAACAGTTCGGTGAGCACGATGGCTGGTACCACCGCCACCTCTGGCAGGAGAACCTGGGCACCCCGTTGATGTTCGCCGGTCCCGGCATCACGCCCCGAGGCCCTTCGGGCGCTGCCCGGACCATCGACATCGCGCCGACCATCGCCGGGCTGCTCGGCGTCCCACCGTCCGAGAGCTGGCAGGGGACCGACCTGAGCGAGCTCCTCGCGTCGGACCAGCTCCCCGGCGTGTGGTCGCTCTCGGGTGGCACGGCGTCCTCGGCGCTCGTGAGCCCGGAAGGCTTGAAGATGATCAGCACGCGGCACGGTCAGGCGCTCTACGACTTGACCAGCGACCCCTCGGAGTCGACCGACGTCGCGGCGGACCGGCCGGAGGACGTGGAGACGATGGACGAGAAGCTCGACGAGCTGGTCGAGGCGTACGAGTCCGTCGCCGAGGAGCTGGGCATCTGAGCCCGTGGGGCCTGCTGGTCCAGGCGGTGGTCGGCTGTGCGCAGCTTCCGTGCGACGAAGGCACCGCCAAGGACGGCTGGGCCTTCGGAGAGGAGGTCACCACGCTCTCCCTCGAGGTGAGCGAGCACGCGTTGGGCACGCTGCCTGAGGAGGCCCGCGAGGAGTCGGTCGAGGTCGCCGCCACCCTCGAGCTTCACGGCGAGCGGCATGAAGTCGGCCTTCGCTTGAAGGGGCAGGGGAGCTTCCGGTCCCTGGACGGGAAGGCCGCCTTCAAGATCGACGGAGGCTCGGCGGGCGCCCTCGGAGGCCTGCGCCGCCTGACCTTGAACAACCTGGTGCAGGACCCCTCCGGGCTCTCGGAGGCGCTCGCGTACCGGCTCTACGCTGCCGCGGGGGTGCCCGCCCCCCGGTCCGGCTTCGCGTGTGTGTCGGTCAACGGAACCCCGTATGGGCTCCACAGCGTCGTCGAGACGATGGACGAGGAGCTGTTGGAGCGGCTGTTCGACGACGGCTCCGGCACCCTGTGGGAGGGCCTGACGGGCGGGGATCTGACCGAGACGGGCCAGCACTACGTGGAGGTCGAGGAGGCGGGCCAGGGCGATCCGGCGGTCCGACTCCAGGAGCTGGTCTCGGTCCTCGGCGAGGACTTTGCAGGCACCCTCGACAGCCACTTCGTGCGGGAGGAGCTGCTGGCGCTCTTCGCCGTGGACGTGGTGACCGGCAACCACGACGCCTACACGACCCGAGCCAACAACTGGCACCTCTACCACCAGCCCACCTCGGACACCTGGCACCTGCTCCCGTGGGGCACCGATCAGGGCTTCGTTCGCGTGCTCGACCCGCAGGACCCGGCCGCGACGGTCGACAGTGCCCAGGCTGGGCGGCTGTGGCGGGGCTGTTGGGACGACCCGGCGTGCGCAGACGACTACCTGGAGGCGGTCACGGCGGTCGAGGACCTGGTGGCGTCGGAAGGGCTGGCGGAGGTTGCGGACGCCTGGACCGATCGCCTGGCCGGCAGCTGGTCGGCCGGCGACTTCGAGGAACACGGCGGCTTCGAGGTGCGCCGAGCACGCCGAGACGTGCAGCGGTACCTGGGTCCTTAGGTGCCGTTAAGAGCGCCCATGCGCGTCGTCGTCACGGGCCTCGGGGCCGTCTCCTCCATCGGTCTCGGCGCCGAGGCGTTCTGGTCGGCCGCCATGACGGGGCGCTCGGGCGTGACGGCGCTGGAACCCCTGGGTGGGTTCCCGCTCGAGGCGTACCGCTGCCGCATCGCCGGCCAGGTGCACGGCTTCGACCCCGCGGCACACCTGCACCCCGGCGTGGCCAGGAAGGTCGACCGCTACGCACAGTTCGCGCTGGTGGCGTCTGCGCAGGCCATCGACGACGCGGGGCTGGACGTGGCGGCGACGGCGGAGCGCGTGGGCGTGTACGCCGGCGCGGGCATGGGCGGCATGATCTTCGGCGAGCGGGCCTACGACAAGCTCCATGCCGACCAGCGGCCCGACCGGGTCCACCCGCGCTTCGTGCCGGCCATCACGTTGAACTCCGCGGCCGGCATCGTCGGCATCACCACGGGGGCACGGGGTCCGAACATCACCGTGTCCACCGCCTGCTCCTCCAGCGCCCACGCCCTGGGCCAGGCGCTGCTCGCCCTGCGCGGTGGGCTGGCGGATGCGGTCGTCGTCGTCGGTGCCGAGGCCAGCATCACGCCGCTGGTGTTTGCCGGGTTCTGCTCGTTGCGCACGATGTCGTCGTCGTTCGAGCACGCACCCGAGGAAGCGTCGAGGCCCTTCGACGTCGACCGGGACGGCTTCGTGATGGGCGAGGGCGCGGCGGCCTTGATCCTGGAGACCGAAGCGCACGCGTCGGCGCGAGGTGCCGCCCCGCGGGCAGAGCTCGCTGGTTACGCCGCCACCGGCGAGGCGCACCACATGGTCATCCCGAAGCCCGACGGGCTCGGCATGGCTCGGACCATGCGCCTCGCGCTCGCCCACGCCGGGGTCGCAACCGACGCGGTGGGCTACGTGAACGCGCACGCGACGTCCACGCCGGCCGGCGACGCGGTCGAGGCTCGTGCGATCCGGGAGGTGTTCGGCTCCCGGGCCGACGAGGTGCTGGTCAGCGCGACCAAGGCGCTCATCGGCCACACCCTCGGCGCGGCGGGGGCCTTCGGCGCGTTGGCCTGTGTGCGCACCCTGCAGACCGGCGATGTCCACCCCACCGTGAACCTCACCGATCCCGGCGACTGCGCGCTGGGGGGGCTCTCGGCTCGCGCCCAGCGCGGGGAGGTCGACGTCGCCGTGCTCAACGCCTTCGGGTTCGGCAGCAACAACGCGTCGCTGGTCTTCCGAAGAGCGCGATAGAGGTCTTCGATGGACCCAAGACAGCAGGTCACGACCGTGCTGGGCCGTCTGCTCGGCCTGGACCCCGCGAGCCTCCAGCTCGAGCAGAGGCTCCGCGAGGACCTCGGTGTGGACTCGGTGCTGGCCATCGAGCTGGTGTACGAGCTCGAGGAGGTGTACGACCGCACCATCCCGGACGACGAGATCGCCGCGCTGGAGACCGTGCAGGACGTGGTCGCCTACGTGGGAGCCCTGGCGTGACGGCGACGGAGCTCGCGGCGCTGGTGGGCGGCGAGGTCGTCGGCGACGGCGAGGTGGCTGTGGGCGGCGTGGCCGACCTCGCGAGCGCCGGCCCCACCGACCTGTCCTTCGTGAGCGACGAGAGCTGGGTGGTCGCAGCGAAGCAGAGCGCGGCCGGCGTGCTCGTGGTGCCCCGTGAGCTGGAGCTTCGGTGCACGCAGATCGTGGTCGATCAGCCACGGCTGCGCTTCGCCGAGCTCGCTGCACGCCTGGTGGTCCCGAGCGGGCCGTCCGGCGTCTCGGAGCAGGTGGTGTTCGGCGAGCAGGTGGTGTTGGGGACCGACGTCGCCATCGGTGCGTGGGTCAGCCTCGGCGACCGCGTGCGCCTCGGGGACCGTGTTGTCGTCCACCCTGGGGTCGTGATCGGCGACGACTGTGAGGTCGGCGACGACTCGGTGTTGCACGCCCGGGTCTCGGTGAGGGCCGGCACGCGCATCGGTCAGCGCGTCGTCGTGCACGACGGCACCGTGCTCGGAGCCGACGGCTTCGGGTACGAGGCCGGCCCGGCGGGGTTGGTGAAGGTGCCGCAGCTCGGGCGTGTCGAGATCGAGGACGACGTGGAGATCGGCGCGAACGTGTGCATCGACCGCGCCACCTTCGGCGTGACCGTGGTGGGCCGGGGCAGCAAGATCGACAACCTCGTCCAGATCGCGCACAACGTGACCATCGGTCAACACAGCGTGGTCGTCGCGCAGGTCGGGCTCTCCGGCAGCGTGTCGATCGGAGACCAGGTGGTGATCGGTGGACAGGTCGGCTTTGCCGATCACGTCAAGGTCGGCGACGGTGCGCGCATCGCTGCGCGGGCCGGCGTGATCCGCGACGTTGCCGCGGGGGCGGTGGTCTCGGGCGCCCCCGCTGTCCCACACGCACGGGCGGTCCGCATCCACGCTGTGTCCGCCAGGTTGCCCGAGCTGCGGGAGCGGGTCCGGGCGCTCGAGCGCCGGCTCCGGGCGCTCGAAGCAGCGGATCCGAACGGGATCTAGATCAGGCGCTTCCTGTGATCGTCGGCGAAAGCGCGCGCCTCGTCGGCGTCGGAACCGGTCAAGGCCTCTGCCGCAAGCTCGGCGAGCTGCACGAGGTCGTTGCTCGCCGCGCCGACCGCGAGGTGGGTGGCATAGATGCCGCGCACGACGGGCCAGGCATGCCGGTCGCCGGCCCTCACCCGCGCCACGCCGTCGGCCGCATCGACAAAGGGGACGAGCCACGCCGGCCCGGACAGCTGGATGCGCTCGCGAGCCAGGCTGAAGGCTCGTGTGGCCCCGGGCTGATCCTGTTGGAGCCTGCACATGCCCAGGTTGTAGGCGGGCAGTGCGCCGCTTCGCAGGTGGTGTTTCTCGCAGAGCGCGAGCGCGGCTTCGTAGGTCTCCGCGGCTTCTTCGTAGCGGCTCCGGTCCCGGTACACCTCGCCTAGCTGGTCGAGCACCGTCACCGAGAGCTCGGTGAGGCCGACGCGTGCCAGCGCCGTCAGCGCTTCGTTCACCAGGCGTCGCACCTCGGCCACGCTGTGGGTCTCGGCGACGGTGCTCGCGGCCATCACGCGCATGTAGGCCGCGAGCGCAGGCTGGCCGTCGTGCTCGAGCCACTCGGCCTGTCGGTGCGCCAGGTCGGCGGCCTCGTGGCGGTGCCCGGTGCGCACCATCACGTCCTGGCCGAGCACCGCCAGGCGTCGCCAGGCGGGGGAGCCCATCGGCGTCTCCGAGAGGGTCTTCATCGCGTCCCGCGCGAGCTGCGCGCAGAGCAACGGGTTCTCGGCGGACAGTGCCCAGCGAAGGTGCAGGTCGGTGAGGTGCCACGCGTCGGTCCATTGCGCCACGGTGAGCTGCTGGAGCAGGCGGGCGGTGCGCGCGACCACCTCCCGGGCCTCGTCCGGACGGCCGAGCACGCCGAGCAGCGTCCACCGGAGCACCGGCTCGTCGGCGCGCTCGGAGGCCACCTGGGGCAGCTCGGCCAGGTCGAGGCACGTCCCCATCTGTTCGGCGTGCTCGAGGGCGCCGTGGAACCGACCGCGTCGGTAGGCCATCCATGCGGCGCGGCGGTAGGCCTCGGCCGCAGCCACGTGATCACCGGCCGCATGGAGGTGGCGGGCCTCCCGATCGGCCGCGCGGTCCTGGCGCACCAGCCGGACCGCGGTCGCCGCAGCTCGGTGCAGGGCCGGGAGGTCGTCGCCTTCCAACAGGCTCTCGCGGAGCAGGCGATGGCTCCAGCCGAGCTGCCGCTTGCGCACCCAGATCAGGCCGGAGCGCGCCAGCGCGTCCAGGCTGTGGCGCATGTCGCTCGGTGCGATCCCGAGGTAACGGCATGCGGCCGCGAGCTCGTCGGGGTCGGCGGCGACGCCGAGGACCGCGAGCAGCCCCGGGAGGCGTGGGTCGCCTCGTGGACCCATGGCCGCCTGCAGCCGCCCGAGCCAGATGGCGCGGAGCCCGCCGGGCAGGGTGGGCGTGCCGACCAGGCGGAACCCGTCGGGGCCGGGCTCCACGAGGTCGCGATCCACCCAGTCCTTCACCAGCTCCACGACGTAGAAGGGGTGCCCCTCGGCCGTGGCCCTCAAGGTCTCCGCGAGCTCGGGTGACATCGGGAGCAGGCGCTGGGCCATCGCCGTGGCTTCGTCGGCGCTCAGGGCGGGCAGGTCCACCTCCAAGGCGTCGATCTCGACGCGGGCGGAAGGCGTTGCCGTCAGGATGAGGAGGCCCCGGTCGCCCGAGCGCGTCCAGGCCGCTGCGAAGTCCTGGCTCGAGGCGCTCGTGTGCACATCGTCCAGCACCACCACGGGCAGCCGGTCGCCGGCGAGGCAGCACAGGGTCTGTCGGATGATCTCGAAGAGCCGCTCCTCCGCCTGCGGCGCATCACCGCGCTGTCGCCTCAACAGGGCGAGCAGGGGAAGGACCAGCCGGCGAGCGAGCTGCTGCCGTTCCACGAGCCGGTCGAGTCGTTGGAGGGTCTGCTCCCGATCGAGATCGGTCGTGCCGAGCACGGCCTCGACCATGGGGGTGAGCCCGTCGAAGGGACCGGGCTGCCGTGCGTGGGTCGCAACGAAGCGGTGGGCGAGGCCCAGCTCGTCGGCCCGCCGAGCGACGCCGATCGCCAGCCGTGACCGGCCGCTGCCCCGAGCTCCGCTCACCAACACGGCCTGGCTCGAGCCCTTGTCGACGACGGTGGTCAGGGCGTCCCACAGCGCGTCGCGTTCGCGCTCACGGCCCACGAACGGCGCCTTCCGCAGGCCGAGCAGGCGCAACCCGGTGTCGGCGAGACCGGGCGGTCGAAGCGGCGTCTCACGACGCCAATCGGGCATCAGGATGCCGAGGCCGTCGCCGTCGCCGAGCAGGGCCGCAGCGGCCTCCGCGGCACGGGCATAGCGGCGCGACGGGTCCTTCTCGAGCAGCTTCCTGAGCCACGCCTCCACACCGTCGGGCACTTGCGTCGCCGGCGTGAAGTCCGGCAAGGGGCGGGCCACCTGCTTCACCATGATCGGCACGCCGTCGCCCGACCGGAAGGGCACCTTGCCGGTGCAGAGGCGCCACGCGATGATCCCGAGGGCGTAGAGGTCGGTGTGCGGGCCGATGTCGGCCTGGACCATCTCGATCTGTTCGGGCGCCATGTAGGCGGGCGTGCCGTAGGTCGCGTCCTTGTCGGTGCGTCCCGGCATCCACGCGATTCCGAAGTCTGCGAGCTTCAGCCCCCAGGGCGCCGAGCGGCTGCGATCGAGCAGCACGTTCCTGGGCTTGAGGTCGCGGTGCACGATGTCGTGGGCGTGGGCATGGCCGAGCGCGTCGAGCAGCGCGAGCAGGCAAGCGCGTATCGCCAGCCAGCCGGCGTCGGGCCGGAGATCGTGCAGGGACCGGCCCTCGACCAGCTCCATCGCGATCCAGGGCAGGCCAGGTGTGAGGCCGGTGCCCGCATCGTCGAAGTCGCTGGCGAGCGTGCCGTAGTCGAAGACCCGCACGATGCGCGGGTGGTCCAGGCTGGCGGCCGCGCGGACCTCGAAGGCGTGATCGGCGTCGGCGACGTTGAGCACCTTGATCGCGACGTCGGTGCCCGAGCGCAGGTGGCGACCGCGGAAGACCCGCGCCATGCCGCCCACGCCGATCGCTTCGCCGAGCTGAAAGGGACCGACCTGCGCCACCGTGTGAGTATGCCGCCCGTGAGCGCACGCCGACAGGACCGGTCCTTCCTTTGACGCGCCCGGTGCTGCGGCGGGGGCCGCTCCTGATGGTGCTCACGACCTTGGCGTTCACCGCGATGATCGGCCTCGTCAAGGTGGCGCGTGCCGAGCTGAGCGCCGCGGAGGTGGTGTTCTGGCGGGGCTTCGTGGGCATTCCGATCGCGGCGCTCGGCCTGCGCGGGCTGCGGTTGGCGCCCGCCAACCGGCCGGTCCTCGCACTTCGGATCGGCCTGGGATTCTGCGCCATGATCTGCTTCTTCACCGCCGCCAAGGGGCTCCCGCTCGCGGATCACGCGCTGTACTCGAAGCTCCACCCGCTGCTGGTCGGCATCCTCGCGCCGCTGGCGCTCGGCGCGGGCGAGCGGCCGGGCTCGAGGACGTGGGGTGCCCTCGTCTTCGGCCTGGTCGGCTGTGGCGTCCTGCTCGGTCCCGAGGTGCAGGGCGGCGGTCTCTGGGGACTCTGGGCCCTGGCGGCGGCTGCCTTCTCGGCAGGCGCGCACGTGTGCCTGCGGAGGCTCGGCGAGACCGATCATCCGGCGGTGGTCGTGCTGTGCTTCCAGCTCGCCATCGCGCCGCTTTCCCTGCTCCTGGTGCTCGTGCAGGACGGTGGCCTGCCAGGTCTGCCTCCGGTCGAACTCTGGCCGGTGCTCGCCGGGGTCGCGGTGTTCGCCGTGCTCGGTCAGACGATGATGACCCGCGCCTACCAGCTCGATCGCGCGGCGGTGGTGGCCGGCGCGGCCTACACCTCGCCGCTGTGGGCCGGCCTGGCCGACGCGGTGTTCTTCGAGACCCTGCCGTCCTGGACCACGCTCGTGGGAGGGATGCTGATCGTCGGGTCGGGCCTTGCGGTCATCCTCCAGGAGGATCCGGAGCCTGCTTCGCCAGTCCGATGACCAGCTCGAGTCGGCGGTTGTGGTCGCGTCCGGCCTCGGTGGCGTTGTCGGCGATCGGCTGGGTGCCCGCAGCCGATCCAGCGCTGAGGTCGTGGCGCGCCCCGGCCTGCTGGAGCGTGCGAACGACGGTCATGGCCTGGGCGAAGCCGAGCTCCCACGACGAGTTGTGCTGGCCGCCGTAGTGCGGTTGGTCGTCGGTGTGAGCCATCACACGCACCGCCGCTCGCGGCACCCGGGCGAGGGCGTCCGTCATCGCCACCAGGAGCTCCTCGCCCCGCGGGGAGACCGAGCTCAGATCCTCGTTGAAGATCTGCTTGGTCGGGACCCGCACCACCACGTCTTCCCCACGCTGGAGGACCTCGAGCCGCCCGTCACGCTCGAGGCCGCGGAAGGCCATGTGGGTCTGCGCATGGCGTGCATCGATGATGTCCTGTTCCCGCTCGTCCTCGATCAGGTGCTCGAGGGCGGAGGCGATGCGATCGGCGCGTCCTTCGATGGCCGCCAGCTCGTCCGGGCTGACACGCTCCTCTTCGGGGTCGGGGGCATAGGCCTCGAGCTGTGCGAGGCGCACGGCGAGCTCTTCGCGCGCCTGGGTCGCGGCCAGCTCCGTCGCGTCCAGACGAAGCTGGAGGTCGCCGGCGCGCGCCTCGAGCCCCCCGACGCTGTCCTGGAGAAGCGCGATCTCGTCGTCGCGGGCCTGCACGTCCTGGAAGCAGGCGCCCTGGGTGGTGGTCAGAGCGGTGCGTGTGGCGTCGAGCTGGACCCGCAGGAGCTCGTGCGAGCCCTTGCTGACACAACCGAACAAGAGGGGGAGGACGGTCCACATGAGCGGTCCTAGAACAGCTCCCAGCTCGCGCGGAGCAAGACGCTCTGCTCGACCTGGGCACTGTCGATGACCTGGGGTTCCAGGTCGATGTTGACGAAGTAGTTCATGGAGAGGTTGCGCGTGAGGCGAAGGCTCAGCGTGTTGCGCCAGCTTGCGGCCAGGGTCTGGCGGAGGCCGTCCTCGACCGCCGTGAAGGGCGCGAAGAGCTCCACGTCGGTGGCGTAGACCACCCAGCCGGGGAGGCGCATGGTCGCGACCACGGTGCTCTCGAAGCCGACCTCGTTGAAGGACGGGATGGCCTTGTACTCGACCTCAGAGGTGCTGGCGGTGTCGTCGAGCACCAGCGCGCCGTCGTACAGGTTCTGCCGCGAGCCGAGCCCCAAGCGGAAGTTGAAGTTCATGCTGCGGGCCTTCTCGAGGAAGACCGTGTTCAGGCCGACGCCCTGGCGGAAGAGCGTGGGCTCCCACGGGGCCGCGATCCGGAAGGTCTCGTTGGCGAGCACGCTGTCGCTCGCCGTGCTTCCGTCCAACAGCGTGGTGACGAAGGTGGTGTCCTCGGTGGCGAGCACCTCGCTCGCGAACGCCCGCGACTGGGCGGATCCGCGCACGTAGGGACCGAGGGCGCCTCGGATCGCCCACGTGTACAGCGCGTCGCCACGCAGGCGGTCCGTGCCCCGGATCAACGGCTGCGGGTCCGCATCCTGTGGGCGAACCTGCGAGAAGCCCTCGTCGGCCTGGGCGACGAGCGTCACCCGGTGGGGACCGTCCGCAAAGGCGGCCTGCGCGTCGATGAAGCCGTTGGCGGTGTACTGGGTCTGGTTGAACGCGCCGACGACGTTGCGGTTGGAGGCCACCGCCCCGTCGAAGCCCACGACCACCGAGCGGAACCAGCGTGTGTTGCGCCCGTCGTCGGCGATCTCCTCGGGCAGCAGCACGCCGCCCCCGAGGAAGTCTCCGGTGTCCGCGTCCTGCACGACGCGGTAGCGCACGAACCCGCCTTCGGGGATGTACACGGTCACGTAGTCCCGGAGGGCCCTCACGCTGCGGCCAACCCGCACGATGCGGTAGAGCCCCGGCGCGAGCAGCCAGGTCTGCAGGATCTCGCCTTGCAGGGTGTCAGCGCCGAAGCCTGTGCCCACCGGCTGCCGAGTGTCTGCCCGGATGATCTCGTAGGCGCCCCGGTGCGGCACGCGGTGGTCGTCCACGACCTCGATGCGCACCGCACCCCACTGCACGGGCACGACCGTCGTCTCGCCTTCGACGACCTCGATGGCCACCGACACCCCCTGGGCGGGGGACCCGGAGCTGACGACCACCACGTAGGGCCCGGGTGGGAAGAGCGCCCTGCTGCCCACGGAGATCGAGTGCACCTCGTCCCCCGCGACCACCGTGGCGGGCGGTTCGTGCTCGGCCCCGGTGATGGTGGGGACGAAGATCGCGCCCTGGCCCACCGGGATGACGGTGGGGTCCGCGGCGAGCTGCTGCGCGGGGTGGGAGGCCACCCAGGAGAACACGTCCTGGGCGTGGGCGGGGGCCGCCCAGAAGGTGAACGCGACGAGCACGAGCATCAATAGACGGGACATACCGGGTTCCCTGTCCTGGAGAAGTTCTGGATGGCGAGGACCTGATCGCGCACACCTTGCGCCGCGAGTCGGGAGGTGACGCTGGTGGGCACCCCTTCGCCGGGGTTGGAGATGGAGACGTACTCGACCCAGGTCGTGTAGGGATCGATGGCCACGAGGAGCCAGCTCCCCGCCGTGCTGCCGAGCGGCACCGCTGCGTCCATGAGCTTCCTGGCGGAGGGGCTGCGGACGAAGGCCGGGTTGGTGGACGACGACCAGACAAGCTCGCGCACGCTGTTGCCGGTGCTCCGCTCGAGCGCCGGGTTGCTCTTCAGGTGACCGATCCACCACCGGTCGTCGACGAACGGCACCGGAATGGGCAGGTACTGGAAGACCGCGCGTCCCGACTGGCAGGGGCGTCCCTTCACCAGCTCGCTGTAGGACACCGCCGTGTACCCGGGATGACGTGTCTCGTCGTTGAGCCCGGCCCATAGCTGCCCGATCGACAGGTTCACCACGGTGTTGGCGGTGGCCTTCTGACCGGCGACTGCCACGTTGATGGCGCCGCTGGCCGCCCGCCGGATGTCGGCGTCGGACGGGGGCGGGACGGCCCGGCCGATGCGCTCGGATCGGTAGGGCGCGACCTCCGCCAGCCGTGCGCTGATCTCCTGGGCCGTGGCGGCGAAGGTGACGGCCACGACGAGGAGGGCTGCGAGCATCACGACGAAGCATAGACGCCGCGAGACGGGGCGCTGTTCCACGGGAGGAACGATAACTGGTATGACCAGTTGACCAGCAGACCATCCGACGGTAGGTTCGCCCCATGCTGCAACCGATCGAACGCCAGTCCGTCGCCGACCAGGTCTTCCAACAGCTCCGTGACCGCATCCTGTCGGGGGACATGGGGCCGGGAGCGGCGCTGCCCTCCGAGCGGCGACTCTCGGAGCTCCTCGGTGTCAACCGGGGCGCGGTGCGAGAAGGGCTCAAGCGCCTCGCACAGGCCCGCCTGGTCGACATCCAGCAGGGGGGCGCCACCCGCGTGCTGGACTTCCGGCAGACCGGAGGGCTCGATCTGCTCGGCGCGCTGCTCGTGGGGCCGCGAGGGCTCGACACCCACGTGGCGCGCAGCGTCATGGAGATGCGAACCGCGCTCGCGCCTCACATCGCGGAGCTCGCCGCCGGGCGGGCCCAGCCCCGGCACCTGGCCGAGCTCGACGCCATCGGCGACCAGATGGCGGCCTCGGGCGGCGACCAGGGCCAGCTCCAGCAACTCGCGGATCGCTACTGGGGCGTGCTGGTCGATGCGTCGCAGAACCTGGCCTTCCGGCTCGCCTACAACACGCTGTCGGTCACCCACCTGGCCCTCGGGCCGCTCGTGGCGGGGTTGCTCGCCGAAGAACACGCCGACACGCCGACCTACCGTTCGATCACCGATGCGGTCCGTCGAGGCGACACGATCCGCGCACGCCGGCTGGCCGATGAGCTGATCCGGCGTGGCGAGCGCGCCGTCTGTGCCCTGCTCGACCGACTGGAGACCCAGGCATGAACCTCGCCTCACCCAAGCAGACGCCCGCCACCGCCGCCGACGCCGTGCGGACCTTCTTCCGCTTCCCCGGCCCCTGCGCGCTCACCGCTTCGGCGGCCGTGGCCTGGTGCCTGCGCGTGTGGGTGGGCGAGGTCGGTGCCGTGGACCTGATGGTCGGTGCCGCGATCATCGCGCTGTGGCCGCTGCAGGAATGGCTCATCCACGTCTTCGTCCTGCACGCCCGACCGCGCACGATCGGGCGCTTCACCTGGTCGCCGCGAAACGCCATCAAGCACCGCATGCACCACGCGGACCCCTGGCGCCTCGAGCTGGTGTTCATCCCCTCGTTCGTCTGGCTCCCGGCCATCCCCTTGATGTGGCTCGGCCTGCCCGCGCTGGTGCCGCTGCCCGTCGCGCTCACCGGGATCGCGGTCTACTACACCTTCTCGGCCCACTACGAATGGTCGCACTACCTGGCGCACATCCGGTGGCGCCCGCCGATCGCACACTACCGGCGCATCGTCGACGCGCACCGCTGGCACCACTTCAAGAACGAGTCGCGCTGGTGGGGCGTGAGCATGCTCATGGCCGACCGGCTGCTCGGGACCGGTGGCACCCCCGAGAACGTGCCGCCGTCGGACACGGTACGCACCCTGGGCCTTCCGGCCGACGCTGCCTGATCCAGGTCGATTCGGGGCACCGGCGCACGGTGCGACCCAAAGGTCCACGCTCCCCCACGTGATTCCGGGTGCTTCGATTACGGGGCCCTGGCGTGCTTCTTGCTCTATTCTTCCTCCTTCTCGATCGGACGGTGTCCATGTTCCTCCTGCTGCCAGCGGCCCTCGGCGCGAGCACGACCGTCGAGGCCTCCCTGACCTGGGACCAGGTCGGTCTCGCTCTCGGAGGCGAGGACGCGATCGCCCAGGGTGTCGAGCACCTCGTGGCGGGCCCAGACGGGCTCCTGGCGCTCTACGACAGCGTGCTCCGCGAGGTGGTCGTGCTCGACGGGGGCGAGGTCGCGTGGTCCTTTCCGGTCCGCCTGACCACGGATCTGGTGTTCACGGCGACGGGTGAGCTCGCCACGATCGACACGCCAGCCCGCGAGGTGGCGCTCTGGAGCGTCGATGGCGTCGAGCTGGCGCGGGTGGCCCTGCCCGCGCTCGTGCCCACCCACGTCAGCCTCGCGATCGACGGGACCGAGCTGGTCGGGGTCGACCTCTTCGGCAACCACCACGCCGTCGCGGGCCTCGACCACGGTGAGCTCGTGCCGTCGGCTCGGCCCCCGCTCGAGGAGATCGCCAGCGAGGTGAGCTGGATCCCGGAGAGCCGCACGATGGTCAGCGAGGGCTTCTCGCTCGAGCTGCCGGAAGCCGTGAAGGCCAGCGGCCAGCGGCAGGGTGACTGGTTGGTGGTCGACGCCGTGAAGCCGGGGGCTGGCCCGATCCAGGTGTCTCACACCGCCTGGCACGTACCCACCGGGCAGAGCGTGGAGCTCCCGATGGACCGGCTCTACGCGCCCCGCGGAGAGATCACCCACCAGGCGGGCGATCTGCTGGTGCTGGTCCCCCGGCTCGATGGTCCCCAGGTCTTGAGGGTGAGCCCGTGACCGCGCTCGTCATCAGCCTCGCCTTCGCGATCGACCGCGAGACGGTCTTCGACCACGCCGCCGAGTACACCACCCACGTCTGGACCATGGGCTCCGACAACCAGTACGGCTCGTGCAGCTCGTCCTATGTCTCGGACTACACCCCGGGCAGCACCTACCGCGGCATCCCCTACGACTGGGGCGGCTGGGTCACCACCAGCGACTTCGACGCCAAGCTCGACGACGGCTACGGCGCGGGGAGTCACAGCTGGCATGGCGTGCTGTCCTGCACTGTCGGGGTCGACTGCTCGGGGTTCGTGTCCCGCACCTGGGACACCAGCCAGAAGTACAGCACCTCGACCTTCCAGAACGTGTCGAGCGAGATCAGCGTCTCGAGCCTGGAGCGCGGCGACGCACTGAACGACGCGGGCAGCCACATCGTGCTCTACGCCTACGAGAGCGACGCGGGGCTCCCCATCCACTACGAGGCCAACGGCGCGCTCGTCTTCGTCGACGTCGACCAGGGGTGGAGCAGCTTCTCCAGCTACGAGGCGATCCGCTACGACAGCGTGACCGACGGCGCGACCACCGGCACCTTCTCGTCGCCCATCGAGATCAACGCCTTCCCCTTCGAGGACTTCCGCTGGACCGCTGGGGCCGCCTCGGATGCGATCGACAGCTACGGCTGCTCGCCCACCACCGACGAATCCGGTCCCGAGCAGGTCTACCGTGTGCAGGTCGCCACGAGCGGTGTGCTCACCGTGCAGGTCTCCGACGGCGACGAGGTGGACGTGGACGTGCATGTGCTCGACGGCACCAGCGGAGACGATTGCCTGGCGCGCGACGACACGACCGCGCAGGTCACCCTGGAGCCTGGCGAACACTGGATCGTGGCGGACACCTGGGTCGGTTCCTACGAGTACTCCGGGCCCTATGTGCTCACCGCCAGCTTCACGGGCGCCGTCGGCGAAGTCTCCGAGGAGGACGAGACCGACGTCGAGACCGGGGACGGGGACGAGGGCACCGATCCCGACGGCGCGGGCGAAGGCGGTGACGAGGTCGACGGGGGCGACGAGGACGACGGCGGGCTCGCAGGTCTGGACCCGAGCTTCAGCGGCACGCCCGGCGATCGGGTGGCCCTGCACAAGCTGTCGGGATGTGCAGCCGCGCCGGGCGGACTCTGGCTCCTGGGCCTGCTCGCCCTGGGGACCCGACGCAGATCGTAGCGGTCACGTTAGCCCTTCCGGTAGAAGGCACACAACCGGGAGTTGACATGGCCCTGCTCATCCGAGGCGGCACCGTCGTCACCAGCGACGCCGAGCTGCGCGCCGACGTCCTCACCGACGGCGACACGATCGTGGCGGTCGGCACCGATCTCGACGCCGCTGGCGCCGAGGTCATCGACGCGGGCGGCGCCTACGTGCTCCCCGGCGGCATCGATCCTCACACCCACTTCGAGCTCCCGTTCATGGGCACGGTGGCGAGCGAGGACTTCTTCACCGGCACCTCGGCCGCCGCGGCCGGCGGCACCACCACGTGCATCGACTTCGTCATCCCAGGGCCGGGCCAGCCCGTCATGGATGCCTGGAAGGACTGGAACGGCTGGGCCGAGAAGGCCGCCTGTGACTTCAGCTTCCACGTGGCCATCACCTGGTGGGACGACAGCGTGTCGCGTGACATGGGGCGCTTGACCGAGGAGTTCGGCGTCAACAGCTTCAAGCACTTCATGGCCTACAAGGGCGCCATCATGTGCGACGACGAAGTGTTGGTGAACAGCTTCATGCGCGCTCGGGAGCTCGGCGCCCTCTGCACGATCCACGCCGAGAACGGCGAGCTGGTGTGGAGGTTGCAGCAGCAGATCTACGACATGGGCATCCACGGTCCCGAGGGGCACCCCCTGTCGCGACCCCCGATGGTCGAGGGGGAAGCGGCGAACCGGGCCATTCGCATCGCGGAAGCCCTCGGCACGCCGGTCTACCTGGTCCACAACAGCTGCAAGCAGTCCGTGGAGGCCATCCGCCGGGCCCGAAGCGAAGGCCAACGGGTGTACGGCGAGGTGCTCGCCCAGCACCTCATCTTCGACGACAGCGTGTACCGCAACCCGGACTGGCGCCAGGCGGCCCACTACGTGATGAGCCCGCCGTTCCGTCCGAAGGGGCACCAGGAGGTGCTGTGGGAGGCGCTCCAGGCGGGCACGCTGCAGACCACGGCCACCGACCACTGCTGCTTCTGCACGCCGCAGAAGGCCGCCGGCCGGGACGACTTCCGCCTCATCCCCAACGGCACCAACGGCGTCGAGGACCGGATGAGCGTGCTCTGGCACCACGGGGTTCGCACCGGCCGGCTCACGCCGAGCGAGTTCGTGGCGGTCACCAGCACCAACACGGCGAAGATCTTCAACATCCACCCCCGCAAGGGCGTGTTGCAGCCTGGCGCCGACGCCGACATCGTGGTCTGGGACCCCGAGGGCACCCGTCGCATCTCGGCGGAGACCCACCACCAGAACATCGACTTCAACATCTACGAGGGCATGGACGTCACCGGCATCCCCGCCGTCACGGTGTCGCAGGGCAAGGTCGTCTGGCGTGACGGGCAGTTGTCCACGGTTCGGGGTGCGGGCCGGTATGTGAAGCGGCCCACCTGGGCGCCGTTCATGGCCGCTGCTGCGAAGGCGCGAGAGCTTGCGCGCCCGACGGCGGTCGAGCGCGACTGAGTCGGGGTCGCGGCGGGTCAACACCGGAACGATTCGATGCACTTGTTTCACCTTCCTGGCCCTCGCGGGTCAGGTAGGGTGAGTGCCCTCGGAGTGTGCCCCGTGATCCTGATCTGCTCGCTCGCCTGCCAGCCTGCGCTGGTCGCCGAAGACCCGGACGATGCCCACGCGCCGTCGAGCTGGGACTACGAGGAGCCCGGCTCGTCGAACGAGGCCACCGAGCCACCGAGCCTCGCCGAGATCACCTCGGTGATCGACACCTCCATCGGCTACGCGCGCCAGGTCACCGGCGACCCCATCGTGCAGATCTACAGCGACTCCCTCGCGGGCGCCGACGACAGCTGCCCGGGCTGGTACGAGTTCGAGGGGAACACCTACTGGTTCGGCGCCTGCACCTCGGAGCTCGGCACCACCTACGACGGCTACGGCCTCTACTACGACTACGTCGACGAGGACCTCTACGGCGACGGTGGCGTCTGGAACGTGGACTACCTCTACGGGGTGGCCAACATCACCACGGCCACGACCGCGTTCCACCTCGGTGGGTACGTCTACTACGGCTCCGGGGTCTACCAGGACTACACGCAGTGGCAGAGCATCCTCGCTGGGAGCTTCGCCTGGGATGGCGGCGCCACAGACTCCTGGATGGACGACAGCGCCGCGCCCAACCTGGCCACCTACTACGTGAAGTACCCGTCCTACGACCTCTCCTACACCGTGGTCTCCGGCTCCATCGGAGGCCTCGAGGGTGGCATCACCGCGTTGGACTTCGACGACCTCACCCTGGTGAGGCACGAGACCCTCACCGGCAGTGGTTCCTACTGGCCGTGCGCCGGCGAACCGATGGGCCGCATCCACCTGCGCACCTCGGAGCGCTGGATCGAGGTCGCCTTCGAAGACATCGTCTACGACGAGGCGTCCCAGGCCTACGACCTCGTCGGCACCTGCGACGGGTGCGGGCAGGCGTGGGACGGCGGCGACTACCTCGGCGAGGTGTGCGTGGACGCGGCGCAGCTGCTCGACTGGCAGGAGCAGCCGTGGTGATCGCCCTGCTGGTCGCCTGCGGTGGACCGGCCACTGTCGAGCTCTCGAGCGTTCCGGAGATGTCGGCCACGCGGCTCTTGACGCGGCTGAGCCTCGACCTCCGCGGCACGAGGCCCGCGCTCTCCGAGCTGGAGCGGGTCGAAGCCGACCCCGCGGTGCTCGACACGCTGATCGACGAGATGCTCCACGACGACGCCTTCGGCGATCGGGTGATGGACCTCTTCGAGCCCTACTACCTGACCCGCGCCGACACCTTCGACGTGAGCGCCGAGGCCTTCGACCTGGACGCGCCGGCCTTCGCGTCGTCGATCGGCCAGGAGCCCCTCCGCATCCTGCGCGAGGTGGCGGTCTCCGACATGCCCTGGACCGAGATCGTCACCGGCGACTGGACCATGGCCAACGAGACCACCGGCGCGATGTGGCCCCTGGACTACGAGGACGGGCAGGCCGGCTGGCAGCGCAGCCGCTACACCGACGGCCGGCCCTCGGCCGGGGTCTTGAGCACCAACGGTCTGTGGTGGCGCTACACGTCGACCGACTCCAACGCGAACCGGAAGCGCGCCAACGTCGCCTCGCGGCTGCTCTTGTGCAACGACTACCTGGTCCGGCCCATCGAGTTCGAGCGCGACGTCGATCTGCTCGACGAAGAGGCGGTGCTCGAGGCGGTGAAGAACGACCCGGGCTGCGTGGGCTGCCACGTGAGCCTCGACGGGATGAGCGCCGCCTTCTTCGGCTTCTGGGCCTACGACGAGGCCAGCTACCTCGAGATCACGAGCTACCACCCCGACCGCGAGCTGCTCTACGACGACTACCTCGAGACCGCGCCGGCGTTCTACGGCACGCCCATCGACGGACTCGAGGACCTCGGCCACGCCATCGCCGCCGACGCCCGGTTCCCCGAGTGCGCCGTCGAGCAGGTCTGGACGGCGCTGTTGGGCCGGGCGCCCGGACTCGACGACAGCGACAGCCTGACCGCGCACCGCGAGGCCTTCCTCGATGGCGGGCTCGGGCTCCGGAGCCTGCTCACCTCGGTGGTGGCCGACCCGCTCTACCGGGCCGCCCAGGTGGACGACGTTGGCGCGTCCCCCTCGAAGATGGTGGGCGCCGGTCAGCTGGCCAGCCAGGTCGAGGCGCTCACCGGCTACCACTGGACCTACGCCGACTACGACATGATGCGCTCCGATCTCATCGGCGTGCGCACCCTCGCCGGAGGCGTGGATGGCGAGGCGGTCACCCGCAACGCCACGGCGCCCAACACCACCCTGGTGCTCGTGCAGGAGCGGCTCGCCGAGGTGGCCGGGAGCCACGTGGTGGCCACCGATGCCGATCGTTGGGCCGCCGGGGAGACCCCGCGGCTCTTCTCCGAGGTCGACCCATCGGCGGCCCTGGACAGCTCGGAGGCAGCCGTCGCGCAGCAGGTGGTGCTGCTCCACACCCGGGTGCTCTCGAGCCCGCCGGCCGACGACGCGTTGGCCGCCGAGCTGGCGCTGCTCGAGGATCTCTACGCGCTCGCGGGGGACTCACAGGACGCGTGGACCGGGCTCTTGAGCGCCCTGATGCGCGACCCCGACTTCCTGATCTACTGAGGCGATCCATGAACCGACGCAACTTCATGGGTCTCGGCGCCGCCGCGGCAGCTGGCGCCGGCCTCGGCCTTCCCGCCCGAGCGGCCACGGTCTCCGGCAGCGAGCTCAAGTTCCTCTTCGTGTTCAACCCCGGCGGCTGGGACCCCACCCGGGTGCTCGCACACACGGCACTCGACAACGGCAACGTCGACGTCGAAGCGGCCGCTGACCGCGCCTCGCTGGGCGATCTGAGCTGGGTCGAGCACGCGGACCGGCCGTCGGTCGGGAGCTTCTTCGAGACCTGGGCGGACCGGACCCTCGTGCTCAACGGGGTGCAGGTGCGGAGCATCGCCCACGAGATCTGCACCACCATCGCGATGACCGGTGGCACGAGCGGGCTGACCTCGGACTGGCCGGCCATCCTCGCGGCCCTCGGGGGCAACCAGTACACGCTGCCGCACCTGGTGCTCTCGGGGCCGAGCTACCCGGGGGAGTTGGGTGCTGCGGTGGCGCGCTCCGGCGTGAACGGCCAGCTGGAAGCCCTGTTGTCGGGCGAGATCAACGGCTGGACCGACACCTCGGTCCCCGGCCTCTCGGCACCCGCACAGGGGCTGGTGGACCAGTACATGCGGCGCCGCGCATCGGGCCGGGTGGGAGCTGCCGGTGCGTCCGCCGACGCCGCCCTCGCAGCGGCCTACCAGGACGCTCTCGACAAGGCGCTCGCGGTGAAGGACTACCGCTATGTGATGGACTTCACCGGCGGCCTCTCGCTCGCGAGCCAGGTCCCGGTAGCGGTGGACGCGCTCTCCACGGGGCTGTCCCGCTGCGTCACCCTGTCCCACTCGGGCGCTCAGGCGGGGTTGGGTTGGGACACCCACGCCGACAACGACGACACCCAGAGCTACCTGTGGGAGGAGCTCTTCAGCGGCCTCACCGATCTGATGGCGCGGCTGGCCGGCGAGCCCGGTGACGTGGGGGCCACCCTGGCCGACGAGACGGTCGTGGTGGTGATGAGCGAGATGGGGCGAACGCCCCAGCTCAACGGCACCAACGGCAAGGACCACTGGCCCTACACGAGCGTGCTGGTCGTGGGGCCGGGCGTCACGGGCGGGCGCGTGATCGGCGACTACGACGACGGCTTTGCGTCCGCCGGCATCGATCTGGCCAGCGGCGACGTGGACGGCTCCGGCCCGATCCTGAGCGTCGAGTCCATCGGTGCGGCGCTGCTGCAGCTGGGCGATGTCGATCCGGGTGACTGGGTCTCGGGCACCACCGCGCTCGAAGGCATGCTCACATGATCCTGTTGTACTGGGCGTGCGCCGGCAACGGTGACCTCGACACCGCCACGGCGGCGCTCTGTGAAGACGCCCCACGGCTCGAGTGGGAGAACTTCGGCAGCGGCTTCGTGACCGAGAACTGCCAGCCCTGCCACGCCTCGACCTCGGCGGACCGCTACGGCGCACCGAGCGACGTGACCTTCGACACCGAGGACGAGACGCTGGCGTGGTCGACCGAGATCCTCGCGCGGGCGACCGGCGAGTCACCGAGCATGCCTCCCGCCGGTGGTGTGGACGACGTGGACCGCGAGAAGCTCGCCATCTGGCTCAGCTGTTGGGAGTGACGATGCTCTGGATCCTGGCCTGCTCCGGCGCACCCGGCGACACCGCGACCTCCAGTGGCATCGTCGGCGACGAGGACGCTACCTGGATGGGCGACGTGGAGGCGGAGACGCCGCCACAGCTCGACGCAGAGGGCGTGGCCGCTGGGGTGGAAGCGGCCCTGGCCCAGCTCGACGGGCTGCACGCCGGCCCGCTCATCGACGCCTACGATCAGCTCGCGGCCGACATGACCGAGGACTGCCCGACCTTCTACGACGACGATGGCTTCGTGTACTGGTACGACAGCTGCGTGACCGAGGACGGGGCCCAGTTCGAGGGCTACGCCGGGGTCTTCACCTACGAAGACTTCGAGAGCGACGGCTACGTCTACGACGGGGATCAGCTGCTCGCCGCGGCGACGGTGGTCACGACGGAAGGCCACACCTTCAGCGGATCCGGCTACGCCCAGAAGCTGATCGCCACCCCGGCCGCCGAGGACGGGTGGCTCATCTACTACAGCTACCTGGACGAGGGCTTCGCCTGGGACGGTGACGGCGCGGAGGGCACCTGGCTCGCCGACGGCCTCGACCCTGGCCTGGGCTACTACCGGTTCACCGCCGACGACGTGACCATGCAGGTCTACATCGACGGCAGCTTGAGCCTCCCCGCCGGCGGCGCGATCGAGGCGATCGCGTTCGACGAGGTGCTGGTCGGCAACGAAGCGGCTGGCGTGAGCTGTCCCGACGAGCTGGCCGGCACCCTGTCGGTGCTCGACCCCGAGGGGCGGTGGATCGACGTCGTGTTCGACGCGCCGGCCGACCTCTGGAGCGAGGCTACCTGCGATGGCTGCGGCACGGCGTGGTACCGCGGCGACGCGCTCGGTCAGGTGTGTGTCGATCCGGGCACCCTGGCGGAGGGCACCACCCCGCCCTGGTAGCGCTCGCCGGTCTGCACGGCCCAGAGGCGGGCATACGCGCCGCCCGCAGCCACCAGATCTTCGTGGGTCCCGCTCTCCGCGATGCGCCCCTGGTCGAGCAGCACGATGCGGTCCGCGCCTCGCACGGTCGACAGCCGGTGCGCGATGATCAGCGTGGTGCGGTCCCGGGTGATGTGCTCGAGCGCTCGCTGGATGGCTGCCTCGGTCTCGTTGTCGACCGCCGAGGTGGCCTCGTCGAGCACGAGCACGGGCGGGTCTTTCACGAGGGCGCGGGCGATCGCGAGCCGCTGGGCCTGTCCGCCGCTGAGCCTCTGGCCGCGCTCGCCCACCTCGCTCGCGTAGCCGTGAGGCAGCGCTTCGACGAAGTCGTGGGCCTCGGCCGCTCGGGCTGCGCGTGCGACGTCGTCGGCGTCTGCTCCCGGTCGACCGTAGGCCAGGTTGGCGGTGACCGAGCCGGGGAACAGCCAGGTGCGCTGGGACACCAGCCCGACCGCTGCGCGCAGCTCGGCGAGCGGCACGCTGTCGAGGGACTGGCCATCGAGGGTGATGCGGCCCGAGCTCGGGTCGTGGAAGCGCAGCAGCAGGCTGACGAGCGTGGACTTGCCGGACCCGGTGGGCCCGACGATGCCCAGGGTGGTGCCCGCGGGGACGTGCAGGTCGATCCCATGGAGCACGGGATGGCCTTCGACGTACGCGAAGTCCACCTGGTCGAAGCGCAAGGCCCCCTTCACGTGGGGGGGCAGCGTGCCGTCGCCGTCCCGGATGCGGACCTCGGTGTCGAGCAGGTCGAGCACGCGGGCGGTCGAGGCCATGGCGCGTTGGTAGAGGTCGAAGGTGTTGCCGAGCCGGGTCAAGGGCCACAAGAGCCGCTGGGTCATGAACACCAACACGCTGTAGGTGCCCACCGCCATCGATCCGTCCAGAGCCATGCGCCCCCCGAGGACGAGCGTGGCGACGAACCCACAGACGATGACCATGCGGATGAGCGGGGTGAAGGCGCTCGAGAGGCGGATCGCGTCACGGTTCGCCTCCCGGTAGGCCTGGCTGTCCGCGCGCACCGCCTCGGTCTCGCGAGCCTCTGCGGTGAAGCTCTTGATGGTGGCGATGCCGGCCAGGTTCTCGGACAGGCGCGCGTTCAGGCGCGCGACCCGGTCACGAACCAGAGCGTAGCGCTGGGTGATCCTCGCCTGGAACGAGAACGATCCCATGAGCACGAAGGGCATCGGGAGGATGGCGAACACCGCCACGGTGGGCGCCGCGTAGAAGAAGATCGCGCCGATCACCACCACGGTGGTGGCCACCTGGATCAGCTCGTTGGCGCCGCCGTCGAGGAAGCGCTCCAGCTGGTTGACGTCGTCGTTGAGCACGGCCATCAGGCCACCTGTCGAGCGCTCGTCGAAGAAGCCCATCTCGAGCTGCTGCACGTGGTCGTACGCGTCCAGGCGGAGCTCGTGCTGAACGGTCTGCGCGAGGTTCCGCCAGAGCACGGCGTAGAAGTATTCGAACAGGCTCTCGGCCCCCCACACCAGGAGCGTGGCCGCAGCCAGGACCAGGAGCTGATCGCTGGGATCGGCGATGCCCAGGCGCGCCAACAGGCTGTCGTGTTGCTCGACGACGACGTCGACCGCGGCGCCGATCAACAGCGGTGGCGCCAGATCCCAGATCTTGTTGACCACGCTGCAGAGGGTGGCGAGGCGCACGGTCCTGCGGTGGCCGCGGGCGTGGTGGAGCAGGCGGAGCAGCGGACGGGTCATGCCACGCGACGTAGCCGTCCGCACCCGATCGCGCCCTGGAAGGGGAGCGCGTGCACCTCAGCGGCACGCCTGTGCAGCGCGGGTGCAAGCGGTGCGTCGCTCTCCACGTCTCGGGAATAGCCGCACCGGCCTCGGCGTAGCGGCTCTCGCCTGGGAGGTGCGGTGCTGCGTCTGGTCACCGGTTTCGATCGTGCGGTGGGGGTGACCCGCCCGCTGTGGCAGTGGTTGGGGCAGGCGGGGCTGGTCCTGCTCGGCGTGCACCTGGCGGCAGACCGGCTCGACGACCTCGTGTACGACGCCCTGCTCGCCATCCCCCAGGCGCAGATCGGCGCCGAACAGCTGGCGCTCGTCGCCGCATGGGGCGCCGTCGCGCTCGAGCTCGTGGTGGTGCTGAAGGTGTGCGGAGCCCTGTTGTTGACGGCCCGCGAGCCAGAGCTGAGCTGGCGCGGCTGGTGGTCGGCCAGGAGCGTCGATGCGTGGCTGATGCCCGTGTTCTGGGGTGCAGCTGCGCTCGCGGGGGCCTGGACCGTGGGCATGAGCATCGAGGACCTGCTCGCGGAACAGGGCGTGGTCGGCGCGGAGATCGCCGGCTGGGGCCTGGCAGCGCTCATGGCCTGGCGGCTGGGCTGGACGGGGTGGAAGCGCGTGGTCGGTGCGCTCGCGCCGGGTCGCTTCTCGCGGGGCCTCGGCTGGGCACTCGCCGTGGCGCCTCTGACGCTCCTCACGCTGATGCACGGCCTGCCCGTGTGGCGCTGGCTGCCATGAGGGGCACCGCGAGCTGGTTGGAAGCGCCCGTGCGGCGTCGCATCGATCCCCGGGGCGGTGTGGTGGATCTGGCGCTCGCAGTGCTCGTGTTGGTGGCCTTGTGGACGCGCACGCCCGTGGGTGGGCTGGCCGCCTGGGGGCTGGAGACAGCGCGCGGCGGGAGCGCGGATCTCGCAGCCCTCTCCGGCTTCTTCGTGACCGGTCCCCCGGCCGAGCTGGTGGCCGTCGTGGAGCGCCTCGAGCTGGAGCTGCCGGAGCGCCCCGACGTCCAGCTGCCCGAGGGCAGCTTTCCAGAGCCCTGGCGGTCGGTGGTCGCGGCCCAACGCCCCGGCGAGCTGGACGCGCTGGACGCGCTGTATGCTGGTGACCTCGAGGCTTCGCTCGAAGCGCTCGCCGTCGGCCTGGAGCAGCGTGCTCGGGCCATTCGGCGAGCGAAGGCGGCTGGCGTTCCGAGGGCGGACCGCTACGAGCAGCACCGGGCCTACCTGCCAGCCGCCTCCGCTCGGGACGCCGACCACCTCGTGAACGGGGTGATGGGGGCGGCCACCCTGCTCGACATGGCGTGGCCGCTCGCGACGCGGTTCCGCATCTCGTCGCCCTTCGGCCACAGGTTCCACCCGACCCTGAAGAAGGAGAAGTTCCACAACGGGATCGACGTGGCTGCGCCGGTGGGCACGCCCGTGCTGGCTGCGCAGGCCGGCCGCGTGGCGACGGCGAAGCACGACACGCTCAACGGGAACTACCTGATCCTCGACCACGGCAACGGGGTCAAGACCAGCTACTGCCACCTCGACGCGCTCGAGGTCGAGCAGGGCGCTGACGTGGTGCGTGGCGCGCGCATGGCACGGTCGGGCAACACCGGCCGAAGCACCGGGCCCCACCTCCACTTCGTGGTCCGGGTCGGCGCCACGCCGCTCGACCCCGAGCGCTTCCTCCCGAGGGACCCGAGCACCTGAGCGCCCACCACGGTTACCCTCGGCAGGTGTTCGCCCTGCTGACCACCGCCTTCCACGACCCTGCGTCGGTGGCCTACAAGCGACTGCACGTCACGATCTACACGCTGATCGTGGTCTCGCTGTTGCTCTTCGGGGTGGAACTGCGCATCGGCGACCGGCCGCTGCTCGACGCCATCGACCTCGGGTTGCTGCTGCTCTTCACCCTGGAGCTGCTGCTGCGCGTGCTCACCTTCCAGCCGCGTGAGCTGCAGGTGTACGACCTGCCGGCACACCGCCGGATCCGGGTGGCCGTCGTGGGGCGGCTGCGCTTCTTGCTGCAGCCGCTGAACCTGTTCGATCTGGTCGCCGTGGTCGCTATCGTGCCCGCGCTCCGCGGCCTGCGCGCCTTCCGTCTGCTCCGGCTCATCCGGCTCGCCGACGTGCTGCCCTACAGCCGCCCGCTGGCGGGGCTCGGCGCCGCGTTCCGTGAGAACGCCTTCTTGTACGCGGCCGCCTTGTCCTTTCTCGGCATGATGACCTTGATCGGCGGAACGAGCCTCTACCTCATCGAGAGCCGCGTGAACGCCGACCTCGCCACCCTCGCCGATGGCGTGTGGTGGGCGCTCGTCACGCTGACCACGGTGGGCTTCGGGGACATCGCCCCCATCACCGACCTCGGTCGCTCGGTCGGCGCGGTGATGATGGTGGTCGGCATGTTCACGCTCGCGAGCTTTGCAGGCATCGTCGGCAACACCTTGTTGAACCCCCTGATGCGGCTACGCCAGGAGCAGGTCCGGATGAGAGGAACAGTCGACCACGTGGTGGTCTGCGGCTACACGGCCGGCGCCCGACGCCTGCTCAACGCGCTGACGTCCGAGCTCGGTGACGGGTGCGACGTGGTCGTCTTCGCGCCGAGCACGCGGCCCCACACGCTGCCCCCCGAGGTCAGCTGGGTCGAGGGGGACCCCACCAAGGAGAGCGAGCTCGACAAGGCACGGCTCGCCCAGGCCCGTGCGGTGGTCCTGGTGGGCGGTCGGGACAGCGCGCCGGAACAGGCCGACGCGGTGACCATCCTCACCGCCTTCACCCTCCGTCGGTGGCTCAAGACCCACCCCGACACCCGGCGTCGAAAGAAGCCGCTCTACATCGTGGCCGAGATCCTCGACGAGGAGAACGTCGAGCATGCGCTGACGGCGGGGGTGAACGAGGTCATCGAGACCAACTACCTCGGCTTCTCGCTCCTGGGGCACGCCCTCGTCGAACGGGGCACGGGACGCATCCTGTCGTCGCTCGGTGTGCGCGGTGAGCAGGACCTGTTCGTGTGGAAGACCCCCGAGGGTCTCGGCGGGCAGACCTTCGCCGCGGTAGCGGCCGGGATGCGCGAGAGCATGGACTGCCTGGTCATCGGGTACCAGGTCGATGGCGTGGACCACGTGAACCCGCCCGACGACGCCCAGGTCCCGCTCGGGTCGCGCCTGGTCGTGATCGCGGAGAACGAGGCCTGATCGTCGTCCTGCTCGCGTGCACGTCGGGGGCCCCGGACTCCTCGTCGTCGCTGGACACCGAGAGCGGTGCATGCGTCACCGGCGAAGCGACGGACGGGGCTCCCGGCTCCTGCAGCGAGCTGATCTATGTGGAGGTGCTCGCGCTGACGGAGGACGATCTTCCGCCTCGGTTGGTCGACCCCAGCCGACCAGGCGTGGGCGTGGGCGACCTCGACGGTGACGGCGACGACGACGTGTTGTTCGCCTGGGGAGGCGGCAGCTTCATCGGGTGGAACGAGGCGGGTACGTTGGACGTCTCGGGTGCCGCGAAGCCCGAGCTCCCGCATGGCGCGTCGGTGAGCCTGGCGGACATCGACGGCGACGGTGACCTGGACGCCTGGCTCGGTCGCATGGGGGAGGCCGACGCGCTGTTGCGGAACGCCGGCGAGCGACGCTTCGTGCAGGAGCCTCTCGAGGGCGGCGAGCCGTCCCCCGGTGGCGCGGCCTTCGGGGATCTCGATGGCGACGGCGATCTCGACCTGGTGGTCGGTCGCGCGCCGGACCGGCTCGACGAGGTCGACTTCGGCGCCGAGGATGCCATCGGAACGGGGGTCGCCTTGTGGTGGAACGAGGACGGCTCCCTGGTCCACGCCGGTGAAGTCGCGGACCTCGCGGGGTCGCTCACCTGGCAGCCGAGCCTGCTCGACGCGGACGGCGACGGCGATCTGGATCTCTTCGCCGCGAACGACTTCGGCGCCTTGTTCGTGCCCACACGGCTCCTGTTGAACGACGGTGCTGGGGGCTTCGTCCCGGCGGAGGACTGCGGGTGCGAGCTGGAGCGGTACGGCATGGCCGCCCCCGTCGGCGATCTGGACGGGGATGCCTTGCCAGACCTCTGGCTCAGCGACCTCGGAGAGTCGCGCGTGCTCCAGAACCTGGGCGACGCCAGCTTCGTGGACGTCACCCTCGGTCTGGGCTTGAGCTGGGACGACACCGGGACCGCGCGCGCGGCCTGGGGCGCCCGCTGGTTCGACGCGAACCGCGACGGGTGCATCGACCTGGGCGTGGTGCTCGGGCAGCTTGGCAGCCCGGGGGGCGACGACAGCGCGTGGGGGCTGGCGGGCGATGTGCAGCGCGACGAGCTGTTGTTGGGCGACTGCGGCGGCGGCCTGTCCTTCGCCGACCCGCGACCGTTCGGGGATCGCCACCGCGCACGTGCGCTCGCGACGGGCGACTTCGACGGCGACGGGCGCGAGGACCTGGTGGTGGCCGGCAAGCACTTCTTCACGGTCTATGTGGCTGACGGTGGCTGTCCCGCCGGGGTGACGGTCGCGATCGAGGGGCCGGCCGAGAACCCGTCGGGCATCGGTGCCCAGGTGACCCTCGAGTCCGGTGGCGCGGCGAGCACCCAGTGGATGCTGCCCGCGGGCACCTTGGCCTCGAGCGCGCACCGGTTGGTCTTCGGACTTGGAGCCGAGGCCTCCGCCGAGCGGCTCGACGTGCGCTTCCCGGACGGGACCACGTGGTGCCAGCGCGGCGTGCCCGCGGGACCGGTGGTCGTGCCCTACGAATAGATCGGCCCGAGCACACGTCGGGGGTCGGGGTAGCGCTCCAGGGCTTCCGCGCGCTCGTCGTGGTGCACGGCCCCCGGCATGTCGTGGGTGTCGGGTCGGTCCCAGCTGAGCTGGAAGTGCAGGTGCGGCGTCCAGCCACCGTTCTCGGCGCGATCGCCCAACCACCCCAGGACCTCGCCGCGCCCGAAGGAGTGACCGGGTGCCCAGCGGGGCACCGAGGCCGCCGAGAGGTGCCCGTAGAGGGCGTAGACCGGGCGTCCGTCGAGTCGGTGCCTGGCCACCAACACGTGCCCGTAGTCGCCTGGTGCCGGGTTGTAGCCGGCGTGCACGATGGTGCCGCGGTCGAAGGCGTGCACCGCCGCTCCGGCCGGTGCGCCGAGATCGACGCCCATGTGCACGGTGCGGGCTCCCCCGAAGAGCGG
Source organism: uncultured Enterobacterales bacterium (assembly GCA_964604675.1). GTDB lineage: Bacteria > Myxococcota_A > UBA796 > UBA796 > CAJQPC01 > CAZSAT01. Next base: position 57,713 of record CAZSAT010000018.1, read on the forward strand.
CTGGGTGTAGAGCCCCGGACGCACCTCGTCGTAGCGGCCGATTGTCCAGGGGGTGTCCGGGAACACCGGCGCGTTCGTGCTCAGGTCGAGCACCACGGGTTCGTGCTGGAGCACCACCGGGTGGAAGCTCACCTACGGCGCCAGATCACGGTCTGGTTGTTGGCGGGCATGGGCACGGACCGCTCCAGGGTGAAGCCGGTGGCGAGCTCGCTGACGTCCTCGAGGTCGCGCACGCCCCAGCGCGGGTCCCGTGCCTTCAACGACGCGTCGAAGCGGGCGTTGGAGGCCGAGGTGTGCTGGCCGCCCATCCGGAACGGTCCGTAGAGCACCAGGGGCGCACCGGGCGGCAGGTGGCGGGTGGCCCCGGCGACCAGGCCCAGGGTGGCGGGCCAGGGGGCGATGTGGATCATGTTGGCGCAGAAGATCGCGTCGATGGGCTCGATCGGCCAGACGGGCGCAGTGACGTCGAGCGCGATCGGCTCTCGGAGCAGGGGGCCGCCGGCATCGCGCCACGCGGCGATGCTGGCGAGTCCGGCGGGGTCGATGTCGGTGGGTTGCCACGACCAGCGCGGCTGCTGCCGGGTGAAGAACGCGCTGTGCTGTCCGCTGCCGCTTGCCACCTCCAGCACCCTGGCTTCTTCTCCGAGGACCTCGCTCAGCACCGCGAGGATCGCGTCACGGTTGCGGCCCGTGGCCGGGTAGTCGAGTCGCATCCGCGGTCAGATGCCGCAGTCGAGGTAGATCGCGAGCAGCTCGAGGTCTTCGTCGTAGACGCCGCCGCCGTAGGGCATCGAGCCCTCCTCGAGCACCGTCTGGCGGATCAGCGACGACAAGGTCGCAACCTCTTCCTCGGTGTCGAAGTCGATGCCCTCGGGCGCGCCGTAGCGATCGGGCGACGTCGCCGAGTGGCAGGCCGTGCAGTAGGTGATGAAGAAGCCCTCGGCCCAGTTCTCCCAGGTGACCTGCGGCTGGTCGAGGCAATCCGGGTCGATCGCCGTGTCGGCGCTTCCGCTGTTGCAGGCGAGCAGGAACATGGTGATCATCGCGGGCCCTCCCGGGGGGATGGCGGACCTTGGCCCGGTTCGTGGTGGGGACCTCCGGGAGGTCCGGGCGGCCCGCCGGGAGGCTCGTCCCGTGCACCCTCGGGCCCAGGCCCGTGCCCCGGCGGGGTGTGGGGTTCGGCTGCGCTCAGGATTTCCTCGGCGTCGCCATAGTCCGCGTCCAACATGTCGAAGGGCGAGATGAGCTCCTGTCCCGCCTCGCTCCAGGACGCCGCCAGCGACGCCAGCGCCTCGATCACGGGCTCCTCGGCGAGGGTGCAGGTGGTCTCTTCGACGATCTGCATCAGGTCCTCCTCGCCCAGCGCCGGTGTACCGCCGGCTCCCGCCACGATCTCGTTCACGTTGAGCATGAACCCGTGGAGGCGCAGGCATGCGTCGGTCTTGCTGCCGAAGAAGCCGTCCATGCCTGCGAGTGGCAGGTGGGAGCTGGGGTCCGCCGCCTTCCTGGGACCTTGATCCGGTCCGGGTGTGGAGCCCGGTGCGGCGATGACAGGGGCGCCTTCGTGCTCCCCTTGGCCGGCTCCGCGTGCATCGGGAGCGCGAACCGGTTCGGTGCCCTCCGGGGTCTGGTCGCCGAGCTGGTCCCAGGCGAAGAACCCCAGCACGCCGAGGTTCGCCACCAGGAAGAGGGCTGCGAGGGTTGCTTCGCGCTTCATGGCCTTCCGTGTGTCCTGCGCGAGCATAGCCCCGTGGCGCGGCTCGCGATCTCGTTGTCGCGGGAACGGGCTAAGGCTGGGTGCGGTGCCCGAGGTCCAGGACGAGCTCGAACGTGGAGGCGTGCGCTTCCGCACGTTGTCGGCGTCGCCGCTGACCGTGGCGCCGTGGCTCGACGTGCACAACCTGCACAGGCTGGTGCGTGTGCTGGGTCGACTGCGAGCCCACGACCCCGACGACCCCGCCTGGCGCCCACGCGTGTCGCTCCGCGCCCTGTCGCGTCGGCTGCACACGCGCGAGGGCGAGCTCACGCTGCAGGTGCTCCACGGTCTGCCGGCCACCTCGGCGGTGACCACCCCACTGGAGGATCCACGCTCGGTGGCGGCGTGCACCGGGGCGTTCGGCCATGGGTCGCGCCTCGTGGCGCGCGAGGTGGTGGTCGCGGATCCGGGCTTCCGCCACCGCGTGCTGCGTTGCCAGGTGCAGGGCGCCCACACCAAGGACGCGCCGCGACGGGTGGTCGTCAAGGCAGCCAACGAGGGCGCGTGTGCCACCGAGGCCGCGTCGCTGGCCTTCCTCGGGAGCCTGCCCGCCGCGCGAGGGGTCGTGCCCCATCTCTGGGGCGCGGATCCCGCCAAGGCGGTGTTGCTCCTCGAGGACCTCGGGGATCTCCGAGAGTCTGATCTGGCGATGGTGTTGCTCGGCTGGGACGGTGCTCGCGCTCGACGGGCCCTCGTGAGCCTCGCGGAAGCCCTCGGCCGCGTCCACGGGGCCTGTGTGGGCCGCGACCTCACGTGGGAGGCCCTGCTGGGGCGCGGAGAGCGCAAGAGCTTCCTCTGCGACGAGCTCTCGGGCGGCCTGATGGACGCGCCCCGGTGGCTCCGGTCCGCCGGTGTGACCGCTGCGGTCGACACGGAGGTGCGGACGCTGAGCGAAGCGCTCGGCGAGCAGGGGCCTTGGCGTACGTGGACCCGCGGAGATGCAGGCACGACCAATGCTGCGCTGGTGCAGAATCGCCTGCGCTTCTTCGATCTGGAGACGGGCGGCTTCCGCCACGTCATGGTCGATGCGGCGTTCCTCGTCGCCCACCATGGCGCGCTCTACGCAGGCTCGCTGCCGGCCGGGGTGGTGTCGGCCATGGAGGAGGCCTGGCGGACCGCGGTCGCTCCGGACATGCCCGCGGCTGCGGACACTGAGCAGTTCGAGCGGGCACGCGCGGTGGGATCGCTCGCATGGTGTGCTGGGCTCGCGTCCCGCCTGCTGACGGCCTGTGGACCTGGGCAGCGGCGCGGTGGACGGCTCAACCGCGTGCGCTTGCTCTCGCTCCTCGGGGCTACCCTCGGCGTTCCCGGTGTGGGCCGCTCCCATCCCCGCCTGACGAAGGCCTTCGAGGACCTGCACCGACGCCTGCGGAGCCGCTGGACGGGGGTGCCCGAGCGGCTTCCGCTGCATCCCGCGTTCGAGGAGGGCGCGTGGCACACACGGCGCTGAAGGGCACTCGGCTCTGGTTCGACCGTGGCGCGCCGGGTGGTCCTCCGGTCTTGCTCGTGATGGGGCTCGGGCTTCGGGGCACCGCCTGGCGACGCCAGGTTGAGGGGCTGGGCGAGGCGTGCGACCTCACCTGGTACGACCACCGCGGGGTCGGGCGCAGCGACCCGCTGACCGGGCCGGTCTCGATGAAGTCGCTGGCGTCCGATGCGCTCAGCCTGATGGGCGCCATCGGCTGGCAGGACGCTCACGTGATCGGCGTCTCGATGGGCGGCATGGTCGCCCAGGAGATCGCGCTCGCGGCCCCGGAGCGTGTGCGCAGCCTCGCACTCCTGGCCACCCACGGTGGGGGCGCGAGGAGCGTGCTGCCCCCGACTGGCGGGATCGGGCTCTTCCTGAAGACCCGTCGGGGGCCGCCCGCCGATCGCGCCAGGGCCTTGCTCGCGCTGCTGTTCGACGACGCCTGGCTGGCAGGCACCGACGTGCGGTCCGTGCTCGCCGAGCTCGATCGCGACGTGTACGACCCGCGTTCGCCGGAGTCGACCATCTACGCGCAGCTCGCCGCCATCGCGGCACACCATGCCTTGCCGCGCCTGCGTCGTCTGCGCGGGGTGCCCACGCTGGTGATCCGCCCAGGCCGCGACCGTCTGGTGTCGCCGGAGGGAAGCGACCGGCTCGCGGGCGCGATCCCTGGCGCGCGGCTGCTGTCGTTCCCCGAGAGCGGCCACGCGGTGAACGTGCAGTGTGCGGATCGCGTCAACGCCGCGCTGTTGGCGCACATCGACGAGGCGGAGCGGGCGCGAGCGGGATAGATGCGCCGTATGAGACTCAAGGATGCAGCCACCAAGGCGAGCTACGCTGAGCAGCTCGAGCCTGGACTTCGGGCGGAGCGTCTGGAACGCTCCGAGGTCTTCGTGCTGAAAGAGGGCGGTGCCGTCAAGGTCGGGCTTCGCCTGGAAGAGGCCGGGCTGAAGCAGCGCGTGATCTACCCGGTGTCTGTGGCCGAGGGCGCCGAGGTGTCCGCCGACGAGGTCGCGGGTCTGATCAAGTCCGCGGTGAACCTCTGCAAGCGCGAACGCATTCGGCGACTGGAGTGCCAGGTTCCGCCCGAGCTGGCTGGTCTGATGTCCGTGGGGCTCGAGGCCGCAGGCTTCCTGGACGAAGGCGTCTTGCACCACTTCGAGGCGCCGATCAGCGCGTTTGCCGAGGAGGATGCGGGCACGCCCTTCTTCTGGCGCACCATGGTCGAGGTCGGCCCCAACGTGGCGATGGCCATGCTGGAACGGGTCAGCGAAGAAGACCCCCACGGCACCGAGGAGAAGGGCCTGAACCCCGAAGAGGAGCTCGAGATCCTGCTCGACGACTCGCTCTGGGTGGCCTGCAGGAACAGCGTGCAGATCGGGTACTACGACGGCGATGCCGGCAGCTTCGTGGCGTGCCTGGTCGATCGCCACACCACCACCGCGCGCATCGGCTACATGGGCCTCACCTGGCGGAACCGCAACCGGAAGCTCTGCCACTGGCTGCTCGAACGCGCTGGCGTCATCGCCCACGAAGAGAACGCCACCAAGGTCCAGAGCGCGGCCTTCGCCGATCAGCCCAAGGTCATCTCGGTCCACAAGTCGATGGGTTTCACCGAGATCGGCTCCGTGAACTTCTGGGAGTGGCGGCCCTAGTCGCCTACACCGCGAGGGGCAGGCGCACCTCGACGAGCAGGCCTCCCTCCGGGTGGTTGGCCGCGAAGACCTCGCTGTTCATCCGACGCACGAGCCCGCTGACCAGGGCGAGGCCGATGCCCGTTCCCTTGGTGGTGCGCGTGAGCTCACGCTCCCCACGGAAGAAGGGCGCGAAGATGTGCCTGAGCTGCCGCTCCGGCACGCCGGGCCCGTGGTCGCGAACCTGCAGCACCATCGCGTCATCGGATCGAGCACAGTGCACCACCACCTCGGCGGGCTCGGCACCCTTGCCGAACTTGATGGCGTTGTCGACCAGGTTGACCAGCACCTGCAGCAGCGCATCGTGGTCGTACAGCGCTGGGGGCAGGTCCTCGTCGATGTCGATGCTCAGCGTCACGCCCTCGGCGCGTGCGTGGGGCCCGAGGATGCGCAGAAGGTCCGCGATGACCTCGCCAGGCCGCCCCGCCTCCAGCACGACGGGGCGGTCGTCGCGCTCCAGCCGGCTCAGCTCAAGCACGTTGCCGATCAGCCGTGACAGCCGCTCGCCCTCGCTCGCCATCGTCGCGTAGTAGGTCCGCCTGCTGCCATCGGGCACCATGCCGTCCCGCAGCATCTCGGCGTAGAGGCGGATCGAGGTCAACGGGGTCTTCAGCTCGTGGCTCACCGCGGCGACGAAGTCGTTCCTCCGGCGTGCGAAGTCCACGACCACCGCGACGCTCCGGTGGACGACCACCAGGCCGACCAGCGTGACCACGGCGAGCAGCGTCGCGAGCTGGAACAGCGTGCGTTCGCCCGTGGGGCCGTCGCCGATGGCTCCCACGCTCGCGGTCGCGCCGAGCGCGGTGAAGGGCTCCGCGAAGGCGTGATCGAAGCGGTAGTCGGCCGGGTGCGACGCGCCGAGGTGCTGCCCGTCCAAGGTCCACCTCAGGACGACCGAGGGGGCGAGCGGGCCCCCCAGGATCTCGCGCTCGAGGTGACGGGCGAGCTCGTGCAGGGACAGGACCACGCCCTGGAGGTGGTTGGCTTCCCCCACCCGGACCGTGCGGATCAGGGCGAGGTGCTGGTCGTCGATCCGCTGGGCGGCGAGCGGGCTCACCGCCACGTCGAGGGTGTGTGGCTCGGTCGCATGGGGGCGCACGGTGACGGGTGCGGCCGCGGGAACCGGGTCGCTCACCGCCGGGTCGGGCGCGGGTGGTGCGTCGACCCCGGCCTGCTGCTGCGGGCCGTCGTCCCCGGATCGGATCGGGGCCAGCTCGAGATCCCGTTCCGCGTCCAGGCGCGGGGGATCCACGAGCGCTTCGAGCCGCGCCGACGCGTTGGCGGCCTGCTCGACCACCTCGTCTTCGCTCCAGGGGGCGATCTCCTTGGACTGGAACGTGGCCACGTTCGCCGAGCCCGCGGCGATGACCTGGGAGCCACGCGCCGCACGCTTCTGGGCGCCCCGGCTCAAGATGGCCCCCTTGTAGGTGGCGACCTTCTGCTGCACCCCGGCGAGCGCCTCGGTGGCTGCAGACGTCTCCGGCGGCGCGGACTCCTGGAGCGGCTTGGCGCTGACCGTCTTGGAAGCGAGGCGATCGGGCAACGGGTCGGGTCGGGCCACAACCTCGGTCAGCCGCTCCAGGCGCTCTGCGAGCTCGTTCGCTGTGCTCGTCTCGGTCCAGCCGGTGCTCTCGGCAAGGCTGGGGTTGCGAGGCACGAGGGGCGTAGAGAAGCTGCCGTCGGGGTCCAGCTGGAAGTAGCCGACGATCCATGGCTCGGCGGGCGGGGTGGACAGGGGACTGCGCACGTAGGCGTTCGCCCCCGCCTGTCCTTCTGGCAGGTAGAGGAAGCGCCAGTGGAGGAAGGGGCGGGCCTCCTCCCGCGAGATGAAGGCCGAGAGCTCGCCCTCGAGCTCGTCGAAGACGCGCTCCGCGACGATCTCGTGTTGCAGGGCCTCGGCGGCGCGGACGCCCTCGAGGCCGCGCTCCAGGATCAGCCCAACGCCCACCGTCAGCGCGATGGCGAGGGCGACGAGCACCACCCGGACCCGGTTCAAGGGGCTCCGGCCCGAACGCGGTACCCGGCGCCGCGCACCGTCTCGATCAGGTCGCCCCCGCCGCGCCCGATGGCCTGGAGCTTTCGCCTCAGCTTCACCAGGTGCATGTCCACACAGCGGGTCTGCACGCCGTCGACGCGCTGGTAGCCCCACACCTCGCGCAAGAGCTGCTCCCGGCTCACCACCTTGCCAGCGTGCAGCCCGAGGAAGGCGAGCACCTCCACGTCCCGCGTGGACAGCTCGGTCTCCGCCGCCTCGAAGCTCGCCTCGAGTCGGTCCGGATCGATGCGCACCCCGTCGACCTGGAAGGAGCGGTCCGGCACCGCGGCGGAGCGTCGCAGCAGGGCGTCCACCCGGGCCATGAGCTGCGCGACGGAGAAGGGCTTGGGGACGTAGTCGTCGCAGCCTGCGCGGAAGCCCTGGAGCACCGCCTCCTCGGAGCCCTTGGCGGTGAGCATCAGGATGGCCTGCCGGGGGCGCTCGGCGCGCACGCGTTCGCAGATCTGGAAGCCGTCGAGGCCAGGGAGCATCACGTCCAGCACCAGCAGGTCCCAGGCCGAGCTCAAGGCCTGGTCGAGGCCGTCGTCGCCACGCTCGACGCCTACCGGGGCGTGCCCGTGGTAGGCGAGCATGTCGCAGATGCCACGGCGGATCGCCGGCTCGTCCTCCACCACCAGGATGCGTCGCCGTGCGGCCATGGACGGAAGCATAGCGACCGTGGTCTCACCGACGGTAAGCGCGGCGTAACGACGGGGGCTGCTGGGTTTACGCAGTCGATGCCCGCGGCGCACCGTGTGCAGGGCACGCTCCGAACACACCCCGTTCAGGAGCTCCTGATGACCCGCACCGTGCTCTTCACCCTCGGCGTGGCCGCCGCCGCCGCCATGCTGCTCGCCTCGCCTTCGACCGGGGACGCCAAGACCCTCGCCGACGAGGCGCTCCCGGCGGCCGCCCAGAGCGAGCACGGGGGAGTGGCGCTGGAGGTGAGCCTGGATCGAACCGCGGTGCTTCAGGCCAGCGACGGTGTGGTCCACGCCGAGGTGGTGCTCTCCAGCACCGCGGTCCCCGAGCTGAGCGCGGACGTGCCCACGGATCTCGTGGTGGTGCTCGACCGAAGCGGCTCGATGGCAGGCGAGAAGCTCGAGCACGCCCGCAGGGCCACGCAGGAGCTCATCGATCTCCTCGGGCCCGAGGATCGCTTCGGCCTCGTCAGCTACGACAACCGTGCGCGGGTCGAGATCGAGCTGCAGACCGCGTCGGCTGCACGGAAGCAGGGATGGGCGCGCACCGTGCGTGGGCTCACCGACGGGGGGAACACGAACCTCTCGGGGGGGCTGGACCTCGGGCTGGCCGAACACGCCTCGGAGCGCCTGGGGCGCGCGGCACGCACCGTGCTCATCTCCGATGGTCTCGCCAACGAAGGAGACACGTCTGCCGACGGGCTCGCGCGACGCGCGCGCGCGGCGGGCGTCGCCGAGGCGCCGTTGTCCACGGTGGGGGTGGGCGCAGACTTCGACGAAGAGCTCATGGCGCGGCTGGCCGACGCGGGCACGGGGGCGTTCTACTTCCTGGAGCGTGGCAGTTCGATGGGCGCGGTCTTCGCGGCCGAGCTGCGCGGCAGCCGGGACACCGTGGTCAGTGGGCTCACCGTGGGCCTCGACCTGCCCGAGGGTGTGCGGCTGATCGACGCTGGCGGCTACCCGGTCGAGCGCGACAGCTTCCGGGTGGGCAGCCTCTTCGCGGGCCAGGAACGTCGGATCTGGCTGACGCTTGCGGTGCCCACGGCGACGACGGGTCGCCGTGAGATTGGTGGCGTGACCGTCTCCTGGAGCGGCCTCGATGGTGTCGACGCCGAGCAGGTGGTGGGCGGCCTCGAGGTGACCTGCGTCGAAGACCCCGATCGGGCCTTGGCGTCGGTGGACAGCGACGCGTGGGGTCGGGTCGTGGTCCACGAGCAGTACCAGGCGCTCAAGAGCTCCGTCGCATCGGACGTGAAGCGCGGTGACATGGCCGAGGCGAAGCGAAAGATCGCCCGCTACAAGGAGGACGTGTCGGCCGACAATGCCGTGATCGGGTCGTCGGCTGTCAGCGCGAACCTGCTGGAGGTGGACACGCTCGAGGCCGAGGTGGACGATGCCTTCGAGGGGCCCGATGCGTCGATGAAGCAGGTGTGGGCTGCCAAGTCCATGGGCTCCAGCTCCTTCGCTGCTCGCCGCGGACAGGTGGTCGTCGAGGACGAGTAGTGGCCCGCTGGGGTACACCCTCTCCGTGGACCTCGCCCAGCTCCTGGTGATCGCGCTGGTCGGCCTGGCGGCCGGCACGGTCAACACCCTCGCGGGCGGCGGGTCGCTGATCACGCTGCCCGCCCTGATCGTGCTCGGCGTGCCAGCGGGCGTGGCCAATGGCACGAACCGCGTGGGGGTGCTCTTCCAGTCGCTGATGGCGAGCTACCGATTCCATCGGGCCGGCAGCCTGGACTGGCGGCGGACGCTGCCGCTCTTCGTGCCCACCTGCCTGGCGTCCACCCTCGGTGCGCTCGCGAGCGCGCGCATCGACGACGCACGCTTCGAGCAGGTGATCGGCGTGGCGTTGCTGCTGATGGCGGGGGTCCTGCTCGTGCGGCCCCGTCGCTGGCTGGAGGACGAGCCGGCCTCCGGGCCCCCCTGGGCACGCCTCCTGGTGTTCCTCGGCATCGGTCTGTACGGCGGGTTCTTGCAGGCTGGGGTGGGCGTGTTCCTGTTGGCCGGGCTGGTCCTGGCGAACGGGCAGGAGCTGGTGGGCGCCAACGCGTCGAAGTCGCTGCTGGTCGCGGGCTTCACGGTGCCGCCGCTCGTCGTGTTCGCGCTCGAGGGCCTCATCGAGCCGAGCGCAGCGGCGGCCCTCACGGTGGGTTCCGCCGCGGGCGCGGAGCTGGGCACGCGCCTTGCCTTGAAGCGGGGCGCGCCCCTCCTGCGTTGGGCGCTGGTCGCGGTCGTGGTCGCCTCCTCGGCCAAGCTCCTCTGGCCCGAGCCCGAAGAGCCGCCGCAGTCCCGGGTGGAGCAGCACGGACTCGAGCTGATCCATCGGGGCGTCGAGGGCGCACCGATCCTGATCGCCCTGCACGGTCGCGGCGACGCTCCGAGTCGGTTCGCGCCGCTCTACGAGCCGCTCTACGATCGGGCGCACGTGGTCGTGCCGCAGGGGCTCAGCGCCTTCCGCACGGGCTTCACCTGGTTTCCGACCCGCGCCGCTGGCGATCCGGCGGAGCTCGCCGCTGGGGTGCTGTTGGCGGCGTCGCGCGTGGCGCTGCTCGCCGAGTCCTTGGTGCGCGAGGGACGCCTTCCGGTGGTCACGGGCTTCTCCCAGGGCGGCATGATCAGCTTCTCCTTGGCCGCCCATCACCCGGGCACCGTGCGCGCCGCCGTGCCCGCCGGGGGGTTCCTCCCCGAGGGCGTGGAGCTGGTCGAGGCCGACCGCCGGCCACCGGTGGTCGCCTTCCACGGCGCAGAGGACGAGCTGGTCCGTGCCTCCTGGGCCGCCACCTCGGTGGAGCTCTTGTCGGCCGCAGGGTGGGACGCGGAGCTGCACAGCTACGAAGGCGTGGGGCACAGCCTTCCGCACCCTCTCCGTAGCGACTACCTCGACACGCTCAGCGCATTCCTCGCGAAGTGATCAGCGCAGCTTGTACTTCAGCTTCACCCGCGAGCCGTCCTTCCGCGTGATCGTCAGCCGGAGCATCCGGCTGTCGCGGAGCCGCTTGTAGGCGCGCATGGCGCCCTTGAGCGTGCGGATCTCCTGGTCGTTGATCCGGTGGATGACGTCGCCGTTCTTCAGACCACTCTGTCGAAGCAGGTTGCCACAGCCCATCCCGCGGACGCGGAAGCCGTCCACCCGTCCGTCGGAGCCCTTGTGCCACGTGGTGTACGCGAGCTGGTCCGCCTCGACGAGGTGGCTGCTGTAGTAGTCGAGCACGCCCATGTCGAGCGCGTACTCGAAGGCGTCGAGCTGCGAGACCCGGGGATCGTTGCTCTCGCAGGCCTTGCCCTTTCGAGATCCCTTCGTGCCTCTGCGTCCGCTGCGGGTCCTGTCGCTGACAGCGCCTTCCCCGGCCGAAGCACGTGCCGAGGCCACCGCGGCGTGCTGCGTGGTCGCGCGCTCCTTGCGCGTGACAGGGGTGCTCTCGGTGATGGCGGCCTGGGACTCGCGAGCCTGGCTCTCCGCGGCCTGCGCCGGCAGGGGCCTGGCGTGCTCGTCGGGACGGACCTCGGTCGCCGTGTGGCTCCCGTTCTTCACGCCCTCGGGCAGGATGTTGACGAAGCGCGCGACGGGCGCCTTCCGCTGGATGATGACGGTGGGCTCCGTGATGTCCGCGCGGTGGATGCAGGCCAGCGCCAAGAGGCCGATGAACCAGCTCGCGGGGAGGGCGAGGGCCGTGAAGGCCTCCAACACGGTGCGCAGGCGACGCATCCTTGGATCTCCGGGTGGGCGTGCGGTCTCATACGCCGAACCCGGTGGTGCATTCAGTCGCCACGTCACACCTGTTCGGCCGGCGATCGACGCGGTAGTCGTTCCTCATGACCGTCACCCTGCTCGGCCCGGATCACCTCGAACACGCCGCCGTGAACACAGCGAGCTGTTCGGGCTGGTGCCTGTCGATCTCGAAGGGGCTGGACAGCCCAGCGCCCAAGGTCGATGCGAACGAAGACGCCTGCGGCGTCATGGAGCGCCAGGGTGTGATCACGGCGGTGGTCGCAGATGCCCACTGGGGCGCGGCTTCCGCCTCGGCGGTCGTGCAGGCGTTCATGAAGCACGGCCTGGTGCGTGCGGCGCTGGAGGCTGCCCAGGCGGCGCTCCGTGGCGAGCGTTCCGAGTGCGCCTGGCTGGCGGTGGAGGTCCGCGGGCAAGACCTGCGCTGGTGGAGCCAGGGCGACTGTCGGCTCTACGGCACACATCCCCCGCGCGTGATCAATCCCTTGGTGCCGGCCTACTTCGGGGCCCGGCTGGGGCCGCGGGGCATCGAGATCGGCAGCGCGACCTTGAGCCCTGGTGAGCGGATCGTGCTCGCGACGGATGGCCTTCCGGAGTGCGTCTACGGGCACGTGACCCTGGACGCAGGGCAGATCGCCGCTTGCGTGGCCGAGGCGGGCGACGCGGCGGCCGAAGCCCTGGTCCGCCTCGCCCTGTCCGGCGGCGGTCAGGACAACGTGGCGGTCGTCGTCAGTCCGTGATCCAGAAGTCGCGCGGCCACAGCCTCTGCAGAGGCGCGTTCAGCTCGTCCTGTAGCCAGCCCTCCCACGCGGAGAGTTGCCGCTCAGGTCCGATCACGAAGAACTCGGCGTCGGGATCGGGGGCACCGAGCCCAGGCATCACGCGGCCGTAGACGTCGTGGTGGCGTGCTGCGAGCTGTGAGGCCGCATCATCGGCCTCGGCGAGGTCGAGCAGGGCCCGCCGGAACCCGGCAACGAGCTCCGGGGTGGCACCGTCCGCGAGATCCGCGGCCATGCTGCGCCCACGCTGCTCGTAAGGGCCGGCCGCGCGGCTGCCGAACGCCTCGGCGAGCGCGTAGTCGACGAGATCGGGGTCGTCGTCGGGCTCGTCGAGCACGCCGAGCACGAACTCCAGGGTCTGCGGGAGCTCTGGGCAGCGCTCGGCGTAGTAGCCGATGGTCCCCTGGTCGGCGCTGACGCGGATCCCGTTGGAGTACGCCAGGCCGGCGCCCCAGGTCTGCATGAACACGCCGTGGCTTCCATGGCCTCCGTAGCGGAGGGCGGTCAGGTGGTCCCACAACACGTCGGGGTCCCTGTCGGCCCAGCCGGCGCCAGGGGCGGTGTAGATGTGCACACCTCCCTGACCCTGGGGGTGCACCAGTCCGACGAAGCGGGCGTCGGCGTCCGCGTCGCGGGTCTGGAGCCGGCCCCGCACCACCGGCGGCGACGGCGGCTGCTCGAAGGGCGGACGTTCCGCCGTCGGCAGGGCGTCGACCAGGGCGGGGAGGTTGGCGGTGAGCGGCGCGAGCGACGCGTCGCCTCCGATCAGCCACGCGCGGGCACCGGAGCGACCGATCAGCTCCCTCCGGAGCTGGTGGAGCTGGTCGAGCACCGTGTCGGGCGGCCGAGCCAGGTCGTCGGCGAGGGTGGCCGTGAGGGCGGCCAGGTCGGCGCCGACGGTGTCGTCGGGGCAGAGGGGCGCGATGGTGGCGAGGTCCCTGGCGAGGTCGGCGACCTGGGCCGTCGGCGTGGCGAGGCTCGTGGGCGCCCAGGAGGGCAGGGCGGCGTCGCCTGTGAGCCCGTCGTAGAGGGCGAGGTGATCGTCTCGGGAGCGAACCACGTCCGCGAGGTCAGCGAGCTGGGCCGCGGTCTCGGGGTCCGGGTCACGAAGCAGCCACCTGAGCCGGAGCACGTCGTGTTGCTGCGTGAGGAAGCTGTCGACGGTGAGCAACAGCGCGTCGTCCTGGTGCGCCCAGGCCGTGGCCGGGTCCATCACCCAGCTCTCCTCGCGGCCCGCGGACCGTTGGAGCAGGCCGAGGTAGCGCTCGTCCACCAGCGAGCGGATCCGCGTCAGGTTCTCGACCCGCCAGTCCGGGCTCAGGATCACGAGCCGCAACCAGTGCAGCGCGGCAGCGGCCTCGTCGGGGGTGGTGCCCGAGGCCTCCAGGGCCAGCTCGACCCGTCCGCTGCCGGGGTGGGTGTCCCACCAGGCGCTCAGCCCACCCACCTCGCGGGACAGCCGCTCGGTCATGGCGTCCCAGCTCACCGGCGTGCCGTCTTCGATCACACCGACGCGGCTGAGGAGCGGCCCGAGCAGTGGCAGCAGCACCCGGTGGTGGGGCGAGACGCGCCGGGCGTCGAAGGCCAGGCCGATGGTGCCGCTCGACAAGCCGACGAAGCGGCTGATGACCGACGGCACCCCCAGGTCTTCCTCGTGCCAGTCGAGCCCGTCGTCCTGTCCCAGCGGGGGGGCGTCGAGGAAGCCGGGGCTGGCGAGTCCCTCGGCGAGCGCCTCCAGCTCGGCGGTGTCGGCTTCGTAGGCCGCAGCGAACGCCTCGAGGGCCGCCTGCTCATCGCCCTCGTGGCGCTCTGCGAGGCGTGCGACCTCCGCGGCCAGCCGTGCGGCGCGGTCGCTCGCGAGGGCTTCGGTGGTCGCGGGAGACGGCTGGCGCCAGGCCACGAAGGGGACCTCGTCGACGAGGCGTCCGGTCAGGGCCGACCACGGCGCCCCGGCGGCGACCGCTTCCCGGAGCTCGCCGTAGGTCTCGCGGAAGCTCAACGCGCGGTGGGTGCCCGCCCCGCGAGCCAGCAGCTCGAGGTGGTCGTACCAGGCGGTGCCGGTGCCGCGTACCCCGAAGCCCGGCGGCGACGCGATGCGCTGTCGGGCGCTTCGAGCGTGGGAGACCAGGGTGGCGTCGAGGCGACGAGCGAAGTCCGCGCGCTGGTCGCCAGTCGCCTCGTCCACGGTGCGCAGGACCTCCACCACGTCTGTGCGCAGGAGGTCGGCACCCTCGGCATCGATCGTGTCGCCCGGCATGCCGTCGAGGCCCACCATGATGACGTCCCGTGGATCCCGGGTGAAGGCGTCGACCTCGCGCACCCCGGCGTCCCGAACCCGGGTGTCGGGGTGCACGAAGCTGGCATAGAGCTCGCCGTTGTCGGCGGCGAGGGTGTCGAGCACGGCCTCCTGAAGCAGCCGTTCCGGTGCCGTGCTCTCCCGCGCCGCTGGCGGCCACGCCACCACCACGCCGGCTGGTGCGGTGGCGTCTCCGGGGTAGGCGTAGCTCCTCGGGCTGCGATCGTCGTCGGTGACCGGCTCGGGCAGCGGGGGTGCCGTCGAGCCGTCTGAAGGCTCCGGCTGCAGCGCGACCAGGCTGTCGTCCAAGCGCCCCAGGAGCGCATCGAGGGGTACCGAACGCGGCCACACGCCGATCATGCCCATCCGGTCGAGCCGGTACCAGTGCGCGTGGAACTCCTTGATGTGGTCCGGCGTCATGGTCCGGATCGCGGCCGGCTCCCCGCCCTGGCTCACCGCGGCCGGGTGGTCCGGGCCGTAGAGCAGGCCTCCGAGCCCGTGCCACAACCGGCCCCACGGCCCCGAGAAGCTCGACACCATCTCGTTGTAGACGGTGCCCTTCTCCTCGAGCCAGAGCGTGCCGTCGGCGGTGGTCTTCGGACCGAAGTGGTGCACCTCCCGTCGGATCTCCTCGTCGGTGTAGTCGGGGTGGAGCAGGGCATCGATGCGGTCGTGCAGGGTGGCGGCGAAGGCCTCCGGGCCAGCGGTGGTGTGGAGGTGGTAGGCGGTGTGCAGTTGGGCGGTGAAGGCGCTGGACTCGACCAGCGAGAGGGCCTCCTGGTTGGCCACGGCGCGGCCGCGGTTGCCCTTGCCCAGCAGCAGGTGCTCCTGGGTGTGCGGCTCCCCGCGGTCACTGTCTCCGGGAGTGTCGACCCAGATGTAGGCCTGGGGTGCGGTCTCGAGCCGCAGCAGATCCAGCTCGAAGCCGGTGTGGTCGTGGAGGAAGCGAGCCCCCACGTAGTCGCCCTGGTCGTCGAGGTAGAGCGCCTCGACGGTGAAGCCGTGCACCGACTGGTCGGGCTCGAGCGCCGAGAGCGTCAGCTCGGGCGCACGCTCGGCGGGGCCGTGGGCGCAGGAGAGGAAGAGCAGGGAAAGCACGGGGCCCCCGGGGGTCAGGCGCGAACCTTGCTCGCCACGATCGGGGTCAGCGCCGCAGTCAACAGGATGCGCAGGGGCTGGATGAGCTTGGTCAGGGCGTAGGCGGTGGCCAGGCGCGCACCGTCGCCGCCGAAGCCTTCGAGCTCGAAGCCCATCCCGATGGCCACGTAGAAGCCCGTGATGGAGACCGCGAAGGTCGACAGGTAGATCACCACGACCAGGGGGCCGTAACGTTCCACGAGCACCTTGAGGCGCTCCTTCTGGGCCTTCCAGAACTCCACGCGGTGCTCTATCCGCCCACGTCGATCGCGGCCCACACCCCGTCTCCGGCGTCCACGCTCGCCAGGGTGCTCGTCCCCGGCGACACGCCGTCGAGGCGCGCTCCGACCACGGTGCAGGTCACGGCGTCGTCTCGCTCCTGGCAGACCTCGGCGCCCTCAGCACCCATCGCACCGAACCACAGCGTGCCGTCCGGCCCGAAGCGTGGGGGCACGGTGGCCAGCGTGGTGGCCGCGTCGCCCACCTGCCGGAGGCTGGAGGTACCGACCGGTCCAACCTGGGCGCGTCCCACCACCGTGCCGGCGCTACCGCTGTGGAGGAAGGCGAGCTGCACGCCACGGTCGTCGCTGTGGAGCGCGGGCCGCTCCTGCCGGTCGGCTTGCACGTCGTCGGTCCAATCCCGGGTGGTGAGGTGCCCGAGGTCGTCACCCCACGCGGTCACGCCATCGGACCACCCGGGACGGTAGATCTGCAGGCGGCGCTCGTAGCGGGCCTGGTTCTCCGACGCGCTCGCGGCGAAGGCCACCACGGGGCCTTCGGCATCGGCCGTCACGACCGGGAAGAGCGGGAAGATGGCGTCGAGCGGCTCGCCCTCGGCCCCGACCCAGTCGCCGTCCTCGAAGCGGAGCAGCCGCACCGTGACTGGGTCGACCACCTCGACGGTGCTGCCGACGACGTTGTCGACGAACACGGCCCAGAAGCCCTCGTCGTCGCCCAGCAGCCCGAGCTCGAAGTCGGGACCGACGGCCTCGACCACGAAGCCCACGTCCTGCCAGTCGCTGCCGTCACGCCATCGGCAGTGGGGCGTCCAGGGCATGTCGTCCCCGGTGAGCGCGAGCTCGCGCCAGCAGGCCAGCTCACCCTGCCCCCCGGCCGCGAAGCTCGGGGCGGCGGTGGCGTACGCGCTCTCGGTGCTGAGCTGGACGCCTCCGACGCTCACCCCGCCTCGGAGGGTGCGCGACATCTCTCCCGCGCCGGTGAGGTCGACGGCGCCGCTCGTGCTCACCGCTGCGCCGGGGTCGTCGAGGAGCTCGGTCAGGATCCTGCCCTGAGCGAAGGGCAGCTCCACGCCGAGGAGGTGGGCCAGGGTCGGCGCGAGGTCGTGCAGCGACGCGGGCTCGCTCAGGCTGACGCCGTCCTTCACGCCGGGACCGACCATGAGGAACGGCACGTGGCGGCACCCGGCGCAGTTGTCGCCGTGGTTCAGCCAGCCCTTGTTGCCGTCGTGGTCGTGGCGCCCGTGGTCGGCGGTCACGAGCAGCACCGTCTTGCCGGCGTGGCGCTCGTCGCCCTGGAGCGCCGTCCAGACGTCGATCACGATGTCGTCGAGCAACGAGAGGTCCGCGCGGTAGGCCTCCTCCAGCCCGGCGTGACCGTCCCGATCCACCTCGTGGAAGTTGACCACCGTCAAGGTGGGGGGGGCGTCGCCGAGCAGGTGCTCGAGGAGCTCGTCGGCGACCACGCCGTCGTCGGTGATCGGGTTGAGCGCGTCCTCCGACACGAAGCGCCACGTGCCCGCCTCGGACGCGCCCACGTAGAGGCTCCGGGTGAGCAGCTCCAGGTTGATGGTGTTCCCGATGGCGAGCAGGTCCTGCTCGCCAGCGTCCTGCAGCGCGTGGAACAGGCCCGGCCACTCGGGCACGTAGGCGGCGGAGCCCTGCTTGGTACCGAAGTTTCCGAGGTGCAGCGGTCGACCGGTGGTCAGCTCGCAGTGCGCGGGCGCGGTCACGGTCACGCCGGTGTTGTAGAGCGGGCCTGTGGCGCCGTACGGCATCAGGCGTCGCGCCACCTGCTCGAAGCCGCCCAGGCCGACGTAGTCGTCTTGCCACGCCTCGTTGGAGAAGCTCTGGTCGTAGCCCACGCCGTCGAGCACCAGGATCACCACGCGCTCCGGGAGGCCGGCCTCGTCGGGCGGGGACGTGTCGGTGGTGGGGCCCTTGCAGGCCAAGGTGAGCCAGAGCATCGCGCGAAGCTACCCGGCCCCGTCGAGCACCGCCTGCCAGGCGCGGAGGAAGTTCTCGCCGCGGGCGCCCGCGATGTCGTCGCTGCTCCAGCCGCGCGCCGCGAGCTCTTCCCACAAGGCGGGCAGCTTCGAGGCGTCCTCGAGCCCAGCGGTCGACGTGATCATGCCGTCGAAGTCCGAGCCGAGCGCGACCACGCCCTTGCCCCCCACGGCGGCGAGGTGTTGGGCGTGGTCGGCCACCCGGGCGACGTCCCGCGTGCCGCCCACGAAGGGTGCGTGGAAGTTCAGCCCGATGACCCCGCCGCTCGCCGCGATGCAACGGATCTCGTCGTCCGTGAGGTTCCGCGCGACCGCGTTGAGCCCGTGCGCGTCGGAGTGCGAGGCGATGACCGGCACCGGGCTGTCGGTGCACACCTCCAGGGTGGTCTGCCGGGAGGCGTGGGAGACGTCGAGCACCACACCGTGGGCACGCGCCCAGTCCACCAGCGCGCGGCCTTCGTCGGTGAGGCCGGCCCCCGCATCGCCCGAGCTCCCCGCAAAGCGGTTGGAGAAGCTCCAGGTGAGCCCGAGCAGGCCCAGGCCGCGATCGTGCAGCGCTTCGAGCTCCGCGAGCCAGTCCCCTGTGCCCAGGCCATGACCTCCCTCGAGCGACACGGCGACGCCGATGCGATCGGCTTCGGCGGCCGCGCGCGCCTCCGTCGGTGTGCGAACGAGGATGAGCAGGTCGAGCGCGTTGACCTCCCGCTCCACCAGATCCATCAGGTGCTTGGTGTGGGCCAGGTGGTCGGTGTTGCGGGGTGGCCACAGCACCTCGACCGCCAGGTTGGTGCCGCCCGCCCGAAGCTGCGCCACGCCAGCCTCGAGCCCGCTGGCGGCATCCATCGCCACGTCCTGGCGGTGGAGCTGCGTGGGGGTGTCGAGGTGGAGGTCCGCCTGCACACCGGCGGCGAGGGTCCAGGCCATCAGGAACTGCTCGAACATGGTGGAGGTCGGATAGCACGCTACCCATGCTGGTCGCGCTCTTGTCCTGTGGGGGTCTGCACGTGAGCTACCCGTCTGTCGCCCGAGGCGACGTCGTCGACGACTTCTTCGGCACCCAGGTGCCCGATCCCTACCGCTGGTTGGAGACCGGCGGCTCGGAGGTCGAGGCCTTCGTGGCCGCCCAGAACGCGCTGACCCGCCAGATCCTGGACGGCGTGCCCGGGCGTGAAGCCACGCGGGCCCGGCTCGAGGAGCTCGTCGACCACGAGCGCTTCGGGTTGCCGAAACGGCGAGGCGAGCGCACCTTCTTCACCCGGAACGACGGACTCCAGCCGCAGGCACCGCTGTTCGTCGAGGAGGGCGGCCTCACACGCATGCTCTTCGACCCGGCCGATCTGAGCGCCGACAACAAGGATGCGTTGGTGTCCTGGACCCCGTCGCCGTCGGGTGCGCTCGTGCTCTGCGAGATCAGCGTGGGCGGCTCCGACTGGCGTCGGCTGCAGGTGCTCGACGTGTCCACGGGCGCGTGGCTCGAGGATCGGGTGGATCGCGTGAAGTTCTCGGCGCTCTCCTGGCGTGGCGACGAGGCCTTCTTCTACACGAGCTACCCCGGCGTGCCCGCGGGCCAGGAGCTCGAGGCCGTGAGCGTGGGGCCCACGTTGCACGAGCACCGTCTGGGAGATCGGCAGGTCGACGATCGCGTGGTGATGTCGGACCCGCACCACCCCGAGCGGGGCTTCAACGCCTGGGTCACCGGGGACGGCGCCCTGTTCGTGCATGTGTGGCGCGGCACGGGGCGGAGCGTCGAGATCCACTATGCCGACCCCATCGAGAGCGTGCCGCGGCCCCTGCGCACGGGCTTCGACGCCGAGTACCTGCTGCTCGGGAGCCAGGACGGGCAGCTCTACCTCCGCACCACGCTGGAGGCCGATCGTGGACGGGTGGTGCGGCTCGACCCGGAGACCCGCGAGATCGTCGAGGTCGTCGCGGAGCAGGAGGCCATCCTCGACGGTGGCGAGCTGATCGGAGGCCAGCTCGTGCTGCGCTTCAGCGAGCACGCCGTGCACCGCGTCGAGATCCGGGACCTCGATGGAGCGCTCGTGCACACCGTCGCCCTGCCAGGGGTGGGGACCGTTGCCGGACTCCGCGGGACGGAGCACGACCCGAGCACGTTCTTCAGCTTCTCCAGCTTCTTGTCGCCGCCGACGATCTATACCTTGGACGTCGCCAGCGGAAGCGCAGACGTGTTCCAGGCACCCGAGGTGCCCTTCGACGGCGAGCGCTACGTGGTGGAGCAGGTGTTCTACCCGTCGAGTGACGGCGCCCAGGTTCCGATGTTCCTGGTGCGCCGCGGCGACCTGGAGCCCACGGGCGACCACCCGACGCTGCTCTACGGCTACGGCGGCTTCGGCCTCGCGCTCCACTCGGAGTGGAAGGCCGACGTCGCGGCCTGGCTGGAGCTCGGAGGCGTGTACGCCCAGCCGGGTCTGCGCGGGGGCGGCGAGTACGGGGAGGCGTGGCACCAGGCGGGCGCCAAGCTCCACAAGCAGCAGGTGTTCGACGACTTCATCGCCGCCGGCGAGTGGCTCGTGGCGCAAGGCTGGACGCGGCCGGATCGCCTGGCGATCCACGGTCGCTCCAACGGTGGCCTGCTGGTCGGAGCCTGCATGAACCAGCGCCCGGATCTCTTCGGGGCGGTGCTGGGAGGTGTGGGCGTGATGGACATGCTCCGCTACCACCGCTTCACGATCGGCTGGGCCTGGGCGAGCGACTACGGTCGTCCCGACGACTCGGAGCTGTTCCCTACGCTGTACGGCTACTCGCCGGTGCACAACGTGCAGCCCGGGACCCGCTACCCGGCCACCCTGCTCTACACCGGGGATCACGACGATCGGGTGGTGCCGGCGCACAGCTACAAGTTCGCCGCCGCGCTGCAGCACGCCCAGGCCGGGCCCGCGCCGATCCTCCTCCGGGTCGAGACCCGTGCGGGACACAAGGTCGGCAAGTCCGTCCAGGTCTGGATCGACGAGGTCGCTGACTGGTATGCCTTCCTCGACCTGGCCCTGGACATGCCGTGAGCGACTCGAGCGGGCTGCGCGTGTGGCATCGCGCGCTGGCCACGTGGAACAACGTCCTCTTGATCCCGCTGTTCGTGCTCCTGGCCATCGACGTCAGCGTGGCCGCGGAGACCGCCGCGCTCGTGCACAACCCTTCGGCGGACTGGAACCTCTTCTTCTGCGCCAGCTTCTTCCTGGAGTGGCTGCTGGGGCTCGTGCTCGCCGAGGACCGTCGAGCCTACGTGATCAGCTTCGAGCGCATCGCGGAGCTGGTGTCATCGATCCCCTTCGGTTCGGTGTTCCAGGCAGGGCGTGTGATCCGCCTGATCCGGCTCCTCCGGGTCTTCCGGCTGATCGTGCGCGCTCGGCACCTGCGTGGGGCCGTCGGGCGCATGGCCCGCTTCGTGCTGGTGGCCTTGGCCACCTCCTTCTCCGGCGGGCTCGCGTTGCGCGTGATGGAGCCGGCGCTCTTCCGGGACAACAGCGACGCGTTCTGGTGGGCGGTCGTGACCATGTCGACCGTGGGCTACGGCGACTTCATCCCTCAGACCGATGCGGGGCGGCTCGTGGCGAGCGTGGTGATGGTGTTCGGCGTCGCCGTGATCGGCTACGCCGCCGGGGCGATTGCCACCATCCTCGAGGACCCCGAGGAACAGGAGATGCTCATCCTGCTGCGTCGGATCGACGCCCGGCTGGCCGATCTGGCTGACGACGGGACCTGAGCAGGTCGCGTAGGGTGGGCCGCATGCACCCCGTGCTCCACGTGCTCGGAACCGCGCAGGACGGTGGCCACCCTCATGCCGGCTGCGCGCGCTCCTGTTGTGCGGGAGCGTGGGAGGGTCCGGGCCACCTCTGCTCGTGCCTCGGCCTCGTGGTGGAGGGGCGCGCCTGGCTGCTCGACGCCACGCCCGACCTCGGCCGGCAGCTCCACGCGTTGCGCGCACCCCTGGGCGGCGTCGTGCTCACCCACGCCCACTACGGGCACGTGGTCGGCCTGTTGTCGCTCGGGCGCGAGGTGATGGGCAGCCGGCGGGTGCCGGTGTATGCCATGCCGCGGCTGCGGGGGTTCCTGCAGGACAACGCTCCGTGGGAGCTCCTGATCCGGGACGAGCACATCGTGTTGGAGCCGCTCGAGCTCGGGCTGGCGCTTCCAGAGGTCGAGATCCGGGCCGAGACCGTGCCCCACCGCGACGAGTACAGCGAGACCGTCGCGCTCACCGTGTGCGGGCCGCAGCGCAGCGTGCTGTACGCCCCCGACGTCGACGACTGGACCTCGTGGCCGCCGGAGCAGGCGGTGGCCCGGGTGGACCGCGCCTACCTCGACGGCACCTTCTACAGCCGTGACGAGCTGGACCCGCCGCGCGACGGGGTGAACCATCCGCCGATCCTTCGCACGCTCGAGCGCCTGCCCGCGGCCCTCCGGGGGCGGGTGCACTTCGTGCATCTGAACCACACCAACCCCTGCCTCGATCCCCAGGGACCGGCTGCGTCGGCGGTGGCGGCTGCCGGCGCGTTCATCGCACGACGCGGGGACCGTTACCTGCTCTGAGCGGGGGGCACCCCCGGCGCTCGGATCACGAGGGCGCAGGCGGCCAGGAGCAGCGGTGGGACCATCGCCACCGTGAGCGCGCCGGCGTAGCTGCCGCTCAGGTCCTTGACGGCCGCCAGGGGCAGCGCGCCACAGGCGGCGCCGACGATGAACCAGCGCGATGCCGCCCCCTGGATCTCCCCGACGTGCGCCAGGCCGAACCACCGCGGCCAGGCTGCGCCGTGGATGCTCCGCCAGGTGCCCGTCGCCACTCCGACGGCCACCGCATAGGCCAGCTCCAGGACGCCGGGGGACAGCACCCGTGCGAGCCCGCACGCCCCACACAGGGCGGTGAGGGAGAGCGCGACCGGGTAGCGCAGGTCCACGCGGTCCAACAGCCGCCCCGTGACGACCGACACCACGGCCATCGTGGCGAACTGTGGCGCGAAGTTCGCCGCCGCTCGGGTCGGGTCGAGCCCCCGTTCGCCGAGCAGGGAGACCTGGTGGAACGCCATGCCGGTGATCGTGCCGGCCGTCGTGAGGCCGGCGAGCGCCAGGAGCCAGAAGGCCGGGCTCCGGTAGGCCTGGGACAAGGTCCAGCCTGCGCCCGCCGAGCTGGTCTCGATGGCCGGGTCCACCTCGTCCGGCTGTGGCGTTCCAAGCAGCCGCGACAGGGGCAGGAGCAGGGCGAGGCTGGCGCCCGCCAAGACGACCCAGGCCCCACGCCAGCCGATGTGGCTCACGAGCTGCTCGAGGGCCGCTGGCCACGGCGCGACCAGGGCGGCGGCCCCTGCGCTCGAGAGCCCCACCGCGAGTCCGCGCCGCCCGCGGAACCAGACCGCGAGCGCGTTCTGGCCGACGAGCCCGAGCGCGCCCTGCCCGAGGGTTCGGATGGCGACGAAGCCCATGGCCAGGGTGAGCGCCTCGGTCACCCGGCTCATGGCCAGGAGCGCCAGGGGGAACAAGACCGCGAGCACCGTCAGGACCGGACGGATGCCGTGGCGGTCCAGCAGCCGTCCGAGCTGGGGCATGACGGCGGCGCCGCCGAGCGTCCCGGCTCCGTAGAGGACCGTGAGCGTGGTGCGGGACATGCCGAGCTCGGCGAGCATCGGGTCGACGAACACGCTGATGCTGTAGGTCTGCCCCGGAGAGGTCAGGGCAAAGAGCAGGGTGGCCAGGGCGAGGGCGCCCCAGTACCTTCGTGGCCTCGGAGGCGTCATGCCGGGCGACGATAGCAACGCGGACCTGTCCAACTTCGGTCTGTTGGACCGCTGGGGCGAAGGGGACGGCCCGGACAAGAGGGCAGAGGCCCCGTCGTCGGCGCCCGCGGTCCCCCCTGTCGGTGCGGACGACGCGGTGACTGCAGCGGGGGACGCCGAGCCTCCTGAGCCGGTCGAACGGGTCGAGGAGCCGGTCACGGAGCCCGTCGTGCCGGAGGCCCGCCCGCTCCCTGGCGCGGCCGATCTCGAGGCGATGTTGGCCGGAGACGGAGACGAGGCCACCACCGAGCGCGCGGCCGACTCGATCGTGGAGGAGCCGCTCGGCCAGGACGTGGACCCCGTGCCGGTCGAGGCCGTCACCCTGGACGACCGTCGCGAGCGGCGCGCGAAGCCCAAGGTGAGCGCGATCTCCGCGGCGATCATGTCCATCGTTCCCGGGGCGGGACACTTCTACCTCGGGCAGGTCGGCAAGGCCGTGCTCTTCGTGGCGCTCGCCTTCGGCGGCTGCTGCGGCACTCCGATGTCCGGTGGCCTGGCGATGATCACGGTCGTGACCGTCGCCGTCGTGGATGCCTACCTCGTCGGTCGTCGGCTCGAGCGAGGCGAACGCGTCGGCACCTGGAAGTTCTTCTAGCAGGCTGCTGAAAAAGTCGGACCGAGCATGCGCCGGCCAGCTTCGTCGCTG